>JBKBLE010000010.1:0-75033 GCA_046296655.1 Cloacibacterium sp. | reverse complement strand
TTTTTTTCTTTGACTATTTTTTTGAAAATTACTCGGTCTATTTTTGAAATGATTTGGGAAAATAATGTTAATTTTGAATCCATAAGAAGGTTTTTTTGTTGTACAACCTCAAAGATACTTTGAGTTACTTTAATTCCTTCTTATTTTTTTATTTAGGACGCTATTGGATGAACATTATCATTCTCTTTTGGTAAGCCTAGAATGGCTCATTACCATTGCATTTACGATAGAATATATTCTGAGAATTTCTGTGGTTAAAAACAAGAAAGATTATATTTTCAGTTTTTTAGGAATTATAGATTTTTTATCACTTCTTCCGTTTTTCTTGAGCTTATTTTTCCCATTTACCAAGTTTCTTTCTATGATTAGACTCTTGAGAATGCTAAGAATTTTTAGAGTTCTCAATTTATTAGATTACATGAATGACGGCCAATACATTGTTCAAGCACTAAAAAATAGTTCTAGAAAAATTTATATTTTCCTTCTTTTCATAATGATTCTAGTGACTATAATTGGTTCACTGATGTTTGTTATAGAAAACGGAAATAACGGATTTATAGACATTCCTACGTCTATTTATTGGGCAGTTGTAACCATTACTACAGTGGGTTATGGTGATATTTCTCCAGTTACTCCTTTAGGAAAATTTTTATCCGTCATTTTAATGTTATGCGGTTATAGCATCATTGCTGTTCCTACAGGAATTGTAACCTCTGAAATGAGAAGAAAAATGGCCAAAACAAGACTTTGCGACAGATGTGGCAATAGTGAAAATGATGAAGATGCAAGATATTGCAAGACTTGTGGTGAAAAACTTATCATCTTCTAAACAGCCTTTCATCAAAACTAAAACTATCTATTTTAAGAATTTTAATTTGATTAAAATTTTTATGTCTCGGATTTATCAAATAATTAAATTCACCTTGAACCGTAGCAGAAGGAACTTTCAGTACCAAAAATTTTTGCTCTTTCAGAAATTTATCTCCTAACATTTGAGTAGAATTAGAGTGCGGAAATGTTTGCCAATCTTTTGGTAATCTTTTCAATTCTAAAAAATCTTCATCAGGAACTTCAATATGTACCAATTGAAAATCTTTTGGTAAAATCCCAAGCGGAACATGAACTGCAATTTCTGTAACGCAAAGCGCAATACTTTGAGAAGTATACAGCATAGCATTTCCTCTGCTATTCCACCTTCCTCCAACCAATTCAGCTCCTTTTCCAGATAAATCATTGGCAAATTGTGCTTTTGAAAGTCTAAAAACAATCATTACTTTATCCTGCATTAAGCTAAAACACCGTGCTCAATTCTAACCAATTCATCCATTAATAAATTAATTCCAAAAGAATTTTTAAGCAAATCCCTTGGTATAATGTTTCCTAGAGCAAGGTTTTCTGTTTCTAGCCAAGTAGAAAAATTCTCTCTACTGCCGAAAACTTCTTCGCCTTTACTGTGTAAAATTTCTATTTGCATAATACGCTCTGATTGCAAAGCATTAAACGTTTTTGATTCTTTTTGGTAGCGTGATAAGGTTTTATTAGAAATATGTAAAAACTCCGCCCAATTTTGGAGCGTAAAACTGTATTTTTTTATAATATTTTCAAAAGCAGTAAAAGAAATCCCTTTATTAATAGAATCTATAATAGCAAAGACGCTTCTGTCATCAATAGAAGTAAAACCTACTGAAGTACCATAGAAAGCAGTAGTTTCTTGTTCAAGTTGCACTTCTTTTTCTTCTTGCGTATATAATTTATTCTTTTTCATCTCATAAATATTTACACAAATATAAGACTTCTGTCTAAAATAAAAAGACTTTTGTCTATTTTTTTTTCAATAATAGTTAAAAAAGAAAATAAAAAAACGCGCTAAATAGCGCGTTTTTCTTAAATATATTGGAAGTAATATTATTTTACCTTCACCAATTCTACATCGAAGATTAACCAAGCATTTGGTGGAATTACACCTCCTGCTCCTCTTGTTCCGTAACCTAATTCAGATGGAATTAATAAAGTAGCCGCTTCTCCTTCTTTTAGAAGTTGGATTCCTTCATCCCAACCTTTGATTACTTGACCAACACCGATTGGAATCTCAATTGGTTCACCTCTTTTGAAAGAATTATCAAATTCTTGTCCGTTTGTTAATTTACCAGCGTAGTGTACAGAAACCATGTCTCCAGCTTTTGGAGATTTACCTTCTGGATTAGATTTTGTGATTTTATATAGTAAACCAGAAGCTGTGGTAGTCATTCCTGCTTTTAAATCTTCTAATTTTTTAGCAGCCTCTGCTTCTTGTTTAGCGATGTAAGCTTTATTGTTTTCTTGGATTTTTGCTTTCCCTTCGTTGAAGATTTTAGCAGCATCATATTTTTCGTAAGCATCACCTTTAGTGAAAACAGTCACTTTTACAATTTTAATTTCTTCTTTTGGTCTGTCTTGAGCACCAGTTTCAGAATTAGCAATTGCATCAATTACATCTTCTCCTTTAATTACTTTACCAAAAATAGTATGTCTTCCGTCTAACCAAGGCGTAGGAACTTGTGTAATGAAAAACTGAGAGCCATTCGTATTAGGTCCAGAGTTCGCCATAGAAAGATAACCTTTTCCATCGTGTTTTAGGTCATTTTTTTCGTCATCAAATTTATAACCCGGATCTCCCATTCCTGTTCCTTGAGGATCACCTCCTTGAATCATAAAATTTTTAATCACTCTGTGGAAAACAATTCCATCATAATAAGGAACTCCTTTTGCTTTTGCTTTATTTTCAATAGTTCCTTGTGCAAGACCTACGAAATTAGCTACTGTAACTGGCGCATCTTGATCAAAAAATTGGATAATCAATTCGCCTTTAGAAGTTTCCATTTTAGCATAAACACCGTCTTGAAGACCGTTGTAAAAATCTTTGTCTATATTCATTTTTTTATAAATTGGAGTACAATTAATTAAAGTAATAATTGCAATAGTTAATAAAATTATTTTTTTCATTTTATGGTTTTACAAAATTTTAATTTTAATGATTAAAGGCATGTCATTTGGGATTTTTTCGTCATCCCCATACGTTCCAAAAGCCAAAACTGAAGGTACCAAAAGTGTAGCTTGTTCTCCTTTTTTCATATAACGAACCGCATCTTCTACTGCTTTTAGCTCTTCAAATTTCCCTAATGGAGCATCTATATTTTGGTTAGGTTTTTCGTATAGTTTTTCTTGGTTAAAATCATATAAATCATATTCATACGAAACCAATTCACCATCTTTTTTCTTAGTTCTAGATTCAAAATCACTAATGTCCGTCCAATAATTCAGTCCTGTAGAATAGAATTTTTTGTCTTGCTGGTCTATCCAATCCTGAATTTGTTTTCTTTCTAATAAATTGAGACTTTTAGCTCTATTTTTAGACACATTTAAGTCATCTTGTGATAAAACACCGCCAACTGGAGGATGAGCTGGTGAATTTTTAACACAAGACAAAAGTGATAATAATGAAATGAAAACTACCTTTTTCATATTGACTGCGAAAATACTAATTACTCAATAAATAACAACGAAAAAACCGAGAAAAGATTTCCTCGGTTTAAAATATTTAAAGTCTTATTTCTAAGCAGTTTCTAAAATATGCTTTTCTACTTTTACTCTCCATCCAAAAGGATCTTCAGCTTTATTGGTTTGAATATCCACCAATGCTTTTTTAAGAGTTAACGCGAAACTTTCTTCTTCTGAAAGTTCTGGTAAAGTTAATTTTTGGTCTTTATAACCAAGAGCCTTGAAAACGCTAGTTACTACGGCAGTTCCTACTCCCCAAACTTCAATTAACTCACCTTTTGAATGCGCTTCTAGAACTTTAGCAACTTCTACTGGCTCTACTTTTACGTCAATGCCATTGTGTTTTGCTAGTTGAAGGAAACTATCTCTAGTAACTCCATCTAGAATTTTTTCTGAAGTTGGCGGTGTGTAAATAGTATCTTTTATTCTTACAAAAACATTCATTGTACCACTTTCTTCGAAATATTTGTGAGTAGCATCATCTGTCCAGATGATTTGCTCATAACCTTCTTCTGCAGCTAATTTTGTAGGATAAAATGAAGCAGCGTAATTTCCTGCAGCTTTAGCAGAACCTACACCACCACTTGCAGCTCTAGAATAAAAATCTGAAATTTTTACAGAAACTGGCTCTGTGTAATAACTTTGCACTGGAGTTGCAACAATCGCAAACATATATTTATTAGCAATTCTTGCTTTTAGAGCTTCTTCTGTTGCAAAAATTAGAGGTCTAATGTATAGTGATTTTCCTTCTCCATAAGGAATCCAATTTCTATCCATATCTACTAATGCTTTTAAACCACCGATAAACATTTCTTCAGTGATTTCTGGCATTGCTAGACGCTTTGCTGACTTATTAATTCTTTCGAAATTTTTCTCAGGACGGAAAAGATACACTTCACCATCTTTATCTTTATAAGCCTTCATTCCTTCAAAACAAGCTTGCCCATAATTTACGCCCATCATCGCTGGTGTAAAAGGTAGCGGACCATATGGCATAAGCCTTACTTCACCCCATTTTCCATTTTCGTACTCACATACAATCATATGATCTATAAATACTGTACCAAATCCAATGTTTTCTGGGTCGAATTCCCCAATTCTTGAGTTTGAAGTTTTTTGAATTATCATTTTAAAAATTTTAATTGAGTTTTTACAAATTTAATATAATTTTTTAAATATCAAAATTTTAATTTATTTTTGAAAAAAATTACTTTGAAAAGAGAAATAAAAACCACATTAGACGGAAGTAAAACATTGTATATCAGTGATTTAAACGAATGCTATCATTCTCACAATGGAGCCATCCAAGAAGCAGAACATGTATTTATAAAAAATGGATTAAAAAATGTTTATGATTACGAAATCAACATTTTAGAGATGGGATTTGGCACAGGTCTTAATGCTTTAGTCACAATTAATGAATATTTGAAAAATGATAAAAATCATGTTTTTCACTATTTTACAATCGAAAAATATCCCGTAAATAATGAAGAAATCTTAGAATTGAACTATGCAAAGCATTTTACATTCGAAAATGCGCAAGAAATCTATCAAAAAATCCATGAATTAGAATGGAATAAAACACATGAAATTTTGCCAAACTTTTTCTTTACTAAATACAATTTGGATTTTTTCAAGATAAAAGAGATAAATTTACCTGCAATTAACCTGGTGTATTATGATTGTTTCGGTGCAAAAGTTCAACCAGATTTGTGGGAAAAACCGCTATTTGAAATCGTAAAAAGCAAAATGAAAGATGGTGGACTACTCACCACTTATTCTTCAAAAGGAAGTGTGAGAAGAATTCTGAAGGAACTTAATTTCGAAGTTACTAAATTAGAAGGTCCAAAAGGAAAACGCGAAATGATTAATGCCGTTTTGAAAGAACCAAGTTAAAAGTAAAAAGAGCCAATAAATAAAAAAAACAAAACATGATAGATAAAATTAACATAAGAGTTTACGCCATTTACATCAATGAAAATCAAGAAATAATGGCTCTAGATGAAGATTATGCAGGACAAAAACTAATCAAATTACCTGGTGGTGGTTTAGAATTTGGCGAAGGAATTTTAGAATGTCTTCACAGAGAATTTGCAGAAGAACTTAACCTAAAAATAAATGTTGTAGAACATTTTTACACTCAAGAAGATTTTTTGGTTTCTAGATTTAGAGAAAACGAGCAATTGCTTACTATATATTATAAGGTAGATATTTTAAACCTTGACGAATTGCAGATTTTAGATGAAAGTATAGAAAAAATAAAATGGATTTCCTTACATGAAGAAAACCCATTAGAATTGCCTATTGATCAAATTGTATTTCAGAAACTGAAAGAAAAATTATTGTAGTATTTCGTCTAAAACTTTAGCCAGTCTTAATCCACCTGCTAATAATTGTTCTTCTAACAATCCTGAAAATTTATAATTATAATCATAACTGTATACGCCATTTGGTTTGGTCTGCGTGTAAATTCTGTTGGCTTTCGTGTAACTATCAAACAACCAATTTTCAAGAGTTCCGCTTTGTATTTTTTGGATTTCCTCTTTAGATTTATAATCTAGCACTTTAGCAAACTCTTTATATGAATATCTTTGATAATCTACCAATTTAGTATCCCATAAACTATGTAAATTCGTTTGATCTCTATTGAAAGTTAACTGGATTAAATTTCCTCCTAAATCTTCAGCTCTTCCTACGTGCATTGGTTGATGTAAATCTCCCATTAAATGAACCAAAAACTTAAGCGCTACAATTTTTTCATTTTTTGATGAATTTTTATTAGCGATAATTTCTTTTTGCTTAATAATTTGATTGTAAAGGTTGGGAGTACTAAGTTCTTTTAAAGACTTCTCAAATTCTGTAAAATTCTGGTTGGGTTTTACATTCACATAATGCCAAACTTCTGTTTCTTTATAGGTATTCAACGTGTCAGATTTTACAAAATCTGGCCAATTGGCAATATAAGCTAGATTTTGTTTTCCGATAATCTTTTTAAGTTTACGCTTAGATTTATTAGAAATGTGATTTTCTGCAATTTCTGCAATGGTTCTATGCCCAATAATTCCCCATGAGTAAGCTTCTGCTGAAAATAAAATGCTTACCGTAAATAATAGTTTGAATAAAAATTTCATGTTATTTTTTTGTTTTAAAATCTCTGTATCCTTCATAAGGCTGCAAATATCCTAAATTCCAGTTAGAGTACAAAAGAGATTCTACAAAAGCATCTTGTCTATTAGCATGCGGATCATAAGGTTCTTTAATGTCTATATCTGCAATATTTCCTTTTACATTCCACCAAAAAGCACTCCAGTTTCCACGTAATTCTTTAATGATTTCGTACACTGTTTTTCCAGTAGCTCGGTGCATTAATTTGGCAAAAATTCTACCTTCTGTAGTCGTCAAATCCCTTAATTGGGTTTCATATTGATTGGCGAGCTCTTCTTGCCTTTTTCTGATGTAAGCTCTTTTTTTATCATCATCTATTTTAGAAAGTTCATCTTGAATATCTCTGTATTGCTCTAAAGCTGTAATGAAATAAGGATAAACTCTATTCAATTTTTTATTGAGAAAATAATAGAAATTACGGTCAAGTTGATTATTAAAATGTGGTCTTTGCATGAGAAGCAACTCATCCATCACCACTACTTTTTCTCCGTTGATTTCGTAAATTCTAGCTTTTTGCTTTTCGTCGTAATAAAAAACATTCCCAAAATCATCTTTTTGAAGTTTTTCTTTTGGAACATCTTTTAGTGCTTTCAATTCTATTTTTATAGTATCTTGTTGAGCCTGAAATGATAAGCTAAAAAACAAAAGAAATATGGTGAAAATGTTCTGAAATTTCATTATTTTTACCTGAATTAAAATTTAATTTTAAGTATCACAAAAATCGTTCCTTTATATGAAATTTGAAAATAAATCTTTAAAATTTTTAGAAAAATATTTGAACACTGCTTCGCCAACTGGTTTTGAGCAAAATGGGCAAAAAATTTGGGCAGATTATATTAAGCCTTATGTAGACGAAATAAGAGTAGACCACTATGGAACTTGCTACGGAATTATCAATCCAGAAGCGGAATTCAAAGTAGTGATAGAAGCTCATGCCGACGAAATTTCTTGGTACGTAAATTACATTTCGGATGATGGAATGATTTACGTAATTAGAAACGGAGGTTCAGACCAAATGATTGCTCCTTCTAAAACGGTACACATTCACGGAGAAAAAGGCATTGTAAAAGGAGTTTTCGGTTGGCCTGCTATTCACACCAGAAGCGCAAATCCTCATGAACCAATTCCGAAAATTGAAAATATTTTCATTGATTGCGGTTGTATATCTAAGGAAGAAGTTGAAAAATTAGGAATTTATGTAGGTTGCATGATTACTTATCCAGATGAATTTTTTGAACTCAACGACCGTTATTTCGTTTGTAGAGCGCTAGACAACAGAATGGGCGGATTTATGATTGCAGAAGTAGCGAGACTTTTAAAAGAAAACAAAAAGAAACTACCTTTCGGATTATATATCACCAATTCTGTGCAAGAAGAAGTGGGTTTATATGGAGCAACAATGATTGCACAAACTATAAAACCAAATATCGCTATCGTTACAGACGTTACACATGACACCACTACTCCACACATTGAAAAGAAAAAAGAAGGTCACATGAAATGTGGAGACGGACCAGTAATTGCGTATGCTCCTTCTGTTCATCACATCATCAGAGATTTAATCACAGATACCGCAAAGAAAAAGAAAATTCCTTTCCAGAGAAACGCTTTAAGCAGAGCAACAGGAACGGATACAGATTCTTTTGCATTTTCTAACGGAGGTGTTCCTTCTGCACTGATTTCTCTACCATTAAGATACATGCACACTACAGTAGAAATGGTTGCCAAAGAAGATGTTGCCAATGTTATTAAACTCATTTATGAAACATTGCTTCAAATAAAACCAAACATGAGTTTAAAATATTTTTAACCAAAATTCATGATAACATCACGCTTTCAAGGAATTAGAACTTGGAAGCTTTTTTTATTTTAGATTTCAAAAAAATTGTATTTTAGAGCAAAAGAAAAATCTAATGATTAACAAAACAGTAAAAAACGTAACAGAAGCTTGTGCTGATATTCAAGACGGCGCTACCATTATGTTCGGAGGTTTCGGTTTATGCGGAATTCCTGAAAATTCTATCGCCGAACTCGTAAAAAAAGGAGTTAAAAACCTTACTTGTATTTCTAATAATGCTGGTGTAGATGATTTCGGGTTGGGTTTATTATTGCAAAAAAAGCAAATCAAGAAAATGATTTCTTCATACGTGGGCGAAAATGCTGAATTTGAGCGTCAATTGCTTTCTGGAGAATTAGAAGTTGAGTTGATTCCTCAAGGAACTTTAGCAACTCGCTGTATGGCTGCAGGTTACGGAATGCCCGCAATTTTCACTCCAGCTGGTGTAGGAACAGAAGTTGCCGAAGGAAAAGAAGTGAGAAATTTTAATGGAAAAGATTATTTGTTAGAATATGCTTTTGACGCAGATTTCGCGATTGTAAAAGCTTGGAAAGGTGATACTGCAGGAAATCTCATTTATCGTTCTACCGCTAGAAATTTTAATCCAATGATGGCGATGGCTGGTAAAATTACCATAGCAGAAGTAGAAGAATTGGTAGAAGCTGGAGAGCTAGATCCAGACCAAATTCACACTCCAGGAATTTATGTTCATAGAATTTTCCAAGGCGAAAATTATGAAAAACGAATTGAGCAGAGAACTGTAAGACCAAAAAAATAATAAACACATTAGATTTTAAAAAAAGTTGAAAACAAATAAGAATTTTTAAAGAACACATCAGTTGAAAATCTTTAATTTTCAAAACCTTATATGTTCTAGTTTTCATCAATTTTATCTATAATCTAATGTGACTCATGTGTTAAAATATTAAAATATGGCTTTAACAAAAGAACAAATTGCAATGAGAATTGCAAGAGAAATACAAAACAACACATATGTAAATCTTGGAATTGGGATACCAACTTTGGTGGCTAATTATATTCCTGAAGGTTTTAATGTAGTGCTACAATCTGAAAACGGAATTCTAGGAATGGGACCTTTTCCTTATGAAGGCGAAGAAGATGCAGACCTTATTAATGCAGGAAAACAAACCGTTACATTATTAAAAGGAGCATCTATTTTTGATGGCGCAACAAGTTTTGGAATGATTAGAGCTCAAAAAGTAGATTTAACAATTCTTGGCGCAATGGAAGTTTCTGAAAATGGAGACATAGCCAATTGGAAAATCCCTGGTAAAATGGTAAAAGGAATGGGTGGCGCAATGGATTTAGTGGCTTCGGCGAAAAATATCATCGTAGCGATGCAACAAGTGAACAAGCATGGCGAAAGTAAACTTTTACCAGAATGTACTTTGCCTTTAACTGGAGTGAAATGTATTAAAAAAATTGTTACAGAATTAGGCGTTTACGAAATAAAAGACGGCGCATTTCATTGCTTAGAAAGAGCTCCTGGAGTTTCTGTACAAGACATTAAAAACGCTACCGCAGGAAAACTCATCATAGATGAAAATGTACCAGAAATGAATTTATAAAAAAGGAACTTCGCATCACGGCGAAGTTCCTTAATTTTTTAGGCTAAAACATCTAAAAACTGATCTTTTTTTAGAATTTGTGCAGCTGCGGCACAGAGTGGTCTAATCTTAAAATTATGTTTTTTAGCGTGTTCTACCGCTGCCATTACTAATTTTCTACCAAAACCTTTGCCAATATATTTTTCACGAACTTCTGTATGTGTAATTTTTAATATACCATCCATCTCAGAAAATTCTATGTGACCTACCTTGTCTCCAGAGTCAAATAACTCAAATCCTTTGATAATTTCTTTAAGTTCCATCATGTTGTGTTTTATAGTTTGCTACTAATCTAAGTTATAACAAAAAGGAACACTAAACAAGAATTATTTTCAATACCTAAAAAAATCATATTTCGAAGCTAAAAGCTAAGTTTTACTCCTTGTTCTGGAAATACTAAATTGACCTGAAAAGGATTGTTTTTTCTTAGTTCTTCGGCAATTATTTCTGGATTTTTACCTGTAGGTTTTCGGTGAGTAATGACAATATTTAAACCTTTTAAATGTTCTTTTCCTACCAACTGAGCTAGTTTAGACAATTCTTCGTTTAATAGATTCGGTGTTAAATGACCAAACAAAAGATTTTCTTTCTGAGAATTCGGGAAAGAAACTTCTATCAAAATTGCTTTCAAAGACTTATTTTTAACCAAAGGAGCTATGTTTTCCCAAAGATTCTCTAATTTTTTACTTTGCTCTACTCTATCTGCACCTGTGTCTCCCAAATAAAGCAAATAATTACCTTGATGATTGATTAAAATTGCAGAACTCAAGTGTGTTTTGGTATGGCTCAACTCAAAAAATTGGGCTTTAAATTCAGTTTCGGGAATTTCAAAAATTTTCTGTGGTTCTACCGAATTGAGGTGATATTTCCCAATTGCACCAGCTCCTTCATCACTGAAATTAGCCCAAACTTCGTTGGTAAAATATTGATTCAACAAAATATTTTTAACAAAAGGAATTACATAAATATTCTTTTTACTATCTGCTGGAGAATTGATAATTAAGCCCGAAACGTGATCTAGATGACCGTGAGAAACAAAATAAGCTTTGATATAATCTTTCAAAACCGTGGCTTCATCTGTATTAAAAGTTTTATTTTCTATGGCTTTGTTAATTCCAGAATTGATGGTTCCGGCATCTAAACATAAGAATTGATTCTTACCCGACACAGACACCAAATAAGATGATAAATTGTCTTCTTTTTCGCCACCATAAATGCCAAGCGGAACTACATCAAAGGATTGTGATTTCAATAAAAATGAAATGAAGAGGGATAAATATATTGCTATTTTTTTCATTATAATATTTTTGCTCCTTACTAAAAATGAAAGTCTTTATATTTTTTGCTATCTTCTTTTTACCAATTCTTTTCTCACACGGCTCAAACTTTCTGGAGTAATTCCTAGATAAGACGCCACCATCCATTGTGGAACTCTTTCAAAAATATTAGGATAAGTCTTCAAAAAATCTACATATCTTTCTTCGGCTGTTGCACCTAATAATTGCGTAATTCTTTTTTGTAGACTGCTTATATGTTTGTGCAATAAAACATTCTGTTTTGCAATAACTGAAGGTTGATTTTCCGCTAAAAAATCAAAATATTCTGGCGAAAGCACCAAAACTTCTGAAGGTTCTACCGCATCTATGTAATAATCTGAAGGTTGATTAAGATAAAGACTACTTCGGTCTACTAAAATCCAGTTTTCGGGAGCAAAATGCAAGATATGTTCTTTTCCGTTTTTGTCAATACTGTACATTCTTAGTAAGCCTTTATTCACAAAAAATGTATCATTACATACTTCGCCAGGTTGTAAGAAAAACTCGCCTTTTTGCACATTTTTTACTTTGATTTTCTCACTACAAAATTGCACAATTTCTATAGGAGCATCAAGTAATCTAGAAATTTGAAATTGAAAATTTTCCAATTGTTTTGATTTTATAATGCTAAGATAAGACTTAAATCAATATTATCATGTGAAGCATGATGAATAACTTGACCGTTTTCTATGACTACAATTTGTGGACTCTGATGAACCACAGAAAATTTTTGGGCAATTTCATTAGAAATATCGCGATGGTTTAATAAATCTAAATAATAAAATTTTGGCAAGTCAACAGATTCTGATTCTATTTGTTTTTCAAAATTTCTAAGAACTGTTTTGCTAATAATGCATCTGGTAGAATGTTTGAAAATCACTACTTTTCCTAGTTTTGATGCTTCGATTGCGGCTTCTAAATCTTCTGAGGACTCGATTTTATTCCAAAACTCTTTCAAAGAAGAACCATTAGAATTTCCGCCAAATATATTGTTAAAAATACTCATACATTAAATTGTTTTAAATGATGATGAAGATGTTTATACTCTAAAAACCCCCAGTCAAATTTCGTCATTTTCCCGAATAATTGGTGAGTTTTGGGTAAATTATTTTGTGATGCATTCCAAACATATTCATCTAAAGTTGCCAATAAATATTTTTTACTTTCTAGAAAATCACAGGATTCTTTCACAACAACTTCATCGAAAGTGGGCATATTATGCGGTATTCCGTTATTGAAAATTCTGAGCTCGTACTTGGTTACTACACCAATAAGCCGAATTAGAAAATGAGGATGTCTCAGTTGCAAATTTTTATTGGGAACTTCTAGAATTTTAGCACAATGCACCATCATTTGTGAGACATTCATGCTTCCCCATTTTCTAGGAGAATTCTCATGTAGAAGATGTATTCTATTGATAATTTCGTTTACGTCTGAAAGATTGTGTAAAGATTTTCTCACTTTTTTTTAACGCAAAACAATAAAAAAGAGCGTTATAAAACGCTCTATAATTTCTTTACTTTCTTACAACATTTTCAGATTGTTAACTTCTAAATCTGTAAGAATTCGCCAGTAGCCTCGTTTTACATTTTTCTTGGTAAGCCCTGCAAACATTACTCTATCTAGCGCTTTTACTTCGTAGCCCATTTTCTGGAAAATTCTACGCACTACTCTATTCCAACCAATGTGAATTTCTATTCCCACCTCATTTTTAGGTTTTCCATCGATGTAGGAAATCGCATCTACTTCTGCTATACCTTCTTCTAGTCTAATTCCGTCTGCAATAGCTTGCATATCTTCTTTAGAAATTTTTCTATCAAGCGTTACGTGATAGATTTTTTTTATGTTAAATGATGGATGCGTCAATTTTTTAGTCATGTGTCCATCATTCGTCAATAAAATAACTCCAGTAGTACTTCTGTCTAGTCTACCAACAGGAAATAAACGATAAGGCGACGCATTTGCTACTAAATCCATTACGGTTTTGCGCATTTTTTCGTCCTTGGTTGTAGAAATATAACCTTTTGGTTTATTTAGCAAAACATACACTGGTTTTTCTGGTGTAATTCTTTGTCCGTCAAAAACTACTCTATCTGTTTTCTTTACTTGGTAACCTAATTCTGTGATTACTTTACCATTTACTTCTACCAAACCTTGAGCAATTAATTCATCTGCTTCTCTTCTGCTACAAATTCCAGAATTGGCAATGTATTTATTTAAACGAATGGTTTCTTTGTTCTCAGACTTTGCTAATTTTTCTAGACGTCTTTTTTGAACGAAAGATTTTGCTTTGTCTTCGTCTTTTTCGAATTTTTTGAAAGGCTTTTTGCTTAATTTCAAATCACCTTTTACATATTTCTCTCTAGAATCAAAAGTTTTCTCGCCACCTCTTTTCGGGGTGTCAGTTCCTCTGGTTCTCTTTGGTTTATCAAATGAAGGTTTTGAGCTTTTAGGTGAGGAAGGTCTCCTCTCAGAATTTCTATTGTTACTTTTTCCTGAATTTCTTTCTCTGCTCATAAATAATAAATTTTTGCAAAGATAGTGAATTTTTGTTGGATGATGATTGTTGGAAGTGTCTTGATGAATTTTAACGCTTTAAAATCTCTCAAAAATGCCATTCAAAAGCATAAAAATTACGCCAATAAAAACCCAAATTCTAAAGAAATTGATTACCCAAAATAATTTAGATTTTTGAAAGGTAAGAATAGGAAAACTCATCATTACGAAAAAAAGAATACTTAATGAAAAGTAACCTAACATATAATTGGTTTTCGGGATGAAGAAAAGCAATAAAATAGAAACCAAAACATTCGCAAAAATCACAAATCCGATGACAATATAACTTACTTTTTTTCCAAAAACATTGGCAATCGTATTATAGCCAAAAACTCTATCTACATTACTCGTCAAGACATCTTTAATCAAATCAATGGTTAACATAATTAAAAATAAAAACGCTGCCATTAAAAATAATTTGTACGAGAAATGCTTGTAATAAACCAATAATCCAAAAAAAGGATACAATGTTAAACTCACAAAAGTAAGATTATTAATAATGAGCATTTTGCTCAGTTTATGACTGTAAAACCAAATGATAAATTGATAAATCAAGAAAAAAACAAGAATTCTCCATGAAAGAACCGCGGAAATTCCCAATGAAAAAATATTGAGAATAACATAACTGTACAGAAAATATTTTTCTTTCAAGAAACTTTGTAATCTGCTTCTAAAAGGCTTTTCTACTTCGTCTTTTTCTTTGTCATAAAAGCGGTTGATAATTCCGCCTGCTGCAATACTCAGCATCGCACAGAGAATAATTCCGTGAACTTTATAATCGAAAACAAATTTTCTGAGACTTTCTTCTTGGTTAAAAAGAAAAAAAGTAGAAACATACAACGTAAATGTAAACAATGCCAATACAAAAATCCTCGCTCCTAAAAGCAAACTCACCAATTGAGATAAACGATGAAGAATGGGATTGTTACTCATTAGATTTGAGATTTTAGATGTCAGATTTCAGAGAAAAAATTTGAAAATTTCAGACTTCTTTATAAAAATCTTAAAATCTATAAATCACTTCTTTGTTGAAGCCTTCTAGCATTTTGTCTGCTTTTTCGTAGTCTTTGGCAAAACCAAGAATATAACCGCCGCCTCCACTACCGCAGAGTTTTAAGTAATAAGCATTGGTATCAAGACCTTTTTTCCAAGCATTGTAAAGATTGGTAGGAATCATCGGTTTAAAATGAACATAAGCCCATTTAGAAAGGTCTTTCAAGTGTTTGAAAAACGGCGTCATCTCTTTGTTCAAGAAAGTATCAATACAAGCATTATTATACTTAATAAATTCTTCTTTCAACGTTTTTCTGAAACCTTCATTTTTCAATTTTTCGAAGAAAATTTGAACCATCGGTCCAGTTTCTCCTACAGAACCAGAATCTATTAAGAAAATTGCACCTTTTCCAGCTTCTTCTTTTGGAATAGAAACTTTGTCTACGCTTTCTTTGTTTTCAATGAGAATAGGAAGGTTCATATAGCAAATCAATGGGTCAATTCCCGAAGATTTACCATGAAAATAAGACTCTAATTCTCCGAAAACTTTTTTCAAATCTTTTAACTGATTTTTAGAAATCTCTTCCGGATTGTATTTAATGAAAGAATATTTTTCGAAAATAGCTGCCACCAAAGCTCCAGAACTTCCTACTCCATAACCTTGCGGAATATTAGAATCAAAAAATAATCCTTTTTCGATATCTTTTTTGAAGGCTTCTACATTAATTTTAAAAGCTTCAGGAAGATTTAATTCAGATAAATATTGAGCGTATTTAGATAGAGATTCGTTTGATTTTTTCTCGAAATCAGATTGATTTTCAGAAAATTTAAGCGTGCCTTTGTAGAAACTATACGGTAAGGTTAATCCTTGAGAATCTTCTATGATTCCGTACTCTCCGAAAAGCAATATTTTAGCGTAAAATAACGGGTTCGTCATTAATCTATTCTATGTTTGGTAATGCAAAGATAATAAAAAATCTTTTTCTATGTAAAGATACTGATTATCAATAAAATCTATAACAAATTTTCTGAAAACATTTAATTGAAAACTCATTATAAAAAACATTGCGTTCCTACGGAACGCTAAAAATTTACAATAAATTTTTTACACACATTTCGTTCCTATGGAACGGTAACATCAAATTTTACATTTGATTTTGTTCCTCCGCTTCTTCCATCAATTTAAGATAAGTGATATATCTGCTTTCCAAGATTTCGCCAGTTTCTAAAGCCTCTAAAACAGCACATTTTGGCTCATTGATATGTTTACAATTATGGAATTTACACTCTCTTCCTTTCTCAAAAATTTCCGGGAAATAATGTTGAATTTCTTCTTTTTCTACGTCTATCATTGCAAATTCTCGAACTCCAGGTGTGTCTATTACAGCACCTCCAAAATGCCAAAAATGCATTTGAGCAAAAGTAGTGGTGTGCTTTCCTTTATTATGCGTTTCAGAAATTTCGTTGGTTTTCAAATTCAAATCAGGTTGAAGTGCATTTGCCAAAGTAGATTTTCCAGCTCCAGAATGACCGAAGAAAACGCAAGTTTTATCTTTTAAAATCTCTTGAAGTTTATCTAAATTCAGTTTTTCAGCAGAAGAAACTTGCAACGTTTGATAACCCAAATTTTCGTACATGGCTTGTAATTCCTCAACCAATTCTACTTCTTCGAAATTCAATAAATCTATTTTGTTAAAAAGAATGAGAACGGGAATATTATACGCTTCGCAACACGCCAAAAATCGGTCTAAAAAACCTAAAGATGTTTCTGGAGATTGCAAGGTAAAAATAATACACGCCAAATCTAAATTGCTCGCAAT
Source organism: Cloacibacterium sp. (assembly GCA_046296655.1). Lineage (GTDB taxonomy): Bacteria > Bacteroidota > Bacteroidia > Flavobacteriales > Weeksellaceae > Cloacibacterium. Next base: position 58,181 of record JBKBLE010000010.1, on the reverse strand, counting down.
AATGTGCGCTTCTTTAGATAAATTCACGGATTTTCTGATAAGATAATTTTTGCGAGGTTCTATTTTGGTAATCCACGCAATATCATCTTGCTCCAATTGAAATTCTACAAAATCACCCACAGCCAAAGGATTGGTGAGTCTGGTTTTGATCAGTTTAAATTTCCCACGAATTCTCGCTTCGAAAACTTGCCTAGTTTCCAAATCTAAAACTTGATACCAACTTCCTGTAGATTTTGTGATGAGTCCTTTCAAAACTAATTTCTTTTGTGCAATTTACGAAATCTTCTCGCAATAAAAAAACACGCTTTTCAGCGTGTTTTCTTGTTATTTATTAATCATGATATTGTTTTGAACTTCAATGGATTCTTCGTGAATCGCTTTGAAAACTTTTTCTATAAAATCTTTGCTCATTCCAGATTCTTCGGCTCTTGCAGAGGCATATTCTGCAATCACTTTCCAACGGTCTGGCTGGAAAATCGCGATGTTATTCTCTTTCTTCAACGCTCCAATTTTTTCAGAAATTTTCATTCTGTTTGATAATAATTCTATTAATTGGAAGTCAATATCAGAAATTAAAGCTCTGTGTTTGCCCATTTCTTCATCAAATCCTGAAATATCTGAGTTTCTGATTTGTAGATTTCCTAACATTTCTGCCAAAACTTCTGGCGTAATTTGTTGAGCTGCATCACTCCAAGCTGCATCTGGATTGCAGTGAGATTCTACCATCGCTCCTTCGTAACCTACGTTAAATGCTTCCTGAGTAACATCTGAAAGCAAATCTCTTCTACCACAAATGTGAGAAGGGTCTACAAACATTGGGATATTCGGAAATTGGTGTTTAAAATCTAATGCGATTTGCCAATTGGGTAAATTTCTATATTTTGTTTTTTGATAAGATGAAAATCCTCTGTGAATGACGCCTAAGTTTTTCACATCTTGACCTAAAAGTCTTTCTAAAGCACCAATCCAAAGTGCTAAATCTGGATTTACCGGATTCTTCACCAAAACAGGTTTATTGGTTCCTTTTAATGCCACAGCAATTTCTTGAACGGTAAAAGGATTTACGGTAGAACGCGCTCCAATCCAAAGAATATCTACATCTGCTTCTAGAGCTGCATAAACGTGATGTGCATTGGCAACTTCAGTTGCTGTTTTGAAACCAAACTCGTCTTTTACTTTTTTAAGCCAATTAAGACCGATAACTCCTACTCCTTCGAAACCATTTGGTTTGGTTCTTGGCTTCCAAATTCCTGCTCTAAAAACGGGAACTTCTGCACCACTATCTTTCAATCTTTGTGCAGTTTCCATCATTTGTGCTTCTGATTCTGCACTACAAGGTCCTGCTATAATTAATGGTTTTGGGAACTCATTAATCCAATCGTTTTGTAAATCTTTTAAATTCATACTTCGTGATTCTTACAACTTTTATAAAATACAGAACACGCAATAAGCGTGTTCAATTATGTTCTTTTTTGAAATATTTTTCAAATATAGAAAATTACGACTATTTGTTTTTATTTTTTTTCAATATTTTCTTGATTTAGAACCTTTTCGATGTATTTTTCTTTCAGAACATCATATACTGCTACAAAAAGTGGAGATTTAATATACTTAATATGAGTTTTGGCTAATTCTTCAATCGCAAAAATAATTCCGCCAAGTGGTGTGTTAAAAGCAGCAGCTAAACCAGAAGCAGCTCCCGCAATCATTACATTTTTTTCGGAAATCGGCACCCACCATTTTGGCAATCTTTTATGAATTTCCACAAAAATAGAACCCGCAATTTGTATGGTTGGCCCTTCTCTTCCTGCAATTCCTCCACCAAAAACTTTTACAGCACTTGCTAAAATTTTGATGATGATTATTCTTAAACTCAGAAATCTTTTAACAAGATGATGTGTATTTGGTTTTGACAATTCTACTGAAGCCATGACTTGCGGAATTCCGCTTCCTGCAGAATATTTAGCAAAAGTTTTGACTAAAAACCAAGAAATGAAAAAACTCAAAGGCGTGATGATGAAAATATATAATTTATTCTGATGAAAAATTTCGTGAGACCATTTTTCTGAAAAAGTGAATATTTTACTGTACAAAAATGCTACAAAACCAGTAATAAAAGAAGCCAATAAAAAGGGTAAAAACTGTAAAAACTGCTTTTTGAGGGTAGAATTGGCATAAGTGGTTCTTTGGTATACATTTTTAAAATAAGAAAGTAGATTTCTTACAATAAAATTTTTCCTAATAGGAACCAGCAATCTTTTGTAATGAAAATTCATTGAGTATTTTTTACATGATTTGAAGCTTTAAAATTTATTTATACACTTCTACATTTGATTTATTGAGTCTTTTCTCAATCCAGTTTTTCAGTTTTATTTGGTCTTCATCTGTAAGATTTTCTGATGCTTGGTAAATAAGTACAGGTTTTTCAACCAATGAATCACCTTGTGCAAAACTGAGTTCAGAAACATTTATCGCATTTATAGTTGGAAACAAAACTTGAGCTTCTTTAAGCAACTGCATGTTATTTTCTAAAGATGAAGTTTGACTTTTTAAAGCCAATAATTCTTTATCTCTTTCAGAATTTTTATTGATTTCATTAAGAATATCGCCTTTTAAAACTTCTAAATTTTGATAATTATTAGCTTTAATAATAAGTTCGGTATTATTTAGACCAATTTCTGAAAGACTTTGGTTCATTTTTTTTATTTCATCTTGAGTAAAATTTCTCTTTAAGAAAGCCAATTCTATTTTCTTAGGATTGCTTAAAAAATTTATTTTTTTATAAACTAAAGTATTTCCTTTTTCTATAAATTCTTTTTCAATAAACTGGTCTGCTTTAATCCTAAATTCCTGTTCTTTATATAATGAATAGGCAAAATAAATACTTGGCAAAAGAACCAGTAAAGAAAGTAGAGTTATCAAATTTTGCACTCTTTTTCTCTCCTTTAAATCTACAAATTTAACCGATGGATATTTAAGAAATTTAACAATCAAAAATGTAGAAATCCCAATAAAAACACAATTAATTGTATAAAGATATAATGCTCCAAAAAAGAACTTGAAATTACCTGTTGCCAAACCAAAACCTGCTGTACATAATGGTGGCATAAGAGCTGTAGCAATGGCAACTCCAGGAATAGGATTTCCTTTTTCCACTCTAGTTATTGCAATAACACCAGCTAAACCTCCAAAAAATGCAATAAGCACATCATAAATGTTGGGAGATGTTCTGGCTAATAATTCTGATTGAGCTTCTTTGAAAGGACTAATATAAAAATAGATGGTAGAAACTAATAAACTCGCAATGGTAGCAATAAGCAAGTTTTTCAATGATTTTTTCAGTAATTCAAAATCAAAAATACCAAGTGCAAAACCAGCGCCTACAATAGGTCCCATCAAAGGAGAAATAAGCATGGCTCCAATCACCACTGCTGTAGAATTTACATTAAGACCTACAGATGCTACAAGAATAGCAGCCATTAGAATCCATAAATTAGAACCAGAAAAAGAAATATTATCTTTAACGTTTTCTAAAACTTTTTGTTTGTTTTCTTCTCCTTTGTGTAAATCTAATAGTCTAAACATGATATGGAATTTTTAACTTAAATCTAACTTCATCAATTCATCTAAATCTTTTAAAACAGGATTTATTTCTACATATTTCTGGAAAATATCTCTTTTCGTTTCTTGTTTTTTGATGAGTTTTTTGTCTTCTCGGTAAGAAACTTCTATTTTGTAGTTATTGACTTTTCTCTTGAAATGATTAAAAAATTGCGCTTGAATTTTCTCAAACTCAGTTTTTACTAAATCTGAAGGATATAAAATTTCTACAACATTTTCTTCTTTTTTATGAAGTTTTGCTGTATTTACGGCAAAATAAGTGACTTGGTCTTTTATAAATAAATCATTTAGAAAAATTTGCCATTCTGTTTGTAAATCTTTCTCGGTGAAGTGATGATCTGGTAAATCTTCTTCTTTTTTCTGAGGAGTGACAACTACTTCTTCCTCTTTTTTATTGAGCGTAGCAAGAATGCTAAATTCTGAAACAATGGTTTTCTTAACAATTGGTTCAGTAATTTTTTGAACAGTTTTTGGAACAGATTCTTCTGTTTTTTTAGTTGACGGTAAAGTTTCTTGTGGTTTTTCTGTAACTACTTTTGGCTTTTCGGTTTCCTTTTTACGAAATAGTGGCGCTAGAATTAAGAACTTTTTTTTTTATCATCACTTTTCGCAGCAGTAAGACTGGCCAACTGCATCAAAGCGATTTCTACCGTTAATCTTGGATTTTTAGAATTTTTGTAATTAATATCTGCATGATTACAGATTTCTATAGCATCTATGAGTTGCTGTGCACTCCAGTTTTTGCTCTGTTCAGAAAACTTCTGTTTCGTGTTCTCACCTACTTCTATTAGAGCAAGTGTAGAAGCATTCTGTGCCATCATTAAATCACGGAAATGACTTCCCAATCCACCAATAAATAAATGTGGGTCAAATCCTTTTTTAACAATATCATTGAAAGCGGTAAGGATTCCCGGAATGTTATTTTCTTTTGCTAAATCTACAATTTTCAAATATTGATCGTAATCTAGAATATTGAGAACTTCTGCAGCTTTAGCAAGTGTAATATTTTTTTGAGTAAAAGTGGTAAGTCTATCAAAGATAGAAAGTGCATCTCTCAGTGCTCCATCTGCTTTTTGAGCAATTAAGAACAATGCGTCATCTTCGTAATTTACTCCTTCTTTTTCTGCAATTTTTCTAAGATGTTCCTGTATATCTTCGATGGTGATTCTTTTGAAATCATAAATCTGACATCTTGACAAAATAGTAGGAATAATCTTATGTTTTTCGGTAGTTGCTAAAATAAAAATAGCGTGAGCTGGTGGTTCTTCTAATGTTTTAAGAAAAGCATTAAATGCTGCTGTAGACAGCATGTGAACCTCGTCTATAATATAAATTTTATATTTCCCAACTTGTGGAGCAAAACGAACTTGGTCTATTAAATCTCTAATATCATCTACCGAGTTATTAGAAGCAGCATCTAATTCAAAGATATTATACGCAAATCCGTCTTCTGAGGTAGAACCATCTTTTTCGTTGATTTTTCTAGCCAAAATTCTAGCACAAGTAGTCTTTCCTACACCTCTCGGTCCGCAAAAAAGCAACGCTTGAGCCAACTGACTATTTTCTATGGCGTGTTCTAAGGTATCTGTAACGTGAGATTGTCCTACAACAGTGTCAAACTCTTGCGGACGATATTTTCTTGCGGATACGATAAAATTTTCCATTGGTCAAAAATAGGGAAATAAATGAAATTTTAAAAATTAAAATGACAAAGTTTTTCAAAAAAACCGCCGTAAAAAATACGACGGTTAGATTTTTATTTATAACATTGGAAATGTTCGGTTTTACAATTTTTTCCTTGAGCGGAACATTCTTTCATTCATTCAGTATTACAATTAGTCATAGAAACGGATTTCTTTTGAGAGGCAGAAATCATGGTTTCTATCTTATGTTGTCTGTCTTTTTCAATTTTTTCGGCAAACATAGATGCCAATGTAGGTGCAATAACCAAAGAAACAATAGACATTAACTTAATTAAAATATTCATAGAAGGACCAGAAGTATCTTTGAACGGATCACCTACTGTATCTCCAGTTACTGAAGCTTTGTGCATTTCAGAACCTTTGTAATAGGTTTCTCCATTTACTTCAACTCCTTTTTCAAAAGATTTTTTCGCATTATCCCAAGCTCCACCAGCGTTATTTTGGAACATTCCTAGTAAAACACCACTTGCAGTAGCTCCCGCTAAAAATCCTCCTAAAACTTCAGGCCCCCAAATAAAACCAACTAATAATGGCGTAACAATAGCGATAGAACCTGGTAATAACATTTTTTTGATAGAAGCATCCGTAGAAATCGCTACGCATTTATCATATTCTGGTTTCCCAGTTCCTTCTAAAATTCCTGGAATTTCTCTGAACTGTCTTCTTACTTCTTCTACCATTGCCATAGCCGCTTTTCCTACTGCATTAATTGCTAATGATGAGAAAATAAACGGAATCATTGCTCCAATAAAAAGCCCTGATAAAACATCTGCTTTGTAAATATCGATGCCATCAATTCCTGCAATTCTTACAAATGCTGCAAATAAGGCTAACGCAGTAAGTGCCGCTGAAGCAATTGCAAATCCTTTTCCTGTGGCTGCAGTAGTGTTTCCTACTGCATCTAAAATATCTGTTTTTTCTCTTACACTTTTCGGCAATTCACTCATTTCTGCAATTCCACCTGCATTATCTGCAATTGGTCCGAAAGCATCAATCGCTAATTGCATAGCAGTAGTAGCCATCATTCCAGCAGCAGCAATGGCTACTCCATATAAACCTGCACAAAGATAAGAACCCCAAATTCCCGCAGAAAGTACAATCATAGGTAATAAAGTAGATTCCATTCCTACAGAAAGTCCACCAATAATATTAGTAGCGTGTCCTGTAGAAGATTGTTTCACAATACTTGTTACAGGTCTTTTTCCCATTGCAGTGTAATATTCAGTAATGATAGACATCAATGTTCCTACTACTAAACCTACCATAATCGCTCCAAAAACACCCATTCTGGTGAACTCAAAACCTCTTAATGACATATTTTCAGGAAGAATGAAATTCACTAAAAAATAAGAAGCAACCGCTGTTAGAATAATACTTCCCCAGTTCCCCATATTTAATGCTTTTTGAACTTTAGCAGTGGTATCTTCTGTTTTGTCAGAAATTTTAACAAAGAAAGTTCCTATAATTGAAAATACAATTCCGGTTCCTGCAATAAGCATTGGTAAAAGAATTGGCGCAAAACCTCCATAATTATCTACCGATAAAGTTTCTCTACCCAAAACCATCGTTGCTAAAACAGTAGCCACATAAGAGCCAAATAAATCCGCTCCCATTCCTGCAACATCTCCCACATTATCTCCTACATTATCCGCAATCGTAGCTGGATTTCTAGGATCATCTTCAGGAATACCTGCTTCTACTTTTCCTACTAAATCTGCACCTACATCTGCTGCTTTGGTATAAATACCACCACCAACTCTTGCAAATAAAGCAATAGATTCTGCTCCTAAAGAAAAACCAGTCAATATTTCGATGGCTCTTTCCATTTCGTGGGAATCTACATTGGCTTCTGGCGCAAAAATTTGTTTAATAATTAAGAATAAAGAACCTAAACCTAAAACAGCAAGACCTGCAACTCCCATTCCCATTACAGAACCTCCGGTAAAAGAAACTTTAAGCGCTTGAGCTAATGAAGTTTTAGCCGCTTCTGCTGTTCTTACATTTGATTTCGTTGCGATTTTCATTCCTATATAACCTGCTGTAGCCGAAAAAACAGCTCCTACAGCAAATGCTACTCCTATACTCCAATGAGAATTAGCGTTGCTAAATCCCATAATTCCCAATAATATACCTACCACAATTACAAAATAAGTAAGGATACGATATTCAGCTTTTAGAAAAGCCATCGCTCCATCTGCAATATGACCACTAATGGTTTTCATTCTGTCATTACCTACTGGTTGCTTACTTACCCAAGAACTTTGAACGAAGGTGTAAAGTAAGGCTATGACACCAAAAAGAGGTACTAAATAAAATAGTAAATTCATAGAATATTAATTTTTGTTTACAATTGATGGGACTAATATAGTAAAAACAATAACACAAAAAACAAATTTAGATTTAAGATTTTTTAAGTTATGATTTATATCGTAAAGTACTGAAAATAAAACAAAAAAATCTAGCGAATATTCGCTAGATTTTGTAAATTTACTCAAATTTCGGTTTTTACATAATACCCCCAAATTTGTCAGAATAGTCTTTTTGTGAAGCTACAATTACTTCTTTAGCATGTTCAGCTCCGTATATTTCTTCTATTCTACAAGTTGCTTCTTCATAAGGAAGATTTTTATAAGTTAAGAAGTAATGTTTTAGTCTGAAAACTTCAGCTTGTGGCAATTCAGAAATATCTCTGATGTGACCATACACTTGATCTCCTACCATTACTGCTACGATTTTATCATCTGCTTCACCTTTGTCAATCATTTTAAAACCGCCAACTGGAATCGCATCCATCAACAAACCTCCAGAGTGAATATTGTGTGAACTTAACACTAAAATATCCAATGGATCGTGGTCACCTTCTGTAACATCTACTGCTCCTTCTCTAATCGCTAATTTTTTAACTTCTTCGTGGCAATACGTTCTAGGAATAAAACCGTACAATGCTGGAATAATATTCGAAAATTTCTGTGGTCTGTCTACTTTTAAATATCCACTTTTTTTGTCTACTTCATACTTAATTGTATCTGCTGGAACTATTTCTATGAAAGTAGTTACCACATTTGGAGCATCATCTCCCGCAGAAATTCCATGCCATGGATGTGCTTTAAAATTTGGAATCATAATATACTTGTTTCTAATTTTACAAAGTTAAGATAATAAAATGGCATCTTTTCTTAAATCTTCTATAGTGTTTGCTATAAAATCTTCGCTATTAACATAATTCATTAAAAATATGGTTTTGAAATCTTGTAAACTTGCAGTATTACTAAGACTTTCGTAAGTTTTTCTCATCAACTGAATCACATTATTCTTAGATGCAACAACATTCTCCCAAGAATTTCTAGAAATATACAATTGCTGAGAACTGTTATACTCAAATTCTTCTGTAATATTCTTTTCTAAAAGATAAATAAACTCATGAATCGCTAAGTCTTTATCAAACTTATTCACTAAATTCGATGGTTTTATTCTTTCTAAAAAAAGCGTCATTCTTTCGTAGGCTTGCATTTTCAAATCTCCATTTGCTTTTACCGCCAAAATCTTTAACTCTTTGTTTTTCAGATTAATATAGGTGAAAACAAATTGTCTCAATAAAAAAATTATTGGGAGCGCAATGATTAATGCAAAAGCATAAGGAAGCATGTTTTCAAAATTCATTTTACGAAAAATTGAGGCTGCAAAGATAGGAATAATTATTGTCTAATAAAATACGATTTAAGTAACTGAATCTTAGAGTTTTCTACGAAAGCGTAATTTTCTTCTGTCGCTCCAAAACGCCTATAAAACTCTGCAATTTCAGAAATATTACTTCCATGAAAGTTAAAATCTTTTTTCTCAATGTTTTTTCTGAAAATTTGGTCAAGAATAATAGACGATAGATTATACTTAGAAAACTTCTTATCATTAATAAAATTGACCAAAAAATCTTCTTTTTCAGATTCTATTAGATAAGCTTGTGAAGCTAATTCCCCATCAAAATACAATTCATATACTTTTAAAAGTTTTTGGCTCAAAAAGTTTTTCATATTTTCAAAAGCTCGTTTTTTCAAAGAAAAATTTGGAAAACCAATTACATTTTCAGTAAAAAATGATTCAGAATGATTCAGATTTTCGGCTTCTGAAAATTTTATTTTATCCTGCAAAACATCTGTAATCCTTACGTTTCTTCTTCTGTGAATAGAATATTTCTTTTTGATACTTTCATAATCTTCAGCAAATAATTTATAGTTTTTTCTAGTTTTTAAAAGAGTTTTAAACTCATTTTTGGCATTAAAAGCATAGTAAAACACCTTATAATGTTGTTGAAAAAACGCTAAAAACGATTCATTCAATTCTGGAGTATCTTTTTCTGAAAAAATCCCTAACTGTTGAGTTTGCAAAGGCATTACCACAAAAGTAAATCCCCATTTTTTCGCTAAAGGAATAGGCATTACTGCTTCGTAATCATTATCAACAAGAATTTCCCATTTTCTACCAATTAAAGCATCTAAATATTTTTTATCGGCAAAGAAAATGTGTTGTTCAGACTGCTCTAAACAATTTTGATATTTCTGCCAATCTATTTCTTCATATTTCAGTCGCTTTATCATAATAAACCTGCTTCTGCGAAACTGTAAAATGAATTTTCGCCAATGATGATATGGTCAAGCAATTTAATATCTAAAATTTCGCCAGCATTTTGAATATTTTTAGTCATTCTTATATCTGCTTCGCTCGGTTTTAGAACACCAGTTGGATGATTATGCGCCACGATAATATTCGTGGAAAAATTTTCTAAAGCTTCTTTAAAGAGCACTCTCACATCTACATGAGTTGCAGAAATTCCACCTTTTGAAATTTGAGTTTTTTTAATCAGTTGATTTTTCTGGTTCAAGAAAATTACCCAAAACTCTTCAGTTCTGAGGTCGGAAAGATGTGGCAAAAGTATTTTATAAGCTTGTTCCGAACTTTTGATGACTAATTTTTCTGGAATTTCTTGTGAAGCTTTTCTTCTGCCAATTTCTAGCGCTGTAGCAATAGAAATGGCTTTTGCTTCGCCAATTCCTTTGAATTTCATCAAATCTTTTATGGAAAGTAAACTCAGATTCTGCCAATTATTGTCTACACTTTTCAAAATTTTCTGAGCGAGTTCTACCGCAGATTCTTCTGTGTTTCCACTTCCTAAAATAATCGCCAGTAATTCTGAATCTGAAAGCGCAGATTTACCCTTCAAAAGAAATTTTTCTCTTGGTCTATCATCTTCAGAAAGGAATTTTATCGACATTTTTTTAGCTATAGATAAACTTGACTCTTTTTACTTTTTGCTTGGCTCTTTTATAAAATAAGTCCGTCTTTCATGACTAATTTTCTATCGGTACTTTCCGCCAGTTCTTTATTGTGCGTTACAATCACAAAAGTTTGATTGTATCTGTCTCTTAAATCAAAAAAGAGTTGATGTAATGCATCTGCATTTTTTGAATCTAAATTCCCAGTGGGTTCGTCTGCAAAAATAATTTTTGGAGAATTGATTAAAGCTCTGGCTACAGCTACACGCTGCGCTTCACCACCAGAAAGTTCTTTTGGTTTGTGCTGAATTCTATGTGCAATGTGTAATTCTTCGAACAAAAGAAATGCTTTGTCCATAGATTCTTTTTCGTTTTTTCCAGAAATTCTCGTTGGAATCAGTACATTTTCTAAAGCTGTAAATTCTGGCAATAACTGGTGATGCTGAAATACGAATCCTATGTTTTCATTTCTAAATTTAGAAATTTCCCTGTCATTCATTTTTAGGAATGATTGATCACCAATTGTTAATTCAGTTCCGTATTTATCTATATGAGAAGGCAAATCTAAGGTTCCCAGAATGTGCAACAAAGTAGATTTACCAGCTCCTGATTCCCCAACAATGGAAACAATTTCGCCTGTTTTTATTTCTAAGTCTACTCCTTTTAGAACTTCTAAATCACCGTAAGATTTGTGAATATTTTTCGCTTTAATCATAGTTCAAAAATAGTAAATTGATTTTAGATTTTAGATTTTAGATTTTAGATTTTTTAAAATTTTTAAAATATGGATGCTTTTATAATTTCAATGAGAAATAAAAATGAAAGATTTAATAAAAAAATACTTTCGCGTAAGTGATTGTATCGTAAATCCCGCAATGAAATGGCGCGAGCGAAGCGAGCGTAAATGAATGAGGAATTGCCAATAATATTTTTAATGTTTTGAAAGGAATTGGCGAATTTCGTTCCTTAATTTGCAGCGAAAAGCACGGTCTAGTTATAAAATAACTTGGGAATTGCAATGGATTTTACAACAAGATACGCCAAAATAAAAAAATCCTTTCAAAAAATTGAAAGGATTTTTAATATATAAAATTGTAAAATTTTACAGTAACATAGTCAACGGACTTTCTAAATAAGTTTTAAGAGTCTGTAAGAATTGTGCACCTGTAGCGCCATCTACTACTCTATGATCACAAGCTAGAGAAAGTTTCATAGTATTTCCTACTACAATTTGACCGTTTTTAACCACTGGTTTTTCAATAATTGCACCTACTGAAAGGATACAAGAATTCGGTTGGTTAATAATCGAAGTAAAGGTTTCGATTCCAAACATACCAAGGTTAGAGATAGAGAAAGTAGAACCTTCCATTTCATTCGCTTTAAGACCTTTTGATTTAGCTCTAGAAGCCATGTCTTTTACAGATGCAGAAATTTGATTATAATTCATATAATCTGCATTTTTAAGAACAGGAACTACTAAACCATCTGGAATTGCAACTGCTACACCTATGTTAATATTTCCGTGGTGAATAATTTTATCACCTGCCCAAGAAGAATTTACTTGTGGGTGTTTTCTCAATGCTAAAGCAGTGGCTTTAATCACCATATCATTGAAAGAAACCTTAGTATCTGGTAAACTATTCAGCTCTTTTCTAGCTTCGATAGCTTTGTCCATATTGATTTCTACCATTAAATAGTAGTGAGGTGCAGTAAATTTACTTTCAGAAAGTCTTTTTGCAATTACATTTCTTATTTGAGAGTTTACGGTTTCTGTAGTTTCTCCAGCAACGAAATTCATAGCCACTTGAGCAGCAGGAGCAGAAGCTACGCTTGTAGAAACTGCAGCAGTTTGCTGAACTGGAGCTGCACTTGGTTGATAATTTTCAATATCTTTTTTAACGATTCTTCCGTTATCACCACTTCCTTTAACAGTTGAAATATCAATTCCTTTTTCTAAAGCCATTTTTTTAGCTAAAGGAGAGATATTAATTCTTCCGCTTTCTGCACTCTGCACTCCGCTTTCTGCTTTTGGAGTTTCAACAGGTGTTACAACTTGGTTTGCTGATTGCTGATTGCTGATTGCTGATTGCTGTTTACCGCCACCTGCAACAATTGCAGATACATCTGTTCCAGCAGGACCAATAATAGCTAAAATTTCATCAACATTCGTTGCGTTTCCTTCTGAAACGCCTTGGTAAAGAAGCGTTCCTTTAAATTCTGATTCAAAATCTTGAACCGCTTTATCTGTCTCAATTTCTGCAAGAATATCACCTTCTTTTACATCATCACCTACATTTTTGTGCCATTTAGCTACTTTTCCTTCAGTCATGGTATCAGAAAGTCTAGGCATAGTAATTACTTCTACACCTGCAGGAATCTCTGCTGAAACAGCCGAAACTTCTGGTTCAGAAACTGCAACTTCTTCTTTCTTTTCTTCTGTTTGAGGAGCAGAATTACCTCCTGGAACTAAACCAGAAATATCTTCTCCGGCATTTCCTATAATTGCCAAAACGCTATCTACAGGAGAATTACTTCCTTCTTCTATACCAATGTATAAAAGAGTACCGTTAAATTCTGATTCAAAATCTTGAACGGCTTTATCTGTTTCGATTTCGGCTAAAACATCGCCTTCTTTTACTGTATCACCTACTTTTTTATGCCATTTTGATACTTTTCCCTCGGTCATTGTATCAGAAAGTCTGGGCATTGTAATTACTTCAGCCATAATTTTTATATTGATTTGAGGTTCGAGATTCGAGATTCGAGATTTAAAACTCAAAGAATTTCAAACTCAAATTTCAAATTTCAAATGAATTTAAAATTAATTTTCTAATTTATCTAAGAATGGATAGTTTGGTTCAGAATAAACATATTCATAAACTTTTTCTGCACTTGGATACGGAGATTCTTCTGCAAAAGCTTCGCATTCTTCTACAAACATTTTAGATTTTTCTTCGATAGCTTCTAATTCTTCTTCAGTAGCCCATTTGTTTTCTAAAATTCTTTTTTTAACTAAAACGATTGGGTCTTCTTCTTTTTTAAGAGCTACTTCTTCCTTAGTTCTATAAGGTTCAGCGTCTGACATAGAGTGACCTCTGAATCTGTAAGTTCTAGCTTCTATGAAAGTTGGTCCATCTCCTCTTCTTGCTCTTTCTACAGCTTCGTAAGCTACTTCTGCTACTTTTTCTGGATCCATAGCATCTACCGGCATACAAGGCATTTCGTAACCTAAACCTAATTTGTAGATATCTTCGTGGTTTGCAGTTCTAGAAACAGATGTTCCCATAGCATATTGGTTATTTTCTACTACGAAAACTACTGGAAGTTTCCAGTTCATTGCCATGTTAAAGGTTTCGTGTAAAGCACCTTGTCTTACAGCTCCATCACCAAAAAAACAAATGGTAACTCCACCTCTTTCAAAATACTTATCTGCAAATGCAATACCAGCTCCTAATGGAATCTGACCACCTACAATTCCGTGACCTCCGTAGAATCTATGCTCTTTTGAGAAAATGTGCATAGAACCACCTAGTCCTTGACAAGTTCCTGTTGCTTTACCGCACAATTCAGCCATAATTCTCTTAGGATCTACTCCCATTGCCATAGGATGAACGTGACATCTGTATGCTGTAATCATCGCATCTTTGGTAAGATCCATCGCATGTGCAAATCCTGCAGGAATAGCTTCTTGGCCATTGTATAAGTGTAAAAAACCTCTAATTTTTTGTTTTAGATAAAGAGAACGGCATTTGTCTTCAAACCTTCTCCACATTGTCATATCTGCATACCATTGCAAATAAACTTCTTTAGAAAACTCTTTCATTGATAAGTTTTAATTTGTTGATTTTTCAAAATTTAAAATGCCTTTAAAGAACATTTTTCTGAATAATATGCAAAAATAGTAAAATTCTTTTGTTTATAAGAAAACTTATGTCACAAATAATGATGATATTTGTTTCTTTAAATATTATATTTTTGAAAAAACATTTATAAATCCATGTCTAAGAAAAATTTTTCTGCTGTTATTTTCCTTTCTAAAGTAATTTCTAACCTACTCAATCCACTTTTTTCGCTACTCATCTTCTTTGTTTGTTTTGCTTATGTAAAAATGACTTGGGAGGAATCTTTAGTCAATATTTTATTGATGATTGCGTTAGTGGTTATTCCTATTTTCTCATGGATTGGCTGGAATGTAAAAAAAGGAAACTACAATAACATGGACGTTTCTGATCGAAAACAGAGAAACAGTCTTTATCTCTTTAATTTTATAGTCATTGCTATTTATACTGGGGTTTTGTATTTTACAAAGCAAAGAACAGATTTGCTTTTCATCATAGTTTTCTTGTTTATTCTCATGCTGATTATGCACATCAGTAATTTTTTCATCAAAAGTTCTATGCACACCGCTTTTAATGTTTTTGTAACGGCTTTATTCTTTTCTTTGAATCCTATTTTGGGAATTATTTGGTTCGTTCTTACATCATTTGTTGCCATTTCTAGAATTATTCTGAAAAGACACACTCCAAAAGAAGTCATTATGGGAGCATTTATCGGAACGGTGGTTTCTTTGGCTTACTTATATTTTAATATTCAGACATCTCTATAATCTTAAATTTTTCACTACATTTATAATTCAATTTCAAGAATATGGAAAATCTTAAATCCTTGACTTCTGGCGAAGAACAAGTCATGAAAATTATTTGGAAACTTGGCCCTACTTATCTTAAAGACATTATGCTTGCTTTTCCCGAGCCGAAACCACACCAAAACACCGTTTCTACTTTTTTGAAAAATTTGGTTACCAAAAACTACCTAAAACCTGTTTCTGAAGGAAGAATTCATAAATATGAAATCTCTGTAACTCAGGAAAATTATAAAAAAACACTGTTAAAAAACTTAATTCTGAATTTTTACGATAATAATCCTAATGCTTTGTTAGTGGACTTAATGAATGAAGGAATGGTTCAGCTTTCCGTTCCTGAAAAAGAAAAGGACAAAGACAAAAAGAAGAAAAAGAAAAAGAAAAAATAATTCTGTTGGATAATGGATGTTATAGGTGAGAAGTTTATGAAATAGAACACCCTTTTCCAGCTTCAAAGCATACATCATGATTACAAAATTTAAAGAAATCTGGGGAAAAACCGATGATATTATTTTAAGATATCCTATGGTTCTTACCACAGCACTTATTGCAGCTATTTCTGCGGTTGTTGCAATAGAAATTGACCATCAAGACAATCAATTTTTGGTAACCAAATTAGCTTTTGCTGGATGTTTGGGAATTTCGCTGATGTTTGGTATAAAAATGCTCTCTCAAAGAATTGGCAAAGGTTTTCTTTTAGAAATTTTGGGAGTTGCATTTCTCGTTTGGTTTTATTTTTATTTGCCAAACTCCGAAAAGCAATTTACAGAAGTAAATGGCTTCGTGATTTTTGCGCTGGTCATTTTATCTCACTTATTCGTTTCATTTTCAGGATTTTTGAATAAAAAACCAGAACTTAATTTTTGGCAATTCAATAAAAATTTATTTATCAATATTTTCTTGACAGGCGTTTTTACGGGCGTTTTAGTTTTGGGAGTTGTTTTAGCGATTTTGGCAGTAGATAAATTATTTGACTTCAATTTCAATAACAATCTTTACCCTAAAACCATACTGTTTTTAGCCATTTTAGGAAGCACTTTCATTTTTCTAATTTTTAACGACAATGGAATTTTTCAACTCGAAAAAGATGGTAGCTACCCACAAATTCTGAAATTTTTCACACAGTTTGTTCTTATTCCGTTATTATTAATTTATGTAACCATTTTATATTTCTACGCAGGTAAAATATTGATTAACTGGGAATTACCACGAGGTTGGGTTTCTTATCTCATCTTAATTTATTCAGTGGTCGGTATTTTAGCCTTGCTTTTGGTCCATCCATTGAAAGAAGAATCTGCAAAATCTTGGGTGAAAGTTTTCTCCAAAATTTTCTATTACACACTTATTCCATTATTGGTTTTACTTTTTGTAGCGATTTTTACTAGAATTTTAGAATATGGCTATACAGAACCGAGATATTTCGTTTTGTTATTGGCAATTTGGCTTACCACAGTCGTTTTTTATTTTATTTTTTACAAAAAAGCGACCATTAAATTTATACCGATTTCACTGTTTATCTTCGGTGTATTTGCATTGATTTTCCCTTATGTCAATGCTTTTTCTACCGCTAAAAGAAGTCAAAAAATAGAATTACAACAGATTCTAACGAAAAACCAACTTTTAGAAAAAGGAAAAATTAATTTTGAAAAAGCGATTCAAGATTCAGTAGCAACTGAAGTTGCAAATAAATTTCAATTTCTGAACGAAAGAAAACAACAAGCATTTCTACTGAATTTTATCCCAAAAACTCATCTTTCTAAATTCAAAAAAATATTAGAAAAAGAAAGATATATGGTGAACTCAGAAATAAGAATTTCTTTCAAAAACATTATTAAATCGAAAGAAAAAAATGATTATCAGAGCAATTATCAAGGTGTGTTTTCTAACAAAAGAAATTATGACATTCAGAACTACGAAAAACTTTTTGTTTTAAGCAATATTGATATTCAAAATGAAGAACAATTAGACGATTACATATTAAAGACAAAACCAATTAAAGATGGTTATATTTTCTCAGAATATATCATTAATTTAGAATCACCTACTAAAGTTACTCAATCTTATGATTTAACTCCATTTCTCAAAAAACAATTAGAAAAAGATAATGCAGACCAACTCAGTACTCCATTGGAAGAAATCTCTACAGAATTTGATTTGCACCAGTATCATTTCAAAGTATATTTTTCAGAAATCATCAACAATAAAGTCAACAAAAAAGATAATATTTCTGTGAGAGACATGGTCATTTTAGTCAAGAAAAAATAATTCCTATTTACCCCAATAAAAAAGCGACTCATTCCTGAGTCGCTTCATTTTTTTCTTTGAAAAAAGATTGTTTACCAACGGCTTCCACCTCTATCGTTTCCACCTCTGTTATTTCCGTAACCACCTCTGTTTCCGTAACCACCACCTCTGTTGTTATCGAAACTTCTTCTTGGTTTTTCTTCTCTTGGTTTCGCTTCAGAAACGTTAAGTTTTTTTCCGTTAAATTCTTTACCGTTAAGAGCTTCAACTGCTTGTTGACCTTCTTCATTACACATTTCTACGAATCCGAATCCTCTACTTCTACCTGTTTCTTTGTCTGTAATAATTTTGCACGAAGATACTTCGCCAAATTCTGAAAATAAATCTTGTAACTGATAATCTTTAGTTACGTAATTGATGTTTGAAACAAAAATGTTCATTGTTAAAAAAAATTAAATTAAAATTGTCCTAAATGATTGAATTATAAAAGATGACAAAAAATGAATGAACATTATTTTGAAAAACATTTATAAGAAATCTTTCGCAAGATACAACAATAAATGACATAAACAATTTTTATTTTGGCGTGCCCTATTTCCAAAAGCCTAAATCCCTGTAAAATAGGTCGTTCTACGCTCACTCGCTTCCCGAAAATAAATTTTCGGGAGAGCTCAGACAAATCGCTTCGCACTCACGCAAACTCACGTTATAAAACACCACTCAACCTCAAAAAAACTACTCAACCTTTACCTCTACCTAATTCTACGGCACTTTATGCCCCAAACTGGCTTCTAAAAGCGTAAACCAATCTTCTACAGTTAAATCTATTTCGAGTGATTTTCTAAGAGATTTTATGCTTTCCGTTTTAGATGTTCCAATAATCGGTAAAATTTTTGCAGGATGTTTTAGAAGAAATGCCACCAATAGTTGTGCTTCGTCTGCATTATATTTTTTAGATAAATCACCCAAAACCGACTTTATTCTCGCTGTTCTTTCAGAATCTTCTGCGAAATAACTTCCCATCACACTCCAAGCCATAGGCTGCAACTTTTTCATCATCATTTGGTCAATCGTTCCATCATAAAAAGCTTTGGTTTCCGTCAAAGAAACTTCTACTTGATTAGTCACCAATTGCGGAAAATATTTAGAAATTAAATCAAACTGAGTCACCGAAAAATTACTCACCCCGAAATCTCTCACCTTTCCAGAACTTCTCAAAATCCCAAATGCAGCGGCTATTTCTTCAGGATTCATAAGTGGAGAAGGCCTGTGTAACAATAACAAATCTATATAATCTGTTTTTAGATTTTTCAAACTCTCATCTACCTGATTTAGAATATATTCTTTAGAATAATTATAGTATTTCAGCGGAAAATTTTTCTTTTCAGAAGGCATACAAATTCCACATTTGGTAATTAATTGAATTTTTTCACGCTCAATTTTCATTTCAGAAAAAGCATTTCCGAATAATTCTTCTGTGGTATAACCACCATAAATATCTGCATGGTCAAAAGTATACAAACCTTCTTCTAAAGACGTTTCTATTAATTTTTGAACGCCACTTTCAGAATGATTGGCTCCCCAAATTCCCCATCGCATTACCCCTACAATAATTTTAGAAAAATCCATAATTTTAATTTTTATCAAAGATAAGAAAACTACATGTTCTAAAAGTTGTATTTTTGTGAATATATGATGACTATTCACATTAAAAACATGGTTTGTAACCGCTGCATTACTGCAGTGGAAGACGTCTTTCGAAATTCTGAAATTGATTTCGTTTCGGTGAATTTGGGTTGGGTGGATATTTCTACAGAAATTTCAAAAAAACAGCTTGAAAAACTCAACGAAAATCTAAAAAAAATAGGTTTTGAAATTCTAGAAGATGCATCACAAAAACAAATCGAAAGCATCAAAAAACTCATTTTAGAAAAAGTTCAAAATCTTGATATTGATGAAGATTTCTTGCTTTCTAAATACCTTTCAGATCAACTCAACAAAGAATACAGCACTATTTCTAAGGTTTTTTCACAAACAGAAAACATTACTTTAGAGCAATATTTTATTCTTCAAAAAATTGAAAAAGTAAAGGAACTTTTGATTTATCGCGAGCTTACCCTTTCTCAAATTGCAGACAAACTGGGTTATAAAACAGTTCAACATCTTTCTCAACAGTTCAAAAAAATCACAGGATTTTCGCCGTCACAGTTTCAAGAGCTCAAAGAAAAAAAGAGACTTCCTATTGATTTGATTTAAAATTTTCAATTCACAAAATCTTAAAAATCTAAATTTCATAACATTCTGCCAAAATTTGATAATGGTTTTTATTTGATTAATTTTGAAATTTGTACCAAAATTAAGAAAGATGAATACCAAAAAATATAACGTTCTGGGAATGTCTTGCGAAGGCTGTCAGAAAAAAATTTCTTCTGCTTTAAATAATATTGAAGGAATAAAAGCTGATGTAAACCTAGCAGGAAATTTTGTAGAAATATCTTCTGAACAAGAAATCGACTTAGAAAAACTTAATTCTGAACTCAAAAATGCAGGAAACTACGTTTTAGAAGATCCCGAAAAACCAAAATCTACAGAATTTATTCCACCTCAAGATAGAGTTTCACCAAGTTCTGTTTATTATTGTCCGATGGAATGTGAAGGCGATAAAGTCTATTTCGTGCAAGGTAAACGTTGCCCTGTTTGCAATATGTACTGCGTTCCGATAGAGGAAAAGTCCGAAGCCCGAAGTCAGAAGTCAGAAGTTAATCATGTGGAAACTTTTTCAGAAAAATTGGGAGAATATTATTGTCCGATGTTTTGTGAAGGCGATAAAACCTATCCCGAAAATGTAGGTTGCCCAGTTTGTGGAATGGATTTGGTGAAAATCACTGGAAATGATGATGAATCTGAAGACGATACCTATAAAAATTTGAAAAAGAAATTTTGGATTTCCGCAGCTTTTACGCTTCCCATTTTTATTTTATCGATGGGTGGAATGTTTTTTAAATTCCCTTTTTCACAGAAAATTTCAGGGATTTTACAATTAATTTTCACGATTCCTGTTGTATTTTTCACAGGATGGTTTTTGTTTAAAAGAGCATGGATTTCTTTTAAATCTTGGAACCTCAATATGTTTTCACTGATTGGTTTAGGAGCAAGTGCTGCTTTTATTTACAGCATTTTCGCACTCACTTTTCCGAGTTTAATTCCTCACGAATTCATGCAAAATCATCACGAAGTCCCGTTGTATTTCGAAGCAGTTGCCGTGATTTTAACTTTGGTGATTTTCGGACAAATGCTAGAAGCAAAAGCCCATCAAAAAACAGGAAACGCCATCAAAGAATTGATGAATCTATCGCCAAAAGAAGCACATCTTATTCAGAATAATGTAGAAAAAAACATTCCGATTTCGGAAGTCAAAATTGGCGACATCTTGAAGGTAAAACCAGGAGAAAAGATTCCAGTTGACGGCGAAATTATTGAAGGAAATACCACGATAGACGAAAGTATGATTACAGGAGAACCGATCCCTGCGGAAAAAAAATTAGGCGACAAAGTCACTTCTGGAACCATCAACGGAAACCAAGTTTTCCTCATGAAAACAGAGAAAATTGGCAAAGACACGCTCCTTTCTCAAATTATAGAAATGGTCAACTCAGCAAGTCGAAGTAAAGCACCCATCCAAAAACTCACAGATAAAGTTTCTAAAATTTTCGTTCCTGTGGTGATGGTAATTTCAGTATTAACTTTCATTTTTTGGTACTTTTTCGGTGGAGAAAATCGTGCGATTTTTGCTTTGGTTAATGCTTTGGCGGTTCTCATTGTAGCTTGTCCTTGTGCTCTTGGTTTGGCAACGCCCATGTCTGTAATGGTGGGAATTGGAAAAGGTGCTAGAAACGGAATTTTGATTAAAAATGCCGAAGCTTTGGAAGAAATGGAGAAAGTAAACGTAATAATTACCGATAAAACCGGAACTTTAACCGAAGGAAAGCCTTCTTTAACTCAAATTTTTACAGAAAATATTCCGGAAAATGAAGCAATGCAATTGGCTGCTTCTCTCAATAAAAACTCTGAACATCCGCTATCACAAGCGGTTTTAAATGCTGTCATTCTGAATACAGACGATAAGTCTGCGAACGTAGTTCAAAAGCGAAATGAAGAATCTGTTAATAAAGATTTTTCGCTACATTCTTTCGCTCAAAATGACAATGTGAAAAACTTTGAAAACATTTCTGGCAGAGGAATTTTAGGAGAAATTGATGGTAAAAAACTTTTTCTCGGAAATATTCATTACCTTAAAGAAAATAACTTTGAAATTACTGAAAGTCTTCAGGAAAAATCTCAAAATTTAGAAAACGAAGCCAATACCGTTTCTTACTTAACCATCGATGGAAAAGCAGTTGCTGTTTTTGGTTTTAAAGATAAAATCAAAGAAAATGCAAAATCTGCCATCAAATCTTTACAAAATAAAGGCATTGAAATTATCATGATGACAGGTGATAATGAAGCCACCGCAAAATCTGTTGCTGAAACTCTCGGAATCAAAAAATATTTTGCCAATTGTCTTCCTCAAGATAAGATAAACCAAGTCAAAGACTTGCAAAATCAAGGGAAAATTGTAGCAATGACTGGTGATGGAATCAATGATGCTCCTGCTCTTGCACAAGCTAATGTAGGAATTGCCATGGGAACAGGAACAGACATCGCAATGAATTCCGCAGAAATTACTTTATTGAAAGGAGATATTTCTGGCGTAGCAAAATCTAAAATTTTGAGTGAAAAAATGATGAAAAATGTAAAAGAAAACTTGTTTTTTGCTTTTGCTTACAACACGCTCGGAATTCCGATTGCTGCAGGTTTACTCTACCCTATTTTCGGCGTTTTATTGTCTCCAATGTTTGCTGCAGCTGCGATGAGTTTTTCTTCGGTTTCGGTGATTGCCAATTCTCTGAGATTGAATAATGTGAAGTTGAAAATTTAACTAAAATTGCAACAAATGCACAAATATTTTGAATGTCCGTTTAGTGTCATAAAGTACTAAATTTTATGGTTTAGAAAAATTTGACAAAAGTAACTGATTGATTTTCAATAATATTTAATTTTAATAAATCTTCAAAATTGTTTCAAAATTGCAATTATGCTTTAAAACGGACATTCAAACAAATATTTCATAAATTCGTGTATTCGTGGCAAAACTATAAATTAATGAAAAAGAAACTCGTCGTTTTATCTGGTGCAGGAATTTCTGCGGAAAGCGGGATTTCTACGTTTAGAGATTCTAACGGACTTTGGGAAAATCACAGAATAGAAGATGTGGCTTCGCCAGAAGGTTTTGCTAGAAATCCTCAGTTGGTTTTAGATTTTTATAATTTGAGACGAAGACAGCTGAAAGAAGTAAAACCCAATCTCGCTCACCAGATTCTTGCAGATTTAGAACAATATTTTGACGTACACATCATCACCCAAAATGTAGATGATTTACAAGAAAGAGCGGGTTCTAAAAAAGTTATTCATCTTCATGGTGAACTGAAAAAAGTACGTTCGGTAAATGATGAAACGAAAATTTACGACTGGGAAAATGACTGTAATTTAGGTGATTGTGATGAATTTGGAGATCAACTTCGTCCTCATATTGTTTGGTTTGGCGAAATGGTTCCAGAAATGGATCATGCCGCCAAAATTGCTTCTGAAGCTGATATTTTCATCGTGATAGGAACTTCTATGCAAGTGTATCCAGCTGCGGGATTGATTCATTACGTTCCAAAAAATTGTGAAATTTATGTAATCGATCCTCATTTAGAAAACCAGTTCACCAAACACGAAAATTTCTTGAAAACATCTGCTACAGAAGGAATGAAGATTTTGAAGGAAAGATTGTTAAAACAAATTATTTAAATTTTGGCTAAAGCCAATTGATTTTTTTAAAATTTGAAAACGGGCTAAAGCCCGTTCCAATTGATTTTAATATTTTATTCGAATTTCCATTATTAATTTGACTAAAATTTATTGTTATTTATACCATTTTTTCTTTAACCAAAGACTTGCTTTTACCAGTAAAATAAGCACTGGAACTTCGATAAGTGGCCCAATTACTCCTGCAAAAGCTTCTTTAGAATGAATCCCAAAAACTGCAATGGCAACAGCAATCGCGAGTTCAAAATTATTTCCAGTGGCGGTGAAAGAAACCGATGCATTTTTATCATAATCGATGCCTAATTTACGATTGATAAAGAAACTGGTGAAAAACATCAAAACAAAATAAATCACCAATGGAACCGCTATTTTAAGCACATCAAAAGGTAATTCTACAATTTTATCGCCTTTTAAACTGAACATCACTACTATTGTAAACAACAATGCATACAAAGTAATGGGCGAAATTTTCGGAACGAAAACTCTATTGTACCACTCTTTTCCTTTTTGCTGAATCAAGAAATATCTTGTCAAAAAACCTGCAACAAAAGGAATTCCCAAATAAATGGCAACACTTATCGCTACATCTTTCATGGGAACTGAGATATCAAAATTTCCAAAACCTAAATATTGAGGTAAAAAATTAATAAACAACCAAGCGTAAAAACTGTACGTAAACACTTGAAAAATGCTATTTAACGCCACCAACATTGCGGCATATTCACGATTTCCAGAAGCCAAATCATTCCACACAATCACCATTGCGATACATCTTGCCAAACCAATTAAAATCAATCCAACCATATAATTGGGTTCGTCTTTCAGGAAAATAATCGCCAAAACGAACATCAAAATCGGACCAATTATCCAATTGAGAAGCAAAGAAACTCCCATCGTTTTACGGTCTTTAAAAGCCATAGGCAAAAGACTATAATCTACTTTAGCTAAAGGCGGAAACATCATCAGAATCAAACCAATCGCTAATGGAATATTAGTGGTTCCACTAGAAAATTGATTGATGGTTTCTGGAATTGCTGGAATAAATTTTCCGAGCAAAACTCCAAAAATCATTGCCATGAAAATCCATAATGTTAAATATCTGTCGAGAAATTTTAGTTTGGGTTTCATATTAAATTTTATGAGTTTGATTTATGATTTTCTTAAATTTTCAAAGACAAATTTCATTTCTGTAGCAATTTCTAAACTTCTGTTGAAATATGTTTCGTTCATTTCAGGCGTTCCATCAGATTTTTTAGGGTCTTCGTATTTTATAGGTATTCTGGCTTCTGCGCCAAAAACAATCGGGCAATTTTCATCAGCAGAATCACAGGTTAATATCGCTGCAAAATGAGATTTCGGATTAAAATCGTGGTCGTATTTTTTAGAAAAACAAATTACTGAATGTTCGTTTTTATCAAATTTAATGGCATAAACAGGATTTTCGGTTTCTGAAAGTTTTAAAATTTCAAAACCTTGATTTTGTAAGGTTTCCGCTACTTTTGGGAACATCGCCGTCGCTTCCGTTCCGCCAGAATAACAAAATACGTTTTTAATTCCATAAAAATTAGCCATAGTTTGCGCCCAAATCTGCGACAGATGACTTCTTCTGGAGTTGTGCGTGCAAATGAAATTCAGGCGGATTTCTTCACTGTTTTCGACTTTTTTGTTGATAAAATCAATCAATGGTTGAAGGACAACTTTTCTTTCCTCGGAAATGTTTGAAGTGGAAAGATTATCTATTATTTCTTTAATTATTGGACTCATATAAATTTTATTTTTTTATATTAGCGGGTTAGAAATTATTTTTAGCAACAGCCAGAATTTGGTGTACAACAAGCTGTATTATTTATTTCTCTTAAATTTAATTTTGTTTTTTTGACAGGAATTCCGCAAGCGTCTTCTGCAAGACAAGCGGTAGTTTTGTTGGTCAACACAAATTCTTTTCCATTAAAAGCCAAACCAAATTTACCTATGGTATTTTCTTGGTATTCCACTTCTATTTCGGCGTCTTCTAAATGCAGTTTTTCTTCGGAAAGAGCAATAATTTTACGAAGTTTTTCAGCTTCTAAACGATGATCTTCGTCTACAGAATACCACAACTGAAAATTGATGACTTTTTCATCACGAATAACGCCTCCACAATCAATAAATTTTTTGTTGATTTGCCCCACTTCTGTTACATGAAAATGCTTTGGAACGGCGGTTCCGTCTTCTAATTGAAAGTGCAGTTCTTGCAAATTGTTTAAGATATTTTTTATTTCTGAAAGTTTCATATTTTTAAAATTGAATTTTTGGTTTTTAGGCTAACAACAACCCGTTTCTTTTTTTTCCATTTTATGAAAAATGAGGTCGATGTATTGTTCAAATTTTTTGATGGTTGATTTATTAATGCAATATTTTATGGATTTACCTTCAATTGTTCCTTGAATAATTTCTGCATTTTTCAGTTCTTTTAAATGCTGCGAAATGGTAGGTTGTGCCAATGGAAGTTCATCTACAATATCATTACAAATACAGGTGTCAATAGATAATAGATATTCTATAATCGCTATTCTTGCAGGATGCGCTAATGCTTTCATGAGTTTAGCAATGTCGTTTTGCTCGTCGGTAAAATGTTCGGTTTTAGAAATTCCCATATTTTTATATTTTCATATTGCAATATTACGATATATAATTTTCTAAACCAAAATTTTCTTCATAAATTTGAAAAAGAAATTCAAAATCATGTCTATTCAAGAAAATTACCATAAAATAAAAGCTCAAATTCCAGAAAACGTAGAATTAGTAGCCGTTTCTAAATTTCATCCTATAGAAAAAATTAAAGAAGTTTATGATTGCGGACAAAAAGTTTTCGGAGAAAATAAAGTGCAAGAGCTTTTAACCAAAGTAAACGAACTTCCTACTGATATTCAATGGCATTTAATTGGGCATTTACAAACTAATAAAGTAAAATATATTGCTCCTTTTATAGATACCATACAAAGTGTAGATTCCGAAAAATTATTATTAGTAATCAACAAAGAAGCAGTAAAAAACAATAGAAAAATTAAAGTTTTACTTCAAGTAAAAATTGCCGAAGAAGAAACCAAATATGGTCTTGAAATCTCTGAAGCTAAAGAAATTTTCAGCAATTATTTAGAACACAAATACCCAAATATTGAAATTTTAGGTTTGATGGGAATGGCAACTTTCACAGACAATAAAAATCAAGTAAAATCTGAGTTTTTAGTTCTGAAATCTCTATTCGATGAACTTTCTACCTTCAAAAAACTCGAAACACTTTCTATGGGAATGAGTGACGATTTTGCACTTGCAATAGAATGTGGTTCTACTTCTGTAAGAATAGGTTCTGCGATTTTTGGAGTGAGAAATTATTAATTTAAAGATAGTTTTTAGTTAAATTTCTGAAATATATTTTACAAATTCTGTAAGACTAAAACTGAATATAAATCATTAAATTTGCCTTATGCAAAAAGTATTAATCGTAGAAGACGATAAAGCAATTTCTGGTGTACTGCACAGTATTTTATCAGATGAATTAACCAATTACGAAGTTTTGGTTGCAGAAGATGGTTTAGAAGCCTACAAACTCATCGAAAAAGATGATTTTGCATTGGTGATTTCAGATATAAAAATGCCAAAACTTTCTGGTACTGAACTTTTAAAACAAGCACTTCAATTAAAACCAGACACTACTTTTGTCATGATTTCTGGTCATGCTGATATTGATACTGCTGTAAGTTCTCTTAAAGATGGCGCTTACGATTTCATTTCAAAACCTATTGACATCAATAGATTAATTACCAGCGTAAGAAATGCTCTTGACCGTAAAAATTTGGTTCAAACCACTAAAGTTCTTCAAAAAGAAAATACTCAGCTCAAGAAAAAAGTCAACAAAAAATACCAAATGATTGGTACTTCTGAAGCGCTTTCTAAAATTCAAAACATGATTGAAAAAGTTGCGGCTACAGATGCAAGAGTTCTCATTACAGGTCCAAATGGTGCTGGTAAAGAATTGGTAGCACACGCCATTCATAGCCAAAGCGAACGAAGCAGAGGCCCTATGATTGAAGTAAACTGTGCTGCAATTCCATCAGAATTGATAGAATCTGAACTTTTCGGTCACGTAAAAGGTTCATTTACAGGCGCTATAAAAGACAAACAAGGTAAATTTGAATTAGCAAACGGAGGTACAATTTTCTTAGACGAAATTGGAGACATGAGCTTGGTAGCACAAGCCAAAGTTCTTCGTGCGCTTCAGGAAAGCAGAGTTTCACCTGTAGGAAGTGACAAAGAAATAAAAGTAGATGTAAGAGTGGTTGCTGCAACCAATAAAAATCTACAAAAAGAAATAGAAGAAGGAAAATTCAGAGAAGATTTGTATCACAGACTTTCAGTGATTGAAATTTATGTACCACCATTAGATGCTAGAAAGGAGGACATTCCGCTTTTGGTAGAACATTTTGCTCAAATCATTGCAGATGAACAAGGTAATGCAGTTAGAAAATTTGATGACAAAGCGATAGAAGCACTTCAAAATTTCTCTTGGCCAGGAAACATTCGTGAACTGAGAAACGTAGTAGAGCGTTTAATCATTTTGGGCGGAAATCCTGTAACAGCTGAAGATGTAGCAGCTTTTGTAAGAAAATAAAAATATAAAATTATATATGAAACCACGCAAAATTGCGTGGTTTTTGTTATTTTTAAACACTGAAAATATTTTATTCATGAAAAAAATCGGTTTATTTCTTTTAGTTTTTAGTCAAATCACCTTTGCACAAACTTTTACCAAAAAAGATACTTTAAAAGGTTCTGATACGGCGTTTAGAAATTTTTGGGACGTCAAAAAATATGAACTCACGGTAGAACCTAATATTCAGGATCAATCAGTCAGCGGAAAAAACACCATTTTCTTTGAAATCACAAAAGATGTAGAAAATCCTACGTTTCAATTAGACCTTCAAAAGCCTATGAATTCTAAAAATTTCATGGGAAATTTTAATTATACCCAAGTAAAAACCGAAGACGATTTCATTTTTATAGAAACTCAACAAAGTTTCAAAAAAGGAGAACGATTTTATATGATTTTAGAATATTTCGGGAATCCTAGAATCGCAAAACACGCACCTTGGGATGGTGGTTGGGTTTTCACCAAAGATGAACAAGGCAATCCATGGATTTCTGTAGCGCAAGAAGGAGACGGAACCAGCCTTTGGTTACCTTCAAAAGATATTTGGAATGATGAGCCAGATGAAGGCATAGAAATGAAAATCATTATGCCAAAAGATTTAACAGGAGTTGGAAATGGTAAATTAATCTCTCAAACCGTAGAAAAAGGCAAAAATGTTTTTACTTGGGAAGTCAAAAACCCTATCAATCTTTATAGCATTGTCCCTACCATTGGAAAATTCGAACATTTTTCTGAAATTTATGATGGCGAAAAAGGTAAACTTGATTGCGATTATTATGTACTTTCTTACAATTTAGATAAAGCCAAAAAACAATTTACTCAGGTAAAACCAATGCTTCAAGCGTTTGAATATTGGTTTGGACCTTATCCTTTCTACGAAGACGGTTACAAATTGGTAGAAACACCTTATTTAGGAATGGAACATCAGTCTAATGTAGCCTATGGAAATCATTATTTAAATGGTTATCTTGGTAGAGATTTATCTGGAACTGGAGTTGGATTAAATTGGGATTTCATTATCATTCACGAATCTGGTCACGAATGGTTTGCGAACAACATCACTGCAAAAGATCAAGCAGACATGTGGATTCATGAAGGTTTTACTTGTTACTCAGAAACGCTTTTCACTCAAAATTATTTGAACAAAGAAAAAGCTGAATTGTACATTAAAGGAATCAGACAAAATATTGAAAACGACAAGCCTATTATTGGGAAATACGGCGTAAGAAACGAAGGAAGTGGTGACATGTATTACAAAGGTGCAAACATGCTTCACACGATTAGAACTGCCTTAAACGACGATGAAAAATTCAGACAAATTTTAAGAGGAATTGGTAAAGATTTTTATCATCAAACAGTAACTACTCAGCAAATTGAAAATTATATTTCTGAAAAATCTGGAATAGATTTCTCCACTGTTTTTGACCAATATTTAAGAACTACTCAAATTCCAACTTTAGAATTTTCTCAAAACGGAAAAACGTTAAAATACAGATGGACGAATACTGTAGAAGGTTTCAACTTGCCTATCAGAATAGAAAACACAACTCTAAATCCAACTAAAGATTGGCAAACTATTAAACTGAAAGACAAAAAAGAGGTGAAGTTTAATGATAATTACTATGTGAATTTTGTGAAGATTTAAAATTCAAAAATTTAAAAAATAGAAGAGTTTGGAAATGTGATTTCTAAACTCTTTTTTTTTTAAGATTTCAGCACAATTCTAAAAGTAGTTCCCTTTCCTACTTCAGATTCAGCAATTTTAATGTCGCCATTGTGATATTCATTGATGACACGTTTTGCCAAAGACAAACCAAGACCCCAACCTCTTTTTTTGGTAGAATAGCCTGGCTTGAAAGCACTTCGTATTTGAGTATTGGTCATTCCAGAGCCAGAATCTTTTACGTCTATCAACACGTAATTATTTTTAGAATAAAGAGAAATTTCCAGTTTCCCCTCTCCTTTCATCGCATCTACCGCATTTTTCACAAGGTTTTCAATCACCCAACTCATCAAAATTCTATTGTGAGGAATCAAAATTTCTCTTGAAGGAATTTTGAGTTCAAAATTCACTTTTCTGGAAATTCTAGATTTAAGATAATCAAAGTTTTGCTGAACCGTTTCCTTTAAATTCAAATCATTAAGTTCTGGAACCGAACCAATTTTCGAAAAACGCTCAGAAATGGTTTTTAATCGATTGATATCTTTGTTGATTTCCAATAAACCATCATCATTTCTATTCGCATCGAGTTTCATTACTTCTACCCAACCAATCATAGAAGAAAGTGGAGTTCCGATTTGGTGCGCAGTTTCTTTAGCCAAACCAGCCCACAACATGGATTCATCTGATTTTTTGATGGTGCGCAAAAACCAAAAAGAAAACAGAAGATACAAACCGATGAACAGACCTAACGCATAAGGATAATAACGCAAATAATTGAGCAAATCTGAGTTATCGTAAAACACAAATTGGTTATTGAAATTGGGCAACTGAATCTCAAATGGAGGATATTTATCATCCATTTCAGCTATTTTTTTTTTCAGTTTTTCGGGATTGTTTAAGATTTCTTCGTCGATGTTTTTACTTTCAATCAGATTCCTGTTTTTATCGGTGATAATAATGGGAATGTCCTTATTTTCGTCGATAACATTGAGTGATAAGTCATTCAATCGAGAATCTACGTTATTGTCTTGAAGATATTTTATAGCCGTTGCAAGCGATTTTATCCTGTCGGTTTCTTTTTTTCTAAGATGATTGATTAAGAAATTAGAAGAAACAGCCAATCCTGCAACTATTATGGTTAATAGCACAAACACAAACCAGTTGTTTATCTTAGAAATAAAGTTGTTTCTCAAGAATTTATAATTTTATAATCGAAATTACTATATTTTTTTAACAACAAAAGATGAAAAGATTTTCGTTATTTTAAAGCAAATAAAAAACAAAGCATTTCTCTTTTTTCACTTTTGAAATACTTATTTTCAATGATTTCTTTTGTTTCTTTTGTGGTTTTAATAAAATTTATTTCAAGTGATTCAAAACTTTATACAGCGCATCACTCAAATCATTCGCCTGATAATTATTCATAATAATCGCAAAAACATATTTTTGACCAGATTTAGAAGTATGATAACCTGCAAAAGCTCTACAATCTTTTATGCTACCGCTTTTCATTTTCATACCATTTCCTTGCACTGGAAATCCTTCAAAATATTCGGTAAACCAAGGTTGTTTTTTTGCCCAAATCAAAGCTAAAACTTCAGCTCTTGTAGAAGCATAATTTTGCGGAGACAATCCACTTCCATCTACAAAATTAATCATTCTTTCATCTATTCCACGTTGTTTCCAGAAATTTTTAAGGTATTTCATTCCACTTTCAAAAGAAGAGTTTCCTGTTTTTTCTTTAGCCATTGTTTTCACGAAAGTTTCACCATAGAAATTAATGCTTTTTTTCAGAAACCAAAAAACCATTTTATCTAAAGTAGGCGACAAATATTCTAAAATCACTTTATTTTTAGGAAATGCTAATGGATTTTGTCCTTCAATCAATCTTTCAGAATTGATGATGATTTTTCCGTTAAAAGCGATGTTTTGTTTCTTTAATTCTGCCACAATTTCTAGCGCCAATTGTTTTGGTGGATTAGGTGTAGCTCCAGAAATCGTTATATTTTTTGCAGGAAGCGTTCCTGTAATATGCACCACATTATTATATGGAGTAGTAAAAATAATGCTTCTGTCAGAAGTTCCTTCTGTTCTTGCATCATTCACAAAATGTACACCTTCTAAATTGATATTGAAATTTTTAAAATCTTTACCAAAAGTATTGATGTCAAATTGGTTTTCTCGCCAATTTACGCCCCAAACTCCAGCTCCGTAATAATTCCCAATGTCATTGTAAGGCCATCCTCCTGGAATTTTCTGAAAATCAGAGTACGTGTCATCTATCACCAAATCTCCAGGAATTTCTTTGATATTTCTGGACTTGAGTGTTTCTATGATTTTTGAAATAAAATGTTCTGGTTTATAACCATCATAACGCCAACTTCCCAAAGTAGGATCTCCATTTGAAAAAATATACAGATTTTTATCTAAAACGATTTGAGTTTTATATTGATAATTCTTTCCTAAAGTTTCCAAAGCCGCTGCTGCAGTAAAAATTTTCATGGTTGAAGCGGTAGACAATCCTTTGTTTCCTTGATATTCATAAACAAAGTTTCCGCTTTCATCTGCTACATAAAAAGAAAGATTCCCAGAATACATAGGAGAAGACGCCAAAAGTGACTGAACTGCTTTATCTAAATTCTGTGTAACCGACTGTGAATAAAATATTTGCAAGCAAAAAACCGTTATAAAAGCAAAAAATTTCTTCATAAAGAATAATTGTTTTTTCAAATATAAAGAAAATAAAATGGATTACTTCTTCCTAAATAATCAAAAAAACAAAGAAATAAATGATTTATTAGCAATATCAATTTATTAAACAATTATTTAATTAATAAAATATTTAATGATTTTTGTCAATTTTATATTAAATTTTTATTTTTTAACATTTTATTATCATTTTTTTTATCGTATATTTACATCATAATTAACCGACTAAAATTTTTAAAATTATGTCATACACAATTGTAGGGCTCTTCGAAAGCCAAGATCAAGCAAAAGCAGTTTCTGAAAGTTTAGAAAAAAAAGGTTTCAAAGACTCTGATTACATTGTTTACATTAACCAAAGTAAACCAGTAGAAAAATCTTTTTGGAGCAAACTATTCACTGATGACATAGACCCAGAAGCTACAGCAGTAGATTCTTTGATAACTAGTGTGGCGATTAATAATGATACTGAATTACAATTGGCAAAAGACGCTTTCAGAGAAAACAAAGTGGTCAATACTTATGAATTACCAGAAGTGGATTTTGCTGAAGCAGTAGATTTAGATTACATTAAAAAAGTAGTTGCCCTAAAAGCAAAAGCGCTTATTTACGCGATGCCAGAAATTAAAACTTCTCATTCTGAAATGAGAACAGGAATAAATTCTGAAGTGAGTTCAAACACATAATTTTTCATATCAAATTAATTTTTCATACGAAGCCCGAAATTTATTTTCGGGTTTTCTTTTTAGGAATTACAGTAAAGCTTTTATTTTAAAGCTTTTTTTTGTATTTTCGTGATAATTAAAGAGGCTCAAAGATGGTTTATGATTTAGAAAAAGAAAATAAAGAAATTCAGTATCGCTATAAAGATTTAATCTCTAATACATACAGAACTCTTGATGAAGAACAGAATAAACTCATCAGGAAAGCATTTGATATTGCTTTAGACGCTCACAAAGACCAAAGAAGAAAAACGGGCGAACCTTACATCTATCACCCTATCGAAGTGGCAAAAATTGTTGCCAATGAAATAGGTTTAGGAGCCACTTCCATTGCTTGCGCATTGCTTCATGACGTGATTGAAGATTCTGAATATACTTATGAAGATATCAAGAAAATTTTTGGTCAAAAAATAGCAGATATTGTTAACGGATTGACAAAAATTTCAGTGATGAACCATCAAAACATTTCGGTTCAGTCTGAAAATTACAGAAAATTACTTTTAACGCTTTCCGAAGATTTCCGCGTGATTCTCATCAAAATTGCAGACAGATTGCACAATATGAGAACGCTTGAAAGCATGAGAGATGACAAACAAAAGAAAATTGCCTCAGAAACGGTTTACATTTACGCTCCTCTTGCTCACAGATTAGGACTTTACAACATAAAATCAGAACTTGAAGATTTATCTTTAAAATACAACAATCCAGATGTTTATTACGACATTGCTAATAAATTAGAACTTGCCAAAGAAAATCGCGAGAAATATGTAGAAGAGTTCAAAAAAGAAGTTTCGGAGCAACTTAAAGAAGAGCATCTTAATTTTACCATCAAAGGAAGAGCAAAAGCCATCAGTTCTATTTATAGAAAAATGCTGAAGCAAAACATACCTTTTGAAGAAGTTTTTGACAATTACGCGATTAGAATTATTTATAAATCAGACGCTAAAAACGAAAAATTCATCGCTTGGAAAATCTATTCCATCGTTACCGATTTATACCACAGCAATCCGCTAAGAATGCGTGACTGGATTACCAATCCTCGTTCTACAGGTTACGAAAGTTTACATTTGACTGTTTTAGGTCCTGATAAAAAATGGATTGAAGTTCAAATTCGTTCTGAAAGAATGGACGAAATCGCCGAAAAAGGTGTTGCAGCCCATTATAAATACAAAGAAGGCTTCAAACAAAACAGCGACGATAGAAACTTCGAGCAGTGGATTTCTCAGATTAGAGAAGTCATCGAACAACAACAAAACCTTTCCACCACAGAACTTTTGGATAATATTAAACTTAATCTTTATTCCAAAGAAGTTTTTGTTTTCACACCAAAAGGAGAAATTAAAATTTTACCAGTGGGTTCTACAGCTCTGGATTTTGCGTTTTCGGTTCACACCGATTTGGGAATGAAATGTTTAGGCGCAAAAATCAATGGGAAACTGGTTCCTATTTCTTACGTTTTGCAAAACGGCGACCAAATAGACATTCTTTCTTCTCAAAATCAAAAACCAAAGCAAGATTGGCTAGATATCGTCATCACTTCTAAAGCAAAATCTAGAATCAAAGCCGCGCTTAACTCCGAAAAGAACAGTCAAGTTGCAGAAGGAAAAGAAATTTTCCAAAGAAAATTAAGACACGCAAAACTTGCTTTTTCTGAGGAAGAAGTGAATAATATTCAGAAATTTTTCAATCAAAAAACCTCTCAAGATTTATTTTTAAAATTCTACGATGGCACTTATGATACCACAGATTTAAAAAAATATGCAGATTCTAAAAGTGCGCTAAAAAACTTCTTCCAGAGATTTAGAAAATTATCCAACATCAATACTGCTTACGAAGAAAGTCCAACTACAGATTTAGACTTAATCGTTTTCGGTAAAGATGAAGAAAAACTGAATTATAGCTTTGCCAAATGTTGTACCGTAATTCCAGGGGATAAAATTTTTGGATTTATCACGATTTCAGACGGAATTAAAGTTCATAATGACAATTGTCCGAATGCGATTAACCTTAGAGCCAATTACGATTATAGAGTAATTCCTGCAAAATGGGTTAATGAACAGCGTTACAGCAGCAGAGTAAGAATAGAAATTGAAGGAATCGACAGAAAAGGATTGGTTAATGACATTACTGAAGTGATTAGTAATGCCATGAATATTGATATGAAAAGTATTTCTATCGAAAGTAATGACGGCATTTTCTTAGGAACCATCACGCTAGAAGTTAAAAACAAAAGCCAACTAGAAGAAACACTAAAACAACTCAGAAATGTACTGAGCGTAACCCAAGTAAAAAGATTATAATTATGCTGATTACCAATTATTTTAGAAAATTTTTCCAAATAGCACAATCTTCAGGGAATTTATTGATTATCTGTGTCATCGTCTCATTAATGATTGCCAACTCTAGCTTAGGAGATGATTTTCAAAATGTATTAGATTATCCAATTGGACCTTATTCTACAAGTCTTTGGATTAATGATGGTTTAATGGCCATTTTCTTTTTATTGGTAGGTTTAGAAATTAAACGTGAACTCTTAGAAGGAGAACTTTCTAGCCTCAAAAACGCTTCTCTTCCTATTTTTGCAGCAATTGGTGGAATGCTGGTTCCTGCATTAATTTTCGTATTTTTTAATTACGGAACAGAATACCAAAATGGATGGGGAATTCCTATGGCAACAGATATAGCATTTTCTCTCGCCATTATTTCAATGCTGGGGAAAAGAGTTCCAGCTTCTGTGAAGATTTTTCTTACTGCGCTAGCAATTGTAGATGATTTAGGGGCAATTGTAGTGATTGCGATTTTCTACACAGAAAAATTAGAATTCACTTATTTAGCTTTGAGTGGTGCCATTTTACTCCTTTTAATTCTTTTGAATTTCTTCAAAGTTAAAAAACATATTTTCTACATCATTCCAGGATTGTTTTTATGGCATTTTATGCATCACAGTGGCATTCATGCTACTATTGCAGGGGTTTTATTGGCATTTACCATTCCTACAAATGAAAGCACTACAGAAATCTCGCCTTTAGAAAAATTAGAAGAAAAATTACACTTACCCGTTAATTATTTTATCATGCCCATTTTCGCGTTAGCGAATACTAATATTCAGTTTAAAAGCGGAATGATAGAAGGATTATTTAGCAATTTCGGCTACGGAATTATTCTAGGCTTAGTTCTAGGAAAAGTAATTGGAATTAATCTATTTTCCTTCATTGCCATCAAATTAAAACTAAGCGATTTACCTAAAAAAAGCAATTGGTCTCAAATGATTGGTGCAGGTTTATTGGCAGGAATTGGTTTTACCATGTCTATTTTCATCGCGTTGCTATCTTACAAAGGACACACCGAAATACAAGACGAAGCTAAATTTGCGATTCTGGTAGCTTCTGCAATTTCTGGATTTTCTGGTTACTTTTTACTGAAACTTTCAGCTAAAAAGAAAATTTCGGTTTCCGATTATAAAGAAAATATTTAAGCATAAAAAAAGGGTTTCTAAAATATAGAAATCCTTTTTTATTCTAAGGCTTACCCCTTTCGTATTGTGGAGGGAAGAAACTTACTTGATTATTTTCCCAAGAACTTTTTGCTACAAAATATGGATTTCTCAGAAGTTCTCTTGCTAACAAAATTACATCTGCTTCATCTTTTTGCAAAATTTCTTCGGCTTGAGTTGCATTGGTAATCAGGCCTACTGCACCAGTTTTCACTTCTGCTTCTTGTTTGATTTGATGAGAAAAAGGCACTTGATAACCAGAAAAAACATTGATTTTAGCACCAGAAATATTTCCACCGCTAGAAACATCAATTAAATCTACACCTTTTTCTTTCAAAATTTTAGAAAGCACTACGGAATCCTCTACATTCCAACCGTTCTCAGCGTATTCTGTTGCAGAAATCCTCACAAACAAAGGAACATTGTTATTTAAAACTTCATTCACAGCCTCTACGATTTCTAGTAAAATTCTCGCTCTATTTTCTAAACTTCCGCCGTACTCATCTGTTCTCACATTGCTTAAAGGAGATAAAAACTGAGAAATTAAATAACCATGTGCAGCATGAATCTCAATCACATCAAAACCCGCTTTCACACTTCTTACTGCAGCTTCTTTGAAAGCGTTTACCAATTCTGAAATTTCAGATTTTGTTAAAGCATGAGGTGTTCTTTCACCTTCTAGATAAGGAATTTCTGAAGGCGCAACCGTAATCCATCCGTTTTCTTCTAAAGAAGTTTGTTTGCCATTCCAGGTAGAAGCTTTTCTACCAGCATGACCTAATTGAATCCCGATTTTGGTTTCTGTATTTTGATGGATGAATTCTACGATTTTTTTCCATGCTTCAGCTTGTTCATCATTCCAAATTCCAGCACATTTATCAGTTATTCTACCTTCTGGAACTACACCAGTAGCTTCTGCAATGATTAATCCTACTCCACCAAAAGCGCGAGTGGCATAATGCACCAAGTGAAAATCATTCACTACGCCATTTTCTGCAGAATACATACACATAGGCGCCATGACTACTCTGTTTTTTATTTCTAAATTTCTAAACTTAATTGGGGTAAAAAGTTTCATATTTACAATATTAATTTGAGCCCAAATTTATCATTTTTACGCAGAAAATAACGTTTAATTCTTTGGTTTCACAAAATTTTTGTAATTTTACTTTCCGATTTTTTTTAAAATGGAAAAAGAATTAAGAATTAAATTTTCTCAAATAGAAAGAAACGAACTTTCAGACATAGAGAAAACCCTTCATAAAGCAGCTATCAATGCTAGAAAAAACGCTTATGCTCCCTATTCTCATTTCAATGTAGGTTGCGCTGTTCTTCTGGAAAACGGAGAAATTGTTACAGGTAACAACCAAGAAAACGCAGCTTATCCTTCTGGTTTATGTGCAGAAAGAGTCACAGTTTTTAATATTGGCGCCAATTATCCGAACGTGAAAATTAAAAAATTATACGTTATTGGTGGACCTTCTAAAGAAGAGACTTTTACTACCGCTACTCCACCTTGTGGCGCATGCAGACAGAGCTTACTAGAATATGAAACGAAGCAAAATGAACCGATAGAAATTTATTTTTCTGGAATTGATGGAGCGGTTTATAAATGTGATTCAATTAAAGATTTACTTCCGTTCTCGTTTGATGCTTCTTTTTTATAAAATCTAAATAGAAAACCTTAGGGTTTTCTATTTTTTTTTGAAATATATAGACCAAAAATTTTCACAATTTCTGGTTTAAATGTACATTTGCAATGCTTTTGGTTTCCGATGTTTGTCGGAATTAAAATGGGAATTCGGTGAAAATCCGAAACTGTCCCCGCAACTGTAAATCGTGCTTCGGTGAAAATCGAAGGAATTTTTTGCAAAAAAAGCCATTATCTTATTTGAAAAGATGAGAAGGTGCAAAAAATACGAAAGTCAGGAGACCTGCCAAAAACATTCATAATCAATACTTTCGGAGGAAAAGTAGAGAAATCCTGTAAAAAACGCAATTCTTCTGTGGTTTTCTTTATTTCTTTTCCAGAAAGTTATTTATAGCAGTCATTAACTTTAAAATTTAACAATGAAAAAAAACTTAATCTTCGCAGGAATGCTCTTTGTGACGGGAATTTCACAATTGTCAGCTCAAGAAAAAGAAGAAAAACTAATTCCAGAAGTTACCATCGCAGCAAAAGCTAAACAACAACTTCACAAAACAGGTAAAAATGTTCAACTCCTTACTTCTAAAGATTTAGAAAAATTCAAAGGACAAAACGCAGCAGAAATCCTTAACCAAGTATCTGGTTATCAAATTACTGGAAACTTCAACAATGGTCCAGAACCGAAATCTCTAAAAATAAGAGGCGGAAAACTAGCCAACGTATTAATTCTAGTAGATGGAATTCCGTTAAAAGACGTTACCGGAAATGATTACAACGCAACAGACCTTAGACTTTTTGCATCAGAAAATATAGAATCTATAGAAATTCTGAATGGAGCATCTTCGGTTTTATATGGTTCTAATGCTACCGTTTCTGTGATTAACATTAAAACTAAAAAATCTTCGCAGCAACCTTTAGAAGGAAGAATTGGAGCAAGAATCGGCAGTTTCGGAACTTTTGGACAAAATTTGAGCGCTCAAGGAAAAATCAATCAATGGAATTATCAATTTTCTGGTTCTAATGAAAAATCAGACGGAATTTCGGCAGCTCTTGGAGAAAATTTCGATAAAGATGGTTTTGAAAAGCAAAATGCAAATGCTACTGTTGGTTACAGCACTCAAAATTTTAATGTAAATGTAAACGCTGGTTATCAACATCATTATTATGATTTTGACAATGGCGCTTTTGAAGATGGAAAATACAAAGGCAATGACACGCAAAAATTCAGCGGACTCAATGCTCAATATTCATACGAAAAAGGAAACATCACGTTTAATTCTAGAATTTCTGCGAATGAAAGAATCGTGAGAAATCTCAACAATAATACCTATCAAGACCAATACAGCTATCAAGGTCAAAATATTTTTGCAGAATTGTACAATCAGACTCAATTTTCGGAGCATATTAATTTAGTAGCGGGAATACAGTATGAAACTCAGAATTTAGGTTCCAAATCTTTACCTTGGGGCGGAACATCTATGCAAAATGTATTGACTCTAGGCGAAACCGAAATCAGTAATTTTGATGTTTTTGCCAATGCAAATTTAGCCTATCAAATTTTTCATTTGGATTTAGGAGCACGATTGAACAATCATTCTAAATATGATAATCACTTTGTTTACAGCGTAAATCCATTTATTTTAACAGATTTAGACGAGAATTTCTTAAAAATAGGATATTCTTATGCCACTGCATTTATCGCACCTACTCTATATCAATCTTACGGTTCATTGCCTTATGTTTTACCGAATTTTGATTTAAAACCAGAAACCAATGCTTCGC
This sequence comes from Cloacibacterium sp., assembly GCA_046296655.1. GTDB lineage: Bacteria > Bacteroidota > Bacteroidia > Flavobacteriales > Weeksellaceae > Cloacibacterium. The sequence continues at coordinate 18,090 of JBKBLE010000010.1, read as the reverse complement.
ATGAATTGGATTTCAGTTTTGGAAAGAAAGACAGAACTTTTGTGGTGAATGCAAGTGTTTTCAGTAGAAAAGAAAAAGATGTTTTCGTGTATAATATTGTAGATTTCAACACTTATGCTGGGAAATTTTTAAACGTAGACAGCAATAAAGTAAAAGGTGTAGAATTAGGAGTTCAATATCATTTCAATGAAAAAGTAAATGTAGGTGGTAATTTTTCTTTCGCTGAAAAAGACAATCCTGCAACAAGATTACGTTCGCCAAAACAAAGAGCAAATGCTTTTTTAGAAATTTTACCGATTAAAAATAACAGAATCAATATTTCTTATCAATATACCTCAAAAAGAAATGATGCGTACTATGATAGCAGTAGTTTTAGTACAAAAAACGTAGAATTAGAAGCGTTCCATTTGTTTAACCTTAATATCAATCAGAAAATCACCAAATCTTTAGATACTTATTTAAATGTAGGAAACGTATTGAATACCAGTTACACAGATGTCATCGGTTATACCACAAAACCTAGAAATATAACTTTAGGAGTAGAATATAAATTTTAAGGATTAAATTTTTATTCCACTTGTATTTCGAGCTTCAGCAATTTATTTGCTGAAGTTTTTTTATGATTTTTTATCAGAATCTAATTTGATGGTATGTTCAGAACTTGCTTCGGGTAAATTTTCGATTTCTTGGTGATATTCTTCTACTTCGTGTTTCATTTCATCTGCCAAAATTTTCTCAATTCTGAGTTTTCTGATGGCAATATTCAATTCATTTCCTAAAAGAAGTAAAATCACATTTAAATTCACCCAAACCATTAGTAAAATAAGTGAACCAATAGAACCATATAAAACATTATATCGGGCAAATTTACTTACATAAACCGCAAAGAAATACGTAGTAATCACAAATACTACAGTGGTGAAAAATGCACCAGGAAGCGCTTGTCTGAATTTGGTAATTTTGGCTGTTCCCACCCAATAAAACAAAGCCAACAATAAGAAATAAAACAATGGAAAGGAAACAAAACCAATGATTTTAGATAAATTATCTACAAACCAAGAAATATCATATTGTGGCGTAAAAAGTTTGAGAACAACCTCAGAATAATACACTCCGAAAAGCGCTAAAAAGATAATCGCAATAAAACCAATCGTGATGAAAAAAGACAAAATATATTCATAAACATCGGTTCGTTTTTCTTCGGTATGGTCATTAAATCCATCAATGAGAGAAAAAGTTCCATTAGTCGCAAAAATCAAAGCAAAAATAATCGTGAAATTACTGATGCTCTTCATATTCGGAACTATACTTTTGGTAATGTAATTCGTAACATCTGCATGCATGTGCGCAGGAAAAACATTGTGCATCAATACTTCAAAAATATAAAACTGAAGCTTATCATAATGCGGTAAATAAGGCAAAATAGAAAGCAAAAACAATAAAAACGGGAATAAACTCAAAAAGAAACTCCACGAAATGGCAGACGCTTTTGCGATTAAACGGTTTTTAAAAACTCCTCTTACATAAATATCAAACATTTCCCAAAGAGAAATGCCTAACATGGGCAAATGTATGCCATCTAAAAAACGATGAATTTTTCTAAGGAAAGTAGGAAGTTTCAAAATCGTTATTTTATATTTGTACAAAGATAAGGAATGAAAATTAATTTACTCTGCATAGGCAAAACTGACGATAAAGAAATTAAAAATCTCATCAATTACTATCTTACAAGACTTCCTAGACATTGGAATTTCGAAATTACAGAAATTCCAGATGTTAAAAATGCTAGAAATCTCACACCTGATTTACTTAAAAAAGAAGAAGCTAAATTATTTCTCAATCAAATAGAAAATACTGATTTGGTGGTACTTTTAGACGAAAAAGGAAAACAGTTTACCAGCAGAGAATTTGCTCAAAAATTAGATTCTTATCAAAATAATTCTATCAAAAAAATCTGTTTTTTAGTGGGTGGAGCTTATGGTTTTTCAGATGAAATGTATCAAAGAGCAAACGAAAAAATTTCCATTTCTAAAATGACTTTTACGCATCAAATGATTCGATTATTTTTTGTAGAACAGATTTACAGAGCAGACCAAATCCTACAAGGAAAACCGTATCATAATGACTGATGAGTTACGATTTGGGATTTTAGATTTAAGATTTAGAAATTATGAGTCTTGAGTTGTAACTTCTGACTTTTTGATGACTTTTTTTGCTAAAGTTCCAAAGAATAAAGCCAAAAGAATTCCCATGATTGCACCTACTATTATATCTCCTGGAAAATGCATTCCGAGATATACTCTACTATAGGCAACGATTGCTGCCCAAACAAATAGAAAGTAAGGCAATTGTTTTATTTTTTTGCCTAAAAGTATGGTAAGATAAGTCGCTACAAAAAAAGAATTAGATGAGTGTGCTGAATAAAACCCGAACTTACCACCGCATTTTACTTCTCTCAATAAACCTTCTAATGATGGATCATGACAAGGTCTTAATCGCTCAAATCCAAATTTAAAAATATTGGCGATTTGGTCAGAAGCAGTAATTCCTAATGTTACAAAAAGCAATATGTAGAACAATGATTTTTTATTGAAATTTTTATACAGAAAATATAAAAAAATAACGTAAAGCGGAATCCAGAACCATTTTTCTGAAACCAAAATCCAGAACGGATCAAAAGTAGAACTTCCTAAATTGTTTAGGAAAATCATGGCTTGTTTGTCTTCTAAAATAATTTCTTCCATTATCTTGAAACGGGGCCTTGATATTCGTCGCTTAATTTATTGATTTCTTCTTTAGATTCTTGAATCAACTCATCTGAAGATTTTCCTTCGATTTGTTTTCTTAAATCTAATTCTTGTTTTATTTTTTCGGTAGGATCGTATTCTTGAGCTGCTTTTTTCACTTTTTCTATTTCACGTTTTATTTCCGAGACTGGATTATCTGTTTCCTTCATGATTTCCGATTTTACATCTTCCATCGCATCTTTCATTTTACGCACTCCTTGTCCTAATCCTCTTGCAATTTCAGGGATTTTATTAGGTCCAAATAAAACGACGATTACCAAAGCAATCATCAGCATTTCTCCAAAACTTAGTTCCATTCTGCAAATTTAAATTATTAATTAATAATTATTTACTTTTTTCTGTGAAAAACGTAATAAACAAAATAAGCACTCACTGCCATTAACACAAATCCTAGGAAAAAAGGCGCTCCAGAAAACTGAAATGGAGGCTTCAATTCTAAGGTTAAAAGTTTAATTTTAGCATCTGGATGAGTGAAAAAATAGAAAATCTGAGTCATCAATAATGGTCCGATAATAGACGTAATACTGATGACACTTGTTAAAGCTCCTTGTAAATCACCTTGTTCTTTTGGTGAAACTTTAGATGAAATAACGGATTGTAATGCAGGACCAGCAATTCCACCTAAACAATAAATGGCTAGAATAGCGTACATCATCCATTCTTTTTGAGCGAATGCAAAAAGTAACATTCCGGTACAGTAAAACATAATTCCGTATAAAATACTTCTTTCGCTACCCAATTTAGGATGCACTTTTCTAATTAAAAAACCTTGAACAAATGCAGTAAAAGCACCCATCACACCAAGAGAAATCCCTACTGTTTTTTCGTCCCAGGCAAATTTGTACATGGTAAAGTATGCCCAATTGGTTTGTACTGCATGACTCGCCAAATACACCAAAAACCAAGCTATGAAAAGTTTTAAAATTTCAGGATGTGTTCTTACTTTTAGCAGAGAACCCACTGGATTGGCTCTTTTCCATTCAAAAGGTCTTCTGTGTTCTTTTCCTAAACTTTCTGGCAATATAAAATATCCGTAAGCGAAATTCACCAAACATAAAACAGCTGCCGCATAAAATGGTACTCTAGACCCGAATTGCCCTAATAATCCACCAATTACAGGACCAATGATAAATCCAAAACCAAAAGCAGCTCCTATCATTCCAAAATTTTTAGAACGATTGCTATCATCTGAAATATCTGCTATATAAGCTGAAGCAGTAGTAATACTTGCACCCGTAATTCCAGAAAAAATACGACCTACAAACAGCCAAAAAATAGTTGGCGCCCAAGCTTGAATAAAAAAGTTAATAGAAAATCCTAAAAGTGAAAATAAAATCACAGGTCTTCTTCCATATTTATCACTTAAATTACCCAAAACTGGCGCAAAAAGAAATTGCATGAAAGCATATAAAAAACTCAGCCAACCACCATATTTAGAAGCTTCGCTTACGTCTCCATTAATCAATTCTTCTATTAATTTAGGCACAACTGGGATTACAATTCCCCAACCAGTAATATCAATGATTAAGGTGATAAATATAAACCAAATCGCAGCTGTTTTATTCGAATTTTTCATACAGAAAGCGAAGATACATCATTTTCTATTTTCTATAAATTTTTTAACTTTTATATATCAGTTTATCTCATAAAAAAAGCGCTCTTTCGAGCGCTTCTATTTATTTTTCTGTAGTTGTTCTTTCGTGTGGAGCTTCTTCTTTTCCTGTTTTTAGGAAATCGTATGCAAGTGCAGATGCAATGAATACAGATGAATAAGTTCCGAAGAAAATACCTAAGAATAATGCGAACATAAATCCTTTTAAGTTATCTCCTCCAAAGAAGAATATAGCCATAATTACTAGTAAAACAGTAAATGAGGTATTGAAAGTTCTACCTAGTGTACTAGAAATAGAGTCATCAAACAATCCCGCTAAAGTAAGAGATTTTTTCTCTCTCAAGTATTCTCTAATTCTGTCGAATACAATTACGGTATCATTTATCGAGTAACCGAGTACTGTAAGAATCGCAGCGATAAAGTCTTGGTTAATCTCCATGTTGAATGGCATGATATTTTTAAAGAATGAGAATACCCCAAGAATGATAATTGCATCGTGAGCTAATGCTGCTACCGCACCTAATGAGAATTGCCATTTATTAAATCTGAATAAGATATAAATGAAAATTCCTAATAAAGATGCTAATACTGCATAAGTACCACCTGTCTTAATATCATCTGCTACTGTAGGTCCTACTTTAGAAGAAGAAACAATTCCTAATTCTGAACCTTGAGCATCTTTGAAATCTGCTAATGTAGTATTTGGAGATAAGAAAGGTTTTAAACCTTCATAAAGTTTCTTCTCGATATCTTGGTCAGCTTCGATGGATTCATCATCAATTTTATAGTCAGTTGTAATTTTCAATTGGTTTGCATTACCAAAAGTTTTAACATCTACTGCTTGAGATTCACCATTTAAAACGAATAATTTAGCAAGAGATTCGTGAGCTTTAGTAGCTTCTACTTCTTTATCAAATCTTACTATATAACTTCTACCACCTTTGAAATCTACCCCAGTCTTGAAACCGTAGTTAAAAATGGAGAATAAACTCGCAACAGTAAGAATTGCAGAAACAACGTAAGCATATTTTCTTTTACCAATGAAATCTATCCATACATTTCTGAACCAATTTTTGGTAATTGGAGTCCAAACAGAAAGTCCTTTTCCTTTATTTAATCTATGGAAAATCATTACTCTAGATAACAATACAGAGGTAAAGAAAGTCATGATAAGACCAATACCTGTAGTTACCGCAAAACCTTTAATAGGTCCTGTTCCGAAGATAAATAATACTAATGCTGTTAATAATGAAGTAAGGTGACCATCTATAATTGCAGAAAGTGCATGTTTGAAACCGTCTGTATATGCTTGTTTAATAGATTTACCTGCGAATAATTCTTCTTTCGTTCTTTCGTAGATGATTACGTTTGTGTCTACCGCAATTGCCATGGTTAATACAATACCAGCAATACCAGGAAGCGTAAGTGTAGCATTGATAGAATCCATAATTCCGAAAAGGTAGAATAGGTTAAATATCATTGCTATAATCGCATAAACACCAGCACCACCATAGTAGAAAATAATATATACTACAATAATTAGGAATGCAATAAAGAAAGACCAAAGTCCAGCAGAAATAGATTCTTGACCAAGAGAAGGCCCTACTACATCTGCCTGAACAACTTTAGCAGAAGCTGGCAATTTACCTGCGCTTAATACGTCTGTAAGGTCTTTAGCTTCTTCTTGAGTGAAACTTCCAGAAATCTGGGATCTACCAGAAGGAATTGGCTCATTTACATTTGGAGCAGTGTAAACAATGTTATCTAAAGTTACCGCAACTGGTTTTCCTACGTTTTTCTCTGTAAGTGTTTTCCAGTCTCTAGTACCTTCACTATCCATTTGCATGTCTACTACAATTCTACCAAGATTATCATAGTTAATTCTAGCCGTTTCTACCGCACCGTCTACCGGAGCTTTTTGATTGATATTACCTCTGATAGCATAAAGAACTAAATTATCTGGATCAGCAGCATCTGGCTTATAAGCCCACATGAATTTAGTAAATTTAAGGTTTGCAGGTCTTAGTTTTATTGCAATTTCGCTATTCAGAATTTTGTTTATTGCTGAAGTATCAGAAAGCTTGACATTACCTACACCAGCTTGTCTTAATGTATTCAACTGAAGCATGTTGATTAAATTAGTGTTTTTAGCAACACCTATAGAATCTGCTTTTGCAGGAACAATTTTAGATAGAGTTTCAAAATAAGGAGCAACTTCGTTGATTTGTTGTACTTCCCAGAACTGCAATTTAGCAGAAGTAGAAAGCATTTTTTTCACTTTGTCTTTATCTTTAATACCTGGCATTTCTACCGCAATTCTACCAGTACCAGGAACACGTTGTACGTTTGGTTGTACCGCTCCCATTTTATCAATTCTGGTTCTAATTACTTCGAAAGCTGTTCCTACAGAAGCATCAATTTTATTTCTAATAATAGATTTTACTTCCTCATCTGTAGTATTGAATTTAATTTGACCACTTAATTTTTGAGTTCCAAAAACTTCTGGGCTAGCCAATTTAAGACCAGCTTTTTTCTCTTGATTAACTAAGTCAAACTGAGTGAAAAAATCTTCAATATAAGGTCTTGTAGACTGTTTCTGAACTTGATCTGTTCTGTCTAGCGCTTCTATAACGATAGGATTAGTAGAATAATTGGTTAAATCATTCACTAAATCTCTTTGGTTAATTTCTAATAGAACGTTAATACCACCTTTTAAGTCCAAACCAAGCTTCATTTCTTTCTGCTTAGCTTCAGGATAGTTCAGCTGAGTGAATCCTAAATGGATGGTATCTTTAGATAGACGCGCAATTTCTTTATTATATTTTGCTTCGTCTTCACCAGCAATAGCTTTGGCTTCGTTTTCTATTTTATTTGCATACCAAGTTGGCAACAACTCGTTGATACAAATAAGCCCAAGAACAATCGCTACAATCGTAATAAGTCCTTTTCCTTGCATTGTTTATAGTTTACAACATTTAAAATTATAGTCGGCAAATATAATGATTATCAGTTGAAATAAAAATTTTGTTTACATGATTTTTGAAGACATTTCACAGAATTCAGGTAATAAAGCGACAAAGGAATCCCAAATTCAAAAAAATCTTATGAATTTCAAAACAAAAAAGACGCAAATCATTGCGTCTTTTCAATATATTTTAATGGATTTTGCAGATTAAACCGTCATCGAGAACAATCTGGTTTCAGGCATTTTTCTCATCATTCTTAAATCAAAAGCCATGGCTACATTTCTAGTGAAAACTCTACCTTTTTCAGTAATTTTCACGGTATTTCCTGAAATTTCTACCAGACCATCTTCTTGCATTTCTTGTAGCTTTTTCAATGCTTCTGGTAATTCTTCAAAAGAATTTTCTGGTGTAAAAGTGGTTTCTAACTGACACATTAAATTGAGAATATGCCTTCTTAATTTTAAATCTTCTTCATTTAAAATATGACCTTTCACCACAGGAATAATTCCCTCTTCTACTCTTTTTTGATATTCTTCTACCGATTTTTCGTTTTGAGCAAAAGCATACCAAGAATCCGAAATCGCAGACATACCTAAACCAACCATCAATTGAGTATTACTCGATGTATAGCCCATGAAATTTCGGTGTAATTTTTTATGAATTAAAGATTGGTATAAATCATCTTTTTCGAGTGAAAAATGATCCATTCCAACTTCTATATAACCTAATTCTTCTAACAGTTTTTTGCCATTTTCGTAGAGTTTACGTTTTTCTTCGCCACTTGGCAAATCATTTTCGTCAAAACCACGTTGACCAACGCCTTTTATCCACGGAACGTGAGCGTAAGAATAAAACGCAAGTCTGTCTGGTTTTAATTCCAAAGTTTTTCTGATGGTAAATTCCATCGCGTCCCAAGTTTGGTGTGGCAATCCAAAAACCAAGTCGTGAGAAACACTCTTATAACCAATTTCTCTAGCCCATTCTGTAACGTTTTTCACATTTTCGAAAGGCTGAATTCTATTGATGGCTTTTTGAACTTTTTCATCATAATCTTGCACTCCGAAACTACATCTTCTGAAGCCTAAATCATACAAAGTTTGCAAATGTACTTTTGTAGTATTGTTTGGGTGACCTTCAAAAGAAAATTCAGGATTTTCGGCAATTTCTACAGTGCTAAAAATTCCTTCTAGTAAAATTCTCAAATTTTCTGGAGAGAAAAAGGTAGGAGTTCCTCCACCGAGATGAAGTTCTTTTAGTTTGGCTTTCTGCTTTCCGCATTCTGCTTTCTGCTCTGCTGATTGCTGATTGCTGATTGCTGATTGCGAAAATAAATCAAGATACAAATTCCATTCTTTTAAAACACTTTCTAAATAAGGTGTTTCTACAGAATGTTGTTTAGTTATGCGTTTATGACAAGCACAAAAAGTACACAATTGCTCACAAAAAGGAAGGTGAATGTAAATAGAAATTCCTTCTTGAGCATTGCTCTCGTTGAAAGATTGAATAACAGTTTTTTGCCATTGTTCAGAAGTAAAACCATCATTATCCCAGTAAGGAACAGTAGGATAAGAAGTATATCTAGGTCCCGGAATATTATATTTATCGATTAAAGAATTCATTTTTTTGGAAATTTTAAATTCTAAATTTTAGATTTTAGAATTGCAAAAATAAGGTTTATTTAGTCATTTCTAACAGACAACTTAGATAAGGTTTATTAATTTTATGAATATCTTCTGCAAAAATCTGTGAAATCTGTGTGGAACTATTTAAAAATTGCTTTTAAAATTCTATTTTTCCCAGCGAAAACCAATGTATTTTTATCAATCCATTCGCAAACGTAGAGATTTTTTTCTTGTGAAATTATTTTCCAAGTTTTTCCATAATCGCTAGAAAATTCTATGTTTTGGTCTCCCACTGCAATAATGTCTTTACCTTTAGATTTCGGACGAATTTTCACACATGTTTTATAACCTCCATTTTTTCCAGAAGCTTGAATTTGCCATGTTTCGCCACCGTCTGAAGTTGTAGCGATATTATTTACATTATCTGATTGTTGGGTATAATCACCGCCAACTGCAACCCCGAATTTCTCATCATAGAAATCAATAGAATAAATTCCTGTAGAAGATTTCCCATTGACAAAAGGCGTATTGTAAACATTCCAAATATAGGGTTTATCCCAATTAAATTTAAAAATTCTAGAAACCGTTCCTCCTGTTGCAATCCAAACGGTATTTCCTTTCATTGCAATATTGGTATTGCTCGCTGCAAAATGTGCTTCACCTTCTTGATATTTCGGCATAATTCCGCCTTCGTTTTTATAATTTTTGCTCGAAATAATTCTAAAATGAGGCTTTCCTTCTTTTCTTGGGTCACTTATTGCCAATCCTCTTCCCTTTTCATCAAACATGAAAGCGTCATAAAATGCAGTTTTTATGGTATCGGTAAAAACTTCTTCTGCCGTAAAAGTACTTTTGGTAATTTTATAAAAAGTAGCAGGACTTTCGATATTTACAGTATAAAATAAATCTTTAGTTTGCGCCAAAGTTCTGAATTGAAGATTTGCATCTGATAATTTCATTTGCTTTCTAATCTTTGGTTCTTTCAAATGAATATACCCAAATTTAGAATCTGTAGCAGCGTAATACACTTTGTTTTGCCAAATCTGAATTGCTCTTACACTCATGTTATAGTTATCTGCTAAAGCCGAAAATTCTAAACTTTGAGCCATTATAAAAGTATGAGCCAACAAACAAAAGGCTAATATTAATCTTTTCATTTTTACTTTTTTACAAAAATAAAAAATCCCACCAAAAGTGGGATTTAATTTGTTAATCTTTATTATCAATATCGATTTCTATTTCTTCTAAAGGTTCTTGTTCCGCTTTGAAAGTTTCACCGAAACCACCATTTTGAAGTTTAGAATTTTTTCTACTGTATAAGAAGTAAATCACAAAACCAAACAACAACCAAATTGCAGAATATGTTTGTGCTTCTATACTTAAATTAATAATCAAATAAATATTAATTAAAATTCCTAAAGTTGCAATTACTGGCAAAGCAGGAACTCTAAAATTTCTTTGAAGATTTGGTTGTTTTACTCTCAAAACCCAAACTGCAACACATACCATTGTAAATGCGAATAAAGTACCGAAACTGGTCATGTGTGCTAAGTCGTTAATCGGTGTAAAGGCAGCAACTACCGCAATTACAGAACCTAAAATCATAAGGTTTTTTCTTGGTACTCCTGTCGTTGCATCTACTCTCGAAAATGCTTGAGGGATTAGACCGTCTTTAGACATTCCTAAGAAAATTCTAGATTGTCCCATAATCATTACCATCAATACAGAAATAAGACCTACTGTAGCAGCAGTCGTGATGATGTATCCTGCCCAAGCTTGACCTGCAATATCAAACGCATAAGCTACTGGAGCTTTAATTGCATCTGGATATTTCCCTAGTGGATTGAAATCTGAATAATGCATCATTCCTGTTAAAACCAATGAAACTAAAATATACAATAAAGTACAAATTAATAAAGAAGCAATAATGGCAAATGGTACATCTTTTTTAGGATTAATTGCTTCACCAGCTTGTGTAGAAACCGCATCAAAACCAATGTAAGCAAAAAAAACAGCTGCAGCTCCCGCAATAATTCCGGCATAACCATATGCACTATGCGAAACTCCGTTTTCAGTAATTACAGTTGGCTCTGGAATAAAAGGTGTCCAGTTAGCTGGATCAATGAAAAATGCTCCAGCTACAATTACGAAAATAATCGCAGCTACTTTTAGCATTACAATAAAATTATTAGCTTTTGCAGCACCTTTAGTTCCTCTCAATAATATAGAAATTACTATTAAAACTATAACTAAAGCAGGAAAATTCAAAAATAATTTAAAATTAAATATTTCTGGCGCTGCGTTAAAATTATTAATTGTCTCTTGGAAAGATTGTAATTTTTCTATTGGTAAATTACCTTTAGAAATTTGTTTAGTCGCTTCACCAAAAGCCTTTTGAGCAGTACCAGGATCTGTAGTCAACCAATAAGGAAGATGCAAGCCAAACATTTTGAGCAATTTCCCAAAATATCCTGACCAAGAAACCGCCACCGTCATAGAACCCATTGCGTATTCTAGTATCAATCCCCATCCAATAATCCATGCGAAAATCTCTCCTACTGTTCCATACGCATACGCATAAGCAGAACCTTCTACGGGTAGAATAGATGCAAATTCTGCGTAACACAGTGCTGCTAACACACAAGCAATCCCAGCAATTACGAAAGAAATTGCAAGAGCTGGACCTGCATTATAATATGCACCAGTTCCTGTCAATACAAAAATACCACCACCAATAATGGCTCCAATTCCTATGGCTGTTAAACTCCATTTTCCGAGAACTCTCTTCAGCTGACTCTTTTTGATGTCTGCCTCATAAGCTTCCATCGGCTTTTTAATCCAAATATTCGACATATTAAATCAATTTTTTACATTTTATAATTCACGAAAATATAAATTTTTTAGAATTATTAAGAACTTTTATTCAATTTTTTAACAGAGATGGTAGATTTCCGTAAATAATAGTATTGAAAGATTATCATTTTTTTATTTATTTTTTTGCGAATCTTTAAATTTTTAATTCCGCGCTTATTTTCTAAACGAAATCTTTATCTTTGAAACAATGAATTTGTACGAACTTTTTTTCAAACCTTACGAAACCTACACCAATTTTCAGATTTTTCTGGAAGCAACGGCAACTATTTTCGGCTTGCTGAGTGTTTATTTTTCCATCAAAAAAAATATATGGGTTTATCCTACAGGTATTATTTCTACGGCTCTTTATGTTTATATACTCTTTAATTTTGGACTTTTAGGAGATGCTATGATTAATGTGTATTATACGATTATGAGCATTTATGGCTGGATTCTTTGGTCAGCCAGTTCAGAAGATAACATCCACGTAGAAGTTTCGTGGGCAAACTTTAAACAATGGATTTTTGCCACAGTTTTATTTGTCTTCAGTTTAGGGTTGGTTACCCTCATTTATTATTATAAACCTGCAATTGACAATCATTTTTCTACTGATAATGTAAATTTAGGACTGCATCATCTCGATTGGGCAAATTGGCTAGATGTATTCACCACTTCTATATTTTTAGTAGGAATGTGGTTTATGGCAAAGAGAAAAATAGAAAACTGGATTTTTTGGATGATTGGCGATTTTATTTGCATCCCAATGATGCTCTACAAAGGACTGGGAATTACTTCGGTACAATATTTGGTTTTCACGATAATGGCTTATCTCGGATATTTAGAATGGAAAAAATCAATCAAAAAAATGTAAAAATTCTAATAATCTAAGATATATTTGCAAACTTATTCATTATTTCAATTTTAAAAATTAATGACAACACTAGATTTTTATAAATATCAAGGAACAGGAAACGATTTTGTGATGATAGACAATCGTGATCTAAGTTTCCCAAAAGATACAGAAATCATTAAAAAACTCTGCGACAGACGTTTCGGAATTGGCGGTGATGGACTTATTTTACTAGAAAATGCAGCAGAAGGAGATTTTAAAACAGATTTCAAAATGGTGTATTACAATTCAGACGGAAATGAATCTACCATGTGTGGAAATGGTGGAAGATGCATTGTAGCTTTTGCCCATTTTTTAGACATTTTCGAAGATAAATGTACTTTTATGGCTATCGATGGTTTACATGAAGCTGAAATGAATTTAGGAACGGTTAAACTGAAAATGATAGATGTAGAAAATATTAAAAACATTGATGAAGATTTTGAACTCAATACAGGTTCTCCTCATTTTGTGAAATATGTAGAAAATTTAGAAAATTTCGATGTTTACAAAAATGGTTATGCTATCAGAAATTCTGAAAGATACGCTCAAGAAGGCATTAATGTGAATTTTGTAGAAAAAACTGCTGAAAATAAAATCTTCGTAAGAACTTATGAACGTGGTGTAGAAGACGAAACTTACAGTTGTGGAACGGGTGTAACTGCTTGTTCATTGGTTTACATGCTTCAAAATCATGTTGAAAAAGTAGACGTAAAAGTTCTGGGCGGAAATCTAAAAGTATATGCAGAAAAAACTGAAAACGGCTTCAAAAACGTTTGGCTAGAAGGTCCCGCAAAACAAGTTTTCAAAGGAAAAATCAATTTATAATGCAATCGGCTGTCAGCATTCTGCAATCAGCTAACTAAAAATAAATGCCAAAAGCTGAAAGCTGAAGGCAAAAAGCAATAATTATTTATGAAAAAAGGTTGTTCTATCATCGCTGTTATTGGGCTAATCGTTTTTTTGATTGGCGGATACTTTGCATTTAATTTTTTGAAAAAATATAAACTCGGAAACGTAGCAAAAGAAGGCTATATTCTCGTTCCGACAGGTGCAAATTTCGAACAGGTTCTTGATTCTATCTCTCCTTATCTTAAAAATAAAGAAAGTTTCAAAGAAGTAGCACTTAAGAAAAATCTTGACCAAAAAATTAAGCCTGGTCGTTATAAAATTGAGTCTGGAACAGACAACACAGACTTGGTAAACATGATTAAAGCTGGAAACCAAACGCCAAATTCTTTTAGAATTGGAGATTTCAATGATGTTTATCAAATGATAGGAAGAGTTTCTAGAAAAACAGAAGCAGATTCTTTAACTTTTGTAAAAGAATTCAATAAAATTGCAGTTTCTAAAGGTTATAATAACGCCGAAGACTTAAAAAAATACTTCTTTGCAGACACTTACCAATTCTTTTGGACAGTAAAACCAGCAGAATTTTTTGAAAAATTCGAAAAACAATATCAAGAATTTTGGAACGAAGAAAGACTTGCCAAAGAGAAAAAACTCAACCTTTCTAGAGAAGAAATTTATGCACTAGCTTCTATCGTTTACAAAGAATCTGGTGGAAAAACAGACGAGCAAAAAACCATCGCAGGCTTATATCTTAATCGTGTAAGAAAAGGCATGAAGTTACAATCTGACCCGACTGTAATTTATGCGATTAATAAGGAAAACAACTTTACTCAAGATATTAAAAGAGTGCTTTACAAGCATCTTTCTTTCCCTTCTCCTTACAATACTTATGCAGTAAAAGGAATTCCACCGGGACCAATTTGCGTGGTTGATAAAAATTCTGTAGATGCCGTTCTAAACGCAGAAAATAACAATTATATTTACATGTGTGCCGACCCAAAAAGAATGGGTTATCACAAATTTACAGACAATGATGTAGAACACGCTGCGAATGCAAAAGCTTATCAAGATTGGCTCAATTCAAAAAACATCACCCAATAAATTAACAAAATTTTAACTTTATTTCATTTAACATATTAAGGATTTCTGCGTCTAATTCACAGAAATCTTTTTATTTATTAAAAATTTAAAAAAATAATCTGGAGCTAAAATTAGCTTCACAACACAAAAATTAATGAAGATGATTCAAACAGAAATTCTAAATTTAATTACCAAAAAAACACTAGGTCTAACTCTCGTTCTTTCTGCTGCTGCAATGGCTTTTGCACAAGAAAAACAACAAATTTCAGGTAAAATTGTAGATGCACAAAACAATGCCGTTCCTTATGCTTCTATCTCTTTTAGCAATAAAACCGTAAAAGAAAATGCTGCGCTTTTTAGCGATGCTACCTTAACCGATGAGAAAGGAAACTTTACCATCAACCTTATTCCTGGAAACTATGAAATCACCATTGATGCTGTAGATTTCAAAAGATTAGTGTTTACAAAAAGCATCGGGCAAAATCCTTATTTAGGAAACATCAAAATAGAATCTGAACAACAAGTTACTAACGCAAAAACCAAAGATATAGAAGGTGTAACTCTTACAGCTTCAAAACCTGTTTACAAGGTAGAACTTGATAAAAAAACATATGATGTTACTCAAGATTTAACTGCAAAAGGTGGGAATTTACAAGATGTACTCGCTAATGTACCTTCTGTAAATGTAGATGCAGACGGAAGTGTTTCTATGAGAGGAAACTCAAACATTAAGTTCTTAATTAACGGAAAACCTTCATCTATTTTAGGCATTACAGATGACAGTAATGCTCTAAAAAATATTCCAGCAGACCAAATAGAAAAGATAGAAGTGATTACAAACCCTTCTTCTAAATACGAAGCTTCAGGTACAGCTGGGATTTTAAACATTGTATTAAAAAAATCAAAAGGATTAGGATTTAATGGTTCTGTAGAAGGAACTGTAGGCTATCTTCCCCAATCAAGACTTAATACCAATCTATCTTGGAATTATGGTAAATTTTCTTGGTTTGTGAATGGTGGTGGTGGTTTTGGAAAATTTGAAAACAAAAACAAAACCTACTCTAATGATATGGGAAATGCAGAAATTTATAATATTGAAAGCTTAAATACCAATAACTTTAAGAACTTCAACTTCACTACTGGACTGAATTATAATTTTACTGACTTCACCTCTGCTAATTTCTCTATTACGACCAATGGTAATAATAGTGATAGCGAATCTACATCTACTACTAGTTCTACTAAATTTGGTAATTCTTCTAGAAATGTTAATGGAGAAGGCGAAAATAACAGTGTACAATTAGACGCAGGTTTAGAGCATAAATTTGACAATAAAGGACATGTTTTATCAGCAAGTGGAAGTTTTCAAAAAACCAAGAATAATAATTTTGAAGACATTGAAGACAATTACATCAATAGCGTAAGTCAGAATAATTATAATAATAACAATCAAAAAACTTGGATTGCAAAAGCAGATTATGAACTTCCTATTACAGAAGATTCTAAATTTGAAGCAGGAGCAAGATATGATTTCAGAAACAACATTACTGAAAACCTTTTTTATGATGTAACTGCTGGACAAGATTTAGACGAAAGATTCTCTAATAAAACAGATTATACCGAGAAAATATTAGCCATTTATGCTCAATTCAAAAGTAAATTCGACAATTTTGGTTATCAATTAGGACTAAGAAATGAGAACACCAGTATTGCTACGGTTTTCAATGGTTACGATATCAGAACAAATCCTGTAACACCTATCAATAATCTTAAAAACAATAAATCTTATAACGGATTTTTCCCTTCTGTATTTTTAAGTTATAACATCACAGATAAAAGCCAATTTTCATTAAATTATGCTAGAAGAATTAATAGACCTAGATCTTTCCAACTTATTCCAGCATACAGACTTCAAAATGCTACCAACTATTTTAAAGGAAACGCAGACCTTAATCCTTCGTATGTAAATTCATTTGAGTTGGGTTATAACTACTCTAAAGGAAATAAATTAACCATCAATCCTACTCTATACTACCAAAGAACAAATGATGACATCAATTTTACAGTAACCAAAGACACAGACGGAAACTATGTATCTATGCCTGCTAACTTAGGTACAGAAGACAGATATGGTATGGATTTTAACTATAATATTACTGCTACTAAATGGTTAAGAGTATTTGGTAATTTTAACCTATTTGGTTATAAAAATGAATCTGAATTTAATAACATAAAAACGGAAAATTCAGGAACATCTTTCCAAACTAGACATACCACTGCAATAAAATTAGATAAACAAACCAACTTACAATTACAAGGAAACTATAATGCTCCTCAAAAAACTTTCCAAAACGAAAGATTAGCAATTTATGCAATGAATTTTGGGATCAGCAGAAATATACTTAACAATCAAGGAACCATCAACCTAAATGTACAAGACGTTTTTAACACAAGAAAGAGACGTATAAAAACATATGGAGAAGATTTCTACAGAGAAGCAGAGATGCAATTTATGCCTAGAACGGTTATGATGTCTTTCTCATACAGATTTAAGAATAAATTTGCTGACGAAAAGAAAATGAAACCAAGAAAACAAGACCAGCAAAGAGATAATGGCGGAATGGATGACATTCCAATGTAATAAAAACAAAATCCGAGAAAAATTTCTCGGATTTTTTTATTTATCTAGCTTCGCTTTTTCGGCTTCGTAGATTCTTTTTCTTAAATCAGTGGAAGAAAAGCGGTGGTCTCTTTTATTGTAATAAATTTCAATTCCTTTTTCTTCACAATACTGCTTCCCTGTGAAATCTTTGTCTTTATATTCATCACCAATAATTCTCACATCAATCACAAAAGATCTCAAAATATCCTCTAAATCTTGCTCTGTATAATAGGGAACGATTTCGTCAACTGCATTTACTGCTTTTAGCTGAATATAGCGTTCTACAACCGTTTGAGTAGGTTTGTTTTTAGTAGGTCTATCATAAGCTGGGTCTAATTGCAACCCTACAATCAAATAATCACAAACCGTTTTTGCTTCTTCTAACATTTTGATATGACCTGCATGAAGCAAATCAAATGATGAAAAAGTAATTCCTATTTTTTGGGTTTTCATAGTTTTTTATTTTTCTCTGGTTTCTAAATATTTTTGCCATTGCCAAACGGTTCTGAGTGCTTCTTCCAAAGAAGTTTCTGCTTTCCAACCGAGTTCTTTTTCTGCTTTATCTGCGTTTGCATAAGCGATGGTAATGTCGCCCGCTCTTCTTTCACAAATTTGATAAGGAACAGCTACATCATTGGCTTTTTCAAAAGCATGAACTACTTCAAGAACCGAACTTCCTTTTCCTGTTCCTAGGTTATAAATATCTACCAGCGTTTCAGAGTTTTCAGAAATTAATTTCTGCAAAGC
>JBKBLE010000009.1:50455-78645 GCA_046296655.1 Cloacibacterium sp. | reverse complement strand
AAACAAAATGTTTCATTTATACAAAAATAACAAAATCCTCAGAAATTCTGAGGATTTTGTGGCCCAGCTTGGGCTCGAACCAAGGACTTGCTGATTATGAGTCAGCTACTCTAACCAACTGAGTTACAAGGCCAAATATTTATGATAAAATATCTTTATTTCAATTGGGTGTGCAAATGTAAGATTTTTTCGGAAAATTCAAAAAAAATTTACGGTTTTTCTTGACACAATTCTACCAAAACACCATTTGTAGACTTAGGATGTAAGAAAACCACCAACTTATTGTCTGCGCCATCTTTTGGCTCTTCGGAGATAAAAACAAAACCTTCTGCTTTTAATCTTTCTATTTCTGCTCTAATATCTTCTACTCCAAAAGCAATATGATGAATTCCTTCTCCTTTTTTGTCGATAAACTTCGCAATTGGACTTTCTGGATTGGTGGCTTCCAAAAGTTCTATTTTGCTTTCTCCTAATTGATAAAAAGAGGTAGTTACACCTTCTCTTTCTACCGATTCTTGTTTGTAATTGCTTTTCCCAAGAAGTTTTGCAAAAAGATTGTCTGAGGTTTCTAGACTTTTAATGGCGATTCCTAAGTGTTCTATTTTCATGATGATGTGGTAATTTTTTACTTAATTTCTATCAAAATCTTAGCTTGCGTGAGGGAGTAGGCGGAACTCTTTTTCTAAATTTTTATTGCAAAGGCATAGGTTTTGATAAAAAATTTAGAAAAAAGTGGGAGCCGAATACCGACCTTTTCTTTTTATGGTCAAGACCTTGCGTTTGGCAAAAAGAAAAGGACACGCCCAAAATCTCAAACAAAAATACTAAATTTGCAACATGAATGAAAGTAACAGACAAAGAAAAGTAGCACGGATTATTCAAGAAGATTTTGCTGAACTTTTTAGAAAACTCGCTTCAGAGA
The DNA here is from genome assembly GCA_046296655.1 of Cloacibacterium sp. Classification (GTDB taxonomy): domain Bacteria; phylum Bacteroidota; class Bacteroidia; order Flavobacteriales; family Weeksellaceae; genus Cloacibacterium. The sequence goes on along the minus strand of JBKBLE010000009.1, from coordinate 77,723 downwards.
GCAAACAAAATTTTCTAATCACCGTTTCTGATGTAAAGGTAACGGCTGATTTAAGCATTGCTAAAATTTATTTGAGTATCTTTCCGCAAGAATTTAGAACGCCAATTATGAAGGAGATAGTCGAAAATAAGTCTTTCTACAGAAATTTTATTGGTCAGAAAATGGCAAAACAAGTGCGAATAATCCCTGAACTTAATTTCTATTTAGACACTACATTAGATGATGTAGAACGTATAGAAAAAGAACTAAAAGGTCTGGGAGACAATCCTATTTTATAAAAAATGGCCAAAGGAAATACCGCTTTTTATATCGCGAGAAGATATCTCATTGCTAAAAAAGGAAGCCAAGCTGTAAGTTTTATTACAGGATTGGCTGCTTTTGCTATGATGGTAGCGGTTGCCGCTATGTTTATTATTATTTCGGTTTTTTCTGGATTAGAAGACCTCAACAAAGATTTTATTTCTAACCTTCATGCCGATCTTACGCTGAAAAGCGCTCAAGGAAAAGTTATTCCCAATATTCAAAAAGTAACTACTACCCTGAAATCTGTAAACGAAATCAGTCATTTTTCTAAAATGATTGAAGAAAAAGTTTACATAGACTACAACAATACGGGCGAAATAGCTTACATAAGAGGCGTAGACTCGGCTTATGTAAAAGTAAACCCGATAGACAAAAATATTTTCTACGGAAGTTATCCTTCATTTAAATTTATGAATGAAGTGATTATGGAAGCTCAACTGAACAACAGATTGGCAATTCCCGTAGCTAATGATGTAAACGTAGCGACTCTTTTCATGCCAAAACCTGGCAAAGGAATCATCAATAAAGAAGAAGATATTTTCAATAAAAGAGACATTTACGTCACTGGAATTTTCCCTGGAAATGACCAACTGAACAATTATATCATCGCTCCGCTGGAACTGACTTCGGAGTTACTGAACTTGCCTAAAAATTCTGCTTACGAGATTGCCATAAAACTAAAAAATCCTGAAAAAGCAGACGCTCTAAAAGAAGATTTACAAAATAAACTCGGCAATCAAGTTACCATAAAAACAAAAGCAGAAGAAAACGCTGCCTTTTGGAAAATGATTAACACCGAAAAACTGATGATTTACCTCATCTTTGCTTTGGTGATTTTTATTACTACATTTAACCTTGCAGGCGCTATTATTATTCTTCAGCTCGACAAAAAAGATCAAGCTAAATCTCTGATTTCTTTAGGTTTTACGATTAGTGATTTACGAAAGACTTATTTCTATACTGGTTTACTTATTGTGCTGTTTGGGGTAATCTCTGGATTGATTTTGGGGACGATTATTTGTGTTGTCCAAATACAAACTGGCGTTTTCAAAGCTACTGAAACGTTACCTTTTCCTGTTAAAATTTTCTGGCCTAATTATTTCTATGTGGCTTTAATTGGACTTTTCTTTGGAATTTCTGTTTCTTGGATTTTTTCTAAAATTAATAAAGAGAACATTATTGAAAATAATTAATTATCCTATAGATAATTATACTAACTTTGTGTCTCTTTTTATTACTTTAACATTATGAAGATTAAAACTTTACTAATTGTAGGACTACTATTTTCTGTAACAAATATCTTTGCTCAAATTCCTACTGGTTACTATGACGGAACTGCTGGTTTATCTGGCGCTGCTCTTAAAACAAAATTAAGCCAAATCATTACAAATGGTCACCAGACGAAGTCTTATGATAACCTATACAACGGATATCCATCAACGGATTCAGATAATTATTACGAAAAAGACGGTTCTGTTCTAGATATGTATTCTGAAAATCCAACTGGCGCAGATCCTTATGTTTACCAACATGGTGTGAAAAAATGTGGCAATTACAACACAGAAGGTGATTGCTATAACAGAGAACACATCGTACCACAGAGTTTCTTTGGCTCTGCTTCTCCTATGGTTTCAGATATTCACCATATTCCTCCTACTGACGGAAAAGTAAACGGAATGAGAAGTAACTATCCTTTTGGTGTAGTTACATCTCCTACTTTTACTTCTCGAAACGGCTCTAAATTGGGTAATAATACTACTGCTGGTTATAGCGGTGTAGTTTTTGAACCAATAGATGCTTTTAAAGGAGATATTGCGAGAATGGTATTTTATTTCGTAACAAGATATGAATCTAAACTTTCATCATTCTCTACAGGAAATATGTTAGGTGGTTCTGCTTATCCTGGTTTACAAAATTGGGAATTACAAGTATTATTAGCTTGGAATGCTGCAGATCCTGTATCTCAAAGAGAAATAGATAGAAATAACGCTGCTTATACATATCAAGGCAATAGAAACCCATTTATAGACCATCCAGAATATGTAGCTTTAATATGGGGAAGTACTACTCCAGATACAGAAGCTCCTTCTACACCAACTAACCTAATAGTTACAGGAAGCACCTCTAGTACAATATCTTTATCTTGGACAGCTTCCACTGATAACATTATAGTTGCTGCATATGACATTTATGTTGATGGAACACTTAAAACATCTTCGGCCTCAAATAGCGCAACTGTAACAGGTCTTAATCCATCTACAACTTATTCATTTTATGTAAAAGCTAGAGATGCAGCTGGAAATTTATCTACACAAAGTAATAGTGTAAATGGTACAACTACCGCATCAAGTGGTGGCGAAACTCCTCCAACTTCTTGCGGCACTGAAAATTTTGAAAGCATTCCCACCGCTTCGTCTTCCTACACCACTAATACTTGGACAAATAATGGAATCACATGGACTGCAGTAGATTCTAGAACAGACCAAACTATTAATAATAAAGCAATTACTGTAAGAAATGGCACGCTTAGTTCTTCAACTATATCAGGAGGAATTAGTAGCTTAACAATTAAAACCCAATTAAAATTTTCAGGAACAAATGGAAGTTTTAAATTATTTATTAATGGTGTTGAAAAAGGAACAATCCCATACTCAGACACTGTAACTACCACTACCATTTCAAACATCAATGTATCGGGAAATGTAACGATTAGCATACAAAATAATAGCACAACCTCTAACAGAGTGGCTTTTGATGATTTAAGTTGGACTTGCTATAACGGCTTAGGAACAGATGAAACAACAGTTAACAAGTTCAGCATCTACCCTAATCCTGTTAAGAATAACACACTTTTCGTTAACGGAAAAAATATTGAAAAAATTAAAAAAGTAGAGATTTACAACACAAGCGGAGTTTTAGTTCAAGTGGCAGAAAAACCCTTTTTGAATAAAAATTACTTAGTTCTTAAAAACTTACCAAAAGGAATTTATTTTGCAAAATTTGATGATAATGCTCAGAAATTTTTAGTAGAATAAACTTGATACAAATCATTGCAAGGCTGGAAACATTTCCAGCCTTTTTTATTACCTTTGAACTATGGAAAAATCAGTAAAATTAGGTCTTATAGGAAGAAATATTTCCTACTCCTTTTCAAAAAAATATTTCGAACAGAAATTTCAAAAACTTTTCTTGAAAAACCATTCCTATGAAGTATTTGATATCGAAAATCTTCAGAATATTCCTGAAATTTTTCAGACCGAAAATCTTGTAGGACTTAATGTGACCATTCCATACAAAGAACAAATTATTCCTTATTTAGATGAATTGAGCGAAGAAGCCCAAGAAATTGGCGCCATCAACTGTATTTCCATCAAAAAAGGAAAAACAAAAGGTTTCAATACTGATGCATTTGGATTTGAAAAAACACTTCTTCTGCACAAAAAACCACACCAAAAATCTGCCATCGTTTTAGGAAATGGCGGTGCTGCAAAAGCCGTTCAATTTGTATTAAAAAAGAATAATATTCCGTTTATTACCGTTTCTAGAACTACGGAAATCAATTATCAGAATCTCACTGAAAATCAAGTCCTAGAAAACCTCATCATCATACAATGTACACCAGTTGGAACTTTTCCTAATATAGAAGAAACGCTTCATTTCCCATTTGAAAGTATTACAGAAAATCATCTCGTTATCGATTTAATTTACAATCCTACTCTTTCTAAATTTCTAAAAAACGCTGCCGAAAAAGGTGCAAAAACCATTAACGGTTATTTCATGCTAGAACAACAAGCCGAAAAAGCTTGGGAAATTTGGAATGAAGAACTGTAAACACTTCTGAGCCATCAAAGATTTAGACTGATGTATTTTTTGAAAGTGAACACACTCATCTCGTTTTCAAAAAAATTGCATATTTCATAAAAAACCCTTAATTTAGTGCCGAAATGCGTTCAAACATTCAAAAAAAAGTGTTTGAAAAAGCATATTACTTTTAAAATTAATTTGCTATGATTACAGATAACCCTAATTCTGAAGCTCAAGAAAACATTGTAAATCCAAACGAAGAAACTGCTAATCAATCTGTTGCTCCTCAAGAAAGCCATGATTCAGAAGTTCATGAAGAAGAAACTCATGATATAGTAGAACACCACGAACATGAAAAAATGACTTCGGGTGAATTAATGACCCAGTTAGAAGCACTGATTAATGCTGAAGATGCAGGAGCTAATCATAAAAAATTTAATGCAGTAAAAGAAATGCTTCTTCACAAAATAAACCTAGAAAGTGAAGACCAAAAAGAAGCAGATGCACATTATGAACATCCTCTTCAATCAAAAATTTCTGCACTGAGCAATATTTTCAAAGAAAAATATGATGTTTTCCGCAGAAAACAAGAATCTGAGCAAAAAGACAATCTCGAAAAGAGAATCGCAATCATAGAAAAATTAAAAAATCTATATACCCATTCTGAACCTAATACCAATCTTTTCCGCGCCATCAGAGAAATTAAAGAAGAATGGAGCAACGCTGGACAAGTAGCAAAATCAGAATTCAAAAACCTTAACAATAATTATTTCTACCATTTGAATAATTTCTATCAAATGTTAGACTTAAATAAAGAATACAGAGAGCAGGAATATGCACATAATCTAGAAAAAAGACGGCAAATTATTGCCAGAGCCAAAGAATTACAAAACGAACCTGTAGTACAAAAAGCATTAAACGAATTACAGTTTTTACACAAACTTTGGAAAGAAGAAGCAGAACCAGTTGCTGAAGAATTCCGTGATAAAACTTGGGAAGAATTCAAAGAAATTTCGAACAAAATCCACGAAAGAAAATCAGAATTATTAGCTGTAATCGAAGCTGAACAACAAGCAAATCTTGAGAAGAAAAATCAAATCATCGTAACGATTAAAAAACTGACTTCTCCTGATAAAGCTCCGAATCATAATTATTGGCAAAACGCCATCAACACCGTAGAAAGTTTAAGAGCAGATTTCTTAAAATTAGGAAGCGTTCCTAGAAAAATCTCTAACCAAAACTGGAACGAATTTAAATTAGCGCTTAGAGCTTTCAACGCGAAGAAAAATGAATTCTACAAAGGACTTAAAAACTCTCAGCATACCAATTTAGAAGAAAAACTGAAGCTTATAAAAACCGCTCAGGATAATATGAATTCTGAAGATTGGGAAATTGCAGTTCCATTGTTCAAAAAATTACAAGAAGACTGGAAAAAAATAGGTCACGTTCCTAGAAGTATGACCAATAAAGTTTGGGATGATTTCCGTGAAGCTTGCAACACGTTTTTCAACAATTACAGAACTAAAAATAATGCTGTAACAGACGACTGGAAAGAAAATTACAAAAAAAAACGTGCGCTTTTAGATGAATTAAAAGAAATTGGCGACGAAGAAGGAAGCGTAGAAAAAATTGAAAACATTAAAACCGCTTGGAACAACATCGGAAAAGTACCAAGAGATAAAATGGCTATCAATACAGAGTTTAATAAAACGATGAGAGAGAAATTAAGACTGAACAAAATCAATGAATTTGATTTGAAAGAAGAAGGTCTTACTGAATCTCAATTAACTGATAAAGCTAGAAAAATCAAAAATCAAGTGGCTGATTTAGAAGCAGAAATTGTAAAATTAGAAAACAACTTAGGCTTCTTTGGCAAAGTATCTCGTGATAATCCTTTATTGAAAGATACTTTTGATAAAATTGATGACAAAAAAGCTCAGTTAGAAATGTTAAAACAAAGCCTTCACCACATTATTTCTGGAGAATAGCATGATGCATAAACTGTTTTCGATCGTTGTACTTTTACTATTTTCGGGGATTTTTTATTCACAAAACACCGAAGACTTAATTGGTGTGCCAGAACTTACCTTTAACGAAAGTAAATATGTTTTGGTTTCGGCACAACAAAAATCTAAAGTCCAATTTGTACAAGAATACATTTTAGAAGACGAAAGAATAGAAGATGCTTCAGCGGTAATTACCATTTATTTTTTCAATAAAAATATTGACGCTAAAGAAGCTACTTATCAAAAAACAGAAGAACTCGACCGAAGAGCAGAAACTGATAAATATTGCACTTACAATGTTACCGAAAATCCTAATGGAACCGAGTTTGTAGTCGATTTTATCACCACCAATGTTCCAAAAGATAAAAAAGCGGAAGCACCAGAACAAGAATTTGCAGATTATAACATCTATAGATTTAGAAACACTCTGTTAGGCGAAGAAAGTACTTTTATGATTGTTGCCTACAAAGAAAAATCTACTGGAGATGCTAAAGGCTTTCAAAAATCAATCGGCAAAAAAAGAAATAAACTTTTAGAAGGAATTATTACCATGACCATTCCTTCTGTAACTTTAAAAACAAACTAATTCCGGAATTTTTTTCGGAATTTTTTTTCAAATAAAATGAATCACGAAACTTACATAAAACGCTGTATAGAACTTGCCAAAAAAGCGACTGGAAAAACCTATCCAAATCCTTTAGTCGGCGCAGTAATTGTTCATAACGATGTCATCATTGGCGAAGGTTTTCACCAAAAAGCGGGTGAAGCTCATGCAGAAATAAACGCCATCAATTCTGTACAAAATCCAGAACTTTTACCAGAATCTACCATTTACGTTTCACTGGAACCTTGTGCGCATTTCGGAAAAACGCCACCTTGCTCATTGAAATTAAAAGAAATTGGTTTTAAGAAAGTAGTGATTGGCGCAATGGACAGCCATGATAAAGTAAACGGAAAAGGCAAAAAAATCCTTATGGATGCAGGAATAGAAACCATTTCTGGAATTTTGGAAGATGAATGTAGAGATTTAAACAAAAGATTTTTCACTTTCCATGAGAAAAAACGTCCTTATCTGATTCTAAAATGGGCTGAAAGCAAAGACGGTTTTATCGACCAAGATTTTAAACCTACTAAAATATCTAATGAATTGGCTTCTCAATTTGTACATCAAATCAGAAGCGAAGAGCATGCTATTTTGGTGGGCACTCAAACCGCTTTGAATGACAATCCTAGCTTAACTACTCGATTAGTAGAAGGTAGAAATCCTGTGAGAATTTTGATTGATTTTGATTTAAAAGTTCCCAGAAATTTTAAAGTTTATAATGATGAAGCTCCTACTTTGGTTTTCAATCAAGAAAAAGAGGAAGAAGAAGGAAATGTAAAATTCATCAAAATTTCTAAAGAAAATTTCATGGAAGAACTCATGCAAAAACTTTACGAAAATCAGATTCAATCGGTTTTAGTAGAAGGAGGAAGCAGAACTTTACAAACTTTTATTGACCAAAATCTTTGGGACGAAACCATCATCATAAAAAATGAAAACCTCCTATTAGAAAATGGCACAAAAGCTCCTAAATTTAATGGAAAATCGACTGAAGAAAAGTTTTTTAGAGATAATGTAGTTTCTATTTATAGAAATCTGTAATGCAATACAATTACACCACCATAAAATCTGAAGTTCGAGATATTTTGCTCAAAGAAAAAGGGAGCAAATTTATCGGTTTTGCATTTCCTGTCAATAACGAAAAGGAACTCAGAACTGCTTTGGAAGGCTTAAAAGAAGAACATCCCAAAGCTACGCATCACTGTTATGCATTCAGAATAGGAATTAATGGTGAAAATTACCGCGCAAATGATGACGGCGAACCTTCAGGAAGTGCTGGTCTACCTATTTACAATCAACTTCTCGCTCATAATCTTACCAATGTTTTAGTGGTAATCGTTCGTTATTATGGGGGAACCAAATTAGGCGTTTCTGGTTTGGTAAAAACCTACAAAGAAAGCACCAAATATACTTTGGAACACGCAGAAATTATCACCAAAGAATTAGAAACCGATCTCAAAATTCAATTCAAATTTTCTCAACAAAACATCATCTTTTCTCTTCTCAATAAATTTGATGCGAAAGTCTTGAATTTCGATGCACAAGAAGATTGTATGATAACAGCAAGGCTCAATTTGTCAGAAAAAGAAAAAATCTCGGAACTTTTATCCGAGATTCAATATGTAAATTTTAAATTTTTAGACTAAGATTACTCTCTTCTTCCTCCGAAAAGCATTGATGCCCAATAAAGCAATTGTGCTAATGAACCAATTGCTGCTACTACATAAGTTCTCGCTGCCCATTTTAGAGAATCTTCAGCCGCAGCATGCTCTTCTCTGCCTAAAGTTCCAGAATTTTCTAACCAAGCTAGCGCTCTTTTACTTGCGTCATACTCTACTGGTAAAGTGATGAACGCAAAAAGTGTAGTTACTGCAAAAAGTAAAACACCAATCGCCAAAACTGTAGTATTCCCTTGCGGATTCTGAATACTTCTAGAAGCAATCATCACAGAAATCCCCGCAAAAATTACAAACTGAGAAAGCGTAGAACTAATATTTACTAGCGGAACCAGTTTAGACCGAAGTTGTAACATAGAATAACCTACTGCATGTTGTATAGCATGACCACATTCGTGAGCAGCAACCGCTGCTGCAGCTGCATTTCTCTGCATGTAAACTCCTTCAGAAAGATTTACTGTTTTATTTACTGGATTATAATGATCCGTTAATTGACCAGGAACAGAAATCACTTGCACATCATAAATCCCATTATCGCGAAGCATTTTTTCGGCAATTTCTTTCCCAGACATTCCATTTCTGAGATGGACTTTGGAATAATGTTGAAATTTCGACTTCAATCTGGCCGAAACCAACCAACTCACGAGCATTAACACTCCTAAAATTAAATAATAACCTGTCATATATTTATTTTGTTTTTGTTGTTTATTCTTTTTGAAGTAAAAACTGTGCCAAACTTGGGCATTGTCATCTTTTACACTATCTTTGTTTTTCTAATTATCTAAACATGTCTGAAGTAAAAATCACTCAAGTTACTACCGAGAAACAATTATCAGATTTTATCAAATTCCCGATGAATCTGTACAAAAATAATAAAAATTATGTACCATCTTTAATCAAAGATGAGAAAAGCATTTGGAACAAAGAAGAAAACCCTGCTCTTGCTTATTCTGAAGCTAAGCAATTTTTGGCTTACAGAGATGATGAAATCGTAGGAAGAATTGCGGTGATGATTAATCACAAAGAAGCACAAGAACTTGGCATAGAAAAAGTAAGATTCGGATGGTTAGATTTTATAGATGATGAAGCCGTTTCTAAAGCTCTCATTAATACTGCTATAGCTTATGCTAAAGAAAAAAATATCAAAAAAATAGAAGGACCGATGGGTTTTACCAATCTAGACAAGGCAGGAATGCTCACTTTCGGGTTTGACAGATTGGCAACGATGATTGGGATTTACAATTTCAGCTATTATCCAAAACATTTAGAAAAATTGGGATTGGTGAAAGAAAAAGAATGGGTAGAATTTGAAATTATGTTCCCTGATGTTTTACCAGATAAAGTTGAAAAATTTAGCCAACTCATCGCAGAAAAATATCAACTAAAAACTATAAAATTCAATTCCAAAGAAGAAATTCTACCTTTGGTAGAACCGATGTTTAAGTTATTAGACGAAACATACAAAAATCTTTCTACTTACACTCCTATTACCGATGAGCAAATCCTACATTACAAAGAAAAATACTTCGGTTTTATAGACAAAGATTACATTATCTGCATCACGGATAAGGATGACAAGTTGATTTCCTTTGCGATTACCATGCCTTCATATTCTAGAGCTTTGCAAAAAGCCAATGGTAGTTTATTACCTTTTGGATGGTATCATTTACTAAACGCAGGCAGAAAAAACGAAAGAGCTAATTTTTATTTGATAGGAATTCATCCAGAATACCAAAGAAGAGGAGTTACGGCGATTATTTTCAAAGAAATTTGGAAAACTTTTAAGAAAAAAGGAGTGAAATTTTTAGAGACAAATCCAGAGTTAGAAGAGAACAAAAACATCCAATTACTTTGGCAAGATTACAATCCTGTAAACCACAAGAGACGAAGAACTTACTCTTTAGAATTTTAAAAATTTAGAAATGAAAACTCAACTTTATTATTACATTGGCATTATCATCATGTACGTGTTGTACAATCAGTTTTTCCAAGTAAAAGATGAGAAAACTAACGCTATCATTAATATTTTGTTTGCGAGTTTTCTTTTTGGGTACATTGCATTCATTGCTTTTAAGGTTTTAAAAAACCTCAAGAACAAGTAGTTATTTTTATTAATTCTAAATTAGAGAAAACCTTTTTTTATCCACAAAAGTCATAAAAAATACTTCTCTTTTCTATTTATATTTCGTAAATTTGCCGGTTAGAAATACTTAATAGAGATGAATTTACCTGATAATTATATCCCTGTTCTTATTCAGGCGGCAGTAGGTTTAGGTTTTGTGTTATTTACATTATACGCATCACACAATTGGGGTCCTAAAAGACACACTTCTGGAGCTACTAAAGATGACACTTTCGAGTGTGGAATTGAAGTTGAAGGAAATGCAAGAACTCCGTTTTCTGTAAAATATTTTCTTACCGCTATTTTATTCGTTTTATTCGACATAGAAATTGTTTTTTTCTATCCTTACGCTGTAAATTTTAAAGAATTAGGATTTGAAGGATTCCTTGCTGTAACTACGTTTATAGCAATCTTCTTCATAGGATTTTTCTATGTACTAAAACGTGGAGCTTTAGATTGGGATAAGTAAATTTATACCGCTAAAGTGTTTTACACATTAGAGTAAGATTTTTCAAAAAAACTTTAAAAAAATTAAAAATGTCAGATAATAAACCTGTAATCAATACTAATGCGCCTGCGCCTCCAGGAATAGAAGGTGAAGGTTTTTTCGCAGGAAAATTAAGCGATATTATTGGTATGGCGCGTAAGTTTTCGCTTTGGCCATTACCATTTGCTACTTCTTGTTGTGGTATCGAATTTATGGCAACTATGGCTCCTAACTATGATTTATCTAGATTCGGGGCAGAGAGAATGAGTTTCTCGCCAAGACAAGCGGATATCCTACTGGTTTGTGGTACTATTTCTAAAAAATTAGCTCCAGTTCTTAAACAAGTTTATACACAGATGGCAGAACCAAGATGGGTAGTTGCTGTAGGTGCTTGTGCAAGTAGTGGTGGTATTTTTGATACTTATTCTGTTTTACAAGGAATTGATAAAATCATTCCTGTAGATGTATATGTTCCAGGATGCCCACCAAGACCAGAACAAATTCTAGAAGGTTACATGCAAGTACAAGCTTTGGCAGAAAACGAAAGTTTAAGAAGAAGAGATTTACCAGAATACAAAGCTTTATTAGAAAGCTACGGAATTAAGTAATTTGAAAATGTAAAGATTTGAATTTCAAGTCTTGCGTTTATCAAAAATAAATTTGAAACAATAATAGAAACAAATTTTTGAAGGCGATGTAATTTACCTCGATTTCAAATTTTCAAATTAATAATATGACAAGCGAATTTGTTTTAGAAGCCATCAATAGAGAATTTCCAGAAGCAGTGATTTCTTCGTCTGAACCTTATGGATTTCTTACTGTAGAAGTAAAAAAAGAAGAGCTTAAAAAAGTGATTCATCACCTTAAAGAGTCTTCTCTTAATTTTATGTTCCTTACAGATATTTGTGGCATTCATTATCCAGACCATAAGGAGAAGGAACTTGGAGTAATCTATCACCTTCATAATTTACAAGAAAATTTCAGAATAAGAATCAAAAGCTTTTTCCCAAAAGATAATGCCGAGGTAGATTCTATCACAGACTTGTATTCAGGAGCCAATTGGATGGAAAGAGAAACATATGATTTCTACGGAATTAAGTTTAAAGGTCACCCAGATTTAAGAGTTATTCTAAATATGGAAGAACTAGGTTATCACCCTCTTCTAAAAGAATATGCACTAGAAGATGGAACAAGAACTGACAAAGACGACTCTATGTTCGGTAGATAAAAATTCTGAAATCTAAATTATTATGAAAGACAATCAATTATCCAATTTACTTAGCCAATACGATGCTCAAGAGCAAGTAGATGGTCAATTATATACACTGAACCTCGGTCCTACTCACCCTGCTACACACGGAATTTTCCAAAATGTGTTAACCATGGATGGTGAGAGAATTCTTCATTCTGAACAAACTGTAGGTTATATTCACAGAGCTTTTGAAAAAATTGCTGAACGTAGAAATTTCACACAAATTACCACTCTTACAGACCGTTTAAATTATTGCTCTGCACCTATCAATAACATTGGTTGGCACATGACAGTAGAAAAACTTCTAGGGATTGAAGTCCCAAAAAGAGTAGATTACATGCGTGTTATAATGATGGAATTAGCTCGTATTGCAGACCACTTGGTTTGTAACTCCGTAATTGCTGTAGATACAGGAGCTTTAACTGGTTTCACCTACGTTTTCCAAGACAGAGAAAAAATTTACGATATCTACGAACAAGTTTGTGGCGCTAGAATGACTACAAACATGGGTAGAATTGGTGGCTTCGAGAGAGATTTCACTCCTAAATTCCACGAATTATTAAAAGATTTCTTAAAAACTTTCCCTGCAAGATTCCAAGAATTTTCAAATTTAGTAGAAAGAAACAGAATCTTCATGGACAGAACCATCGGTGCTGGTCCTATTAGTGCAGAACGTGCATTAAATTACAGTTTTGCAGGTCCTAACTTAAGAGCTGCTGGTGTAGATTATGACGTGAGAGTAGCAAGTCCTTATTCATCATACCAAGATTTTGATTTCAATATTCCTATTGGTACTGCTGGAGATACTTATGATAGATTCATGGTTCGTCAACATGAAATTTGGGAAAGTTTGAAAATCATTAACCAAGCTTATAATAATTTACCAGAAGGAGATTTCCATGCAGATGTACCAAAATTTTTCTTACCAGAAAAAGCAGAAGTGTATAATAATATGGAAGCATTAATCTATCACTTCAAAATCGTGATGGGCGAAACTGATATTCCTGCTGGTGAAGTTTATCATTCTGTAGAAGGTGGAAACGGTGAACTTGGTTTCTATTTAGTAAGTGATGGCGGTAGAACTCCATACAGATTGCACTTTAGAAGACCTTGTTTTATCTATTATCAAGCGTATCCAGAAATGATTAAAGGTGCCGTAATTTCTGATGCAATCGTTACGATGAGTAGCATGAACGTGATTGCTGGAGAATTAGACGGATAAAAAGATATAAATTTTAGATTATAAATTTTAAATTATTAATCTAAAAAATCCATAGTTAATTATTTGAATTAAAGATATTTTAAATCTAAAATTCAGAATTTAAAATTTAAAATTTTAAAGAAGTGAGCGAAACAATTGCTTTTAAACCAGAAACTTTAGAAAAAGTAAAACAAATCATTGCAAGATATCCAGAAGGAAAACAAAAATCTGCACTAATTCCTGTGCTTCACTTAGCGCAGAAGGAATTTGGCGGTTGGTTAGACGTTCCTGTGATGGATTATGTAGCAAACATATTAGATATTCTACCTATAGAAGTGTACGAAGTAGCCACTTTCTACACCATGTTTAATATGAAACCAGTAGGAAAATATGTACTAGAAGTTTGTGTAACAGGACCTTGTATGCTAAGAGGTAGTGATGATATTGTAAATCACATCAAAGAAAAATTAGGCATTCAAGCTGGCGAAACTACTGCAGATGGTTTATTTACTCTAAAACCTGCAGAATGTCTTGGAGCTTGCGGTTATGCACCAATGATGCAACTTGGAAAATTCTATCACGAAAATTTAACTAAAGAAAAAGTAGACGAAATACTTGAGCTTTGCAGACAAGGACAAATCGCTCTTGATTAATAAATAACAGTTATGAGTAAAAAACTTTTACTTAAAAACGCACACATAGAAGGTATCAGATATTTTGATACTTACAAAGAACATGGTGGTTACCAATCTGTAGAAAAAGCATTGAAAATGACTCCTGACCAAATTGTAGAAGAAGTAAAAACTTCTGGTCTTAGAGGTCGTGGTGGTGCTGGTTTCCCTACAGGAATGAAATGGAGCTTCCTAGCAAAACCAGAAGGTGTGCCTAGATATTTGGTTGTAAATGCAGACGAATCAGAACCTGGAACTTTTAAAGACAGATATTTGATGGAGTTTATTCCTCATCTTTTGATCGAAGGAATGATTATCGCATCTTATGCATTAGGTTCTAACACTTCTTATATCTACATCAGAGGAGAATATGCATGGATTCCAGATATTTTAGAACAAGCGATTGACGAGGCTAAAAAAGCAGGTTTCCTAGGTAAAAATATTTTAGGCAGTGGTTTCGATTTAGAAATTTATGTTCATAGAGGAGCTGGTGCTTACATCTGTGGAGAAGAAACTGCACTTCTAGAATCACTAGAAGGAAAACGAGGAAATCCTAGATTAAAACCACCTTTCCCTGCGGTAAAAGGTCTTTGGCAATGTCCAACTGTGGTAAATAACGTAGAAACCATCGCTGCAGTAGTTCCAATTATAGATATTACAGGAGCAGAATACGCTAAAATTGGCGTAGGTCGTTCTACAGGTACTAAATTAATTTCCGCTTGCGGAAACATCAATAAACCAGGAGTTTACGAAATAGACATGACCATCACTGTAGAAGAATTTATCTACTCTGATGAATATTGTGGAGGAATTCCGAACGGTAAAAAATTAAAAGCATGTATTCCTGGAGGTTCTTCAGTTCCAATTGTTCCAGCAAATTTATTGCTCAAAACAGCTTCAGGCGAACCAAGATACATGAACTACGAATCACTTTCTGATGGCGGTTTCGCTACAGGAACGATGATGGGTTCTGGTGGTTTCATTGTTTTAGATGAAGACCAATGTGTAGTAAAACACACCATGACCTTAGCACATTTCTACAACCACGAAAGTTGCGGACAATGTACACCTTGCCGTGAAGGAACAGGATGGATGTATAAAATTCTAAAAAAAATAGAATCAGGACAAGGCGAAATGAAAGACATCGACTTGTTATGGGATATTCAGAGAAAAATTGAAGGAAACACCATTTGTCCATTAGGTGATGCAGCAGCTTGGCCTGTAGCAGCAGCAATTCGTCATTTTAGAGATGAATTCGAATGGCATATCAATAATCCAGAATGCTTAACCAGAAATTATGGAATTGCACATTATGCAGATCCACTTCCAGTAGTTGAAAAACAATAATATTAGACATTAATAAAGCTAAAGCTTAATTCATAATACATAGAAATGAGCGAAGAAATTAAAAAATTTAAAGTAACCATTGACGGACAAACTACGGAAGTAGAACCAGGAACTACCATTCTAAACGCAGCGCGCCAGATTGGTGGAAAATCTGTACCTCCAGCAATGTGTTATTACAGCAAATTAGAAAACAGTGGCGGTAGATGTAGAACTTGCTTAGTAGAAGTTTCTAAAGGTTCTGAAGCAGATCCTCGTCCTATGCCAAAATTGGTAGCAAGCTGTAGAACTACAGTAATGGACGGAATGGAAGTGAAAAACCTTACTTCTGAAAAAACACAAGAAGCAAGAAAAGCCGTTACCGAATTCCTATTACTCAATCACCCACTAGATTGCCCTATTTGTGACCAAGCTGGTGAATGTCACCTTCAAGATTTAGGTTACGAACATGGTCTTCAGCAAACCAGATATGATTTTGAAAAAAATACTTATGATGCTGATGATTTAGGACCAAACATTAAGCTAAACATGAACAGATGTATCTTGTGTGCAAGATGCGTTTTGGTAGCTAATCAATTGACAAAAACTCGTGAACATGGAATTCTTTTCAGAGGTGACCACGCAGAAATCTCTACTTATCTTAATAAAGCTTTAGATAATGATTTTATTGGAAACGTGATAGACGTTTGTCCAGTAGGAGCATTAACAGATAGAACTGCAAGATTTGCAAGCAGAGTTTGGTTTACAAAACCAGTAGACGCTACTTGTACTTGTTCTAAATGTTCTGGTAAAGCAGTTCTTTGGATGAAAGGAGACGAAATCGTAAGAGTAACTGCCAGAAAAGATCAATACGGAGAAGTAGAAGAATTTATCTGCAACGAATGTAGATTCGAGAAAAAAGATGTAAAACACTGGAACATAGAAGGACCAAGACACATCAGCAGACATTCTGTAATTTCTCTTAACCATTACCAAAAACCAGAAGAAATGGTGGTAAAAGCGTTAGAATATGAAACCGCTAAAGAAATTAGCAAAAAAGATAATTTAGAATAATTTGGAGAAAGATGAATGATTAAAGATTCTCAAAATCTAAAATCTAAAATCTAAAATCTAAAATCTCATAAAGAAATGGATTTAATACTTTTCAAAACAATACTTGTAGTATCACTTTTCGCCCTATCTATGGCTGTAGCAGCCTACTCTACTTGGGCAGAGAGAAAGGTGGCTGCCATTATACAAGACAGAATTGGTCCCAACAGAACCTGGAAATTCGGTTTACTTCAACCATTAGCTGACGGTGGAAAATTCTTCTTCAAAGAAGACTTTATCCCCGAAAAAGCAGAAAAATTCTTATTTTTCCTCGGGCCTGGTTTAGTAATGTTTATTTCACTCATTACCGGAGCTGTAATTCCTTGGGGAAAATCTCTGAATATTGGCGGACAATCTTTTGATTTACAAGTAGCCAATCTAGATGTAGGGGTTCTCTACTTAATGGGAATGGTCTCTATCGGTGTTTACGGAATTATGATTGGAGGCTGGGCTTCTAACAATAAATATTCATTAATCGGAGCAATTAGAGCTTCATCTCAAATGATTTCTTACGAATTAGCAATGGGGCTATCTCTATTGGCTATTATCATGATGAACAGTTCTCTAGACCTTAAGGTAATTGCAGAATCTCAAAGTGGATGGTATGGTATGAAGTGGAATATTTTCTTCCAACCATTAGCATTTATCATCTTCTTTGTAGCAGCATTAGCAGAAACCAATAGAGCTCCATTTGATTTACCAGAATGTGAAACAGAATTAGTAGGAGGTTTCCATACAGAATATTCTGCGATGAAACTAGGACTTTTCTTATTCGGTGAATATGTAAACTTATTTATTTCTTCAGCATTAATCACTACCCTTTTCTTAGGAAGTTATAATTTCCCTGGATTAGCATGGATTGGTGAAAACTGGGGAGAAAACGCTGCTGGAATTGCAAGTATTTTAGCATTCTTGGCAAAAACCATTGCCGTAATCCTTACCTTTATGTGGATTAGATGGACTTTACCAAGATTTAGATATGACCAATTAATGCACCTTGGCTGGAAATCATTAATTCCGCTTGCATTAGTAAACTTGTTGGTAACTGGAGCTTTAGTTCTTTTGAACCAACATTATCAATGGATTTAATCATTTGAAATTGATTATTTGAAATTTGAAATTATAAAAAAAATTAAAAATTGAAGATCAAGTTTGGGTAGAGAAAAACCTCACATCTCAAATCTCACATCTCAAATCTAATTTATATGAAACTAACCAATAGATCAAAGGTAGCTTCTAACAAAAAGATGACTTTTGCAGAGAAAATTTACCTCCCTGCAATCATCAAAGGAATGGGAATTACCGGAAAACATGCGATAATGACTCTTACTGGGAAATTACCTACGGTAAGCTATCCTGAAGAGCAAAGAGAATTTTCTAAAATTTATCGTGGCTTACACGTTCTGAAGCGTGATGATGAAGGCAGAGAAAGATGTACTGCTTGTGGATTATGCGCGGTAGCTTGTCCAGCTGAAGCCATTACCATGACTGCGGGAGAACGTACCAAAGAGCAAAAACATCTTTACAGAGAAGAAAAATATGCCGAAGTATATGAAATCAATATGCTAAGATGCATCTTCTGCGGATTATGCGAAGAAGCTTGTCCTAAATCTGCAATTTATCTTACCGATAGAATTGTAAAACCAGAACAAAACAGAGGCTCACTTATCTACGGAAAAGATCTTTTGGTAGAAAGCATGGAAAACAGAATAGATATTTCTGAAAGACAAACAGAATCACAAAAAAAAGCTCTTAAATAAATGGAACAGTTCTTATTCTTTTTTATCGCTTTAGTAGCGGTTGCAAGTGCTGTTTACTTTGTATTTGCAAGAAATCCTTTGTATGCAATTTTATCATTAATTGTTACTTTCTTTAGCATTGCCGCATTATATGTTTTACTGAATGCGCAGTTCTTAGGAATTGTACAAATTATCGTGTACACAGGAGCCATCATGGTGTTATTCCTTTATGTATTAATGATGCTTAATCTTAATGCTAAAGACGAAAGCAAAAAACAAAACCTCACGAAATTTATCGGTATTTTTTCTGCCGGAATCCTTTTCGTAGGAATGTTAGGAGCTTATAAAGGTCTTTCTCAATCGAATGTTGTTGGTAATATTGATAGCAGCATCGGTTTGACTAAAAATCTTGGAAAATTATTGTTTAACGAATATGTATTACCATTCGAACTCGCTTCTATCCTGATTTTAGCAGGTATTGTAAGCGCAGTATTAATTGGTAAAAAAGATTTATAGAATTATGGAAGTCAATTCATTTTTACAAAACATACCGCTCAATTGGTACATCATTTTAAGTACTACATTGTTTTGTTTAGGAGTTTTAGGAGTTCTCGTTCGTAAAAATGCCATCATCATTTTAGGATGTGTAGAATTAATGCTTAATTCTGTAAATCTACTTTTGGCTGCATTTTCTACTTATAAAGGAGATGGACACGGACAAATTTTGGTATTCTTTATCATGGTAGTGGCTGCTGCAGAAGTTGCAGTAGGTCTAGCGATTATCACTATGATGTATAGAAATACCAGAAATGTAGATGTAAGTATTTTTAACAAATTAAAAGGATAATGCAGATGGAAAATTTAGTATACGCAATCGTTTTACTTCCTTTAATTGGATTTGTAATCAACGGATTATTCGGAAAGCGCTTACCAAAAGCTTTGGTTGGCGGATTAGCTACTTTAGTAGTATTCGCGGCTTTTCTAATTTCTGTAAGTATTTTTATAGGTTTTCCTGCAGACGGAACACCAGTTATTGTAAAAGCATTTGAATGGTTCACCATTGGTGGAATTCAAGTAAATTTCGGGTTCCAAATAGACCAATTATCATTAATGATGATGATGATTGTCACAGGAATTGGTTCTTTGATTCACTTGTACTCTATTGGTTACATGAGCCATGACAAAGGTTTCTACAAGTTTTTCACTTATTTGAATTTATTTATTTTCTCCATGCTCCTTTTGGTAATGGGAAGCAATTACCTTATTCTTTTCATCGGTTGGGAAGGTGTAGGTCTTTGTTCTTACTTACTGATTGGTTTCTGGTACGAAAATACAGAATATGGTAAAGCAGCAAGAAAAGCTTTCATTATGAACAGAATTGGTGACCTTGGTTTATTGATTGGTATTTTCCTAATCGCTTCGCAAACCAATGCACTAGATTATCTTTCTGTAGCACAAAACGCTTCAAAATTTGAATTTGACGGAGTAGTGATTATGTTTATCACGCTTAGTTTATTCATTGGAGCTATGGGTAAATCTGCACAGATTCCTTTATTTACATGGTTACCAGATGCGATGGCTGGTCCTACTCCGGTTTCAGCGTTAATTCACGCGGCAACCATGGTTACAGCTGGTATTTATTTAGTAGTACGTTCTAATTTCTTATATCATCTTTCACCGAGTACTTTAGACTTTATTCTTGTAATTGGTCTTGCTACTTCATTAATTGCAGCATTCATCGGTTTAAGACAAAATGATATCAAAAAAGTGTTAGCATACTCTACTGTTTCTCAGTTAGGACTTATGTTTATAGCGCTAGGTGTAGAAGCTTATACTTCTGCTATGTTCCACTTAATGACGCACGCTTTTTTCAAAGCATTGTTATTCTTAGGAGCTGGTTCGGTAATTCACGCCATGAGTGGAGAACAAGACATGAGATTTATGGGAGGATTAAAATCTAAAATTCCTGTAACGTATTGGACTTTCTTAATCGGAACATTAGCAATTGCTGGAATTCCGCCATTGTCTGGTATGATTTCTAAAGACGAAATTTTAGTTGCACTTTGGGCTAAATCTCCAGTAATTTGGGGCTTAACATTGTTCAGTGCTGCATTAACTGGAATTTATATGTTCAGATTGTTATTCTTAACTTTCTTTGGAAATTTCAGAGGAACAGAAGAACAAAAACATCACTTACACGAAAGTCCTATCTCTATGACTTTACCATTAGTAGTATTAGCTGTACTATCAGTGGTTGGAGGTTTCATTAATTTACCTCATTTCATAGGTCATGGTGAATATCAAAATTTAGCACATTGGTTAGAACCACTTTACGTATATGGAGCGAAACATGCAGAAGTTCCATTTAATATTGAAATGATTCTTTTGGCAATTACATTAGTAATGGTAGCAGCGGTATTCTTCATCGTAAGAAATATCTATGTTACTA
Source organism: Cloacibacterium sp. (assembly GCA_046296655.1). Taxonomy (GTDB): domain Bacteria; phylum Bacteroidota; class Bacteroidia; order Flavobacteriales; family Weeksellaceae; genus Cloacibacterium. The sequence continues at coordinate 56,976 of JBKBLE010000009.1, read as the reverse complement.
AAAACAAAATGGCTCAACCAGAAGAAAATTATAAAGGCTGGGAAAGACTTTCAGCTAAAAAATTATTAATAGACGAACTTTATAATGCTACGGTAGTGAAACCTGTAGAAGGTCTTGGAAAAGGCACCAGAATGTTTGATAAACTGATGGATAGATTCTTCAATTTTGTAGGTTTCGGAGCAGTAGAATCTGGAAGATCTTTTAAAAAATTCCAAAATGGTAATGTAGAAAATTATGTTCTCATTATGTCTTTGGCAATCGGTTTAATTTTAATTGTTAACTTTTTATTACAATAGCAAATGTTAGAAGCACTGTTACTTTTACCTTTAATTGGTTCAGGATTAGTTTTTGCGTTTAGAAACTCTAATAGCAAATATTTAGCAGTAGGAATTGCTTTCGTGCAGATGTTTTTAACATTCTACATGCTATCACTATTTAATAATGTACCTACGGTAGACTCTCCATTACAATTTGAGATTATCAAACCGTGGTCATCCTATATTAAAAGCACATTACACTTCGGTGTAGACGGAATGAGTATGCTTTTGTTATTATTAACAAACATTTTAGTTCCATTAATTATTCTTTCTTCTTTTAATGAAAACAAGAAATACAATAATAATTTCTATGCGTTAATTCTATTAATGCAGTTTGGTTTAGTAGGTGTTTTCACCGCTCTAGACGGATTATTATTCTACGTCTTCTGGGAAGTAACACTTATACCAATTTGGTTCATCGCAGGACTTTGGGGAGACGAAGAAAAGAGAATTAAAGTTACTACTAAGTTTTTCGTATATACTTTTGTAGGTTCATTATTTATGTTTATTGGTTTAATTTATATTTACAACCATGCTGCATCTTTTGAACTAACAGATTTATACAACGCTAACTTAAACGAAGTACAACAAGTAGTGGTTTTCTGGTTAATTTTCTTAGCTTTTGCTGTAAAATTACCAATTTTCCCTCTTCACAATTGGCAACCAGATACGTATACCTTCTCTCCTACTCAAGGAACGATGTTGCTTTCTGGTATCATGCTTAAAATGGCTATTTATGGTGTTTTAAGATATTTATTACCAATTGCGCCAACTGCTTTACTCGGAACTTCAGGGCAAGTCGTGATGATTCTTTCTATTCTAGGAGTGGTTTACGGAGCGCTTATTGCGATTGTACACCATGATATTAAGAAAATTATCGCTTACTCATCGCTTTCACACGTAGGATTAATGGTAGCAGGTATTTTTGCTTCTGCTATTCTTACTGCTCAAGGAAATTTTACTTTCGAAGGAGCGCAAGGAGCTTTAGTTCAAACTTTTGCACACGGTATTAATGTAGTAGGTTTATTCTACTGTGCTGATATTTTAATCAAACAATTTAAAACAAGAGACATCAGACAAATGGGAGGTTACGCTAAAGCGGCTCCTAAATTTGCTACGCTTTTCATGATTTTATTACTTGGTTCTATGGGAGTTCCATTAACCAATGGATTCATCGGCGAATTTATTTTATTAAAATCTATTTTTGATTATGATAAAGTGGTAGTCGTTTTTGCAGGTCTTACTATTATTCTAGCAGCAGTTTATCTGCTCAGAATGTATGGAAAAACCATGTTTGGAACCGGTGACGAAAGAGTGGTAAGTACCTTAAAAGACATTTCTAATGTAGAATTTGTAGTATTGGCAAGTTTGGCTGTAGTGGTAATCGTATTAGGAGTTTTCCCAAGCGGTGTTTTAGAAATGGTGAATAGTTCTTTGAAGTTTATCTACTCTTCTATTAAGGGTTAAAAAAATAATAAATTTTAGAATTTGTTTTTTGAGAATCTCAAATCTCAAATCTTAAATCTCAAATCTATAAATAATGAGTGTTTTAGTAGTTTTATTCCTTACGGCAGTATTAGCATTATTTTCTGGAGTTTATAATCAAGGAAAATTTGCAAAATATATCGGAATTTTGGGACTTTTGGTTGCACTTTGTGTAAGCTTCTCTCCTGAGTTAGCATTTTTTAATCAATACAAATCTATGTTTGATTTTAATGAAAATGCTGCTTTATTTACCAAAATTTCTTTAGTGGTTACATTGTTAATTTTCTTCTTAGGAGGTTTTGCATTTAACAATCACCGTAATCACCAATCAGAATTATATTCGTTAATGTTATTTTCATTAATCGGAGCAGTAATTCTTTTCAGTTTTACAAATTTAGTAACACTATTTTTAGGAATCGAAATCTTATCTATTCCGCTATATGTAATGGCTGGAAGCAACAAGACTGATTTACGCTCAAACGAAGCTTCAATTAAGTATTTCTTAATGGGAGCATTTGCTACAGGATTCCTACTTTTCGGAATTGCATTAATTTATGGAAGCACAGGTAGTTTTGATGTTCATATAATCAATACTTTCAGCGTTGCAAATCCTAAAGACTTAATGTTTGTAATGGGAATCATGTTAATGTTGGTAGCAATGGCATTTAAGGTTTCTCTAGCTCCTTTTCACATGTGGAGTCCAGATGTTTACCAAGGTGCTCCATCATTGATTACAGCATTCATGGCTTCTGTAGTAAAAATTGCTGCATTCTTTGCCTTCTTCAAAGTTATGAATCTTGCTTTTGCAGGAAGCATCAAAGAATGGATTAACATTCTAGGCGTTTTAGTCATCATCACGCTTTTATTAGCCAATGCAATGGGATTAGCACAAACCAATGCTAAGAGAATGTTGGCTTATTCGTCTGTTTCTCATGCAGGTTATTTAGGTTTAATTTTCTTCGGAGCAAACAGCTTATCTGTATATAATTTAGCATTTTACTTATTCGCTTATTCACTCGCTACAGTTGGAGTATTTATGACTTTAATTTGGGTAGAAAAACTAAAAAGAGAAACTTCATTTGAAGCGTTTAAAGGATTGGCAAAATCTGAACCTTTATTAGCAGTTGTAACAGCCGTTTCATTATTATCAATGGCAGGTATTCCATTAACAGCAGGATTCGTAGCGAAATTTAACATTTTTGCTCAAGCGATGAACGGAGCTGCTTTCTTAGTTTTGATTGCTGTAATTGGTTCTGCACTAAGTATCGCTTATTATTTAAAACTGATTATTTCAATGTTTTTCCATACAGAAACTACATTTAAAAGTTCAGAAAAGGTAAGCATTACGTATAATATTATTGCAGTTTTCATCATTGTAGCAATTCTTGCAATAGGTATTTATCCAGACCTTTTCAAAGTACAATTCGGACTTTAATCAGCAAGTCTTAATCATAAAATAAACACAATTCAGAAATGGGTTGTGTTTTTGTTTTTTATAACCTTAATCATTTGATTAAATAATTTGTTTAAATCAAATTTTTAATTGTACATTTGTTTTATGAAAAGTGAAAAACAGATGAATGAACAAGAACAATCTACCGAAGAAAAAATTTTAGAAGCAGCTTCAGAAGTCTTTACCGAAAAAGGATTTGCAGGAACCAGAACCAGAGATATTGCCGAAAAAGCAGGAATAAATCTGGCTTTACTCAATTACTATTTCCGAAGTAAAGAAAAACTTTTTGAACAAGTGATGAAGATAAAAGTGGTGTTACTCTTCGGGAAGATTTTACCTATTTTAAGCAACGAGAAAACATCTTTAGAAGAAAAAATAGATTTGGCCTCAGAAAAATATTTCGAAATTTTGTCTAAAAATCCTAATCTTCCTCTTTTTGTAATCAGTGAAATTCAGAAAAAAAATTCTAACATCACAAAGATTATTCCTATCAACAAAATTTTTGAAAATTCTGTCATCATCAAACAAATCAAAGAAAAAAGACCAGAAATCAATCCATTGCATTATTTAGTCAATTTCTTAGCAATGACCATTTTTCCTTTTGTAGCCAAACCCGTTTTTAACGCTTTTGAACTGACTAATGAAGAAGAATACCACCAATTCATTAGCGAAAGAAGAAAACTCGTTCCAATCTGGATGAAACAACTTTTAGAAATAAAAACTGAAAATCTTTAAAACGATGGAAAAACTTAAATACATTTTCCTCTTTTTCATAGGGCTCATCAATGCCCAAGAAATCATTACCCTTGAACAATGTTACCAATGGTCACGAGAAAATTATCCTTTAATCAAAAAGCAAGAATTGATTAAAAAAGCAGAGCAATACACTACAGAAAATGCCCTAAAAGGCTGGCTTCCTCAAGTAAACATTACAGCGCAAGCTACTTACCAAAATGATGTTACTCAATTTCCTGTAAAATTACCAAACGTGAATGTAGAACCACTCAGCAAAGACCAATACAAAGTTTTTGCAGACGTTTCTCAAACCATTTACGATGGCGGAAATATTAGAAATCAGAAAAATTTAGCAAAAATCCAGTCCGAAGTTCAAACCATACAAACTGAAGTGGAATTAGATAAATTGAAAGAGCGAATTAATCAACTCTATTTTGGGATTCTACAAACCAATAAACAATGGACTCAACTGCAATTCACAAAACTTGACATCAAAGAAGGTATCAAAAAAGCAGAAGCTCAACTCAAAAACGGCGTAATTTTTAGAAGCAATCTCGATGTTTTAAAAGCAGAATTGGTGAAAATTGAACAAAAAGAAATTGAACTCCAAGCCATAAAGCAAAATTTCGTGCAAATGCTTTCTTACTTCATCAAGAAAAATATCGACGAAAATACTCAACTCGAAACTCCTGAAAAAATTCTCTTAACGAAGAATAATAACCGCTCAGAACTGAAACTTTTTGATGCACAGAAAAAACTTCTAGAAACGCATAGAAAAATCATCAATACTAAAAACACTCCAAAATTAGGAGCATTTTTCCAAGGTGGATACGGAAAACCGGGCTTCAATATGCTGAAAAATGAGTTTGACATTTTCTATATTGGCGGAATTAGACTTAACATCCCGATTTCTGGATTTTACACTCAGAAAAACGATTTGGCTTTGTTAGAAAATCAGTCACAAGATATCGAAATCCAAAGAGAAAACTTCTTGTTTAACCAAAATTTTATTGAAATCCAACAAAGAAATGACCTTGAAAAGATTCAAAATTTAATAGACAAAGACAATGAACTGATTGAACTAAGAAAAAACATCAAAACAGCAAGTCTTGCCCAATTAGAAAATGGTGTTATCACCACCAACGATTATCTGCGAGAAGTAACCGCCGAAGAACAAGCAATTCTCACAAAAATTACCCACGAAATTCAATATTTATTGACCCAATATAACTTGAAAGCTCAACTAAATAATTGAAAATGAAAAGGGAAAATTAAACTTCTTAACAACTTCACGATTGTACAACTTTACAAAAAATAAAAAATGAAAAAATATATTCTTCCTCTCCTAGTTTTGACCATTTTCTCTTGCAAAAGAGCAGACCAAGATTATGATGCTTCTGGAACTTTCGAAGCAGATGAAATAATCGTTACGGCGGAAGCTACAGGAAAAATCCTCGAACTCAATCTCAATGAAGGAGATGAATTAACAGCCAATCAAAACGTAGGTCTTATTGACGGAAAAGGCGTAGAATTACAAAAAGAACAGGTTTTGGCTTCTATCAATGCCATCGAACAAAAAACCAATGATGCAGCACCTCAAATTGCAGTTCTGCAATCTCAGTTGGCTACACAAAATGCTCAAATTGCTGTGCTTCAAGAGCAATTAAACAATGCAGTGAGAGAAAGAAACAGAACCGCCAATCTTGTAAAATCAGATGCTGCAACGCGCAAGCAATTAGATGATTTAAACGGAAATGTTGCAGTAATTCAAAAACAAATTGCAACAGCAAAATCACAATCAGAAATTTTAAAACAACAGATTTCTTCTACTTTAGAACAAGTAAAAATTCAGAATAGAGCTATTTTAAGTGAAAAAAATCCTACCGAGAAGAAAGTTTTGCAAATAGATGAACAGCTAAAACATAATGTTATTTCTTCACCCATCAAAGGAATTGTACTTACCAAATACATGAATAAAGGCGAGTTTGCCACCATCGGAAAACCCATTTATAAAATGGCGAATTTAGATGAAATGACACTGAGAGCTTACATTACAGGAGACCAATTGGCAAAAGTAAAAGTTGGTCAAAATGTAAAAATTTTAGTTGATGCAGGAAATGGTGAAACCAAAGAAATGAACGGAAAAATCTACTGGATTTCTCAAAAATCTGAATTTACACCAAAAACCATTCAAACCAAAGATGAAAGAGCCAATCTTGTTTACGCTACCAAAATACATGTTAAAAATGATGGCTTTCTAAAAATTGGAATGTACGGAGAAGTGAAACTTTAAATCTGATGTTTTTTAACACCCCGTCAAAATCAAAGATTTTGACACCCCTCTGAAAGAGGGGAATCTACTCTAATATAATTAAAAAGAAATAGAAAATATTTTCAAAATTAACGAGCCACGAAGTGGCGAAATCAATAGCATAGTGCGAAGCTATGAAATGAGTAATCAACAATTTATGAAGCCACGAAGTGGCGAAATCAATAGCATAGTGCGAAGCTATGAAATAAGTAATCAACAA
>JBKBLE010000009.1:0-50357 GCA_046296655.1 Cloacibacterium sp. | reverse complement strand
TCAACAATTTATGAAGCCACGAAGTGGCGAAATCAATAGCATAGTGCGAAGCTATGAAATAAGTAATCAACAATTTATGAAGCCACGAAGTGGCGAAATCAATAGCATAGTGCGAAGCGCTATGAAATGAGTAATCAACAATTTATGAAGCCACGAAGTGGCGAAATCAAATGATAGAAGTTAAAAACATATCAAAATCTTACGGCGAAAAAAAACAAAAAATTCTGGCGGTAGATAACATTTCCTTTTCGGTAGAAGATGGAGAAATTTTCGGATTGATTGGCCCCGATGGAAGCGGCAAAACCTCTATTTTCCGAATGCTGACTACCCTTCTTCATCCAGATTCTGGTTCTGCTGAAATTGAAGGACTTGATATAGTTAAAGATTACAAAAAAATCCGAAAGATTCTTGGTTATATGCCAGGGAAATTTTCTCTGTATCAAGATTTAACTGTAGAAGAAAATCTAGAATTTTTCGCTAGTGTTTTCAATACAAGTATTCAAGAAAATTACGATTTAATCAAAGATATTTATCAGCAGATTGAACCATTTAAAGACCGAAAAGCAGGGAAACTTTCTGGCGGAATGAAACAGAAATTAGCACTTTCTTGCGCTCTCATTCACAAACCAAAAGTACTATTTCTAGACGAACCTACAACAGGAGTCGACCCAGTTTCGAGAAAAGAATTTTGGGAGATGCTGAAACGCTTAAAACAACAAGGCATCACCATCGTGGTAGCAACTCCTTACATGGATGAAGCCACACTCTGTGACAGAGTTGCGCTCATGCAAAACGGGAAAATTTTAAAAATTGACACCCCACAAAACATTTGCAATAGCTTCCCTGAAGATTTATACGAAGTAAAAACCGAAAATATTCCTGCTCTCATCAAAATCCTCAAAGAATACGGAACCACTAAAAATACATATGCCTTTGGAGAATTTGTACACGTAGTCATTAAAAAAGAAAAAGATTTTAAAAAGGAAACTTTGGAGAAATTTTTACAAGAAAAAAGATTTAACAAAATTGAAATCAACAAAATAGAAGCTACCATAGAAGATAGTTTTATATTACTATTATCACAATAAATTGCTGTATGTCATTCTGAACGAAATGAGGAACGAATGAAGTGAAGAATATGTTAAATGAAATAAATGAAAACTTTAGGAACACATAATTATTATGTTTATATACTTACAAATCTTAATAAAACCGTTTTATACATCGGTTTTACAAATGATTTGAAAGCAAGATTGTATTGGCATCAAAATCCCGATGCTATAAATAAACATTTTACTTCAAAATACAAATGTTTCTTTTTAGTTTATTATGAATATTTTCAAGATGTTGAAATTGCAATAGCAAGAGAAAAACAACTCAAAGGTTGGACAAGATTAAAAAAAGAAAATTTGATAAAAGACTTTAATCCTGATTGGAAATTTTTAAATAAAGAAATAGAATAGATTCTTCATTACGCTACGCTCCATTCAGAATGACAAAATGAACTCTCAAATCATGAATAAAGAAATCGCCATACAAGCCGAACAAATCACCAAAACATTTGGAGATTTCACTGCGGTAGACCATATTTCCTTTGAAGTAAAAAAAGGAGAGATTTTCGGATTTCTAGGTGCAAATGGCGCTGGAAAAACCACTGCAATGCGCATGTTTTGCGGACTTTCCACACCCACTTCTGGCAAAGCGATGGTTGCTGGATTTGATGTCTACAAAAACGCTGAAGAAATCAAAAAAAACATAGGCTACATGAGTCAAAAGTTTTCTTTGTATGAAAATTTATCCATTTTAGAAAATTTAGAATTTTTTGGTGGAATCTATGGTTTAAGCATGAAGGAAATCAAACAAAAAAGCAAAGAACTCATTGAAAAATTAGGTTTGGAGCTAGAAAAAAACAAAATGGTTTCCGAACTTCCGCTGGGTTGGAAACAGAAACTGGCATTTTCGGTCGCCATTTTTCATCAGCCCGAAATTGTTTTTCTAGACGAACCAACTGGTGGTGTAGACCCAATTACCAGAAGACAATTTTGGGACTTAATTTATGATGCTTCAGAACAAGGAATTACCATTTTTGTCACTACACACTATATGGACGAAGCAGAATATTGCAACCGAGTTTCCATCATGGTAGACGGAAAAATTGCGGCAATTGATTCTCCTGAAAATTTGAAAAAAAGTTTTCAAGCCAAAACCATGGACGAAGTATTTTATCAATTAGCCAGAGGCGCAAAAAGAAGTGCTGATTAATGAAGAATTAAAAATTAATAAATAAAATAAACACTTGTCATTCTGAACGTAATGTAATGAAGTGAAGAATCTGTTTAAATAAGAGATTCTTCATTACGCTTCGCTTCATTCAGAATGACAAAATAAAAAATGAAACAGTTATTCCCTTTTATCCGAAAAGAATTTTATCACCTTCTGCGTGATCGAAGAACTTTGCTCATACTTCTCGCAATGCCAATTATACAAGTATTGCTGTTCGGTTTTGCACTTTCTACGGAGATTAAAAACACCAAAGTAGCTGTTTTTGACCAAGATAAAAGTACTATTTCAGCACAATTGGTTTCTAAAATTCATGAAAATCAATATTTTGACATTGAAAAAAATCTGACTTCTAACAAAGACTTTGAAAACGCTTTTAAAGACGGAAAAACAAAGCTACTTCTCGTTATTCCTTCTGATTTCTCAGAAAATTTAACGCAAGGAAAAAAAGCAAAATTGCAGATTTTAGTTGACGGAACAGATGTAAACCTAGGAAACCAAATCGCCAATTATTTCCAAAATATTATACTCGATTTCTATCAAAATCAACAAAAAGAAACGCTGCAAACGTTTTCTGTTTCTCCAGAAATTAGAATGCTCTATAATCCTCAACTGAAAGGAGCACCTAATTTCGTTCCGGGAGTTGTTGCACTCGTTTTATTGATTGTTTGCGTAATGATGACTGCAATTGCCATCGTAAAAGAAAAAGAAACTGGAACGATGGAAATTCTATTGGTTTCGCCTATGAAACCTCAATTTATCATTATTTCTAAAGCAATTCCTTACTTTATTTTAGCGATGGGAATTCTTGGAGTAATTCTACTTTTAAGTTATCTTTTACTGGATTTACCCATAAAAGGAAGCATCATTTTGCTGTTTTTTGTGAGCACTATTTTCATCATCACCAATTTACTTATCGGGATTTTAATTTCTATTTTTTCAAAAACTCAACAACAAGCTATGCTTTTTTCGATGATGGGAACTATGCTTCCCACACTCATGTTGAGCGGATTTATGTTTCCTATCGAAAATATGCCCATTCCACTACAAGTGATGTCTAATATTATCCCTGCAAAATGGTATTATATCATGATTAAAAATATAATGATCAAAGGAACAGGACTCTCCGTAATCTGGAAATCCCTTTTAATTTTAACAGGAATGATGATGGTTCTTTTCACGATTGCTGTGAAAAAATTTAAAATAAGGTTAGAATGATTCAAAAAATTACATTTTGTCATTATGAACGAAATGAGGAACGAATCAAGATGTTGAAATTGCAATAGCAAGAGAAAAACAATTCAAAGGTTGGACAAGATTAAAAAAAGAAAATTTGATAAAAGACTTTAATCCTGACTGGAAATTTTTAAATAAAGAAATAGAATAGATTCTTCATTACGCTACACTCCATTCAGAATGACAAAACGCTAAAATTTAAAATGAAACAGCTACTCTTCTTACTTCGTAAAGAATTCCGACAAATTTTTCGAAACAAATCTATATTGGCCATTATTTTTGTTGCGCCGATGATGCAGCTCATCATCTTGCCTTTAGCTGCAAGTTATGAGATAAAAAACATCAATCTATCTGTGGTAGACCATGACCACTCTAGTTTTTCAAGGGAATTAATTCAAAAAATTACCGCAAGTAACTATTTCAAATTGCAATATTACGGTGAAGACTACCAAAAAGCTTTTGAAACCATAGAAAGCGAAAAATCAGATATTATTCTAGAAATTCCACCAAAATTTGAACAAAATTTGGTGAGGGAAAATCAACAAAAAGTATTGGTTGCTATTAATGCAATAAACGGCACTAAAGCAGGATTGGGAGGAAGTTATCTAGCACAAATTTTACAAGATTACAACCAAAATATCCAAACGAAACTCTCCCCACAATTGGTAGAATTTCAAAAAAATGCAGGATTAGAACTCAATGTTACCCTTTGGTTCAATAGATTTTACAACTACAGATTGGCACTTGTTCCCGGTATTTTGGCATTTCTTGTGACACTAGTTGGCGGAATGCTTTCGGCACTAAACATTGTCTCTGAGAAAGAAATTGGCACAATTGAACAAATTAATGTTTCGCCCATCAAAAAATCTACCTTCATCCTCGGGAAACTTATTCCGTTTTGGATTTTGGCAAATGTAGCTTTTACCATGGGACTTTTGGTTTCCAGATTTGTCTATGGGATAGAAATTTACGGAAGTTTACCACTACTTTATTTCTTTGTAGGAGTTTATCTTTTAGCCATTTTAGGATTTGGTTTATTGATTTCAACCTATAGTGAAACGCAACAACAGGCGATGTTTACCATATTTTTCTTCATGATGATTTTTATAATGATGAGCGGTTTATACACGCCCATTGAAAGCATGCCAGAATGGTCTCAAAAACTGACGCTTCTTAATCCGCTTACGTATTTAATAGAAGTCATTCGATTAATTATGCTCAAAAATTCTGGATTCAAAGATTTAATTCCACAGTTTATCTCCATTTTAGGAATGGCTGTTTTCTTTAACTCTTGGGCGGTTTGGAATTACAGGAAGAGAGGTTAAGGTTAAGGTTGCGAAAATTACCAAGTTTAATTTCATTAAATTGCATAAATGACAAAGAAAATTTTGCTTTTCGTTTTAACAATTTTCGGATTGGTTACTGTTTTTATGAGCAGTTCTGTACTTTTCGATTGGTTTGGTATTCGGGAAAAGGAAGGGAATTATGTTCCATTTGTCGTGATTGCCAATTTCATTTGCGGATTTCTTTATTTGACTGCCGCTTTCGGGATTTCTAAGGATAAAAAGTGGTCGCAGTACCATCTAATTCTTGCTTTCATCATTTTAATAATCACGTTCATCGCTCTATATTTTCATATCAATTCGGGCGGAATTTACGAAACAAAAACCGTGAAAGCACTGGCTTTTCGTACCGTTCTAACTTTAATTTTTACTATAACCCACTTTAAAATATTTAAGAAATGAAGAAATTAATTGTTCCTGCAATCCTTGGAATTGCGATTTTAAATTCTTGTGAAAAGAAACAAAATGAAAGCGTTGTTACTGAAAATGCTACAAAAACAGAACAAGTTGCGGAAAATCACGATGAACAAGCAACGCAAGATAAACATTCCGCTGAAAATACAAAATTAGAACTCGACAACGGGAAGAAATGGAAAACCAATGCCGAAATGCTACCTTTCATCAACGAACAGGAAAAACTCCTAGAAAATTTTGACGATGACAAAGATGATTACAAAGTTCTTGCAGCCCAGCTTAATTCCGCCAACGAAAAATTGATTAAAAGCTGCACCATGACAGGAAAACCGCATGATGCTCTTCACGTTTGGTTAACCGACCACATGAAGAATATCGACTTGCTCGCAAAAGCTCCTAATAAACAGGAAGCCGAAAAAACCATCGATGTTTTGGAACATTCCATGGAAACTTATCACACTTTTTTTGAGTAAATTCTAGAAAAATAATCCTTCAAGAAGGTGAAACTTGAAGGATTATTTTATTGAAGACCTAAACGTTCCATCTCAAAATATTCTACCTGTTGGACAAATCACGATTTGTCCCTATAAACTCACCAACTCACAAACACACCAACTCGCCCACTAAAACCTCTTCGCTTCCTCCCAAAGAATATCCATTTCTTGTAGTGACATTTCAGAAAGTTGAAGATTTTTTTCCAGAGCTAATTTTTCTAAAATTTTAAAACGATTGATAAATTTAGCATTGGTTTTTTCTAACGCAGAATCTGGGTTTATTCCCAAAATTCTAGCATAATTAATCAACGAAAAGAAAACATCTCCTAATTCTTGTTCCTTTTTTTCTGGATTGGTTTCGGCATGAAATTCGGCTAGTTCTTCATCTACTTTTTTCCAAGCATCTTCGGCAGAAGCAAATTCAAAACCGATTCCTTTTACTTTTTCCTGAATTCGATATGCTTTAATAATCGGTGGCAAACTTTTCGGAACTCCTGCTAAAATAGACTTGTTTCCTTCTTTCAACTTCAGTTTTTCCCAATTTTGCTTCACTTCTTCTTCGTCTTTCACTTCTACATTTCCATAAATGTGAGGATGACGGAAAATGAGTTTCTCGTTAAGTGAATTAATCACATCTGCAATATCAAAACTCTTCTTTTCGGAACCAATTTTAGCATAAAAAACCAAATGCAACAAAACATCGCCCAATTCTTTCTTAATTTCGGTGAGATTTTCTTCGAGCAAAGCATCAGAAAGTTCGTAGACTTCTTCTAGTGTCAAATGTCTCAAAGATTGTAAATCTTGCTTTTTATCCCAAGGACATTTTTCCCGTAAATCGTCCATAATATCGAGTAATTTAGAGAAAGCTTCTAGTTTTTGTTCTTTGGAATTCATGATGATGTGTGGATGAGATTATGTGATAAAAAAAACTTTGTCAAAGTTCGGAACTTTGACAAAGCTATGCAAATTACTGCAAAAAGTGAGATTATCCTTGTTTTCTTTGCGTAGATTTTACGGTAGTTTTAGCAGATGAAGATGCTTTCGCTTTTGGCGCAGCTGGTTTTTCTGCTTTTGGAGCCGCTTTTTTAGCTGCTACTTTCTTTTCTACAGATTTTTCTTCTACTATTTCAGCGTCTTCTACTGCTGGTTCTTCTGCTTTTACAAAAGCTTCTGGCTTAATATATCCTGCTTTTTGCAATAAGTTATACCATTGTACCAATTTCTTGATATCAGAACCGTAAACTCTATCTACGTCATAGTTTGGTAAAACTGAAGACATGAATGCTTTTAGTTCATTTTCAGAAGATTTGTGATTAATGGCTTCTTTATAGTCAAATTTTTCAGCAATGTTTTTCATTACTTCAAAAAGTGGAACTTCTTGGTCAAAAGTATAAATCGCAATATTGTCTAATAAACTTACTTGAGTAGTATTAGAAATGCTTGTTTTTTTTCCTGTAGAAATATCTTCTACGATAAAACCTGATTTTAATTGCGTTACTAGGGTAAACAAACCTGGTTTCCCAGAAATCGAAATTATTTTTTCTAACTGCATATTGTATTATTTTTTTGCTTTTGGCAATCAGCTTTTAGCTTTCTGCCACTTTTATTATTGTTTAAATTTTTTCTAAAAATTGCTGATTGTTAATTGCTGACAGCAGATTGCTTACTTCGGAAATCTCATTTTATATCCTACATGAATATCTCCTGAAGTAATTTTAGTCAATTTTCCTTTGATGATTTTTTTCTTTAGAGGACTGAGTTTATCCGTAAAAAGTATGCCTTCTATATGGTCATATTCATGCTGAATTACTCTGGCTCTAATGTCTGAAAAAGTTTCGGTATGTTTAACGAAATTTTCGTCAAAATATTCTATCAAAATCGTTTCTTTTCTGCTTACATCTTCTCTCACATCTGGAATCGAAAGACAACCTTCATTAAATTTCCATTCATTACCGCTTTCTTCTAAAATTCTAGCGTTAATGAATACTTTTTTGAAATCTTTCAATTCATCTGCAATATCTTCATAATCTTCATCATCAGCTAATGGAGTTACATCTACGATGAAAAGACGAATATCTAAGCCAATTTGAGGCGCAGCAAGACCTATTCCATGTGCTGCGTTCATGGTTTCGAACATATTGTCTATAAGTTCTTTAAGCTCAGGATAATCTGGCGAAATATCATGCGCTTTTTTTCTTAAAACTGTGTCTCCGTATGCTCTGATTGGTAAAATCATCTTTGTTTTTGTTCTAAAAAATTCTGTAAAATTATGGTAGCACTCACTTTATCAATAAGCGCTTTTTCTTGTCTCTGCTTTTTATTTTTCCCACTTCGAGAGATAAAAAACGAAGCCATTTTTGAGGTAAAACGTTCATCAAACCGATGAATTTCTACTTCGGGAAAAAGTTCTTTCACTTTTTCTATAAATTTTAAAATATCCGTCTCTATTTCTGATAAATTCCCCTTTAAATCAGTAGGTAAACCTATTACCAGCGTTTCAACTTTATTTTCTGAAAAATATTTTTCTAAAAAAGAAAAAATATCTTTGGTTTCTACAGTAGTTAATGCGCTAGCAATCAACTGCATATCATCCGTAGCTGCAATCCCGCAACGCACTTTTCCGTAATCAATAGCAACTACTTGACTCATAGTTTGCAAATTTACTAAAATTTTTCAGCTTGTAGAAATTCAAATTTTTGCTAATTTTAAACTCAGAAACTTTTCTACACTATGAAAACACTTCTTTTAGTAAGACATGCCAAAAGTGATTGGCCAACTAACGTAGATGATTTTGACCGACCACTGAATGAGCGCGGACACAAAGATGCTCCTAAAATGGCGAAATTTCTCAAAGAAATTTCTGTAACTATAGATGGATTTGTAACCAGTCCTGCAAAAAGAACATTGACTACTTGCAGATATTTTGCCGAAGTGTTCGAAAATAAAAACATTCAAAAAATAGAAGAATTATACAATGCTTCGCCTACAGAATTTCTAGAAGTGATAGAACATCTTAACGATTCTTTAGATCATGTTGCCATTTTTTCTCATAATAACGGGATTACTTATTTTGCTAATTCTCTAACTAATGAAAATATAGAACACATGCCAACTTGTTCTGTGGTAGCTTTTAAAATTTCTGCCGAAAGTTGGAAAGATTTTAAAAACGCAGAGAAAAATTTCTTATTTTTCCACAAGCCAAAAGAAATATAAAACATGAAAATTGCAGCAATAGACATCGGGAGTAATGCAGCAAGATTGCTCATCAATGAAGTAAAAGAACCTAAAAAAGGAAAGCCAGAATTCGTAAAACTCAATCTTCTGAGAATTCCTTTCAGATTGGGAATAGATGTTTTTACCACTGGCGAAATTGGCAAAGAAAGAAAGGAAATGGTCATTAAATCTATGAAAGTTTTCTCTCAATTGATGGAAATTTATGGCGTAGAACATTACCGAGCTTGTGCTACCAGTGCAATGCGTGATGCTAAAAACGGTAAAGAAATTATAGATTTGGTAAAAAAGGAAACTGGGATACAAATAGAAATTATTTCTGGCGATGAAGAAGCTACACTTATCTACGAAAATCACGTAGCAGAAGGACTTGACAAAAATTTTGGATATTTATACATAGACGTAGGTGGTGGTTCTACAGAATTGACATACTACGAAAATGGCAAAATGAAATACAAACATTCTTTCAATATTGGTACGATTAGATTGCTCAATAATTTAGTCACTAAAGAAAACTGGGAAGAAATGAAAAGCGAAATCAAAACCAAAATTGTGAGCAAAAAACCAATGATAGCAATAGGTTCTGGCGGAAATATCAACAAAATTTTTAGCATGAGCAAAACCAAAGACGGAAAACCAATGTCTGCGAATATGCTCAAAACATTTTACAAAGATTTAAAAGAACTTACCGTAGAAGAAAGAATGCTGAAACATAATTTGAGAGAAGACCGAGCAGATGTAATTGTTCCAGCGCTAGAGATTTTCAACAAAGTACTGAATTGGGCAGAAATTTCACAAATTTTCGTTCCTAAAATTTCTGTTGCTGACGGTTTAATTCACAGTATTTATGATAAAGTGAAGAAGTAAGGAATTTGAGAGATAAAAAAACAAATGATATAAATACTTAATCTGCATCTTCTTCATCTAGAAAATTAAGTTCGTCATCTCGTTGTTCATAATCATGGGAAATTCCTGGAGGATTAAATAATCCCCAATGATCTGTAATGAAATGTTTTGGATTGAAATTTGCAACCCAATCTACAAATAGTAATCTAAATTCTTCTATTTTTTCTCTTACCATCAAATAATATTTCGCTTCTTCAAAACCAAACATTTCCAGACCATGATAAGCAACCATTAAGTCTCTTGCTGCTTTTCTAATAATTGCAGCGTTTTCCATTTTAAGGTCATACAACTTTACAGCTTCTGCTGAAGAAATTTTCACACAAATCATCATGGCATCTCCTAAAATTTGACTTTTATATGACTGCAAATATTCATTATCTTCTGGAATCAAATCTGTGATGGTTCTTACTAATTCAAAAATTTCTTCTGCTTTTTCTAAAATAGCTAGATTACTAGGATTTCTCATGATTGTTTTTTTTCAAAAATAGTAAGTTTTGACTAAAGTCAAAAGGATTTTACAATAAAAAAAGCGGACTAAAGTCCGCTTGTATTGAAAAATATTTTTTCTCGATTAGTCTACACTCACCACTTCTTTGATGCTTGGTACAAATTGTTTGATGGTATTTTCTACACCTAGTTTCATGGTAGAAAAACTCATAGGACAACCAGAACAGTTTCCTTGTAGTTTTACCATTACTCTATTGTCAATAACATCTACCAATTCTATATCACCACCATCATTATTTAGAAACGGACGAATACTTTCCAAAGCTTCCATTACTTTGGTTACGATTTCTTCGTGAGTGAGTTTATCTTTATTCATATTTTAATTGCTTTAAGCTTTCAGCAATCTGCATTCAGCTCATAGTTTAAATTTTCTAAATTTTAAAATTACTTATTACTAATTACTAATTACTTATTTTTTGGTGGAGCAACCTGCCATTGTTGTAATTTTCACCGCTTCAGTTGGCGGTAGATTTTTATTTCTTTCCACTAAACTTTCTATCATTTTTTGTGCAGTTTCTTTATAGATTTCTGCAATTTTAGAACCTTCTTGCAATGCTACTGGTCTACCAACGTCTCCCGCTTCTCTGATGCTTTGAATTAAAGGAATTTCACCTAAAACTGGAATTCCTAAATCTTCCGCCATAAACTGAGCACCTTGTTTTCCGAAAATGTAATATTTATTTTCTGGCAATTCTTCTGGTGTAAAATACGCCATATTTTCTATCAACCCTAAAACTGGAATATTAATGCTTTCCATCGTAAACATAGCGATTCCTTTTTTCACGTCTGCTAAAGCTACGTGTTGCGGTGTAGAAACAATTACAGCGCCCGTTACAGGAACTTCTTGAACAATCGAAAGGTGAATATCTCCAGTTCCTGGAGGAAGGTCAATCAATAAGAAATCTAGATTTCCCCAAGCTGCATCACGAAGCATTTGGTTCAAAGCTTTACTTGCCATAGGTCCTCTCCAAACTACTGCTTGATTCGCTCCAGAGAAATAACCAATCGAAAGCATTTTCACGCCGTAATTTTCGATAGGTTTCATCATATTTTTACCATCTACTTCTACAGAAATTGGTTTTTCTGCTTCGGTGTCAAACATGGTAGGAACAGATGGTCCGTAAATATCAGCATCTAGAACACCTACAGAGAATCCCATTTTTTGTAAAGTCACGGCTAAGTTTGCAGTAACCGTAGATTTTCCTACGCCACCTTTACCAGAAGCAATGGCGATGATATTTTGAATTCCCGGAATTTCTTTTCCTTTAATTTGGTTTTGTTGAACTTGCGAAGGTTCAGGCGAAGTAATTTTAAGTTTCAGCACTACTTGGTCACCAAATTCCGTAGCAAAAGCCTGCTTCATGGCTGCTTCTAGCTTCTTCTTTTCGTGCATTGCAGGGGAATGTGCAATCATATCAATGTACACATCATCACCCATTATTTGGAAGTTTTGTACTAAATCATCAACTTCTATTTCTTTCAGAAACTCCTGAACTCTAGTTTTCGTCAACATATTTTTTTGAAATTTTTTGAGATACAAATTTACGTAAAAATAATTAATTTGGAATGAATAAAAATAACAATAATGGTAATTGATAGAATTGATTTACAATAAAAAAAAACTTCAGATAGTTCCGAAGTTTTTAATTTTATATTTTTTAAATTTTTATAACTCACCACCGTGATTATCGAGCTGTCCTTCCCATTTAGAAACGGCTGAAGTAGCAAGTGCATTTCCTAAAACATTGGTCATACTTCTTCCCATATCGCAAAAATGGTCAATCGGTAAAATTAAGGCAATTCCTTCTGGCGGAATTCCGAACATAGAACAAGTCGCTACAATAATCACCAAACTCGCTCTTGGAACTCCTGCAATTCCTTTAGAAGTCAACATTAACACTAAAAGCATAGTGATTTGTTGACCAACCGTCATGTCGATTCCATAAATCTGAGCAATGAAAATAGAGGCAAAAGTCATGTACATCATGCTTCCATCTAAATTGAAAGAATATCCTAGTGGTAAAATGAATGATACAATTCTATTGTTACAACCAAAACGCTCTAACTCTGTTACCAATTTCGGAAAAACGGCTTCTGAACTGGTAGTAGAAAAGGCGATAAGCAAAGGTTCTTTGATTCTTCTTAATAATTCGAATAATCTATTTCCTAAAATGAGATAACCTACCACACATAAAATCAACCATAAAATAGCTAGTGCAAAGAAGAAATCTCGAAGATAAATCGCATAAACTTTGAAAATTTCAAAACCATTGGTTGCCACAACTGCTGCAATAGCTCCCAAAACACCAAGTGGAGCAAACCACATGATATAACCTACCATTTTAAGAATAGCATGTGCACAAACTTCTAAAAATTTGATTACAGGTTTAGAATATTCATCACCCAAATGAGAAAGGGCAATACCAAACATGATAGAAAACAATACAATTTGCAAAACTTCATTGGTAGCAAAAGCTTCGAAAACGCTTTTTGGGACTACGTGTTTCACAAAATCTTCCAGAGAAAATCCTTTAGAGTTATCCAAGATTTCTTTAGCAGAATTAGCATCTTGAATAGGTAATTTCGTAACATGACCAGGCTCTAACCAGTTTACCAAAACCAAACCTAACATAAGCGAAACCAAAGAAGCGGTAATAAACCAAAGCATTGCTTTACCTCCTACTCTACCAATCATTGCAGTATCTCCCATTTTCGCAATTCCCACAACCAATGTGGTGAAAACCAATGGTGCGATAATCATCTGTACTAATCTGATGAAAATGGTGCCGAGAAGTTTTATATTTTTAGAAAAAGATTCTGTATTTTCTGGAAACTGAGTGTGTACTACTCCCCCAATAATTACCCCTAAAACTAAAGCAATGATAATTGCAAAGAAAAGTTTGTTTTGTCCTTTCATATATTGATTTTCTATAGAATACAAATATAGTTTTTTTAATGAAATATTGGTAATTGTTTTGAAGCGGTATTTCTGGACAAGCGATAGCAGTGGAAATCCTTTTTCGGTGGCGGCAGCTTTGCTGCCGCCACCGAAAAAGATTGTAACGAATAGCGCGGTCCCGAAATTTTCTTGATAGGCAAAAGCTTTGGAGAAATTTTCGGGATGGCCCAAAATAAAAAATCCCGAAAAAATTCGGGATTATAAATTTATATTCGAGACTTGAATTAAGCTCTTAAATATCTGGAATAAGCATAACCTACTTCTCCGTCTTTGGTTTTAATTTTCCACCACTCGTCTGAAGATTGTTCTACTAAAGTTACCACTTCTCCTTTTGCCGCTTTGCCTAAAATTACGCCTTCTGTAGAAGGTTCCTGTCTAATGTTTAGGTTAGAACTTTCTGTATCTACAGTAAGTGAAGTGCCTGCAGCTAAACCAGCTACTTGTACATCTATATTGATATCTGAAGCAGAATAAGTGGCATCTATAGCTCCTAAAGCATTCCAAACAGCATCTTTTCCAGCGCTAGAAGAAGTAGTTCCTGAAATGTAAAGAATTCCGTCTTGTTCTTGAACTTTTAAATCTGAAATTCCTGCAGTCTGAGCTGCTGAAACTACACTTGAATATTTTTCTTGTAATGACATGGTAATTATTTTTTAACGTTATAATTATAGTTTACTTTACCCACTTTTAGAGCATCTACAGACATTTTAATTTTTCTAGCTTGCTCTGCCGTAACTTCTCCTGTTAAGGTAAGCTCACCGTTTACTACATCTACTTTTACAGCAGGAAAATCTTTAACCGCATCTGTAACTTTTTGTTGAATTTCTGGAGCAACTGCAGATACAGTTTCTACTACAGAAGCTGCTGCTTCTACGGTAGCCATGTCCATAACACCTTTTACTCCTTTTACATTTTTAAGAGCTGCAATAGCTGCATCTTTTTCTTCCTGAGAAGCAAATGTTCCACTTAAATGTGCAACCCCATCTTTCACTTCCACAGAAGTTCCAGGATAAGCAGCAACTACAGTAGTAGATTGTGTGGTAAGTTCTGCATCAGAAACATTTTTTTTGCAAGAAAATGCTGCCACAGAAAAGACAAATGCTAAAGTAGTGATTTTAATCGTTTTTTTCATAATGAGAGGATTTTAATAATTATTGTTTCCAAATGTAAAGATAAAAACTAGGTCTGCTTTATACAATTTTTATAAAGTTTTATAAAATTTTTAAAAATTCAAATGAGATTCCAACAAAAAAGCACCAGAATTCTGATGCTTTTTTAAATTTATTTTGAATAAATCAATTTTTTAATTTTTTGTTTAAATGATATGATAGTAAACAAACATTTTATATTACAACTTAGCTGCTAAAAACGCAGTAGGCTTCACGTAAGGAGAATCCATTAACTCTACAATACCAAAACTCTATTAACCAATTATTTATATCCTAAAAGATGCAATACATCTTCTGGTTTTTGCTCTTCGCTGAAAACTTCGTATTGTAATTTTCCGTTTTTAGCTTTTTGGATGAGAATATGTTTCGGCTGAGGCAACAAACAGTGATGAACTCCACCAAAACCAGCAATACTTTCTTGATAAGCTCCTGTGTTAAAGAAACCGATGTATAATGGTTTGGTATCGCTGAACACTGGCAAATAAATCGCATTGGCATGTTGCTCAGAATTGTAATAATCATCTGAATCACAAGTTAATCCGCCTAAGAAAACTCTTTCGTAAGAATCTTCCCAACGGTTCAACGGAAACATAATAAAACGCTTAGAAATCGCCCAAGAATCTGGAAGTGTAGTCATGAAAGAAGAGTCTATCATGTTCCATTTTTCTCTATCGTTTTGGCGTTTTTGAGAAAGAATTTTGTATAAATTTCCAGCACTTTCACCTACGGTAAAACTACCAAATTCAGTATAGATGTTTGGTTCTTCTACCCCTTCTTCTTCACAGAATTTTTTGATTTGATACACGATTTCATTTGCCATATATTCATAATCATAATCAAATTGCAAAGAATTTTTAATTGGGAAACCGCCACCAATATTTAGTGAATCTACTTCTGGAGCAATTTTTTTCAATCTTGCATACACTCTCAAACATTTGAAAAGTTCGTTCCAATAATACGCAGTATCTTTAATTCCGGTATTGATGAAAAAGTGAAGCATTTTCAACCTTGCATTCGGGTGTTCTGCAATTTTTTGGCTGTAATAAGGGATAATATCTTTGTACCCAATTCCTAATCTGCTGGTATAAAATTCGAATTTCGGTTCTTCTTCCGAAGCAATTCTAATCCCAATATCAAAGGTAGTATCTATACTTTCGGTCAATTTATCTAATTCTCTGTAATTATCTAAAACAGGAATCACATTTTCAAAACCATTATTGATTAAATCTGAAATTTTAGCCAAATAATCATCGGTTTTGAAACCATTACAAACCACTTCTATCGTCTTGTCAATTTTCCCTGTTTCGAATAGATTTTTAACAATATTCATGTCAAAAGCAGAAGACGTTTCAATAGAAATATCATTCTTAAGCGCTTCTTCTAATACGAAAGAAAAGTGCGAAGATTTGGTACAGTAACAGTATCTGTAAGAATTTTTATATTCATTCTTTTTGATGGCATCTTTAAACCACGTTTTTGCACGCTGAATGTTTTGCGAAATCTTAGGTAAATAACTGAATTTCAAAGGAGTTCCGAATTTTTCTACCAAGTCCATCAAAGGAATATCATGAAAGTACAACTGTTGATCCTCATACTTAAATTCCTCTTGCGGAAAGTAAAGTGTTTGGTCAATAAGTTCAGAATATTTTATCTTCATTTGTTGCAAAAATTTAAGACTACAAAAATGCGAAAAAAGATTGGATTTTTTGAGTTAAAAATTCACAAATTTAGTTTCCGATAAAAATCAATACATCACCGTTTTCATACGTGATTTCTACGGTGTTTTCTCGAGCAAAATTTCGGGTTCCTACTCTTTTGGTTAAGCTCAATTCTTCGTTAAAGAGCTCCCAATTAAGACCTTTAGTCGAAATTTTTTCTACAAAAGGAAATGGTAAAAGGGAAATCATCTTTCCTTCTACTTCGTGAATTTTAAAATTTTTTGGGATGAAAAAGTATCTGGAAAACTCGTCAAAAAAAGTAATTTCCATTTCATTTTTAAAGAGAAAAGCTACGTGAAGATTTCCTAAAAAATGGTCTTGTTCACCACCGCTTCCTCCGTAAACGTCTACTTTTTGTACACCATTTTTTTTGAGAATATCTAAAGCTTTTTGAAAATCGGTAAAATCTTGATCTGGAGTATGAATGAATTTTTCGTGGTAAATATTTTCGTCACTGCCTTCATGAGAATCAAAATCTCCTGAAATAAAATCTAGTTTATCCAGCGGGAAATTTTTGTCTTTTAAATAATGAAAAGCCCCATCACTACAAGCAATCACATCATAACCTTCCAAATGAGGAAGTTCATTAGGTGGAGTTCCGTTAATGAAAAGGAGTGCTGTTTTCAAATTTTATTCATTTTCATCGGGCTTTACCCTATGCTATTTTTATCGCCACTTCGTGGCTCTTTTCACTTTTTACTTGGCTCTTGCAGAAGGATTCCAATAATCTTCTTTTTCTCCAGAAATTTTAGAGATATATCTTGCCAAAATAAACAGATAATCAGACAATCTATTGAGATATTTGATGAGTTCTGGTCTTACTTCTTCAGTTTCATTGAGATAAACCATAGCGCGCTCTGCTCTTCTGCAAACCGTTCTACAAACGTGAACAGATGCAGCAGCTTTTCCACCGCTTGGTAAAATAAAGAATTGTAAAGGTTCTAATTCTGCATCTAAATCATCCATCCAATGTTCTAATTCTAATATTTCCTTTTCGGAAATCATTAAATCTAGACGATTTTTACCATTGGCTAAAATCAGTTTATCAGTTGGCGTAGCTGCTTCTGAGCCTACGGTAAATAAATCAAACTGAATTTTCTGCAGTTGATTCAATACTTTTTCATCAGAAATTTCGGCTTTTGCCAAACCAATGAACGCATTAAGTTCGTCTAAAGTTCCGTAAGATTCTACTCTTGCAGCAGCTTTAGAAACTCTAGTTCCTCCGTACAAAGAGGTTTCGCCTTTATCGCCAGTTTTGGTGTAGATTTTCATAAAATTGATGGATGTTGGAAGTTAGATGATGGATGTTTAGAATTTTTCAAATTTAAAATTCTCACCCAAATAAGCTTGTCTTACTTGTGGGTCATTGGCTAAATCTTCTGGTAAACCTTCTTTCAAGATGTTTCCTTCGAACATGATGTAGGTTTTATTGGTAATCGCTAAAGTTTGTTGAACATTGTGGTCAGTAATTAAAACACCTATGTCTTTTTTCACCAAACTTCTAATGATTTTTTGAATATCTTCTACCGCAATTGGGTCTACTCCTGCAAAAGGTTCATCCAAAAGAATGAAATCTGGGTCTGTAGCGAGGCAACGCGCGATTTCGGTTCTACGTCTTTCACCACCAGAAAGTAAATCTCCACGGTTTTTACGAACGTGTTCTAAAGAAAATTCTTCAATCAGTTCGTTGGTTCTGCGGATTTGTTCTTCTTTAGATTTATTGGTGAGTTGTAAAACGCCTAAAATATTATCTTCTACCGACAGCTTTCTAAAAACAGAAGCTTCCTGAGCCAAATAACCAATTCCTTTTTGCGCACGTTTATACATGGCATCATTGGTAATATCTTTTCCGTCTAGCGTAATTTTGCCAGAAGTAGGTTTTACCAATCCCACAATCATATAGAAAGTAGTAGTTTTTCCTGCACCATTTGGTCCAAGTAAACCTACAATTTCTCCTTTTTTTACTTCTACGGAAACGCCTTTTACTACTTTTTTGGGTCCGTATTCTTTAATTAAATTTTCGCCACGTAAAATCATAGAGACAAAGATATGAAAAAAGTCAGAAGTATGAAGTTGTAAGTCGGAAGTCGGAAGTCGGAAGATGGATGTTAGATGTCGGGTGATTTGGTAACTTTTAAAATATTCGTTGAGTGTGCCTACCAAAGTATCCTAACTTATTCAAAAAATGTGTATATATCTTGAATAATTTTTATTATCCCTAGCAAAAATGCTAAAATACACCAAATCCACATTCTTGAATTTACCATTTTGTCATATATTCCTCCTCCTATAGCATCTTTAAGAGGTTTGTTTTTAAATCTCAAATTAAAAAACAAAATTACAAATCCAAGTATTATAAATATTAAGCCCATAATTAATCTATTGTTGTGTTCTTAATTTTCTTTTAAAGCATATGCTATTTTACTATTTACGACAGAATTAACATTTTCCTTTCTGATTATGATAAAATTTCATGTGTAAGATAGCTTTTTTATTTTAACATTCCTATTGTAAATTTTGAACATCATAAAACCTATCCAATTCTACAAATTGATTTTTAAAATTGCAAAACCCTTTCTGCGTTTTTTGAATGTGCATAAAACGCAGAAAGGGTTGGTTATATTTTTTTACTGTAAGTTATTTTTAGAAAAATAGGTTCTAAAAATTTCTAAACTTGCGCCCCAGATTGAGCGGCATGTTTGAGCTCTTTTTTCTGCGGCGGCTTCGCCGCCGCAGAAAAAAAGCGAGTAGCGAAAGCTGGAATTTGGCGCCCTAATTATTTAATAAAATAGCAGCTTCTTTGGCAGCATAGGTGAAAATCATATCTGCACCAGCTCTTTTAATACAAGTAAGGCTTTCTATTATAGCTTTGTCATTATCTAACCAACCGTTTTGAGCAGCCGCTTTTAGCATTGCATATTCTCCACTCACATTATAAACTGCGATTGGTAAATCTATTTCCTGACGAACTTTTGCTACAATATCCAAATACGGAAGACCCGGTTTTATCATAATAATATCTGCACCTTCTTCGATGTCTTTGTACACTTCATTTAAGGCTTCTCTAGAATTATGAAAATCCATTTGGTAGGTCTTTTTATCTTTTGGAATTTCCTGAAAATCTTTCGGAGCAGAATCTAACGCACTTCTGAAAGGTCCGTAGAATGAACTTGCGTATTTTGCTGCATAGCTCAAAATTCCTACGTTGGTATGACCTGTTTCTTCTAAAGCTTGACGAATTGCAGCAACTCTACCATCCATCATATCACTTGGCGCCACAACATCTGCACCTGCTTCTGCGTGAGAAACAGACATTCTTGCCAAAGCATCATTAGTCGCATCATTGTCTACTTGTCCGTTGGTAATAATTCCGTCGTGACCATAGATTGAATAAGGGTCTAATGCAACATCTGGCATTACAATCATTTCTGGAATGGCATTTTTAATTTCTCTGATGGTTCTTTGCATCAAACCATGTGGATTCCAAGCTTCGGTTCCGAGATTGTCTTTTAAATTTTCTGGAACTTTCATGTATATGTTCACCGCTTTTACACCCAGTGAAAAAAGTTCTTTACATTCTTTCACCGTTAAATCTACTGTTCTGCGGAAAATTCCCGGCATTGACGGAATAGCTTCCTGTGCATTTTCGCCTTCCATTACGAACATTGGCATTACAAAATCATTGGTAGTGAGTACTGTTTCTCTCACAAGACTTCTGATGCTTTCGTTAGTACGTAATCTTCTATTTCTTGAAAAAATTATCATTTTTGGAACAAAGTTTGTTTTATACTCTGCAAATTTAGTTATTTATAACTATTGTGTATATCAATTCGTTTAAATAAATTTGTTTATTCTTTGAGATAAGAATGAATTAAGTAAAATGAAAAGAACTTTATATTTTATATTATTTACGGTAGGTTTATTAATGTTTTCGGGCGAAGCAAAAGCTCAACAAACATTAAGAGAACCGCTATCTGATTCTCAAAAATCTGATGACGGAGTTTTAGTCGCTTATCCTAATCCTACAAGAGATTTTATCATTGTAAAAGCTAAAAACCCAATGCTAAAGGTAAAATCTGTAACTTTTTACTCTATTATTGGGACTCAAGTTTCAGAAACCATGGTGAACATGAACACCGCCGAAATTAGATTAGACAAACTGAAACCTGGCAAATATTTAATGAAATACACTTTGTCAGACAATACCCAAAAGGTAACGCAAGTAGTAAAACAGCAATAATTTTTTAAATCATAAAAAAGAAAAACCATCGAACTTCGATGGTTTTTTTTTTATTTTTGTAAATTTCTAAAGATTAGTAACCTCCGGAAACTTCTTCGTTTTTAATTAAAGCTTTTGCAGAAGATGTTCCTATTCTTTTTACACCTAGGTTAATCATATATTCTGCTTCTTCTGGCGTTCTTACACCACCTGCAGCTTTTACAGGAAGTGAACCTGCGTTTTCTAGCATGATTTTAATTCCTTCTACAGTTGCTCCATTTGGTTTTCCGCCTTCTGTTTGGTAGAACCCTGTAGATGATTTCACAAATATTCTGTGTAAATCTTCAGCTTTGAAGTTTTCTTCAGCCCAAGTTGAGATTTTTTTGGTAATATCTGCAATTTGCTCATCGGTAAGCGCTGCGATTTCTATAATCCATTTTGCAATTTTACCATTATCTAAGCAAAGTTTTGTACAATCTACAAATTCTGATTTCACAGCATCTACTTCACCATTTTTGTATGCTTCATAATTGATTACGAAATCTAATTCATCTACTCCGTCTTCGATTGCTTTTTGAGCTTCAGCTAATTTATGTTCTTTAGAATAAGTTCCTTCGTGGAAACCGATTACAGTACCGATTACTACGTTAGAATTTTGTTCTGTAAGGAATTGCTTCATTTTTTTAACATAATCAGGTCTTATCATTACTGCAAAAATGTCATTTTCGATGGCTTCTTTGGCAAGATTAATTACCGTTTCTAGCGTTTGTTCTTCGGTAAGACCAGATTGAGCTGGAGTTTTTAGATAAGTAGAATCTAAATAAGTGTTGATTTTCATAACGTTACACTTTTAATTGTCTGTTAATACTTTGCTCCAAAGATATGAAAGTTTCTGTTCTAGTAACGCCTTTTAGCTTCTGTATTTTGCTTAAAATTTGCATGAGATGATCATTATCAATACAAAGCACTTTAAGGAAAACCGTCCAGTTTCCTGTAGTATAATGAGCTTCTACGATTTCATTAATTTCGTTCAGAGATTTAATCAGTTCTTGGAAATGACTTGGCTGATCCATGTAAACGCCGATGTAAGAAACTACTTTGTAACCTATTTTTCTTGGATTAAGAAAAGATACAGAATTTTCTATTACGCCTGCGGTTTCTAGTTTTTTTATTCTCTGATGTACAGCAGTGGTAGAAATACCAATGTTTTTAGAAATTTGAGCCAAAGATGTTTTGGCATTGTCCATGAGCATATAGATTATTTTTTTATCTATTGCATCTAGCTTGTAACCTACTTCTGTAACGCTTTTCATTTTTAATTTAATTGTCTTTTGTTTCTAAAATTGTATAAACGGGATAATGATCACTATACCCACCAAGATATCTGGTTCCTGCAAAAGTTCTAAAAGGTCTTCCTTTAAACTTTTTGTCCCAATTGCTTAATTTTTCTGAATTAAAGACTACAGCACTTTTAAATGCTAATGAGGAAATAGGCAAAAAGAAATGATTAGAAAATAGAATCTGATCGAACAACAGTCCTTGGTTGTAGTGAAACGTAGAATAAATTTTATTATTGTACAATTCTATGTATGGATTCACTAAGATTTTATCAACTCCATTGTCATATAATAAATTATTTAGATTTTCTTCAATCGGGTCATCGTTAAAATCTCCACAAATTATTACAGGTTCTTCTTTTTCTAATAATGTGAGAACTCTTTCTTTAATTGAATGAAGAATGTAATCTCTTTTGGGTTTGTTTACATCTTTTTCTCTTTTTGAAGGAAGATGTGCCACAAAAACATTGAGCAATTCATCATTGTATTTCAATTTACAAAAAAGAACATCTCTGGTCGTATCATAATACTCATCTTGCTCTTCATTCACTCCCTCGAAAATAAAAGAAATAGCTTCAGAATCTACTAATTCTATTTTTCTCTTATCGTACAGAAGCGCTGTATCTACGCCTCTTTCATCTAAAGAATTATAATGAACAAAATCATAATTTTGAAGGGGCTCTTGTTGAATCAAGTCTTGTAAAACCTCTTCATTATTCACTTCACACAAACCTACAATCATCGGAAGCACCGCTTCTTTTTCTTCGATTAGCCTAAAAACATTGGCAATTTTTCGAAGTTTATTCTGATACTTTCTTTTGTCCCAATTCCTTAATCCAGATATGGTAGGATCTAAAAAATGTGTTGGTTTAGGGTCTGGAGAAAACAAGTTTTCTACATTATAGAACATGACAAGTTCTTTTTTCAAAAAATTCTCCATAGCCTTGCCTCAACTTTTCGGATTGTAAATCTAGTAAAAATAATTTATTATGATTAGAAATCTTTTAATAAATCTGGTCTTTTCTGCTGGGTAATTTCTATTGCTTTCTGATGTCTCCATTCTTCAATTTTCCCAAAATTACCGCTTAAAAGGACTTCTGGAACTCGCATTCCTTTGTAAACCTCTGGTTTGGTATAAATAGGCGGAGAAAGCAAATCATCTTGAAAACTATCCGTCAAAGCAGATTGTTCATCATTTAAAACGCCTGGCAAAAGACGAATAATTGCATCTGCAACTACACAAGCTGCCAATTCGCCACCAGTTAGCACAAAATCACCAATCGAAATTTCTCTGGTAATGTGTAAATCTCTAATTCTTTGGTCTATTCCTTTATAATGACCACAAAGCAGAATTAAATTTTTCTTCAGCGAGTAAGAATTCGCTATTTTTTGGTTGAAAGTTTCTCCATCCGGAGTTAAGTAAATAATATCATCATACTCTCTCTCAGATTTCAACTGAGAAATACATAAGTCTAATGGTTCACACATCATTACCATTCCAGCGCCACCACCATAAACTGTATCATCTATTTGACGATGTTTGTTAAATGCAAAATCACGAACATTATGAAAATGAACTTCTGCCAAACCTTTTTCCATTGCTCTTTTCAGGATGGAAGTTTTGAAAGGACTTTCTAATAAATCAGGAACTGCACTTATAATATCTATTCTCATTGTTCGGTTTTATTTTTTTTATTCGGGATGATGATTAAGCGAAGCGTAGAATCTCTATTAATATAACTCCACATCCAATTGAAGAAAATGGCAAGTTTATTTCTCACACTTAAAATCAACATTAAATGAAGAAACATCCAAAAATACCACGCAAAAATCCCTTGAAACTTAAATTTTGGCAAATCTACTACTGCTCTATGCTTCCCAATGGTTGCCATGCTTCCTTTGTCATCATATTCGTAAGGTTGCCACTCATTCTTTGATTTTTTCAAGAAATTTTTAGCCAAATTTTTCCCTTGATTAATCGCTACATTCGCCACTTGAGGATGACCATTTGGATATTTTGGGGTTTCCATGTAGGCAATGTCTCCTATCGCATAAATATTATCAAATCCTACTATTTTATTGTATCGGTCTACAATGTATCTGTTATTTTTAATGGAATTTTCGGTTAATCCTTCAATAATATTCCCAGTAACACCTGCTGCCCAAATCACATTATTACTCGGAATAACATTACCCGAACTCAGATAAACTCTATCGCCATCATAATCCGTCACCATATCGTTTGAGATAAATCTCACGCCCAAATCTTTCAAATATTGTTCAGATTTTTCTTGAGATTCTTCGCTCATTACCGCCAAAGGTTTTTCGGTAGAACTCACCAAAATAATTTCTAAATTATCAAAATTCATTCTAGGATAATCTCTTGGCAAGATTTCTCTTTTCATTTCGGCAAAAGCACCAGCCAATTCCACACCAGTTGGCCCAGAACCTACGATTACGATGTTCCAATTGCCATCATCACTTCTGCTTTTTTCAATGATGAGTTTTTCGAAAGTGAGCAAAACATGGTTTCTTATAGAAATCGCTTCATGAGTATTTTTCATCCCAAAAGCCAGATTTTCTATTTTTTGATTTCCAAAGAAATTCGTTTTACAACCAGTTGCAATCACCAATTTATCATAGTGAAAAACATGGTCTTCTGTAATAATTTTATTTTCCGAAGGAATAATCTGTTTCACTTCCGTCATTCTAAATTGAATATTTTTAGAACGCTGAAAAATCTTTCTAAACGGAAACGAAATATTAGAAGGCTCAATTCTTCCGCAAGCTACTTGATAAAATAATGGCTGAAACATATGATGATTCACCTTGTCAATCATCACCAATTTCTTGGTACGATTGCCATTAAGTTTTTTAGCGAATTGCAATCCTGCAAAACCACCACCGATGACGATTATTTTATCTCTAATTTCCATAAGATTCTGGCAAAGTTACTGAATTTATTTTCTAAAAATTTTACTTTTGCAAAACTTATGTCAAAAACCAATCCAAAAGCTACCAAAAGAAAAAAAATCCATAAAACCAGACGAAAAAATTATCTTTTTCGCAGATATATTTTGTTGGCTATTTTAGGATTAACCTTGCTCGGAACTGGGCTTTATCTCAGAGACAAAGTGGCATTTTATTACGCCATGTATTTTGAGAAATTTGTACATAAAAATTTAAAAAATTCCGAAGAAGAAACCGCCAGAATCAATAAAATCATCACTGAATATAATGATAAAATTTTTGGTTTCGACATTTCTCATTATCAGCACAAAAAAGATATAAAATGGGACAGTCTCACTATCGCCAATGGTTCTATCCCATTAGAATTTGTGATTATGAGAGCGACTATGGGAAACCGAAAAAAAGATAAACATTTTGATGATTTTTGGGAATTAGCCAAAGAAAACAATCTTACAAGAGGTGCTTATCATTTTTATCGTGCAGACGAAGATCCGATTTTACAAGCCAATAATTTCTTAGAAAGTGTACATTTAGAAAGCGGAGATTTACGACCTGTTTTAGACATCGAAAGAGTTCCCAGAAGAAAATCTAAGGAAAAACTGATAGAGGATTTAAAGGTTTGGTGTAAAATTATAGAAGAAAAATACGGTGAAAAACCCATTATTTATACTTATTACCATTATTACAAAGATTATTTGCGTGGCGAGTTTGACGATTATCCACTTTGGCTAGCCAATTACAATGATGTTTTAGTTCCTTCGGAAGAAGACTCGTGGAAAATGTGGCAATTCACGGAAAAAGGCATCGTAAAAGGAATTAATGTAAAAGTAGACCTTAATATTTACAACGGAAACTCA
Organism: Cloacibacterium sp.; assembly: GCA_046296655.1. Taxonomy (GTDB): domain Bacteria; phylum Bacteroidota; class Bacteroidia; order Flavobacteriales; family Weeksellaceae; genus Cloacibacterium. Next base: position 24,717 of record JBKBLE010000009.1, on the reverse strand, counting down.
TGGAGTTTCAGCGAATTAAAACTTGATTAAAGAAAAATAAAATGATATTAGAACAATTAAAAAATACACCAGAAGAATTGGTTTTCAGCAACGTAATAACTTATATAGATGAACATTACGAATTCACACCTACTAAATTCACTAACGGAAATACGGTAAACGAAGCCAATCAAAATAATGGCTCTTGCAAGGTTTTCAGTTTTGCCAAAATCAACCAACTTTCTAAAGAAGAGACGCTTTTATTATTTAGCGAGTTTTACAGAGAAGACGTTTTGAAAAATCCAGAAGGAACAGACCACCAAAACATTAGAAATTTCATGAAATTTGGCTGGGAAGGAATTACTTTCGAAGGAGAAGCTTTGAAGAAAAAATAAATCTTTCCACAATAAAATTTATTCCCATTTCATTTTTCGTATTTTCGCAATCTCAACCTTAACCTTTTCCTCAACCTAACATGAACTACGTTTCCGCAGAAAATCTGACCAAATCTTACGGCATCAAAACGCTTTTTAAGAATATTTCTTTCCACATCAATGAAGGAGACAAAATTGCGATTGTCGCCAAAAACGGCACTGGAAAATCTACGCTTTTGAAAATTCTTTTAGGAAAAGAAATTGCAGATTCTGGCGAAGTAGTGATTAATAAAGATGTTCAGGTAGTTTTGTTCGACCAAGAAATTGAGTTTGACTCTCAACTTACTGTGGAAGAATTCATGATGACACTAGATTCTAAGCCTATTCAAGCGCTTAAAAATTATCACAAATCGCTACATTCTACTGACCAAAAATTTATAGAAAAAGCTTTGGCAGAAATGGAAATTCACAAAGCATGGAATTTAGAAACCGAAATGAAACAAATTCTTTCGCAGCTAAAAATCACCAATCTAGAAGCGAAAATGGGCACACTTTCTGGAGGACAAATCAAAAGAGTTGCCCTTGCAAAACTCCTTACAGAAACCAGAGCAGAACACAGACACGTCTTGCTGATTATGGACGAACCTACCAATCACCTAGACGTAGAAATGGTAGAATGGTTAGAAAATTATCTTTCTAAAGCCATGATTACGTTGCTTTTAGTAACGCACGACCGTTATTTTCTGGATTCTGTCTGCGACACGGTTTGGGAAATGGAAGACCAAAATCTGTATGTTCATAATGGAAGTTATGCGACTTATCTGGAAAACAAGATGATTCGTGAAGATAATCTGAACGCTACGATTGACAAAGCCAACAATCTTTACCGAAAAGAATTAGAATGGATGCGCCGTCAACCAAAAGCGAGAACCACCAAATCAAAATCTAGAATTGATGCGTTCTACGACACCGAAAAAGTAGCAAAAACCAATACCAAAAAGCAATCTCTGGAACTCGATTTTGAGATGAAAAGATTGGGAAAAAAGATTTTGGAGCTTAAAAACATCAACAAAAGTTATGGAGATTTGGTTTTGCTCAAAGATTTTTCATATTCATTTCAACGAGGCGAAAAAGTAGGAATTGTAGGAAAAAATGGAGCAGGAAAATCTACACTTCTCAATATTATTCAAGGTTTAGAGCCCAAAGATTCTGGAGAAATAGAAACGGGAGAAACTATAAAATTTGGTTATTTTTCTCAAAAAGGTTTGCAATATAATGAGGAAGAAAGAGTCATAGACTTCATCAAAAATATTTCTGAAAATTTCCCTTTAGCCAACGGAAGAACCATTTCTGCATCGCAGTTTTTAAGAATTTTCTTATTTGACGACCAAACGCAATATTCACCAATTTCTAAACTTTCCGGTGGCGAAAAACGAAGATTGCACTTGATGTATGTGTTGTATCAAAATCCTAACTTCTTGATTTTTGATGAACCTACCAATGATTTAGACTTGCCAACATTGACCGTTTTGGAAAACTTTTTACAGAATTTCGCAGGTTGTCTCATCATTGTTTCTCACGACCGTTATTTTATGGATAGAATTGTAGACCATGTTTTAGCGTTCGAAGGTGATGGAAAAATCAAAGATTTTGTAGGGAATTTTTCGGAATATCGAGAAAGTCGTAAGATGGAAGATGGAAGATGGAAGTCGGAAAACGTCAATCAAAAATCCGAAAACACGAATAATGCAGAATCGAAACTTCCAGCTCCCAGCTTCCAGCTTCCAGCAAAGAAAAAACTTTCTTTCAAAGAACAGCGCGAACTGGAAACGATAGAAAAAGAAATGCCCGAATTAGAGAAAAAACGTGCTGAAATTCTTGAAAAACTCAATAATGAAGCTGATTACGAGAAAATCGCAACACTTTCTGCAGAGCTAGAAAAGGTTTCTGAAAAACTAGAAGAATACGAGATGCGTTGGTTAGAATTACAGGAAATAATGAGTTAACCATTCAATTCTTTAGCACGAATTTCGGCAGCAAAGATTCCGTTTTCTACAATTTCTTTTAATGAATTTTCATTAAAAACTTTTAGAGCTGCTTCTGTAGTTCCACCTTTTGAAGCCACTTCTTTCACCAATTCGTCTAGATTTTTATCAGAATTATTGATGAGATGATACGCCCCAATCATCGTTTGTTGTACAAAAAGTTTTGATAGATTTTCGTTAATTCCCATCTTCATTCCTGCCTTAATCATCGCATCTACAAAGTAATAAAAATAAGCAGGTCCGCTTCCACTTAACGCAGTTACCGCATCTAGAAGATTTTCGTCTTCTAAGTAAACTGCTCTGCCAGAACTGTTTAGCAATCTTTCGATTTGTATAATTTGGTTAAAGGTAATACCTTCTGCTGCGGTGTATCCTGTAATTCCCATACCGATTAGCGTTGGAGAGTTAGGCATAGCTCTCACCACATTTTTATGGTTCAGTAAATCTTGAATTTTCTCGATTTTTACGCCTGCCATTATAGAAAGAATAATCTGCTTTTCTTTGAATTTGAAAGGCAAATTTTCTGCTACAAAAGGAAAATCCTGAGGTTTTACAGAAACAATAATGAGCTCTGCATCATCTATATTAGCTTCTTCAAAAAAAGAAACTTTTAGTTGGGGGAACTCTTTTTTTATTTTTCCAATTTTTTCTTCACTTCTGATGATGAGTTGCAAGTTCTGTGGTTTTACCAATTCATATTTAAGAAAAGAACGAGAGAACGCCACACCCATATTTCCTGCTCCGATGATTGCAATTTTCATATTTTTATATTATTTGATGTTGTTTTGATTTTGTTTGAAATGGTTTGATTCCGTTTGGTTTTTTACCTTCCTCTAAAATAATCTCTTAAAACCCTTAATTCGTGAAATTCCATATGAGGCAATTCGCGTTTTAATTCATTAAGGCTTTCATATTGTTCTGGATTCTCTATGAATTTAGTTTTGTAGAAAATCTCAAAATCTTGTATATATTCTTTGGCAATAATTCTTTCTATTTCTAATTGTCCATTTTCTACAAATTTCCCTAAATGCCCAAAAACAGTTTGCACCAAAATTCCTCTCTTTTTTGCAATTTCGCCAATAGATTTACCCTCTTCGAAGAGTTGTAACGTAATGTTTTGGGTAGGAATTTTAACTACTTTCACCGAAATTTTTTCGTCATTTTTTTCGTCAAAAAGAGGTTTTTCTAACAAACGAACCTGCTTTAAATCGTTCAAATAATCTTCTAAATCATCCAGAAAAACTCGAGTGTCTTCATTGTATTGTTTCATTCCTTTTACGCCTTTTGTTTCGGCATAAAATTCTCTAAATGGTTTAAAAATCTCTTCATTTACCTTGGTAAAAAAGAAATTTACCGCTCCAGATGATTTGGTTTCTATTTCTTCCCAATTTTCTTGCGTTTGGATGAACTTTCTGGTTTTTGGCCAAATAAATTTTTCAAATTTCAGATAAATATCCGTAAGATTTTCCACCGATTTTTTGATGAGAAAATATAAATTTTGAGTTTTTTCTTTGTCTACAAATTTGCTTTCTTTAGAAGCCTTATTCCAAGTTTCCAAAGATTCTTTAGCCCAAGAAATATCTAAATAACGAAGCACTTTTCTGATGCTGTAATCGTATTTTTCGGCATGCAAAATTTCTTCTAATCGGTCATTTGCATGAGTCGCATCCTGAAATTCTGCCACTCTTCTGTCACTGAAAATCACATCGCTAGAAATTTTAGATTTCAAAACAATTCCTTCTAAAGTTCTACAGCGCGAAAGCGCCACGTAAACCTGACCAGAAGCGAAAGATTTCCCAGCATCTACAATTAATCGGTCAAAAGTAAGCCCCTGAGATTTATGAATCGTCACCGCCCAAGCCAAACGAATGGGATATTGCTCGAAGCTGCCCAAAACTTCTTCTTTGATGTTTTTTTCGGTATCAAGTGTGTATTTTTTCTGTTCCCAGATTTCTTTTTTTAGTTTGTAATCTTCGTCATCCCCATCTATTCTCACCCAAATTTCATCAGCAGACAAGTCTACCACTTCTGCTAATTTTCCGTTGAAATACTTTTTTTCTTGAGTAGCATCATTTCTGATGAACATGACTTGTGCGCCAACTTTCAGGTCTAGAACTTCTTCATTTGGAAATTGAGATTCCTTAAAATCACCAACAATTTTAGCTTTAAACTGATACGTTTTTCCACCTAATTCATTGAGCTTTTTCGTGTTAATATCATCTGCAATTCTATTGTGAGAAGTAAGATAAACGTAGGCTTCTTCTTTTGGTTCAAAATCTGGAATGTATCTTTCGTGGAGTTTTTCGTAATGTTCTCTGGATAGATTTCCGTCTCTAATTTCATTTAAAATTTTAAGAAAATCTTCATCTTTTTGTCTGAAAACTTCGGTCAGTTCTACCGTGAGAAGATTGGTATTTTTTAAAACAAAAGCATCGAAAAAAAATGGCGAAGCATAAAATTGCTTCATAATGTATTCATTTTCGTCTCTCACTACAGGCGGAAGTTGGTACAAATCCCCAATAAAAAGCATCTGAACACCCCCGAATTTTTCTTGATTTCTGCGAATATGGCGCAGCGAAAAATCCATCATATCCAACACATCAGCTCTTAGCATAGAAACCTCATCTACAATGATGACTTCTACTTCTCTTAGCAATTTTAGTTTATCTTTTCTGTACTTAAAATGCTGCATTAAATCTGGAATATTCATCGCCAGATTTTCATTAATTCGCTCTAAAGTTGGGATAAAAGTTCTGAGCGGAAATCCGAACATAGAATGAATGGTAACACCACCAGCATTGATAGCAGCAATTCCAGTAGGCGCTACTACAATGTGTTTTTTACGAGTTTTTTTAACGAAATTATTCAGAAAAGTGGTTTTACCGGTTCCTGCTTTTCCTGTGAGGAAAATATTTCGTGAAGTGTTTTCTACGAGGTCAAAAAGTTGGTTATTCATTCTAGGTTCAAAAATAGTGAAAAAAAATCAAGATGTGATGATTTGAGAATTTAGCATTATGAAGATTTAAAATCTAATTTTTTAAAATTATTGATGTAAAAAATGGAGAAAGATTTAATGATATATAAAAACTATCATATCAATAGATGACGCAAATCATAAAAAGATATTGATTAAGAAATTAACTTTGCACCAGAATTTTTAAAAAAAATCTTATGAAATCGCTATGATTAGAAAACACCAATGCTAATCATGATTAAGCGATTGCATATGACCTCTAAAAAAACAAAAAATATCTACATATGAAAAAGATATGGATTTTTTTGACGCTCTTTTTTGCGTTTGCCATTTATTCTTCTTGGATTTATACAGGCGCAACAGACTACGGAACCGTAATGACTACCCGACAACAATTGGGTAAAAAAATATATCAAGAGTACAATTGTCAATCTTGCCATCAGATTTTTGGTTTAGGAGGATATTTAGGTCCAGAACTTACCACTGCTATTTCAGATAAAACTCGTGGAGAAGCCTACGTAAAAGCTTTTATAGAAAATGGTGGCGGAACCAGAATGCCTAATTTCCAGTTCAGTAAAGAACAAACAGAAGCATTGGTAGATTATTTAAAATATGTAGACGAAAACGCTTTTTCTTATAAAAACACTACACCAAATGAAACTGAAAAATAACATCATCGGAAGCTGGTTCATTATCATTGCCATTTTTTCGCTTTTTTTAGGACTTGTTTTTGGGATTTTAGGAGGATTGCAACATCTTTATCCCAATTTATTGAAAGATACTTTGTCTTTCCAAAAAATTAGACCGCTTCATACTTATCTTTCTATCAACTGGATTTTTACAGCAGCCACAGGAATTATTTATTATTATTTACCAGAAGTTTCGGGTAGAAAAATTTATTCTGAAAAACTAGCGAAATTACAAATCGCATTACAAATTTTAATATTGGTTTTGGTAACAGTTTTCTTTGTCTTAGGAAAATTCGGAGGAAGAGAATATTTAGAATTCCCGCCATATATCGTGATTTTGATTGTGAGTTCTTGGTTGATCTTCATGTATAATTTCTTCATGACGGTAAAACCCAATTACAAAACCGTCCCTGTTTACATTTGGAGTTGGAGTACAGGTTTAATTTTCTTTTTGATTACTACAATAGAAGCACAACTTTGGCAATTATCATTTTTTAATGACAATATCATTCGAGATGTAACCATTCAGTGGAAAGCGATGGGTTCTATGGTTGGTTCTTGGAATATGCTGGTCTACGGAACCGCTATGTTTGCTATGGAAAAAATCTCTGGAGACCAAAAAATCAATCAATCTAAAATTGCATTTTTCTTTTATTTTCTTGGCTTAACGAATCTTATGTTCAACTGGGGACATCATACTTACATTGTTCCTGCTTCGCCAACAGTGAAACTGGTTGCTTACAGCATTAGTATGACGGAATTGCTTATTTTGGCTAACATTATTTACTCTTTTAGAAATACTTATCTAAAAGTGAACCACCCAAATCACAAACTTTCGTTTAAGATTCTTACTTATGCAGAAATCTGGATTTTGCTCAACTTGGTTCTTTCTATTTCTATATCTATCCCCGCTATAAATTTCTATACGCACGGAACACATATTACAGTGGCGCATGCAATGGGTTCTACAATTGGCATCAATACTTTACTGTTATTAGCTTCAATCACTTTAATTGTAGACGATGTTGCGCCGCATTTTTTAAATTGGAAAAGATACAATTGGAGTCTTTTAGTCTTCAATTTATCATTGGCTATATTTTGGGTTTGTTTAGTCGGAATGGGACTACAAAAAATTTCTGAAAAATTGCAAAACAAGAGTTTTTATGACATGATTAACGCCTTGAGCATTTATTTCAAAATTTTCACCAGTTCCGGCGCTGTACTTCTTTTGGCACTGATAGCGCTACTCTATCCTTTGTTCAAATTTAGTTGGCACTCTGTGACAAAGAAAATACAGTAAAAAAAAGCCTGATTCTCCACGAGTCAGGCTTTTGATTTATTTTTCTGAATTTAAATATTTTCTTAAAAAATAGCATATCGGTGTAGATCTAAAAATTGACCATTTTTAAGAACTTCTTGCTTCAAAATTCCTTCAAATTCAAAACCGTTTTTCTGCAAAACTTTTCCCGATGCAGGATTGTGCGGAAAATGAGAAGCATAAATTTTATTAAGATGTAACTCTTCAAAGCCAAATTCCACAGTTTTTTGCAATGCTTCAGAAACATAGCCTTTGTTCCAAAAAGATTTCCCGAGCCAATATCCAATTTCTGCTTTTTGATTTGCCAAATCTACATGAAGACCAATTGCACCAATTAATTTAAAATTTTCTTTTTCACGAATAGCAAAAATGTAAGCATCTTTTTTCGCAAAACCGTCTTCAGCCATTTTTAGCCAAAAATGAGCATGCTTTTCTTCATAAGGATAAGGAAAAGTAATGGAGTTTTCTGCAATTTCCGAAGTAGAATTGGCATGAAAAACAATGTCTTCCAAATCTGAAATCGTAGGCTGTGAAAGTATGAGTCTTTTTGTGGACAGTATGGGTAAATTATTGTCCATCTTTATACCAAGATGAATATTTCACGTAATTATTTGCAATTCTGTCTATTTCGCCAGAAATCAGTTCTTGCGAAACGTCTTTAATTTTTTTGGCGGGAACTCCTCCCCATAATTCACCTGCTCTAATGTGAGTTCCTTGTGTAACGACAGAACCTGCCGCCACAATAGAATTGCTTTCTATCACACAATTGTCCATTACTACAGAACTCATCCCAATCAATACATTATCATGAATAGTGCAACCGTGTACACAAGCATTATGCCCAATAGAAACATTATTGCCTATCACTAAAGGAAATTTTTCATACGTACAATGCAGCATCACATTATCTTGTACATTTACTTTGTTTCCTAATTTTATATAGTGTACATCTCCTCTAATTACCGCATTATACCAAATACTGCAATCTTTTCCCATTTCTACATCGCCTATGATGACTGCAGTTTCTGCTAAAAAAGTATTTTCCCCGATTTTGGGAGTTTTTCCTAAAAGTTCTCTAACTAAAGCCATATTTTTAGTCTATAATTTGTGGTTGAAATTTTAAAATTTTGCAAAATATTAATAATTGAAAAAATCTAACTTGCATCTTCTCTCTTCTGACTTGCTTTCCGTATTTTTGCATCTCAAATTTAAGTAAAAAATGCATACAATTATTATAGAACCTACTGCAAACCCAAATGTAATGAAGTTTGTAGCTGATTACACCCTGATTCCAGGTTCATTAGAACTGGATAGAACTTCTGATATTTCTGAAATTCCATTGGCTCAAGAACTTTTCAATTATCCTTTTGTTTCTAAGGTTTTTATCTCTGCTAATTTTGTAGCAGTTGCCAAAGAAGACCATGTAGAATGGGAACACATTGCAGAAAGTCTTAAAAATGTCATCGAAGATGAGCTTCTAGCAAATCCTAGAATTTACAGACAAAAACCTCAACAGAGATATGAAATCTTTGCTGAAATGACTCCGAATCCTGCTGTGATGAAGTTCGGTGGAAACAGATTATTATTAGACGGTTTCGTAGAAGTAAAATCTAAAGAAGAAGCAGATGAAGTTCCTTTAGCAAAAGTACTTTATGATGAATTCAAATTTGTAAAAGAAGTTTTTGTTTCAGAAAATTTCGTGGCAGTAACCAAAGATGATTCTGTACAATGGCATGAGGTGATGATTGTAGTGAGAAATGTAATTGCCGAGTTTTTACAAAATGGCCATAAAATCACCAATAAAGAACCTCAGAAACACGAAAGTCCTGTAGAAAAAATCATCAACAGAGAATATACAGATGTTGAGCAAAAAATTTCTGATATTTTAACTGAATACGTTTCACCAGCAGTAGAAAACGATGGTGGAAAAATTTCACTTTTAGAATATGATGCAGAGAATAAAACCGCAAAAATGCTTTTACAAGGTGCTTGTAGTGGTTGCCCAAGTTCTACCGCTACGTTAAAAGGAGGAATAGAACAAGTGCTTAAAAATTTCTTGCCAGATTTAGTAGAAAAAGTAGAAGCTGTAAACGGATAATTAGTTTTTAGTGGATAGTTGTCAGTTGATAGTATTTACACTGATAACTTTCGATATTATAAAAAAAATCAAAGTTTTGAATACCAATAACCAACAACCAACAACCAACAACATAAAAAAAGGAATCCTTCTCGTAAATCTTGGTTCGCCGAAATCTACAAAAGTAGAAGACGTAAAAGAATATCTAGATGAATTCTTGATGGACGAACGTGTGATAGACTATCCATGGTTCTTTAGAGCGCTTTTAGTAAAAGGAATTATCCTCAACACTCGTCCTAAAAAGTCTGCAGCAGCTTACAAAACCGTTTGGACAGATGAAGGTTCGCCATTGATTGTCATCACGAAACAGATTCAACAAAAATTGCAGAAATTAGTGGATATTCCTGTAGAAATTGGGATGAGATACGCTGAACCAAGCATAGAAACTGGAATCAGAAACTTGGTAGAAAAAGGCGTAGAAGAAATTGTACTTTTCCCACTTTATCCGCAATATGCGATGAGTACTACAGAAACTGTAGTTGAAAAAGCGAAAGAAGTACAAGCAAAATTTTTTCCAAACATCAAAATCAATTACGTAAAACCTTTCTACAATAGAGACCTTTACATCAATTGTTTGGCTGAAAGCATCAAAGAAAAATTGCCAGAAAAATTTGATTTGCTTCAGTTTTCGTATCACGGAGTTCCAGAAAGACATATTTACAAAACAGACCCTACCAAAACTTGTAAAATAGGCGATTGTTGCTTCAAAGAAGATCATCCTTCACATCAATATTGCTATAGACACCAATGTCTGAAAACTACTGAACTGGTAAGACAAAAATTAGGTTTGGAAGACAGTCAAGTGAAATCTACTTTCCAATCTAGATTAGGAAAAGACAAATGGATAGAGCCTTACACAGATGAAACTTTAGAAAATTTACCTAAAAATGGCGTGAAAAACCTAGCAATTGTTTGTCCAGCTTTTGTAAGTGATTGTTTAGAAACCTTAGAAGAGATTTCCGTAGAAGGAAAAGAAGAGTTTTTACATGCAGGTGGAGAAAACTTCCATTACATTCCTTGTCTTAACGACGAAGACAGATGGATAGAAGTCGTAAAACAACTTTGCGAAGAAGAATTATAAAACAAAAATCCTTTCAGTATTTGAAAGGATTTTTTAGTTATCTAGGTTTTCTGGTTTCTCCATAGCCAATTAAACCGTCATAATTTCTATCAAATGGAGCGTAATATAAAAATGCCTGATATAAATTTTCGGTTTGCCAAAAATTACCATTAATTTCACCTAAATTGATAAAACCTGAAGCATCTTTGGTAGCCAAAATATAATTGTAAAAACCTTGTTTCAAATAAATTCTGGCAATGTATTTTTTAGCATTTTCATCATAAGACATTTTATTTTCTTCTGAAGGAATGAAATCATTAAAAGCGCCTAAAACATAAATTTCCTTATCTGTTTTTTCTGAATCCAAAGAAAAATAAACCCAAGAATAATCTGCTTCTATATCTGCATTTCTCTCAATTCCCAAATCATTTCTTCTGAAATAAAAAGCTCCGTTTACATCTGGCTGATATTGATAATTAAGCGGAAAAGCCCAAACCGAATGCAAATAGGTGTGATTTCCTTCTTCATTACTATTGGTTGCAGCTACCATATCAAAAGGTTGATTCATATTTTTATTATCAAAGTAATAGAACTCATTATTTCCTGGGAAAACCAAATTCATCTGCTGAAAAAGCAACTTATTTCCCATCGCTGCATCAGGTTTCTGATTATAAATTCCCAGTCCAAAATTATTATTTTGAATCACATTCAAGCTAATAGAATTGAGGTTAGAAAACAAACTTGCATCATTAGAAATGGCAGAAACTTCTATTCTTTGATTAAGATTTGGCGCTTTACTATCTGCAAATCTGGTTACATTAATCCCTAAATTTGCACCATTTTCTACTACACAAAACCTTTTCTTAAAAAGCGGTTTATTCACCGATTCATCAAAAACGATGATTTCATAATTTCCAGAAATTTTTAGTTGCACCTTCTCATTCGGGAATTTTAAAGTGTAGTGCGTATACTTTTGAACCGTATTAAAAGAGTATTTAAAATCTTGAATGTAAGAATTCACAGGACCTTTAGCATACTCCGTAAAAAACAAACCGTCATCTTTCCAATTTCTATCAAAATGTTTAAATGTATACCGATAAACGGTGGATTTATTTTCTAAATCATCAAAATTCAAAACCAATTGTTCCCCAAATTTAATGACAGGTGTTTCATCATTGGTTTGAGGATTAAAAAGCTGAATACTTTTAATTTTTTGACCAAAAACCAAAACAGAAAGCAATAAAAAAGTAAATTTTAGAAATTTCATATCACGAAGATAACGAAAATCGAGCCAAAATATTGAAAATTAAAACGCTGAAAATGATTAAATTTGAAAACTTAAAATCTAAACTTCAAAACATGCTTCACATTCATATTTTTCGATTCAATCCTTTTTCTGAAAACACTTATGTTTTGTTTAATGACCAAAAAAACGGCGTCATTATAGACCCGGGAAACTGGAACGAAAAAGAAAATGAAATTCTAGAAAATTTCATCAAAGAAAAAGAGATTTCTATCAAAAATATTTTACTGACTCATGCTCACATTGACCATGTTTTAGGCTTACAATGGGCTTTTGACACCTATAAAGTTGCCGTAAAAATGCACGAAGAAGAAAAAGATGTACTCGACAGAAACCCAATGTCTGCCAGAAATTATGGATTTGACTTCAAACCTTTTGTTGGCGACATCGAACTTTTAAATGAAGGCGAAAAATATTTTATAGACGAAGATTCTTTTGAAATTTTCCATGTTCCGGGACATTCTCCGGGAAGCATAGCTTTCTATAATGAAGCGCAGAAATTTGTAATTTCAGGTGATGCACTTTTCCAAGGAAGCATTGGCAGAACAGATTTATACAGAGGAAATCATGAACAATTGCTAGAAAGCATTCGCACGAAACTTTTTACTTTACCCGAAGAAACAGAAGTGTATAGCGGTCACGGAAACGCAACACAAATCGGCTTTGAGAAAAAATACAATCCGTTTTTCTAAAAAATAAAAAAAGAGTCAAGTTTTCGCTTGACTCTTTTGCTTCTTATGAGGTAATTTTAATTATTTCCATTTGATATTACAACCCATGCTTGGTTTTTGTAATTCTTCCTGTGGATTTCCTGACAATAGATTTTCGAAAGCGATAATTAAGTCTTCACCTGTGATTTCTTTTTGATTTCCTGGTCTAGAGTCATCCATTTGACCGCGGTAAATCAAGTCTAATTTTTCATCAAAGAAATAAAAATCTGGCGTACAAGCTGCGTCATAAGCTTTTGCTACAGCTTGACTTTCGTCAAACAAATAAGGAAATTCAAATTTTCTTTCGATTTGAAATTCTATCATTTTTTCTGGAGAATCTGCTGGATATTTCTCTACATCATTCGCATTAATTGCGATAAATTCTATCCCTTTCGTATGATAATCTTCGTATAATTCCGTCAATTTATCGATAACGTGTAACACAAACGGACAGTGATTGCACATGAAAATCACCAACGTTCCTTTTTCGCCTTTTAAATCTTCTAAAGATTGAATTTCATTGCCATGAGAAGGATTTGGGAGCTCAAAAAAAGGTGCTTTAGTACCTAAAGCGAGCATATTGGAAGGTGTATTTGCCATAACTATAGATTTATCATTAATTTATTGACTGCAAAATTACGGAATTTATTTTTCTATCTTCGATAAAATCTCATGAAGCTGCTCTTCTGAATAATCATACGGAAGCCAAGTCACATTTTCTACTTTTCTATTCCAAGTTTCTTGGCGTTTTGCATATCTGCGAGAGTTTTTCTTGATTTCTTCTACGGCAAAATCTAAATCCCAAGTTCCTTCTAAATATTTAAAAATTTCGGTGTAACCTACGGTTTGTAACGGAACAAGTTTTTGATATTCCGTCAAAGATTTTACCTCATCTATCAACCCATTTTCCAGCATTTTATCTACTCGAAGATTAATTCTTTCGTACATGATTTCTCTAGGCGCAGTAATTCCTATTCTTACAACTTTAAAATCTCTTTTATGTTTGGGTTCTGCAATAATTTCAGAATATTTTCTGCCTGTTTGCCAAATCACATCTAAGGCTCGTAATAATCTTCTGGGATTTTCTTTGTGAACTATATTATAATATTCTTCGTCTAGATTTTTGAGAATTTCTTGGAGTTTCCCCAGACCTTCTTCGTCCAAAATTTTCTGTAATTTTTCTTGATTTTCAGCGTTGGCTTCTGGCAAATCGTTCAGTCCTTCTACAACTGCTTTTTCATACATCATACTTCCCCCAACTAAAACTGCAAAATCATTTTTCTCAAAAATTTCTTCAATCTTTTCCAAAGCATCTTCTTCATATTGACCTATGGAATAGTAATCTTGAACCGAAAGATGACCAATAAAATGATGTTTAGCTTGTGCTAATTCTTCATCCGTAGGAGTTGCAGTTCCTATTTTCATTTCCTTAAAAAACTGTCTAGAATCACAAGAAATAATCTCTGTACCGAAATGTTTTGCCATTTCTATGGCCAGTTTTGTCTTGCCAATTCCTGTAGAACCAATAATAGAAATGAGTGTTTTCTGCATACTGCAAATTTATTCAAAAAAAATCGTCCCAAGAAAATCTCGGAACGATTTAAAAAAAACACAAATGAAATTATTTTATTTACTCTATTATTTCTGCATCGATAACTTTATTATCTTTCTTTACCGCATTTTTTTCGTTTTCCCAAATGATAAATCGGTCTACTTCTTTTAGAACCATCGGTATAACCAATGCTAGAATTCCTAAATCATCTAAGAAAATTCCCGGCAATAGATCTAATGGCGAAATGATATATACAAATGCTGCCAGTGGAATGATTACATTCTTAAGGTCCATTTGAAATTCGCCTTTTTTGTACGCTTTAAACATTTTTAAAATTTTAGGAAACTTCGAAATTAATCCGTCTTTTTTAAATGCTTGAAACAACAATGCTATTTTTTTCATTTTTATATTTTGAGTTTTTAGGTGTGTTGACATTTATATTTCAAAATCTTTGCTAATTTAAATTAAAAACGCTCACAATATTTTATTTTAATAGATTTTAACTTTATTTAATAATTCTTAAGGATTTACAGAATCCAAAAACTGATGCACAGACTCAGAATTCCAATCTTTTGCAGCATCTTCTTTCATCAAAATCCTTCCATTTTTGCCCAAAATAAAGGTCGTAGGAAATACTTTTGGCAGCATTTTTTCAGAAAGTGGCGATGTCGCAAAATAAACCGGCGTAGTATAATGGTTATCTGCTAAGAATTTTTTCACTTTTTCTTCTTCATCTTGCATAGCAATCAGTACGAAAGCCACTTTATCTTTTTTAGCTTCGTACAATTTTTGAATACTCGGATATTCTGCTCTACAAGGTGGACACCAACTTCCCCAAAAATTTAAGAAAACGACTTTGTCCTTAAAATCTGCCAAATTCGCATCAGGAACATTCACTCCTTTCAGTTGAATATTCATTTCCTCAGCCGTAAAAGTGACGTCTTTTTCTACTTTTTCTAAAGAAGGTTTCATCAGAATTTGTTGCTGAACAAAAGCTCTAAAATCTGGAAACAGAAAAATAGAAACCAGAAACACCGAAAGCAATAATGTGAGCCAGTTTTTTCTTAAAAAGTTCATAATCAATTGTATATTTTTTCTCTCGCTGATTTAGCTAATTTGGCTAATTTTTCATCAGCTTGATCAGCAAAATCTGCGAGAATAACTATAATAGTTCTAAAATTTCTTGAATTGCGTCTTTACCTTTATTTTTAGCGTAATACACTTGTAAATCGTTATAAAACTCTTCACGAGGATATGTTTCTGGATTTTCCTTGAATTTTTTCAACAATTCTGTTCCATATTGTGGTCTTGGTCCCCAAACATTTTTCAAGGAAAAATCTTCATTCAAGATTAAAATTTTAGGAATGGATTGCGTTCCGTTTGTTAGGAATTGGTCAATTAAAGAAGTATCAGAATCACGGTAGAAAATTCTCACATCATTATGTCCTTCAAAAAATTTAGAAACCGCAGGAACAGTTGCACTTGCATCTCCGCACCAAGGTTCTGAAATGATGAGAATTTTTCCTTTGAAATTTTTAGATTTCAGCGTTTCTAATTGCTCTTCATCTGCTTTATAGGTTTTTAAAGTTCTCTTCATTCTCTGAAGCCCCAGTTCATAGTATTCATTATGGTCATCTTCAGGATTTTGAACTTCAATTCTGCGTTCAGTTTCTTTAATATATTCGTCAAAAGTGACTGCGTTTTGCCAGTAATTTTTCATTTTAAAGTTTTAAATTTTTCTAATCTGATTCATCAAAAATAAGTCCGCAAGAACAAATGCTGCCAAATTTTCCACTACGGGAACTGCTCTTGGCAAAACACAAGGATCATGTCTTCCTTTTCCTTCTACAATAACTAAATTTCCGTCTTTATCAACACTTTCTTGAGGTCTAAGAATCGTAGCAATTGGTTTAAAAGCAACACGAAAATAAATGTCCATTCCGTTGGAAATTCCACCTTGAATTCCGCCAGAAAGATTGGTTTTCGTAGTAAAATCTTCATTGAACAAATCATTATGCTCTTTTCCAGTCATGGTTGCTCCACAAAATCCGCTTCCATATTCAAAACCTTTTGCAGCATTGATATTCATCATCGCTTTTGCCAATTCTGCCTGTAATTTTAGGAAAACAGGTTCGCCAATTCCTACAGGAAGATTTTTGATGACACAAGTGATGGTTCCACCGATGGTATTTCCTTCTTTTTTAATTTCCTTGATTTTAGAAATCATCTTTTCGGCGGTTTCTTCATCTGGACAACGAACGTCATTGCTTTCAATTTTAGAAAAATCTAAATCCTGATAAGGTTTCATGCAAAAAATATCTCCCACCGAAGAAACATAAGCATGAATTTCTACATTTTCGGGTAAAATATGTTTCGCCAAAGCTCCTGCTACAACCCAATTGATGGTTTCTCGCGCTGAAGATTTCCCGCCACCTCTGTAATCTCTGATTCCAAATTTTTGGTCATACGTAAAATCTGCATGAGAAGGTCTGTAAGCAGCGGCAATATGTTCGTAATCTTTCGATTTTTGATTTTCATTATAAATCACAAAACCAATAGGTGTACCTGTAGATTTGCCCTCAAAAGTTCCCGAAAGAAATTGTACGGTATCACTTTCTTTTCTTTGGGTAACGATGGAACTTTGACCAGGTTTTCTGCGGTCAAGTTGATGCTGAATTTCGTCAAAATTAATTTCAATTCCTGCTGGAAAATTGGTGATAATTCCACCGTAAGCTATTCCGTGACTTTCACCAAAGGTAGTAAGCGTGAGAAAATTTCCTAAATTGTTCATAAAAGCAAAGTTAGTGAAAAGGTTCGAGTTGCGAGTTGCGAGTTGCGAGATTTTTGCAACGTAAGAACTCGTATCACGTAACTCGTATCAAAATTTAGAGATAATCTTTTTCAATTCTTCCTTTTCTTCGGGAGATAGTTTCTTCCAGATGAAACCATCTTGTATGTTCTCCGAGATTTTTTGAGGAAAAATTCCTGCTTCGTAGTATTTTTTTACAGAATAAGGAGAAAGTGATGGTTGAGGCGTATCAAAACTCAAATCGTAATTAGGTACATTAAAGTCCAAATTTCCAATTTTGAAAGTTTGATAAGAATTCAGTTCAAAAACCGCTGGTCGATACAATTGCGTAACGGTAAAACCTTGCATGTAATGTCCAAGTTTGAAAGTACGGACTTGAGATTGCAAAATTTTAGGAAAACTCATCAAAAACAAAACCAATACTGCACCCAAACTAAAACTCAATAATGATATTTTCTCTTTTACTTTTGAACCAAACATCACTATAAATGCTACGAAAAAAACATCAATGAAAAACCTGAATTGTGCTGAAAAATAGAGCACAAAAATCGTTTTCAAAAGTATCGAAATCCACAATAAATAAAGCGTTTTCTGTTTTTTTACAAAAGTAAAAATTGTGTAAATCACCATCAATAAAACAAAGGTAATATGTATATATTTTTTGTATGAATGGAGTGTGAACCAATGGTAAACGTAATCCCAAGTCGTGAATTGTTGAATCTCTGAAATGGTAAATTTGAAATCATAGGTTTTTAAAATCGCTACTTCTGAAGATTGTTTTAAAATCTCTGCATTAGGCAACCAAGAAACGCCTATATCAAACATCTGAACTGGAAAAAAAGGATACCCAAAAACCCAAATATTTTTGAAAGTATAAATTCCTAAAACTACAAGTCCTAATCCTAAAAATTTGAAATACTCTCTTTTTAAAAAATATAAAAAAACAAAAATAGGCAACCACACCATCGTAGGTTTTATACTGAAAACAAAAGCCGAAAACACAAAAAGCAGTTTAGCGTTTTGATTTCCTTTGAGAATTTCATTTAAAATAATAAGCGAAAGCGCAATTGCTGGTAAATCTGGACTAGGAGATTGAAGAAAAAGCAGAAAAATAGGTGAAATAAATAGTAAACTCCAAGCCTTTTTTTCAAAAACATAGAGCAGATAAATCACCAGAAAAACAACGTTTATTCTTAAAAAAACATCCGAAATATTAGAGAAACCAGTCTGAAAAATATGCCAAACCGACATTTGCGCATAAATCAAATTTAAATTAGCCAAACCTTTGGTTAAACCAAATTCATGGAGCCAATTCACACTCGGAACATAATAACCAAAATGATCTAAAATAAAAGGATAATAACTCCCTACGAAAGCAACAATTATGGTAAGTAAGAGTATTTTAAAAATCTCATTTTTAGTAAATGAAGTAAAATTTTGGTAGCTTTTAAAATAAAAAAATGCCAAAATCCCTATTCCTAAACTTATTCTTTCTACCATAATATTCAGCGGAATAAAAAAGGCAAGAACTTGCCAAATCATTGCCAAGAAAAATACCCCTGAAAACAACTGAGCAGAAAGTCCTGACCAAATTTTCCCAAAAATTCTTTGAAAAATTTCGCCAAAACCCGCTAAAACAGGGATAATGATGATAATGGAAAGTATAATGAGTAACATTAAAGTAAAGATAATACTTTTTAAGACCCAAGGAAAAAGTAAAAAGAAAAAAATATAGAATCTTAGAATAATTTCATAAAAAAAATCCTGAAATTTTAAAATTTCAGGATTTTGAGGTACCTAGCGGATTCGAACCGCTGTAGATGGTGTTGCAGACCACTGCCTAGCCGCTCGGCCAAAGTACCATGTGTTTCGGAATGCAAATATAGGGATTTTTCAGATTTTTAAAAATTTTAGAAATAGATTTTTTAAAAATTTTCTTCAAATTCTACACTTACGCCTTTCATTTCGCCTTTCATTGGCGGTTTTGTTTTAGTAATTTTCACTTTAACCTTCTGAACTTGAGTAAATTCTGATTTTATTTTTCTGATAATTCTTCCTGCTACATGTTCTAATAATTCTGAAGGAATTTTCATCTCTGCATGAATAATATCGTTAATCAAAGCGTAATTTATGGTATCATTCAAGTCATCGGTCTCTGCAGCTTTGGTAATATCTGCTACAATCTCTGCGTTCACAATGTAATAAGTTCCCAAAATTTTCTCTTCTGGCATAACACCGTGATATGCGTAGATTTTAATATTTTCTAGTATAATTTTTGAGGACATTTTAGACAATTTTATTATAATTTTTCTGGTTTAAGTTTTTAACAAAAATAAAAAAAAACGGACTAAAAATTCCGTTTTAAATAAGTATTATTTTTTCAACAAAAACTCTTTCAATTCTTCATATTGAGGATTAATTTCTGTTGTAAATTTCTCCTGTTTCATTAATTCTTCTAATGATTTTGGGATTTCCACTGATTTTCCAGTTGCTTGTTCTACAGAATCTGGAAATTTTACAGGATGTGCCGTTTCTAAGAAAAATCCTTTTCCGTTGTTTTCTGTCAAATATTTTTCTAAAGCTACAAATGCTACTGCGCCGTGAGGATCTAGAACATAACCATAATCTTTTTCTACTCTTTTGATGGTTTTAAGCGTTTCTTCATCATCAATTGTATAACCCGAAAGTTTGTTTTTAACTTGATTAAATTCTTTGTCGAATAATTCTAAAATTCTCACAAAATTGCTTGGATCACCTACATCCATTGCGTTGGAAATGGTAGCAACGGTTTCTTTAGGTTGAAGAATTTCTGTTCTCAAATATTCCGGAACTACATCATTTACATTACACGCCGCAATAAAATGCTCCACAGGTAAACCACGATGATGCGCCAAAATTCCAGCACAAATATTCCCAAAATTACCACTCGGAACACAGATTACAGGATTTTCTGAATTGTTTTTCAACCATTGTTTCAACGCCAAAACGTAATAAATTTGTTGAGGCAACCAACGCGCAACATTAATAGAATTCGCCGAAGTTAACAGTAATTTTTCGTTCAAACTTTCATCAGAAAATGCTTGTTTTACCAGAGCCTGACAATCATCAAAACTACCATTCACTTCCAAAGCATGAATATTTTTTCCAAGAGCCGTCAATTGCTTTTCCTGAACCGGACTTACTCTATTTTTAGGATATAAAATCACCACTTCTATTCCTTCCACATCATAAAATCCGTTCGCTACAGCACCACCAGTATCACCAGAAGTTGCCACTAAAACCGTAACTTTTCGGGTTTCATTTTTTAGAAAATACCCCAAACAACGGCTCATAAATCTTGCACCAACATCTTTAAAAGCCAAAGTCGGCCCGTGAAAAAGTTCTAAAACCGAAATGTTTTCTGTCACTTTTTTTAAAGGAATTTCAAAAGCAATAGTTTCGGCAACTATTTTTCTAAGTTCAGCTTCTGGAATTTCGTCTCCCGCAAAATCCTTCATCACTTGATACGCAATTTCCTCGTCTGAAAGATTCGGTAAATTTTTTAAAAATTCTGGACTAAATTTTGAAATATCTTCTGGAAAAAACAAACCTTTATCTTTCCCTTGTCCTTTTATCGTCGCTTCTTTGAAGCTAAGCTGTTCTTCTTTATGTTTTAAATTGTAAAAATTCATTTTTTTAAATTAGGATTTCGGTCTTTCAGACCTCATTATTTTTCTTCATTTATTTCCAAGCGCTTTGCACTTGCCTGTTGATTTTCGGTCTTTCAGACCTTACAAATTAGATTTTTATTTCAATCAATTAAGCCAAAATTTCTTCGGACTTCGGACTTCAGTCTTTAGACTATTCTTATTCCTTGGTCATTTATTTTAGAAACGTAAACAAAGTTTTCAATACCGATATCGTTGTAGATTTTCTGCATAATTTCCGCCACTTTTTCAGCAATTTCTTTGGTTTCGCTCAACATAAAAATCGAAGGCCCAGAACCCGAAATTCCTCCACCTAAAGCTCCTAAAGCTAAACTCTGTTTTTTTACCTCATCAAACTTTGGAATCAAAATACTGCGAACTGGCTCCACCAAAACATCTTCTAAACTTCTTGAAATCAATTGATTATCATTTTTTAAAATCCCTGCAACCAAACCTGCAACATTTCCCCATTGTTTTACCGCATCTTTCATTTGGATATTTTTTTTGAGAATTTGTCTCGCATCAGAAGTTTTCACCTCAACCTGAGGATGCACCGCTGTAACATACAAATCTGGTGAAGAAAGCGGAATAATATCAATAGGTTCAGAAGATTTTACCAAGGTAATTCCACCGAAAAGACACGGTGCAATGTTGTCTGCGTGTCTAGAACCAGACGCCAATTCTTCGCCAAACATCGCAAAATACACCAACTCTTCTTTAGAAAAAATATTTCCCAACAATTCATTCGCTCCGAAAGCTGCACCTGCTGCACTTGCCGCACTGGAACCTAAACCGCTTCCTGGTTTTATTTTTTTGTTGATGGTGACTTCAAAACCGATATTCTGATTTTCTAATTTTTCTAAAATTTTGAGCAAAACCACTCCTGCTACATTTTTTTCTGGTTCGGTTGGCAAATGGAATTCATCTTCGTGGTGAATGATGATTTTTCTTTCGTCCAACAATTTGAATTCCATTTCATCAAACGGTTCATTGAGCGTCATTCCGAGAATATCAAAACCGCAAACCAAATTGGCAACCGTTCCTGGAACTTGTAATTTTATATTTTTCATTTCTTTTAAACGCAAAGCGCGCTAAGATTTTTTATTTTTTTTTGAAAATAATTTATTTTAACCGCAAAAGACACAAAAGAAATGATTGGAAAGAAGATTTACAAAAGCACAAAAAAGAAAAGTAAAATCCTTTTTTTTCTTTTGAAGAACTTAAAAATATTACAAAACTTTTGTTTCTTTTGCGGTTGAATAAAATTTATACTGAACGCACAATATCAGCAAAAACTCCACTTGCAGTAACTTCTGCTCCTGCTCCTGCTCCTTTTACCACTAATGGTTGTTCAGAATATCTTAATGTTTTGAATATCACAATATTATCTTTTCCGTACAAGTGATACAAATCGCTTTCTGGAGATATTTTTTGCAACCCTACTTTCGCTTTTCCATCTTTGAAATCAGCAACGTATTTCAAAATTTTACCTTCAGATTTTGCTTCTTCTAATAATTTTCTGAAATGCTTTTCGTATTCCGTCATAGATTGATAGAAATCTTCCACGCTTCCTTCCATACATTTCGCAGGCAAGAACGCTTCGATTTCTATTTCATCAAATTGTAACTGATAACCTGCTTCTCTCGCTAAAATCAAAATTTTTCTCGCAACGTCTGTTCCTGCCAAATCTAATCTAGGATCTGGTTCTGTAAAACCTTCTTTTTGAGCTTGTCTCACCACTTCAGAGAACGTTCTGCTTCCGTCATAATTATTGAAAACAAAGTTCAAAGTTCCACTTAAAACCGCTTGAATTGATGTAATTTTATCACCACTTCTCATCAAATCATTAATCGTACCGATAATTGGCAAACCTGCACCTACATTGGTTTCGAAGAAGAAATTACAGTTATGATTTTTTGCAGAATTTTTTAAATTTTTATAATTTTCGTAGTTTGACGAAGCAGCAATTTTATTACAAGCTACCACGCTTACACTTTTTTTCAATAAATCTTCGTAAATATCCACCACTTTTGCATTAGCCGTAACATCTACAAATACTGAATTTCTTAAATTTCTATTGATAATTTCTTCTGCAAATTTATGCGGAGTAGAAGGTTCGCCATTTTGAAGCGCTTCTTTGTAATCTTCTTCTTGAATGCCTTGATCATTGAAAACCATTTTGGTACTGTTCGTTAAACCAGCAACTCTAAGATTCATTAAAAGATTTTCGTTCAAATACTTATTTTGAGAATAAATTTGTTGTATCAGTTTAGAACCTACATTTCCGACACCACAAATATAAAGATGAACTTGCTTAATTTCTGATTCGAAAAACTCTTCATGAAGCACATTTACTGCTTTTTTGACATCTTTTTCTGAAATTACCACACTTATGTTTTTCTCCGAAGAACCTTGCGCAATTGCTCTCACATTAACGCCGTTATTTCCTAAACCGCCAAAAAGTTTCGCACTTACACCACTTCTGCTCTTCATTTTTTCTCCAACCAAAGCAATAATTGCCAAAGATTTTTCCACTTTTACAGGATCAATTTTGTGCAATTTTAAATCATCTTCGAAAGCGTAATTCAATGCTTTTTCTGCTTTTTCCACATCACTTTCGTTGATGGCAACGGTAATAGAATGTTCTGAAGAACTCTGAGTAATTAAAATAACATTGATATTTTCTTGGCTCAAACATTGAAATAATTTCGCAGAAACACCAGGAATACCAATCATTCCACTTCCTTCTAAAGTAAGAAGTGCTATTTTGCTTAAATTTGAAATTCCAACTGCTACGTTGTTGTCATTTTCAGTTTTAGTATGAGAAATTAGCGTTCCTAAATCATCGGCTGCAAAAGTATTTTTAATCCACAAATCTATATTTTTATCCATAATAGGCTGAATTGTAGGCGGATAAATCACTTTCGCGCCAAAATGCGACAATTCCATCGCTTCTTGATAAGAAATTTTATGAATAATTTTGGCATTAGAAACCAATCTAGGATCTGCCGTCATCATTCCGGAAACGTCAGTCCAGATTTGTAATTCTTTAGCATTTACAGCTGCTGCAATAATAGAAGCCGTATAATCTGAACCACCACGTCCTAAAGTGGTAATATTACCATCAACATCCGAAGCGATGAAGCCCGGAGCAAGTGTAACTTGTTGTTTGTTTTCCTTAAAATAATTTTGAAAATTAGCATTTGTTTTTTCGAAATCTACCTTAGCATCAGTAAAATTGCTATTGGTTTTGATATAATTTCTAGAATCTAACCAAACGCAATCTAAACCATCTGATTTCAACTTCGCAGCGATAATATTTGAAGACAAAAATTCTCCGTAAGCTGTAATTTTATCTTTAATTCTAGGCGTAAATTCGCCTAAAACGTAAATTCCGTTGCAAATATCTTCAATATCATTGAAATTCTTTTTCACGAAGCTCAACCAAGAACTTTGTTCTGTAATTGGCAGTAGATTTTTAACAAATTCTAAATGCTTTTCTTCTAGAGATTTAATGGTTTCGGTGTACTTTTCATTTTTAGTAGAAGCCAATTCTGCGGCAGAAATTAAACCATCTGTAACGCCAGACAAAGCGGAAACTACCACTACTACTCTATTTTCTAACGATTCTTTTTTAACTATTTTTTCTACTAAAAGTATGTTTTGGGCGTTTGCCACAGAAGTTCCTCCAAATTTTAGGACTTTCATAATGTATTTTTTTAAGGAAATTTAAATAACTGATTGTTCTCGCTCTTAAAAAAGAGCAACATTGCGAATGTTGATATATAATAATGAACCCCAATTACGGGGTAATAATTGTAGTTGTAGTAATTGTAGAAATAATGCAAGAAAATGCTCCTGAAAAAGTGATTTCAGAAGTTAAAAAAACAGGTATGTTTTGAGAGTATTCCATCTTTTGCAAGACAAATGTATAAATTTATTTTAAAAACGAAAACTTTTTTGCGAAAAATCGTGTTAATTAATTGTAAACAATTAGAAAAATGTCAATACTGTCCTAAATAAAAAAACAGATATATTTTATGCACATATAGATAGGCTTTAAGCAGAATTTTCTATAGAT
>JBKBLE010000008.1:0-80527 GCA_046296655.1 Cloacibacterium sp. | reverse complement strand
AACAGATGTTTGGAGAACGTACCGAAACAGAGGCGATGCAGAGAATCGAATCAAGGAATTAAAGGCAGATTTTGGAGCCGAAAGTTTTAACCTTAAAGGCTTTTTCCCTACAGAAGCTGCACTTATATTTTCGATGATTGCTTATAATCTGATGTCAATTTTCAGACTGTTTGTTCTTCAGGAAAAACGCAGAAAACATTATCTACACTACGATAAAGAACCTTTGCTATTGGAGCTTATTTTGAAAAAGTAGGTGACTCACTCAAACTGAAGATTGCACTCACCAAAAAACGCAGAAAATGGTTCGTCGGAATTTGGGATTACCCCATAGACTTATCTCAAAAAATTTCAACTGCGTGATTTGGGTTTAAAACTTTTCAACTCAAATTTTAAAAATGCCGATGAAAATTTCATCGGTGTTTTTATTGAGTTCAGGTTAAAAATTAAGAAATTTTTCCCCACTTATTTTTGCCTTTGTACTGCTTAACGTAGTAATTTCTAAGGCTTTGATGCTCAGGAAGCTGTAGATTTCCGTCTATTTTTAGCAAATGTTCTACAGTTTCTTTTGCTGCTTTTATGATATTGCCATCATTCACCAAATCTAGGCGTTTAAAATCTACCATTCCGCTTTGTTGAGTTCCCAGAATATCTCCAGGACCGCGCAATTGCAAGTCGACTTCAGAAATTTTAAAACCGTCATTGGTTTCGCACATGGTTTTGATGCGTTTTCTAGATTCTGCGGAAAGTTTATCGCCCGTCATCAGAATACAATAGCTTTGTTCTGCTCCTCTTCCTACTCTACCACGAAGCTGATGCAACTGTGATAGCCCAAATCTTTCGGCACTTTCTATCACCATTACTGAAGCATTTGGAACATTTACACCTACTTCTATTACGGTAGTTGCCACCATAATATCTGCCTTTCCTTTGGCGAAATAATTCATGGCTGCATCTTTTTCATCAGGTTTCATTTTCCCGTGAAGCATGGTTGTATTATAATCTGGAAGCGGAAAAATTTCTGAAATATGCTCAAAACCTTCCATTAAATTTTTATAATCCAGCGTTTCAGATTCTTCAATTAATGGATATACAAAATACACTTGTCTGCCTTTGGCAATTTCTTCTTTGGCAAATCCATAGACAGAATTTCTATCTTTTTCTCTTCGGTGAGCTGTGATAATGGGTTTTCTACCAACAGGCATTTCATCAATTACCGAAACATCCAAATCGGAATAATAACTCATCGCTAGAGTTCTGGGAATCGGAGTTGCCGTCATTACCAAAATATGCGGTGCAATTTTATTTTTAGCCCAAAGTTTTGCACGTTGCGCTACTCCAAATCTATGTTGTTCATCAATAATTGCCAATCCTAAATTTTTGAACCGAACAATGTCTTCTAAAACCGCGTGAGTTCCTACTAAAATCGAAAGTTCTCCGTTTAAAAGTTCTTCATGAATGATTTTTCTTTCGGCGATTTTGGTAGAGCCTGTGAGTAATCTTACTTTGACATCTGTTTCCTTCAATAAATCTGCAATCGAATTAAAATGCTGCGTTGCCAAAATTTCCGTAGGCGCCATCATACAACTTTGGAAGCCATTATCCATCGCCAAAAGCATCGCCAAAAGTGCCACCATCGTTTTACCAGAACCTACATCTCCTTGCAATAATCGGTTCATCTGGATAGGCTTTTTCAAATCATTTCTGATTTCTTTCAGCACTCTTTTTTGAGCATTTGTCAGTTCAAAAGGAAGGAAATTTTCGTAGAAATTATTGAAATTTTCGCCTACTATCGGAAAAGGATTCCCAATCGTAAAACTTTTGTTGTAATTTTTTTTGAGACCGTAACCCAACTGAAAAAAGAAGGCTTCTTCGAATTTCAATCTTCTGTCTGCATGTTTGGCAAAATCTGCATTTTGTGGAAAATGAATGTTAAGATACGCTTGTTGACGACTCATCAATTTCAGAGATTTCATGAGGGAAACTGGCAAGTTTTCTTCTATCAACTGAGGAATCTGCGAAATGATGTTGGCTTGAACCGTTTGAAAAAATTTCTGGTTCAATCCTCGTTTCGTCAATTTTTCTGAACTTGGATAAATAGGTCTGAGTCTTTCTTCTGCCGATTTTTTATCTTCTAATTCAATTTCTGGATGCGGCATAGAAAAACTGTGGTTAAACTCCTGAACTCTCCCAAAAATATAGATTTCTCGGTTTACAGGAATCTGTTCTTTCATCCAATTAGAATACTGAAACCAAACTACATCTAGTGTTCCTGTTCCGTCTGTAAATTTCCCCGAAAGTCGTTTTTTCCCTTTGGCATAGGTAATTTCCTGCAATTCTGTAATCCTGCCTTTCAGCTGAATTTCTAAATTATCTTCCTTGATGTCTGCAATTTTGTAGACTTTCGATTTATCTAAATATCTTATCGGAAAAAAATGCAGAAAATCTTCCACTGTTCTAATGTCTAAGACATTAGCAATCAACTTGGCACGTTCTGTACCAATTCCTTTCAGAAATTCTATGGAAGTATCTAATGTCAATGGTGAATTTGCTTTGCAGTGAACTGTGAGTTTTACGATGTGAAATTAAGGAAATTTGTTCAAAACTAAAAAAGAAAAGACCTTCAATAATGAAAGTCTTTTTATTCTGTTTTGGCTAAAGCCAAATTGATTTTTATGATTTCTAAAACGGACTAAAGTCCGTTCCTATTGATAAAAATATTGATAAATCCTGTGGATAGCTTCATTGTTTCATTCCTCATAAAGATTTTTCAAAAACCATAACTCAAATTAATCTTTAATCTTAGATTTAAACTTCTTCTGATAGTTTTCCCATTGTTCACGGGTTTTGATATTTTTATATTCGCCTTTAGAAAATAGAGTGATATAAGGTTCTAATTCTTTGGCAGAGAAAAATCCCATCAAATTGGTAATCGGTTGAGCATTTTCGTCTAAAAATACCAGAGCAGGATATCCATTGACATTCATAAACTTCGCGAATTGGTGCATTGCATTTTTGCTTTTTGCCTTGTTAGCAAAATCAGGATTGGTAAAAACCCTACCGTAAAAATTAACCGTCTGATTGCCTTCTGCATTGAATTTTACAGCATAAAAATTTTCATTGATGTATTTAGAAATAATAGGATGTGAGTAGGTCTGTTTATCCATCAATTTACACGGTCCACACCAATCTGCATAAAAATCGATGAGAATCTTTTTTGGATTGGTTTTTTGAGCAGTTAACGCTTGTTCCATCGTCATCCAATTCACTTGTGAAAAGGCAAAACTGAACACCCAAAGAAATAACATCGATAAAGTAGCTTTCATACAGTAGTTTTTATGTGGTTAATGAACCTCTTGCATTAATTTTTTCACAAAAGGAGATATCAAAATCAGTACCAAACCAGCTACTAAAGCATAGATTCCTAAATCTTTATATCCTTCTGTGTAAGTAATTAGTTTCTCATAATTGGTTGCACCTTCCTTTGCTGAAGCCATGTTTGAGCCAATAATTCCCGCAACATATTGTCCGTAAGCTGAAGCCAAAAACCAAGTTCCCATCATTACACCTTGTAGTTTTTCGGTAGAAAGTTTCGTCATAATAGACAAACCAATTGGCGATAGGCATAATTCACCAAAGGTAATAACCAATAAAGCAATTGTGAAAATATTGAGAGAAGTTATCCCTTGAAGATTCGCGAAAAATTTAGTCGCAAAAAGCACATAATATCCTAATCCTAAAAAGATAAATCCTAAACCAAATTTAATGATTGTATTAGGCTCCATCTTTCTTTTGCTTAACCAAAGCCAAATAAAACTGAAAACAAATGCAAAAATAATCACGAAAAATGCACCTCCAGAATTATTAACACCATTAGGATCAGCATTAAAAAAAAGCAATTTTTTATCGAGATGTTCCGCCGCAAAAATACTCAAAGAACCGCCACTCTGCTCATAAATTCCCCAAAAAAGAATAGAGAAAACAATAAAAACCAAAGCCGCCCACAATTTATTTCTTTCAGCAGGAGTGACTTTGGACATTTCATAGAAAAGATAGAGCAAAGTTAATGGACCAATCGTCCACATAAAATAATCTGTATATTCGGGAACAGAAACCATTTTCATGATTACCGGAACTAGAACTAATGTCAATATATAGGTTCCGTATTCTTTCCATTTTTCTAGAGGCTGATAAATACCATCAGAATTTAATTTTTGAGGTTGTAAACCAATAGGTCCTAAACTTCTTTGAGTAAAAATAAAATTAACTAAACTTATTATCATTACCAAAGCTGCAAAACCAAAAGCAAAATTCCATCTTTTATCTTCTGGAATAAAGCTAGAAAACATATCGCCTTTTCCTACAGCAATACAAACATATCCACCAATCAAAGCTCCTATATTAATACCTGCATAAAACAATGAAAAACCAGCGTCTGTTCTATTATCATTAGATTTATACAATTGTCCAACCATGGAAGAAATGTTAGGTTTAAAAAAACCTGTTCCTACAACGGTAAAAGAAATACCCAAAAAGAAAAACAGATGAGGATCTATTGCTAAAATTAAACTCCCAACTATCATCAGTAAACCTCCCCAAAATAGAGATTTTCTAAAGCCAAGGATTTTATCCGCAAAAAGTCCGCCCACGAAAGTAAATGCATATACAAAAGCTTGAGTAGCTCCATATTGCAGTTGTGCATCATCTTTTTTCATTAATAATTCGTAAACCATAAAAAAAGTGAGCATTCCGCGCATTCCGTAGAAGCAGAAACGTTCCCACATTTCAGAGAAAAAGAGTGACCAAATCTGGCGAGGATATTTGCCTTTAAAATCTTGAATTTGTTCGAGAGTTAAATTCATTTTAATTGTATTTCTTGTTAAAAACTTTGGCAAATATTTTTAAACTTTGGCAAAGCAGTACGAAAATAAAAAAAACCACCGATGTTTCGATGGTTTTTATAAGATATTTTAATGAATTATTTAACACCGTGCATCATTGCAACCAATTTTTTATTTAGTAATATGAGCCCTAAACCACAAATGATAACAAAAATTGACACATACAAGAAAATTTTACCAGCTCCCATACTTTCAACATATGAAGCCAAATAACCTCCAATTACATTAGCAAAGAAAGATGCTAATAACCAAACACCCATTAGCAATGAAGCTAATTTTGGAGGAGATAATTTTGTAACAACAGATAAACCAACTGGTGACAAACATAATTCACCTATCGTATGTAATAAATACGTAAATACTAACCATAGTAAACTCGCTTTAATAGTATCATCAGCAATATCACCACCTCTTTCAGCAACTGCTCCTAACATAAAGAAGAAACCAACTCCTAATAAAATCATACCTAATCCCATCTTAATAGGTGTAGATAATTTTTTACCAGCTTCTGAACTCCAAAACACACTAAACAATGGTGCTAAAAGAACAATAAACAATGGATTAACTGATTGAAACCATGAAGTTGGAATTGTAAATCCAAAAACATTTCTATCAATAAATTTATCAGTGTACAATGATAAAGAAGATCCTGCTTGTTCAAAACCAGCAAAGAAGAAAATTGCAAACAAGAAATAAACAAATATAACCGCAATCCTTTGTTTTTCTGCCTTTGTTAATGGTTTATTTGGATCAGCTACTTCTCCAGTATCTGCATTAGGAGTAGAATTTAAACTACCTGGCTTTTTACCTAAATCTCCTAAATACTTTTGAGCCAACATATTAAAAGCAATTTGTCCTAAAAACATACCAATTGCTGCCGCTAAAAATCCGTAACGGTAACCATAAGAGATAATATTATTACCTGTTTCGTCTTTTACTGCAAATATATTATCTGTTATAAAACCTATTACTAATGGAGCTAAGAAAGCACCTAAATTAATACCCATATAAAATATAGAAAACGCTGAATCTCTTCTCTCATCTCCATCTTTATAAAGTCCACCAACTAATGTTGAAATATTAGGTTTGAAAAATCCATTTCCAATAATCAACAAAAACAACCCAAGATACAACCCAGTATGAGATCCTATTGAAAACAATATCAACTGCCCCACCATCATTGTAAGACCACCAATAGTAATTGATAATCTTTGACCTAAGTATTTGTCGGCTAGCCAACCACCAATAAGTGGTGTAAAATATACAAATCCTGTAAACCAACCATAAATTAAACTAGCTGTCCCTTCATCAAAAGCAAGTCCCCCTTCTAAAAAGGTTTTAGTAAGATATAGGATCAAAATCCCTCTCATACCATAATAAGAAAAACGTTCCCACATTTCTGTGAAAAATAAAAGGTATAGTCCTTTAGGATGTCCTTTTTGTTGTGCTGTATCCATATTTTTATTGTTAATTTTTTGTTAAGACTAGCAAATATAGTTTTTTTTTGGTTTAATCAATAAAAAGTCAGCACTAAAAGTACTGACTTATATCTTTTTAATTAATGACCTTGGTCTTTCATAATTTTGTTCAAACGCTTTAGCATAGATGCTCCTAGTAAAGTCGCAAAGATGAGTAAAGCAAAATTCACCAAGAAATAGTTCATCTTATTGTCATAGCTGTACCAAGTACTTGCCAAAATTCCAGAAAGTTTATTTCCTACTGAATTGGCCAAGAAGAAACCTCCCATCATTAAAGCGGTAATTCTCGCTGGAGAAAGTTTTGAAACGAAAGAAAGTCCCATCGGTGATAGACATAATTCCCCAACCGTAATCACTCCATAACTTGCAACTAACCACCACGGTGAAACTTTTACGGCTCCATTGTCACCAGCATAAACCGCGAGAACCATCACCAAACAAGAAAGTGCCGAGATAAATAATCCCAAAACAATTTTTGTAGGCGTTGAAGGTTCTTTTCCTTTTCGTCTGAGCATGGCCCAGAATGCTACAATTACTGGCGTTAACACAATTACCCAAAATGGATTAATGGATTGGAATAATTCTGTATTGTATAAGAATACTTTCTGGGAAGGATTTTGCTCTAATTGTGCTTTTTGTTCAGGCTTAATATTTCTGAAATAGATATCTTTCCCTTGAGTTTTTAACGTCTTACCGTCTTCTCCTTTTTGGGTTTGATATTGGTCATCATACACAGAAACTTCCTTGTCTTTGAAATCTTTTCCGTCAACCATATAAATATCTTCCAAAAGTTTTGCTACACTTGCAGGAACGCTTCTATCGGTATAATAGTTTGCCCAACGTGTTAAAGCTGTTCCGTTTTGTTTGAAAACCGCCCAGAAAAACATCGAAATTAAAAAGATAGACAACAATGCGCCAATCGCAGGTTTTTCTTTCTGATTCGCTTTGAAATAAAGAGAAACATAAAAATAAATAACAGGAATACATGCAAAAATAAACGCATCTGTACTATCACTTCCGAAGATTTCTCCTGGTAAGAACCAACCGATTGCTCCCGCGATAATTGCAGGTAAGAATACTTTAACCAAAATTTCAGAAAGTTTGGTATCTCCTTCTTGTACTGGTTTCATTTCTGCAGCTTGTCTGTAATGTTTCATTCCTACGGTAAACACTACTAAACCAATCAACATCCCGATTCCTGCGGTGATAAATGCTTCTCCCCAACCGAATTTATTACGCATAAACGCAGCAATAATGTTACAGATGAAAGCACCGATATTAATCCCCATGTAGAAAATGTTATAACCAGAATCTTTATTGGCTTTATATTTTTCGTCTGAATAAAGATTTCCTAAAAGTGTTGAAATAGTAGGCTTAAAGAAACCATTTCCCACAATAATTAATCCTAAAGAAGTATAAAAAAGGGGTAAATCTTTGAAAACGCCCATCCCAATGTAACCTGCAGCCATCAAAATACCACCCAAATAAATAGATTTCACGTATCCTAGAACTCTATCTGCCAAGAAACCACCAATAAATGGAGTAAGATAAGTAAGAGCAATGAAAGTTCCGAAGATATCATCTGCCATTTTATCAGGAAGACCTAATCCTCCTCTCATTCCTTCTGGCTCGATAAGATATAATACAAAAATTCCTAAAATTAAATAGTAGCCGAATCTTTCCCACATTTCTGTGAAGAACAAATAAGGTAAACCTTTTGGATGTTTATTGTTCATAAAATTTATTTTTCCCAAAAATAAGTTTTTATATTGAATGCAAAAAATAAGTTGAGATTAAAAACCGCTTTCTCTGAAAATAAAAAAAGCGGACTAAAGTCCGCTCCTATTGATTTTTCTCTTCCGTCTTCTGACTTCCGACTTACAACTTCCTACAAATTTTCCAAAATAAAATCAGTCATTTTTTTATACAATTGAGGTCTGGTTTGTCCACCATAAATTCCGTGATTTTTGTCTGGATATGCCATAAATTCAAACTGTTTATTGTTTTGAATTAACGCTTCAGAAAATTCCATAGAATTTTGGAAATGTACGTTATCATCTGCTGTTCCGTGAATCAAAAGGAATTTGCCTTTTAGTAATTTCGCAAAAGTTGTAGGTGAATTTTGGTCGTAACCTTCAGGATTTTCTTGTGGAGTTTGTAAAAATCTTTCGGTGTAAATGCTGTCATAATATCTCCAATTGGTTACTGGCGCTACTGCAATTCCTGCTTTGAAAACATCTGCACCTTTTGTCATGGCTAAGCTTGCCATATAACCACCATAACTCCACCCAAAAATACCAATTCTAGACTTGTCAATGTAAGATTGATTTCCTAACCATTTTGCAGCAGCAATTTGGTCTTCTATTTCGTATTTTCCTAGATTTTTATAGATTACTTTTTTGTATTTTGTTCCTCTATAACCTGTTCCACGACCATCTACACAAACTACGATATATCCTTTCTGCACCAAATGATTGAACCAAAGCCCGTTTCCACCGTCCCAAGAATTAGAAACTTGCTGAGAACCTGGCCCTGAATATTGGAACATGAAAAGTGGATATTTTTTATTTGGGTCAAAATCCTTCGGTTTCATGATATAAGCATTCATTTGGTCTCCTGCTTCATTCGGAATCATCATAAATTCTTTGGTAACCAAATTATCTGCATTTAATTTGCTTAAAAGCGCATCATTATTCTGCAATTCTTTCACAAATTTCCCGTTTCCATCTTTTAAAGTATAGGTAAATGGTTTTTTAGCAGTAGAATTGGTCTCAATAAAATATTGGAAATTTTTAGAAAAATCTGCTCTGTTATTTCCTTCCGCTTGAGAAAGCAATACAGGTTTCCCTGATGAAATATTAAATTTAGAAACTACTTTATTGATGCTTCCTTTCTCGGTTGTTTGCAAGAAAACCTCTTTCGTTTTTGGGTTAAAACCATAATAATCAGTAATTTCCCAGTTTCCTTTAGTTACTTGCTTATTCAGTTTTCCTTTCGCATCATACCAATACAGATGTCTGAAACCACTTCTCTCTGAAGCCCATAAAAATGAATTATCATCTAAAAATTCTAACGTAAGATTATCGGTATCAATCCAAGCTTGGTCTGTTTCGGTTAATAATTTAGAAACGGTTCCAGAAGCAGTATTAATTTTTAAAATTTCAACTTTATTCTGATGTCTGTTGGAAGTAGCAATCGCTACCTCATCATTTTTAGCCGTACTAAAAACTTGTGGAATATAATAATTCTCGAAACCTGACAAGTCTAAATAGATGGTTTTACCAGAATTGACTTGATATAAATGAGCAGAAACTTCTGAGTTTTTCTCTCCAGCTTTTGGATATTTAAAACGATAATCTGTAGGATAAAGCGATTTATTATACATCTGCATGTTCATCTCTGGAACTTGCGATTCATCAAATTTTACAAAAATGATGGCATCACTTCCTTTATTCCATTGATAAAAATCTGCATGCCCGAATTCTTCTTCATAAACCCAATCTCCCAATCCATTAATCACTGAATTTTTCTTACCATCATTGGTAATTTGAGTGATTTTTCCGGATTCTAAATCTTGATAAAATAAATTATTATCTGAAATAAAAGCCACCAACTTTCCATTAGGCGAAAATTTAGGCTCTTGCACGAAATTTCCGTTGTTCAGACTGATTATTTTTCCTGAAGTAAGGTCTTTAACATCAAATTTCCCTAAAAATGAATGTCTATAAATAGGCTCAGATTCTTTTTGCAAAAGAATTTTTGATTCATCATCAGAAAAAATATAACTCTCAAAACTTCCGTCTACAATATTGCCCACTTTTTCAGTGGTTTTGTAAGAATATTTTGCAATACCGCCTCTTTCGATTACGGCATAGTTTTCTCCATTTTTAAGAGAAGTGATTCCCGCAATGTTTTTGCCGCGGTAGTAACCCGAATAGATTTTTTCTAGAGTGATTTCTTGAGCAAAGCCAAAATGCATCACTCCCAAGAAACCTAATGTTAAAAACAATTTCTTCATTCCTTAATTTTTAAATTTTTCTAAATGTTATTATTCAGAAAAAGCTCCATAATATGCTGCTCCATACAATGCTGTTTTGCTATTTAGGTTTAAATAAATAGGAATTCCAGCTAAAAGCGGTTCCATTTCGTTACATTTTAAGAAGCTTTCTTCTATTTTATCTTTGTTGATAAAGTTATAAATTCTTGGCGGAATTCCACCTGCTAAAATTAATCCCCCCGTTGCTTTATAATTCAGCACCATGTTATTGGCTCTTCTCGCCATAAAATCTACCAGCATTTCCATAGCCAAAACGCAAGTGGTACATAATCCAGACATTGCAGTTTCACTGATTACAGCAGATTTATCTTTAGCTTCTGCTAATTTTTGGGTAAGCCAAGCTTGTTCTTCGTAGCCTTTTACATCTCTCAAAAATTCGTAGATTTTGTAAATAGCTGGTCCAGAAACCAATCTTTCCCAAACGATGATTTCGCCATAGGTTTTTTGTAAAAATTTTACCAATTCAAATTCTACATCTGTTCTCGGCGCAAATTCACTGTGACCACCTTCAGAAGGCATTGGTCTTAAATATTTTCCGTCCCAGAAAAGACAAGCTTCGCCTAAACCTGTTCCTGGAGCCAAAATAGCAATATGACCACCAATAGAAGGATTTCCGTTTCTCATGGTCACCATAAATTCATCATCCATCTCTGTCATTCCAAAAGCCGTGGCTTCTAAATCATTAATGAGATAGACTTTATCTATTTGTAGGTCTCTACTAAGTTCTGTTACATCTATTTTAAATTTTATATTGGTGGTGTGACAAGTTCCGTTTACTACAGGACCTGCAGCACCAATAGAAATTCTATCTGGCTTTTCGAAATTGTTTTTTTTTGATAAAATGAAGAATAATTTCGGTCAAAGAATTATATTGATTCGTAGCGAAAGTATCTTCAAAGAGCAGAAGCATTTTACCGTTCTCAGATTTGAAATGGGCAATATTGGTTTTGGTTCCACCTACATCTGCTGCTAGAATTGAAAGGTTATTGTTTGCTGGATTTTCGATTTGTGGTAAATAAAGCGGAAATTTCATAGTGTGAAAATTTTAAATATTGTGTTGTTTAATTTTAATAAAATTGCTTTGAAAAAAATTCCCCTGAAAGTACGGATTTTCAGCAATTTAAACCTCATAGAAAACGCCCTAAAAACATGATTTTAGTCTTGTTATTTCGTGGAAATCCGCAACCTCTCCTTCTAGAATTGCAGATGAATGAAAGCTCTTGGCATGAGTGAAATTTTTAATCTCAACAAGATTAGAAGAACGCAAACCTCCACCGCATAAAATATCTATTCTACCGGCAGAAATTTCCACTAATTTTTGGAGCATTTCTTTGCCTTCTTCTACATTAGATTTTCCACCAGACGTCAAAACGGTAGAAAAACCACAATTGATAAGCCTTTCTAATGATTTTTCTAGATTTTTGGTTCTATCAAAAGCACGATGAAAAGTACAAGGTTTTCCTTTTGCAAATTGGATAAGATCCTTGCATTGCTCTTCGTTTACCTCATCATTTTGATCTAAAATTCCAAAAACAAAACCATCTGCTCCAGCGTTATAAAAATTTTGCAATTGGTGTTTCATCAAACTGAAGCCTTCATCTGAATAGAAAAAATCTCCACCTCTCGGACGAATCATCACGTAAATAGGTACATCTATTTCCTTTTTTAAACTTTGGAAATCTTCTAAATCAGGAGTGGTTCCGCCCAAATGAAAATCTGCACAAAATTCTATTCTATCTGCTCCAGCTTTCGCAGCGATAATAGCAGATTCTTTATTAAAACAAGCTATTTCTAACATTTTACAATTTGTTTACAATTCGGTGAATTCCATCTTTTAATAACTGAGTTTTAAAATTGATTAATAATCCCAATTTTAAACCTGTAAATTTCAAATAAGTATTGGTTTGCGCAAAATGAATAGGATTTAATTCTAATACTGATTTCACTTCTACAATCACTTTTTCTTCAACTAAAATATCAATTCTATAAGCATTGTCTATTTCAATTTCTTTATAATTAAGAGCAAGTGCGTATTGTTGCTTTACCTTTAAACCTAATTTTTGAAGTTCATACACAAGTGCAGTTTCATAAGCACTTTCTAATAGTCCAACTCCGAGGTTTTTGTGCACTTCTAATGCTGCGCCAATTATTTTATAGGAAATTTCATTTTCTGTCATAGGTGTTATTAGTTTTTTATTTTTTAAACGCAAAGTCTTACGAAATTATTTAAATATTAAGTGAGCAAAGTTCTTATCAACGAGTTGATTTTATTAAGCTCCTGCATAGATTCTCATCTTAAATATAAAAAATATTTTCAAGCTCTTTCAATTCGCTTGCGAATAAAACTTTGCTTGCTTAAAAAGTTTTAGCTCTTAAAAAACCTTTGCGTTTAATTAATTCTAAATTAAGCTTTTGGCATCCATTAAAACATTACTTTCTTGAGTATGAACAGCGTAATTGAAGCCTTTTTGCAAACAAAATGCACCTATTTACCAAATTTATTGATGCCTATAAAACCAATCTGAGTGTCTTTCACATTTCGGTTTTGATTCACGAAATTCTTATAAATTCTCTTCACTGCTTCTTCACACGCATGTTGAGGAGATTTTCCTTGTCGCATTAATTCTACTACCAAATGTGAACCGCAAGTTCTAATCACTTCTTCACCATGACCAGTTGCAGTTGCTGCACCCACTTCATTATCTACAAAAAGTCCAGCTCCAATTATTGGGGAATCTCCCACTCTGCCATGCATTTTAAACGCCATTCCAGAAGTAGTACACGCTCCAGAAAGATTTCCGTGTTCATCAAGCGCAATCATGCCAATTGTGTCATGGTTTTCTATATTTACCACAGGTTTATATTCTGATGTTTTGAGCCAATCTTTCCATTCTTTTTCGGATTCTGGTGTGAGTAAATTTATTTTTTCAAAACCTTGAGAAACCGCAAATTGCAATGCTCCATCGCCAACTAACATGACGTGAGGCGTTTTTTCCATCACGGCTCTGGCTACAGAAATTGGATTTTTGATATGTTCTAAAGACGCCACCGAACCAATATTCGCTTTTTCATCCATAATACAAGCGTCTAGCGTAACTCTACCATCTCTGTCTGGTCTTCCTCCGTAACCTACACTTCTTTCATTCGGGTCGTCTTCTACCAATCTCACACCTTTTTCTACAGCATCCAGAGCTTTTCCTCCTTTTGAGAGAACTTTCCACGCTTCTTCATTGGCTTGAATCCCAAATCTCCAAGTCGAAAGCACCACTGGTTTTCTGATTTTTTTATTTTTCGGAAGAATTTCTTCGGCTTTTAAAGGATTCAAAGCCAAGATTGCAGATAAAATTCCTGCATTTTTCAAAAATTTTCTTCTGGTAGTCATTTATTTTAGGTTTTTATAAAGTGATCACACTAACTACAAATGAAAATACATACGCTGATAAGGTCAGTTTATGAAAACTGAATTTATAGTCACAAGATAAATTATTTTTTCTAATACTAAATGATTATAGTATTAATAAAATCTGGGGCGCTTCCTTTGGAAGCGCCCCAGACGTAAAAAATATTAATATATGGATTAATTATTATACATAATTTTGTAATATTCATCAGCCATTCTATCAGAATTGAACTGCTCTTTTACATCATCCATTGCATTTTTCACTACTTGTCTCCATTCATCTGGTCTTTCGTAGTACATTGGTAAAATTTGGTTTTCTAAGATGTCATACAATTGGTTCATATCATAATTGTCTACATCGAAAACGCTCATATTCGCATAATCTGCTTTTGGAACCACAAAAGAGTTCACGCCATTTTTTGCAAATTCTGGAATCCAACCATCATCTGTAGAAAGGTTTACTGAACCGTTCATAGCAGCCGTCATACCAGAAGTACCAGAAGCTTCTCTAGGAACTCTTGGGTTGTTTAACCAAACATCAGAACCTTGTTTTAGAGATTTACTTAACGACAATTCATAACCTGTAAGAACCGCCATGTTTTTATGATTTTTACTTTCTTCAACTAAGTTATTGAAAGTAGAAATCGCTGCATAATCTACTGGATAAGGTTTTCCTGCAAAGATAATTTGCACTGGATATTTTTTGTTTTCCAATAATTTTCTGAATCTTTCTTTGTCTTGTAACAATAAATCTGCTCTTTTGTATCCTGCAAATCTTCTTGCCCAAACCATGGTAAATACCTTAGGATCAAACAATTTACCACATTGGTCTGCTACAATTCTGAAAGTTCTCTTTTTAAGATATTTTTTTCTGAAATCGAATTCTTCGTCTTCTCTCTCTTCTCTAGCGTTATACAATGGTTTATCTGCCCAATATTTGAAATCTTGTGCATTGGTAATGGCTTTAATTTCGCAGATTCCTGGATATTTACCCCACATTTCGTTAGAAACTACACCATGCAACTGAGAAACTCCATTCGCAATTCTTGCCATTCTCAAAGCACACAATGAGTGGTTAAATTGGTCGTTATCTTGTCCTTCAATTTTCTTTACTTCTTCTAAGCTTAAGCCAGAGAAATAAGACATTTGGTGACAAAGGTGTACGTTATGCTTCTCGTTTCCTGCTTCTTCTGGAGTGTGCGTAGTGAAAACCAATCTTTCTCTTACTTTTTCTAAATCTCCACCGAATTTTTTCAACAAATAGAATGCTGCTGGTAAACCGTGCGCTTCGTTTAAGTGATATACTTCTCTTTCTAGGTTTAACTCATCTAATAACTTAGCTCCACCTTTTCCTAAAAGGATGTATTGTGCCAATTTTGTAGATTCATTCGCATCATATAATCTGTGGCAGATGGTTTTAGAAACGTGGTCATTTTCTGGCACATCTGTAGAAAGTAAAAAGATAGGTGCAGTTTTAAACGTTTCTGGGTTCAGGTACATTACTTTTACCCAAACTGGTGCATCATGAATGTCAATTTGGAATTTAATTCCTGTATCTTCCAAGAAGCTGTACATTTTCTTAATCCAAACTGGATTAAGCGTTTGATCGTGATTTCTAGCTTGGTCATAATAACCAAATTTCCACAAAATACCGATTCCGACGGTGTCTTGCTTCAGATTATAAACACTTCTCATGTGAGAACCTGCCAAAAATCCTAAACCTCCACTGTATATTTTCAATGCTTGATCAATGGCAAATTCCATCGAAAAATACGCAACTTTCTTGCTGTAATTCGGGTTGATGCTATAAGGCATCTGATAATTTTTAAAATCCATTTTTCTCGTTTCTTTAAAATCAGGTGCAAAGGTATTATTTTTTTAGAAAACTGAAGCGGAATGTATGTTAAGAATAGAAAATTTGATTAAAATCATAAATTCTTTTATAAAATCAGCAATCTTGCATGATGTAAATCATCTCAAAATCGGCGTCATAAAACACAGTTTTTAATAATTTTACCAACTGAAAATCATGCTTGTAAAAATTATGGAAAGAACTATGAATAAACCCCTAGCCCAAACTTTAGAAGACTTAAAAAATGTCTCGGCAGACTTTAATACCGTTGTAGAAAACCTATTCGAATTCAGTTTCGAAGACTACAACCAAGTTTTCAAAATCAACGAACTAGATATTCCTCCCAAAACGTATAAAAGATTCCCTGTTTTTAACAATGAAAACGCAGTAGCAATTCTCATGTTATGGGGCGCTGAAAATAAAACAGCGATTCATGACCACAAAAACTACGAGGGAAAAATAAAAGTCCTAAAAGGTGAATTAACCGAAGTATATTACAAAGAAACCAAAGATTTTATAGAATATGAAGGCGCTGGTGTAGCGATAGAAGGCATTTCTTTCGCCGAAGAAATGGGCGGAATCCACAGTATCGTGAACAATAAACCTACGCTATCGGTAAGTTTACATATTTACAAAACCAACCAACTGAACCTAAGTGGAGTTAGAATTTTCGACTTAGAACATAAAAAATGGGCGGTTCTTAATGACAAAGCACCATCTTGCACTTGGAATTTACCAGAAGAAGCTTTTGAAAAAATTTATCAACTATAAAAACGAAACACAAAACCATATAAACTCAAACTATCTTTCCAAAAATCCACAAGTTTTACAATTTGTGGATTTTTTATGTTTTAAAACCTCATTTCATCGAAAAATTTGACCAAAAAACCAATTTTGTTCGAATCATGTTCGAATCAAGCTCGAATCAGCTTCGGAAAACGGGTACTTTTTCCGAACAAAACCCGAACTTGACTCGACTTTGATTCGACTTTGATTCGACTTTGATTGCCACTAAACTCATAAAGTTTATAGTTTTTAGATTTTGAATGAAAAATATTTCCAAGAAATTTTTCTTTTCCCCAATCCTAAAGGTTGGAAAAATATCTTTTAAATTTTATCAAAATTACACCTTTAAGGGACGGGGAGATTAATTTTGATAAAATTTCTTCTCAACCTCTGTTCAGTTCATTCTAAATATTTTTTCCGTAAATTTGCACCCAATTTATTATGGAAAATTTTACTAAAAAAACCGCTGCTTTTCACACGCTGGGTTGCAAACTGAACTTTGCGGAAACCTCTACTATCGCCAGACAATTGACTGGTGCAGGTTACCAAAAAGTAAGTTTTGACGA
This sequence comes from Cloacibacterium sp., assembly GCA_046296655.1. Lineage (GTDB taxonomy): Bacteria > Bacteroidota > Bacteroidia > Flavobacteriales > Weeksellaceae > Cloacibacterium. The sequence continues at coordinate 63,490 of JBKBLE010000008.1, read as the reverse complement.
TGCTGCGAATGTATATATCATCAATACTTGTTCTGTAACTGATAATGCTGACAAGGAATGTAAACTTCACGTAAAACGCGCGATGAAAGCCAATCCTGATGGTTTGGTGGTGATTGTGGGTTGTTATGCCCAACTAAAACCCGAAGAAATTTCTGCCATTGAAGGCGTAGATTTGGTTTTGGGCGCCAAAGAAAAATTCAATATTCTGAGTTACCTCGAAGATTTAGAAAAATCTGAACATCACGCCCAAGTTCACTCTTGCGAAATAGAAGAAGCCGACTTTTTCGTCGGGAGTTATTCTATTGGCGACAGAACCAGAGCTTTTTTGAAGGTTCAAGACGGTTGCGATTATAAATGTACCTATTGCACGATTCCTTTGGCTAGAGGAATTTCTAGAAGTGATACCGTAGAAAACGTAGTGAAAAATGCCAAAGAAATTGCCGAAAAAGACATCAAAGAAATTGTATTGACGGGGGTAAACATTGGCGATTACGGAAAAGGTGAATTTGGCAATAAAAAACACGAACATACTTTCCTAGATTTGTTGAAAGAACTCAATAAAGTAGAGGGAATTGAAAGAATTAGAATTTCTTCTATCGAACCGAATTTATTGAAAGACGAAATCATAGATTTGGTGGCAAAAAGCAAAAGTTTTGTGCCGCATTTTCATATTCCGTTGCAAAGTGGAAGCGATGATTTGCTCAAAAAAATGAAGCGAAGATACCTCACCAAATTGTACAGCGACAGAGTTTCTAAAATTAGAGAAGTAATGCCCGATGCTGCGATTGGTGTAGATGTAATTGTAGGATTTCCTGGAGAAACCGAAGAGAAATTTTTAGAAACCTATAATTTCATCAATCAACTGCCAATTACGTATTTACACGTTTTCACGTATTCTGAAAGAGAAAATACCGAAGCCGTAGAAATGGAAGGTGTTGTACCGATTGCAGAACGTAAAAAACGCAACAAAATGCTCAGAATTCTTTCCGAGAAAAAGAAAATGGCATTTTACCAAACGCAATTAGGAAAAACCTTGCCTGTACTTTGGGAACACGAAGAAAAAGACGGAAAAATGTTTGGTTTCACCGAAAATTATGTGCGCGTACAGAAACCTTTTGATGCGAGTTCTATCAACCAAATAGAAATGGTGAAACTAGACAAAATTCAACCAGACGGAACCGTTTCTATCTCTCCTATTTTTGAGGAGTTTTTGGCGAAGGTTTAGGGAATTTTCATTTCCTCTTATCCTAAAGGATATGAAAATTCTAAAATATAAATTCTAAAATCGTTGCAGTGATGTGGCGATTTTTTTTGTATGTAATTGCAAATAATAAAATTATCCATACACTTTGTCATTGACTACGTCTAATCTTCGATTTCCGTAGGAAACCTAACGAAGTAGTCCGACAAAGTCAGTCTAAATTTAAGGCAACTATATGTAGAGATTCTTTCAGAATGACAAACGCTGTGGTAAATGATAAAATAATGTTCTTAGTGCGGTTCCCCTCTTTCAGAGGGGTGGCATTCCGAGAATCGGAATGACGGGAAATGGTGGTTATCAGAATGGGCGATGCTTCGGATTCGCAGAATCCTAATTTCGCATTGTCTGGTTTTGATGCAGCTCTTTGGGATAAAATTAATGCGGTGGTTAGATAGATTTTTTCACGCAAAGTCGCAAAGGTTTTTCGCAATGAGCGCTAAGATTTTTAACAAATTTTTCAAGCTTTAAGCGAGCAAAGTTGACGAATAAATTCGTTTTTAAGCTTTCGCTTTTTCAATTCGCTAGCGAATTTTAGCTTTGTTCCCTTAAATTTTTATTTTTTATTATTCAGAATCTTTGCGTTTTAAAAACATTAAGCATTGACGATTTTTACAAAATTACTTCACTCAAAATATTTGATAAAAAAAATTCAAAATTTACTTTCTTTGAACAGAGGAAATAAATTTTGAATTTTTAGTTTATATTAGTTATTGAGTATTTTATATCTCATGTCTTGTATCTAGTATCTCACATCTAGAATCTAGAAACTAATGCTCAAACCAAATATCTTGGTATTTCACACCTGCTTCGATAGGTAATTGCAACCAGTTATTCTGAGGAACAATTGGGCAACTGTAATCGGTAGCGTTATAAGCACAAAACGGATGATATGCTTTATTGAAATCAATAATTAATTCATCATTTTGAGGAATTCTTAAATCGAGATATCTTCCGCCACCATATGTATCTTTACCGTTGGTTTCATCTTTGAAAGGCAAGAACAAATAATCCTGATATTCTGGGTCATCTAACAAGGCTAAACTTTGATAAACCGTCAAAACCTGTTCTGCTCCATTCAGTGTGAAATAGGCTTTCCCGAATTCTCTGTATTTTTTGGTTCTTCCAGACGAAGTAGGAATTTCAAAAGGAACCGCGTTTTCAGTTTTCACCAATTTCGCTTTTACACGATAAGTTAAATCAATAGGAAAAAAGGGATGAGACTTGAATTTCTTGAAATTAGAGCCACGCAAAGGTGTTTCTTCCTCTGTTTTGTATTCTCGATTGAGTTCTTTTTGAAAGGTTTCAATTTCTAGAATTTCTGCAGGAAATTGTTTTTTGTCGGTTTTATTTTTAAGACCTTGACCAAAGGCAAAACTTGAAACTAAGAGTAAAAGTAGGTAAATCTTCTTCATTTAAATTAATTTTATAGTATAAACATCGCTTTTATTTCTATCAATATCAGTCACCAGAAAACCTCCTTCTTGCGGAATTTCTTCTACAAAATCAAAGAGTTTGCAATCTTTAGGCAATCCAGAAAAAATAAGGGTAAACCAATATTCTTTCACAGGCGGAACTTCCGTCCAGTAAGGAAACATTGAGATATTTTCCCAGAATAAAAGTTGGCTTCTATGTCCCGTAAATTTATCCACCAAGAACGTGGTTCGCCAAATTCTTACGAGATTTCCAATCAAATAATTATTCTGAAAACCACAGTGCACGATGACTTGTTTCTCTTCCTCGAATTTCGTGTAGAGTTGTGAGAGCAATTCTGGAGCAATATTGGGTTTGATAATGGTAGCCATTGATAAAAATTCAGTGGCACAAGTTAAGAATTTTTAGAAAATAAATAGAGGTTATCTTGCTCAAAATTTCATTAACATTCTGCCACGTTCACAGCAACTGCTAAACCACCTTCAGAAGTTTCCTTGTACTTAGAATTCATGTCTAGCGCGGTTTCCCACATGGATTTGATGACATCATCCAGAGAAACTCTTGCTTTAGAAGGATCGCTTTCTAGCGCGATATGACAAGCGGTAATCGCTTTCATGGCGCCCATAGAATTTCTCTCAATACACGGAATCTGAACCAATCCTCCAATTGGGTCGCAAGTGAGACCAAGGTGATGTTCCATCGCAATTTCTGCTGCCATCAAAACCTGAGCTGGAGTTCCGCCTGAAATTTCTGTTAAACCAGCTGCCGCCATCGCCGAAGAAACACCGATTTCTGCTTGGCAACCTCCCATTGCTGCAGAAATAGTCGCATTTTTCTTGAAAAGCGTACCAATTTCTCCCGCCACTAAAATAAATCTGATGATATCTTCCTCTGTATTGAATTCTGTAAAAGTTTGAGAATACATGAGAACGGCAGGAATTACTCCACTTGCTCCATTCGTAGGTGCTGTAATTATTCTACCAAAACTGGCATTTTCTTCGTTTACCGCCAATGCAAAACACGAAATCCAACGGGTAATTTGATTGAAATCTTTAGGAGAATTTTTTACCGCAGCAAACCATTCGTTTATGTTTTTGTAAATAACGTCCTCGCCTAATAATTTTCGATTGAAATCTGCAGCTCTTCTCGTTACATTAAGTCCACCCGGTAAAACCCCTTCTTTATTAACGCCTTTGTAAATGCATTCTTTGATTTGTTGCCAAATGTAAAGCGCTTCACTTCTCGTTTCTTCTTTGGTTCTCCAAGCTTCTTCGTTGATGTACACCAAATCAGAAAGTCTCTGAACGCCTAATTCTTCACAATATTTTGAAATATCTTCGCCTTTATGACAAGGATAAGGTGTTCTGATACAGTGACTTTCTATAGAATTATCTTCTTGCGTCGCCACAAAACCGCCACCTACAGAATAGTAGTCTTTTTCTAAAATTTCTCCGTTGTTAAAAACCGCTTTGAAAATCATTCCATTTGGGTGAAAATCTAAAGATTTTTGCATATTCAGCACCAAATGTTTCCCGTAAATAAAAGGAATTTCTTTTTCAGCTCCTAAAATCAATTTCCCAGAATTTTTGATTTCGGCTATTTTAGCATCTATTTTATCGGTATCTATTTTTTTGAAATTTTCTCCGCTTAAACCGAGCATTCCTGCAATATCTGTTCCGTGACCGATTCCTGTTTTGGCAAGCGAGCCGAAAAACTCTACATACACTTCTGCCACCTCTGAAATCTGGAAATTTCTTCTGATTTCACTCAGAAACATTTCCGCTGCATTCCAAGGTCCCATCGTATGAGACGAAGACGGCCCAATTCCTACTTTTATGATTTCAAAAACCGAAATACTCTCCATATTGATTATTGATAAATGATTTTTACAAAGATAAAATTATTAGGCAAATCATAAAATATTATTCATCCTTAAAATTTTGAAAATACACCTTCAAATTTTGTAACAGATAAGCCACTTATTCTCAATTAATTTGCTCTTGAAAAAACAACTCATTTCCTATGAATATCATTCCCGAAAACCTAAAAAAATACCAGAAATTCATTTCATTGGTACTCAAATATAGAAACAGCGATATTTTATCAGCTGCTTCAGATAAAGCACTTGATGAATTGGCAGAAGACCAAGAACTTTCTGAAGAGTCTAATCGCTACACTTCGCCAGAAGAATTGGTAGAAGACCTCAAAAATATGGGTCCGACTTATGTAAAAATCGGGCAAACTCTTTCTACAAGACCAGATTTATTGCCAGAGCCTTATTTATTGGCATTGGCAACTTTACAAGATGATGTAGAGGAAATTCCGTATTCTGAAATCCAAAAAATAGTGGAAGATGAATTAGGTACAAAAATTTCCAAAGCTTTTTTGAGTTTTGAAACCCAACCATTGGCTTCGGCAAGTATTGGGCAAGTTCACAAAGCGGTTTTGCGCTCTGGAAAAGAAGTAGCTGTGAAAATTCAAAGACCGGGAATTCGTAAAAATTTCATCGAAGATTTAGACACCCTGAAAGAATTGTCAGACTTTGCTGTAAAACATTCTAAAACTGCCAAAAAATACGGAATAGACGATGTTCTAGACGAGATGAGACACATTCTCATTCACGAGTTGGATTACAGCAGAGAAGCTCAAAATCTGATTGCTCTGGGCAAAAATCTAGAAAAATTTGAGCATATTGTGATTCCTCAACCTGTTTTAGACTACTCTACTTCTAAAATTCTGACGATGGATTTCGTGGACGGTCAAAAAATTACTTCTGTTCATGGAATTCAAAAAACAGAAACCGATTTTTCGGTACTCATTGATGAATTGGTAGAAGCTTATCTTCAACAAATTATTTTTGATGGTTTTGCGCATGCAGATCCGCATCCTGGAAATGTACACCTGACCATAGACCGAAAAATTGCCTTAATGGATTTAGGAATGGTGGCGAAATTCAGTCCGAATTTGCAGGAACAAATCTTGAAATTGCTCATTGCCATCAGCAAATACAATGGTGAAGAAGTTTCTAAAGTACTTCTAGAAATCAGTCAAGATGATAGAAACGCAGATATTATTGGTTTCAAAAAAGAAATTAACCGACTTGTGCTGGATTCTCAGAACAGAAATGCCGCAGAAATGCAAACGGGAAAAATGCTCATCAGAATGAATAAAATTGCCGCAGAAAAAGGAATCAGAATTGCGGTAGAACTGAATATTCTTGGGAAAATATTATTGAATTTAGACCAAATTGTAGCGGTTCTCGCTCCTCATTATGATTTGGCTGAAAACATGAAGCAGATTTTGGAGAAAATGATGGTCAAAAAAATGGCTCACGAAGCCCAACCTGAAAATTTCTTTGCTCAATTGATAGAAACCAAAAAATTAGCCGAAAATCTTCCGGAAAGACTTAATAAAATCACCGAAAATTTGGCTCAGAATCAGTTTCAGCTCAAAATAGATGCGATAGATGAAGAACGATTTACCGATGCCTTCCAAAAAGTAGCCAATAGAATTTCCATTGCACTTATTATTGCTGCATTAATTATTGGCTCATCTCTATTGATGAGGGTTCCTAATTTTCAAATTTTTGGAATTTCGATAGCGATGTTTTTCTTCATCATTGCTTCAGTTTTTGGATTATGGCTCGCTTATAAAATGGTGATAAAAGATGAAGATTTTAAAAGGAAAAAATAATCACCAAAAAAACAAGTCGCAAAATAAAAAGTTTTCCGCTGTCATAAAAAATGACCGCGGTTTTTGTTTGTTATCAAATAATTAACAGGAATTTTAAGGATAAATAAAGAAATTTCAGTAAATTTGATAGAAGCTTAAATGTTCTTATGAAAGTTTTTTATCAAATATCACAATCTTTAAAAAACTTCATCGTAGAGATAGGCGAAATGAGCTATTTCAGCATAAGATTTTTAAAAGAATTTTATAAAAAACCTTATGAATTTCAAGAATTTCTGAAACAATGTTACAGCATTGGTAACCGCTCACTTTTTCTAGTTTCTGTTACGGGATTTATCATCGGTTTGGTTTTCACTTTACAAACCCGTCCTACTTTAATGGAATTTGGTGCTGTTTCTTGGATGCCTTCCATGGTGAGTATTTCCATTATTAGAGAAATCGGGCCGATTATTACTGGGCTGATTTGTGCAGGAAAAATAGGCTCTGGAATAGGTGCGGAAATAGGTTCTATGCGTGTAACCGAACAAATAGACGCTATGGAAGTTTCGGGAACCAATCCTTTTAAATATTTGGTAGTGACTAGAATTCTTGCGACGACTGCTATGTTACCGATTTTGGTTTTTTACAGTGATTTTATCGCAATTTTCGGGTCTTATTTGGTAGAAAATCTAAAAGGTGATGTTTCTTTTTTACAATATTTTAATCAAGTTTTTGACAATATAGAATTTAGTGATTTGCTTCCTGCAACCATCAAGACTTTTTTCTTTGGTTTTGCCATAGGAATGGTAGGTTGTTTCAAAGGATACCAATGTAAATCTGGAACACGAGGTGTAGGAATTGCCGCCAATTCTGCGGTGGTTTACTCCTCTATGTTATTGTTTGTTATCGATTTTATCGCTGTATTAATTACCAATATTTTTATAGAATAAAATGAATCCGAATGCTGCACATGAACCGATCATCAAAATTGAAAATCTCTATAAAAAATATGGAGACAATGTAGTTTTGGACGGATTTAACCTAAATCTTTATCAAGGAGAAAATCTAGTGATTATGGGAAAATCTGGCTCTGGAAAATCGGTGATGATAAAATGTTTGATTGGTTTAGAAATTCCAGACAGCGGAACGATAGAAATTATGAGCCAAAAATTAGAGCATCTTTCTCTGAAATCTTTAGACGAAATAAGAGCAGACATTGGATTTTTATTTCAAGGAAGTGCGCTCTATGATTCTATGACGGTGAGAGAAAATCTAGAGTTTCCGCTCAGAAGACATATTTCAAAGTTTGGAAATGTAAAAGACACTTTGCCTTTGGTAGAAGAAGCGCTGCAAAATGTGGGACTCAAAAATGTAATTGATTTAATGCCGAATGAACTTTCAGGCGGTATGAAAAGAAGAGTTGCTCTTGCCAGAACGCTTATTCTGAAACCAAAAATCATCATTTATGATGAACCAACCACCGGTTTAGACCCGATTACTTCTAAAGAAATTATCTTGCTCATGAAATCGGTGCAAGAAAAATATAAAACCTCATCGATCATCATCACGCATGATGTAGACTGTGCTAGAGTTATTGCTAATAGAATGATTTTACTGATTGACGGAAAAAATTATGCAGAAGGAACTTTTGCCGAACTTTCCACTTCACAAGACCCAAAAGTAAAAGCATTTTTTAAATAAGTTTTTTAAAAACATGGAAAAATCAGTTGCTCAAAAATTAAGACTCGGAATATTTGTTATCCTCGGAACCATCATTTTCATTATAGCTGTTTACTTTATTGGAAACAGACAGCAATTTTTTGGTAAAACCGAGACTTTAAAAGCGCATTTCGAAAATGTAAATGGCTTGCAAGAAGGGAATAATGTCCGTTTTTCTGGAATTAATGTGGGCTATGTTAAGAAAATAGAAATCATCAACGATACGCTCATTAATGTAGAAATGAATATCGACAAAACTGCGATGAAATTCATCAAAAAAAATGCAGTGGCAAGTATTGCTTCTGATGGTTTGGTAGGAAATATGATTGTCAACATCACACCGAATTCAGGAAATGCAGCCCTTGCAAAATCTGGAGACATTTTAAAAGCAGAAGAAAGACTTACTACTGAAGATTTGCTCAAAACCATTAACAAAACCAATAACAATGCTGAACAAATTACGGCAAATATTCTAGAAGTTTCTGAAAAAATCAATAACGGAACAGGAACACTCAGTATGTTGCTGAATGACAAAACGCTAAGTCAAGATGTGAAATATGGGATTTCTGACCTTAAAAACAGCATTGCCAACATTAAGAAAACCAGCTACGAAACCACGAGAACCATTAATGAAGTGAATAAAATTCTTGCAGGAATTAATGACAAAGAAAACATTGTTGCGGTGCTTAAAGATTCTGCTGTGGCCAATAAAATGCGAAGAGCGCTAACTCACCTAGATGAATCTTCTCAAAATATCAATAAAACTGTAGAAAATCTAAACGAAACCATCAGCAATGCTAAAAACGGAAAAGGCGCCATCAATTACCTTTCTAACAATGCCAATTTGGTTAAAAATATAGATTCTACGATGAATAATCTAAATCAGGCAAGTGTTTTACTGAACCAAAATCTGGAAGCGCTGAAACATAATATTTTCTTCAGAGGTTATTTCAAAAAATTGGAAAAGGAGAAACAAAAAGCTCAGAAAAACCAAAAATAATCACTCGCTGAAAACTTCTTCTAAAATTTTAGAAACTTCCTTGGCTTTAGTTACTGGGAAAAGGTGTGTTCCGCCTTTTATGACATAATTGGGTTTAGAATTTTTTACGGGAAAAACAATGTCTTTATCTGCTAAAATCTGGATAACGTTTGAATCTTCTTCATGTTTCCATTCTAAGATTTTATTGATGCTCCATTTCAGATAAGTAGGATTTTGCACCTTAAAATATTGCCAAAGCTTAGGATTATTCGGTTCAAATAATTTTCTGAAAAAGGCATAAGATTTGATGGTTTTTTCGGAGAAATAACTTTCGGGAAGTTTCGCAAAAATTCTAGAACTTTTTGCCAAATGAAAGGTGATAGACATTTCTTTATCAGACTTTATACTTCCCAGAATCACTACTTTTTCGGCAGGTTTCAGCTTATGAATTTCTTGCACCATAATTCCTCCAAAAGAATAACCTAGTAAACAGAATTTTTCGCTGACATCTACTTTTTCGGCCATTCTATTGACATAGTTTTCAAAACTTTCGTTGTAATTAGGAATTAACCAGTCGATGTAGATAATTTCGGTAAACTTTTTAGGAAACTGGATGTACTCAAAAATACTTCCATCTGCTCCCAATCCACTGATGACATATAATTTCATGCGATTATTAGCTTATTAATTCTGTATAAATTTACAGATTAAAAACAACAAATCCTAAAGAAAATTTCTTTAGGATTCTCTAAAAACACAATTGAAAAAAACTATTTCGCTGTTAGTTTAACAACCAAATCTATATCGTCTTTTATTACTACATCTTGCATAGTAGATTTATAAGCTATGTCCCATTTTTGTCTGTCGATAGTAAATTTATCAGATTCTAAAGTTACTACGCCGTTTTTAACTGAAATTTTAGCTGGGAAAGAAACTGCATTAGTTTTTCCTTTAACAGTAAGATTTCCTGTAACGATACTTTTACCATTAGCTCCTTTTTTCACAGAAGTGATTTTGAAAGTAGCAGTAGGATATTTATCAACTTCGAAGAAATCGCCATTTTTAAGGTGACCGTTTAATTTTTGTTGATATTCACCTTGTAAATCAGTAGCGTTAATAGAAGTCATATCTAATACAAAAGTACCGCCAACTAGAGCGTTTTTCTTTAAAACTACAGTTCCGTTTTTCACGTTTACCGTTCCATCGTGAGAAGACGCTTCAGTTTTAGCGATTTTATAACCCCACCAGTGAACGTCAGAAGAAACTACTTTTTTAGCTTGTCCAAAAGCTAGTCCTGATACTAGTACTAATGATAATGCAATTTTTTTAATCATAATCTTTATATTTTTTAATGAGACAAAAATAGTCTTATTTCTGATACGAAGTCATTGATGTATGTTAAGAAATTTCAATTTCTATATTTAATTTCTTCTATCAATAAAAAACTTCGCTTGAATGGCTCAAGCGAAGTCTAACATAAAAACTTAAAAATTATGAAAATAGTTATAAAATTGAGGCTTTAAAGAAAGCCGTCTACATTTTATAAGTTATTATCTTTCATTTCACAAAGTTACAGTTTTTATCTGAAATATTCCAATAATAAACATCTGAGTTTTATCACTAAAAAGCTCCCGAAAGTTAAAATAACATCTCGAGAGCTAAAAAATTAAATAATTGAGAAAACTGATTTAAGTTGAAACTATATTGTTATAGCGTAGATTTTACTTGCGGTTTAGATTTCTTGTTCAGAAATCTATTCATCAAATAATTAATCGCAATCGGAGCTACATAAGCTAAAATCGCAGTGAATATTTTTGATCTTACATTTTTCATAATATTGTTTTTATATTTTGTGATTGGTGTTTTTTGTTGATACAAAGATTCTACAAATCCATGAAAAATATTTTATAGAATTTCCATAAATATTTACAGAATTTCACAAAAAACCGACTTTATAAAAAGTCGGTTTGTTATTTTACATGGTCTAAAGATTAGCTTAATCCAGTAATGACGCCATCTTTGTCAATATTCATTCCTTCTGCTGCTGGAATACTTGGTAAACCAGGCATTCTCATCATATCTCCTAGAATTGGGATAATGAATCCTGCTCCTGCTGCAAATTCAAATTCACGAACAGTCACTTTGAAACCAGTTGGTCTTCCGATTTTTTTCTCATCATCCGATAAAGATTTTTGAGTTTTTGCCATACAAATTGGCAATTTATCTAGTCCAAGTTCATAAATGGATTTTAACTGATTTTTAGCTTTCTGAGAAAATACAGCGCTGTCTGCTCCATAAACTTCTTTTGCAATTGTTTCGATTTTGTGTTCCACAGAATCTTCCACACTGTATAAAGGTTTAAAATTATTACCGCAGTTAAATGCACAACTTGCTACTTCTTCTGCGAGTGCTTTCATGCCTTCTCCACCCATCGTAAATTCATCTGCGAGAATGGCTTTCACTCCTAATTTTTCGCATTCTGCCTTTACAAAATTGATTTCTTCTTCTGAATCTGTTGCAAAATGATTAATCGCTACAATTGGTTTTAATTGCCATTTAAAGCCGTTTTCGATATGTTTTTTAAGGTTTTCAATGCCTTTTTCTACTGCTGCAAGATTCGGTTTTTCGTATTCGCCTTTTTTAGCACCACCGTGATATCTTAAAGCTCTAATGGTAGCCACTAAAACATAAGCATCTGGTTTTAAATTTCCATAATATCCTTTGATGTGCATGAATTTTTCTGCGCCCAAATCTGCTCCGAAACCTGCTTCTGTTACTACAAAATCTGCTAGAGAAAGTCCCATTTTAGTTGCGATAATCGTATTGGTTCCTTGCGCAATATTCGCGAAAGGGCCACCATGAAGAATCGCTGGATTTCCTTCTAAAGTCTGTACTAAATTCGGACGAATGGCGTCTTTTAATAAAATCGCCATCGCTCCTTGAGCATTTAAATCTCTGGCGTAAATTGGTTTTTTATCAAAAGTATAGCCTACGAAAATATTTCCTAATCTGTTTTTTAAATCTTCGAAATCTTTAGAAAGACAAAGAATTGCCATCACTTCTGATGCTGGTGTAATATTGAAACCTTCTTCACGCGTAATTCCGTTATTAGAACCGCCCAAACCTACCACAATATGACGAAGACTTCGGTCATTCATATCCATTACACGTTTCCAAACGATGGTTCTAGGGTCTATATTTAAACTTCTTTTTTTATCTTGAAGGTTATTATCAATCAATGCAGAAAGTAAATTATTGGCTTTTTCTACCGCCGAAAAATCTCCTGTGAAATGCAGATTAATATCTACCATCGGAATAACTTGTGCGTAACCACCACCTGCTGCTCCACCTTTTATCCCGAAAACTGGGCCTAAACTTGGCTCACGCAAAACTGCGATGGCTTTTTTACCGATTTTATTCAATCCGTCACACAAACCAACAGAAACAGTGGTTTTACCTTCACCAGCTGGAGTAGGATTAATCGCTGAAACCAAAATCAGTTTAGATTTTTTAATATTTTCTTCGTTGATGTATTTTAAAGGGATTTTCGCTTTGTATTTCCCGTAATACTCTAAATCTTCTCGGTCTATACCGATTTTATCTGCAATTTCTCTAATATGTTTAATATCTGCCGATTGCGCTATTTCTAAGTCTGTAGGAAAGCTCATAATTTTTTAATTTGTTTATTTTCAAAAATACAAGAATTTGACTAAACCATGAAAATTTTACACTTGAGATTTATCAGCCTCCAAAAAATGAGAATATTTTTTAGGTTTTGAGAGATTTAACTAAATAATATCAATACAATCTAAATAAAAATGACAATCTATGAATACACTCCGAAAAACATTTTTAGATTTTTCTAAAAAAATTCCTCAAAAAATCACACAAAAGTGTAATTGAATCACAAAAAGGATACCCCTATTTTTGAACATCTAAAAAGTAAAAATATGAGAACTATAAAACTACGATTTAAAAAATTTCTCCATAGACTTTTAGAATATTATAGCGTGAAGGAGACGTAATAAAAAAACTCCCGCAAAATTGCGAGAGTTTCTATTTTTATGCTTGTTCTGTTGGTTGTTCTCCTTCTGGTTTTGGAGCGTCTCCGTCATCTAGGCTTTTGTTCTGGTCTTGGTGGTCTTGGTAAAAGAACTTTTCTAGAAAGTCTCATTTTCTTACGATCATCATAACCCATAAATTTCACTTCTACTTCATCACCTTCCGCATACGGAACTTTATCTAATCTCTTCCATTCGATTTCTGAGATGTGTAGTAAACCTTCGATTCCTTTTGCAATAGCTACGAAAGCACCGAAATCCATTACTTTTACTACTTTACCTTTATAAACAGTACCTACAACTGGCACAAAAGTAATTTCGTTTATACTAGCAATAGCAGCATTGATTTTCTCACGGTCAGTTCCAGAGATTTCAATTCTACCAATTTCTCCCATTTCTTCAATAGAGATTACAGTATCTGTATCTTTCTGAAGTTGTTGGATAATTTTACCTCCAGGTCCAATTACCGCACCGATGAAATCTTTAGGAATTTCTAAAATTTCTATTTTCGGAGCGTGAGGTTTCACATCTGCTCTTGGTTTATCGATGGTTTTAAGCATTTCTCCTAAAATATGTAATCTACCTTCTCTTGCTTGGTTTAATGCGGTTTCCATGATATCCATGGTTAAACCTTGGATTTTGATATCCATTTGGCAAGCGGTGATTCCGTCGGCGGTTCCGGTTACTTTGAAATCCATGTCGCCTAAGTGATCTTCGTCTCCTAAAATATCAGAAAGTACAGTGAATTTACCAGATTTCGGGTCAGTAATTAATCCCATTGCAATACCAGAAACGGGTTTTGTAATTTGTACACCAGCATCCATTAATGCAAGAGTTCCTGCACAAACAGTAGCCATAGAAGAAGAACCGTTAGATTCTAAAATATCTGAAACTACTCTGATGGTATAAGGATTTTCGTGAGGAATCATTCCTGCTAAAGCTCTTTGAGCTAAGTTTCCGTGACCAACTTCTCTTCTTGAAGTTCCTCTTAGAGGTCTTGCTTCACCAGTAGAAAATGGTGGAAAATTATAATGTAAGAAGAATTTTTCGTCATAATTGATGGCAACAGAATCTACCATGTTGGCATCCTTTATAGAACCTAAAGTTACTGCCGTCAAAGACTGGGTTTCACCTCTGGTAAAGATTGCAGAACCGTGAGCTCCTGGTAAATAATCGATTTCTGACCAAATCGGACGAATCGTTTTAGGATCTCTACCATCTAATCTGATTCCTTCGTTTAGAATCATTTGACGCATTGCTTCTTTTTCTACATCATGGTAGTAAATTTTAGCAAATGGTTCTACGTCTGCTCTTTCTTCTTCTGAATATTGAGAAAGGAATTCTTCTAAAACTGCAGCAAATTTTTCGTGTCTTTCTTCTTTTGCAGAAGGAGTTTTTGCTACGTTGTAAACTTTATCATAACATTCTGCCCAAACTTTCTCACGAATTTCTTCGTTGTGTGTTTCGTGGCAGTATTCTCTTTTGGTTTGAGATGCAGGAATTCTCGCTGCTAATCTTTCTTGTGCTTCGATTTGAACTTTAATTTCTTCGTGAGCGTACTTAATCGCTTCTAGCATTTCTGCTTCAGAAATTTCTTTCATTTCACCTTCTACCATTACGATAGAGTCTTTGGTAGCACCTACCATAATATCTAAATCTGCTTTTTTAAGATTTTCGATACTTGGGTTGATAGAAAGTTCACCGTCTATTCTTATTACTCTTACTTCAGACATTGGCCCGTTGAAAGGAATATCTGTAATAGCAATTGCTGCTGAAGCGGCTAAACCAGCTAAAGCTTCTGGCATTGTTTGCTCATCGTAAGAAATTAGGGAAATCATTACTTGAACTTCTGCGTGGAAATCTTCTGGGAAAAGCGGACGAAGAACTCTGTCTACTAATCTCATGGTAAGAACCTCATCATCAGAAGGTTTTGTTTCTCTTCTAAAGAAATTTCCTGGAATTTTACCACCTGCGTAGAATTTTTCTCTGTAATCTACCGTTAGAGGCAAGAAATCTACCCCTGGATTTGCGTCTTTGTTGGCTACCACTGTTGCAAGGAGCATTGTTCCGCCACATTTTACTACTACAGAACCATTAGCTTGTTTTGCTAATCTTCCTGTTTCAATGGAGACTTCTCTCCCGTCTTTCAATTGAAATTTTTCAATAATTGCTTCTGGAGCATTCATAAAATTTACTGTCTTGTGCAATCCGTATTGATTGCGTTACTATTTAAACTTTTTAAATTTTAGATGGCAAAGATACGGAATTTAAAAAAGTTATAACAAAAAAGCAACTCAAAATTGAGTTGCATATTACATTTTCTCTTCTGGATTTCTACTGGTATGAAAAATGGAATAAATAATTATTTCCTCATGATGAATTTCAAATAAGATTACAAAAGAAATTTTACGATGTATGCTTCTCTTATTTCATTAAATCTACATGAAAAATGTTTTGGATTTTGCTCTATTTTATCAAAATATTTTTGCAGAACAAGGAGAAATTTCTTTCCTAAATCTTTAGATTTAGATTCATAATATTCATAAGCATCTTCCATTTCAAAAACTGCTTTATCTCTGAATATTAATTTATATTTCATGAGATTATTTGGTTTTCTCTTGGATTCTTTTTTTTACCTCATCAAAACTAAAGTATTTTCCTTCTCCGCTTAAATATTCTGCTCTTCTTTCTGCTACAATATCATATTGCTCCTGAGAAATATAACCCTGTTCCTCGTTTTTGAAAGCTTCTCTCACCTTTTTTAAAACAGATTCACTTTCTGTCTGTAAAAGCAATTTCATGAGCTCTAGTTTTTCTAAACGAATGTCCATTTTTTTATAATTTAATATTCAAATATAAATAAAAAAGCAACTCAAAATTGAGTTGCTTCTAAAATTTTCTTGTATCTGATTATTTTCTGATTCCTAGTTCAGCAATAATTGCTCTATAACGAGAAATATCAGTTTTCTTAAGATAATCTAACAATCTTTTTCTTTTACCTACTAATTTAACTAGAGATTTCTCAGTAACATAATCTTTGTGGTTTTTCTTTAAGTGACCAGACAAATGGTTAATTCTGAACGTGAATAAAGCGATTTGTCCTTCTGCAGAACCTGTGTTTGCAGCGTTTCCTCCGTATTTAGCGAAGATTTCTGATTTTTTTTCTGATGTTAAGTACATGCCAATATTATTTAATGATTATTATGTAACGAGGTGCAAAAGTACAACTTTATTTTCAAACCGAAAAATTTATTCTCAGATTTTAGAGACATTCCCGTAATAATGTTAACAAATTCTTAAATTTTATAAATAACTTACTGAAATTCTGCGTAAATTTGCCTCATCTTTTTGATATGAAAAAAATTCTATTCTGTGGTTTAGCGGCAAGCCTTATCATCATAAGTTGCAAAAATTTAGGAAGCACCTTGGTGAAGCTTAACCATTCTATTAAGCTAAAACACGTAGATAGAATTGTCTATTTCGACCCAGAAGTTTATCCTAATTTCGAAGAAATAAAAGAACCTACCAATAATGTTATTTATAGTGCCGTTTCTGACGAATTGAAAAATTACGGCAATTACAAAATCATGCACATCAATAATGCTAATATTAAATATGACAGCGTAGATGTGAATATGATTAAAGAATCTTGCCTAAATAACGGTGCAGAAATCGCCTTGGTTCCGAAGGTAAAATATTTTAAAGTAGGCCTTGGGAAATATGTTTTTTCTAACCAAGTCATCGTGAGCATGAAAATGTACAATAATGACGGCGAACTGGTGATAGAAAATTCTTATGATACTTACAAAGGAAGTGGCAGATTATTGGGAAGTGCAGAAAATTCTATAAAAATAGGCACCGCAAATGTCATCAAAAACATGGTTAGCGAACTAAGAAACAGGAATATGACTACTCCTGCTTCTGAATAATTTTCTATTTATAGAATTTTATAAAATCTTTGCCAATTCAGCACATAACCATTCTAGTAATTTTCTATCTTCTTCTGTAAAAGGGTCTTTTTTGTGAGAATCTATATCTATTTGACCAATATTTACACCATCTTTAATGATAGGAACTACAATTTCTGCCTTGGTATCTAGCGAACAAGCCAAATAATTATCTTGCTCCCAAACATCTGGCACTACAAAAGTTTCGTTTGACACAGCAACTTGCCCACAAATTCCCTTTCCAAAAGGAATTACAGTATGATCTGTAGCTGCCCCAACATAAGGTCCTAAAACCAATTCTTCTTTGTCGCCGTTTCTAAAATAAAAACCAGTCCAATTAAAATAATCAAACTCCTGGTCTAGAAGATGACAAATTTTTTCTAATTTTTCGGTGGTATTATGACTTGGGCTTTCAATAATAGATGAAAGTCTTTTTTTAATTTCCATAATTTTTAATATTCTTCGAATGTAATATCTTCTTTGTAACCGAACATTCCTCTTTCTTTAATCATTGCTGCTACTCCATCTGGCAATTGTTCTTCCCAGCCTGATTCGCTATTCGAAATTTTCTGCAAAATTTCTCTAGAATAAATTTCAGAATACTCTGGATTATAATCCTTAATATCTACAATTCTTCTGTTATGTTTAAAATATTTATATAATTCTTTAAGATTGTCATTCACTTTTAAGTTTTCTGATGTGAGCAATTCGTGTGTTTTAGGATCTTTATAAGGATACAGATATACCCTCATATCTTTTTTGAAGAACTTACCGAATGCTTCTAAGATTCCACCAGAAAGATGTTTGTAATAATCTTCATCAAAAACCATCAATAAATTATTTACGCCCATCGCTATTCCGGTATATCTTACATTATAAGAAGTGAAATAATCTACTAATCTATAATATTCTGAGAAATTAGAAATCATCACGGTATAACCTAATTTCGCTAAAACATCTACTCTATCTAAGAAATCTCTTTCGTCTAAGTTTCCGGAAGCTTTGAGATTAGAAATAGTAATTTCGAAAAGAATAACGGTGTCTTCTGGATTTCCCTCAGTATCTTTTTGGAACATTTTAAGACCGTTTACGAACATATCTACATTCACCAAAGTTACTGGTCTGAAACTTCCTCTTACCGCAAAAACATTTTTTTTGTACAATAAATCTGCTGGAAGCATGTTTTTCCCTTCAGAATTGAAGATTACTGCTTCCGTCATAGAATTTTTAATCAACTGAAGACTCATCAATCGATTATCCACATAAGGAAAAGCAGGCCCCTGAAAATCAATCATGTCTATTTCAATTTTATCAATTGAAATATCATCATACAAACTTTTGATTAATCTTCTAGGATTGTCATATAGACGAAATGCTCCATAAACCAAGTTTACCCCAAGATTTCCTAGCGTTTCTTGCTGAAGTGTAGCATCATTTTCTTTAAATTTTACATGCAATACAATTTCGCTGTACTCTTGACCAGGTTCCGCTTGAAACATGATTCCTACCCAACCGTGACCTAAAAAGGTTTTTTGATAATTAATGGTAGTTACTGTATTTGCAAAAGAGAAAAACTTACGATGTGCATTTTCTTCGTTATATAAACGCTCTTGGATAAGACCTACTTCATGACGAAGCATTTTTTTTAGTCTATTTTGGGTTACATATCTATTTTTTTCTTCTTTACCATAAATAGCATCACTGTAATCCTTATCATAAGCAGACATTGCTTTTGCAATCGTTTGAGAAGCAGCTCCCGCTCTAAAGAAATGACGAACCGTCTCTTGTCCCGCACCAATTTCTGCAAAAGTACCATATATATTAGGATCTAAATTAATAGCTAAAGCCTTTTGCTTGGGAGTAAGATATTGCTTAATTACAGACATGAATAAAATTTTGCGTAAATTTACCAAAATCTCACAAAAACCCAAAAATGAAGTTGAAATTTCTAGGAACTGGTACTTCACAAGGCATTCCCGTGATTGGATCTACTCATCCTGTTTGTTTATCTACTAATCCTAAAGATAAAAGACTAAGGTCATCTGTTATGATTACGGATGATGAAGGGAAAAAGATTCTCATTGATTGTGGTCCAGATTTTCGTCAACAAATGCTCACCAACCAAGAAAGCAATGTAGACGCCTTATTAATTACACATGAACATAATGACCATGTGATTGGACTTGATGATTTACGTCCTATTATTTTCCAAAAAAGAAAAGATATTTCTATTTATTGCTTACCAAGAGTAGGAAAAGAAATTCAAAATAGGTTTCCGTATGCTTTTACAGAAGATAAATATCCTGGCGCTCCGAGTTTTGAAATCACAGAAATAGAAAATGAACCATTTATTATAGAGAACACAGAGATTACTCCTATTCAAGTGATACATTATAAACTTCCGATTTTAGGTTATAAGTTCAAAAACCTTGCTTATATTACAGATGCCAGTTTCATTTCGGAAGAAGAACAAGAAAAATTGAAAAATCTAGATGTTCTTATTATTAATTGCTTAAGAAAAGACGAACCACATGTTGCTCATTATATATTACCAGAAATTCTAGAATTGGTAGAAAAACTACAACCCAAAACTACATATCTTACTCATATCAGTAATAGATTTGGCTTCCATGACGAGATAGAATCGATGACGCCAGAGAATGTTCATCCTGCTTATGATGGACTAGAAATAGAATTTTAAGAAAATATTTTATAGAAATTTTCTTTTTTAAAATAAAAATATTCTATATTTGCACCACCAATTTTTAATGCCCAGTTGGCGGAATTGGTAGACGCGCTAGACTCAAACTCTAGTATCGAAAGATGTGCCGGTTCGATTCCGGCACTGGGTACAAAAAGAGAACTCTTCAACAGAGTTCTCTTTTTTTTGGCAATAATTCAGTATTTATTGGTAATCTTTAAATAATCCTTAAGAGTCTTTTAGTTTCTTTATAAATTTAATATATATCAATATCATATTTTATGATAATAATCAGATATAAAGCTAATTTTATTATGAAAGTCAGAAAAATTATAAGAATTGATTTTTCGATTGAGACACACTCACTTCAAAAAATCAATTTTCTTTTGGCAGAAAGGAAATATTACGCATCAATCCAGAAAACTTAGTTCTTTTGACCGCAGATTTTTTAAAAATTTCAGAAAAGAGTTCTTGAGTAAGTTCCTTCCATTCGTTTTTTCTAAAATTTAGTTTTTGGAAATTAGGCGCAAATTTTTCCTGCAAAGTAGGTGCAGAAAATCGGTTCCACGGACAAACATCTTGACAAACATCGCAACCAAAAATCCAATCATCCATTTTTCCGTTAAAATAATCTGGAATTTCGTTTTTCAACTCAATCGTAGCGTAAGAAATACACTTGCTGCCATCTACAATTCTATCCGAAACAATGGCTTGAGTAGGACAAGCATCTATACACGCTCTACAACTCCCGCAATGATCTGTAACCGGTAAATCATACTCTAACTCTAAATCACAAATAATTTCGGCTAAAAAATAGAAAGAACCATGCTTTTTGGTAATCAAATTCGCATTTTTTCCTACCCAACCTAAACCAGATTTTCTAGCCCAAGCTTTTTCTAAAACAGGTGCAGAATCTACAAAAACCCTGAAACCAAACTCACCAATCTCTTCCTGAAGTTCATCCACCATATTTTTTAAAATATCTTTAATCACTTCATGGTAATCTTCTCCATAAGCATATTTAGAAATTTTAAAATTATTGATTTCATCTATTTTTACTTTAGGAAAATAATTATACGAGAGCGAAATGACAGACTTTGCACCATCTACCAAAAGAGTAGGATTCAACCTTTTGTCGAAATGATTTTCCATGTATTTCATTTCGCCGTGATAGCCTTTATTAAGCCATGCTTCAAGACGTGGCGCTTCTTCTTCTAGAAATTCTGCTTTAGAAATTCCACAAGATTGAAACCCGAATTTTTCGGCTTTTTGCTTAATCAGTTGAGAATAATTCATTAATTTTTAACGCAAAGGCGCAAATATATATTTTTTTTTTACGTTTTTGAGACGCAAAGTTTTAACAAACTTCGTTTGTTTTATTTTGGAAAATCAATGATTTTCTAGTGACTTAAAAAGATTTTATTTTTATAAATTCTTCTATCGACTTTGCGTTTTTATTCAATGATTTTGGTATGATTTATAGTCTGTAACATAAATTACAGTGCGAAGTTAAGTTTTTTTCTATTTTTGCCCTGTAAAAATGAATGAATAATAATTAAAAAAATAAAAAATGACTTTTGAAGAAATTTTAAATTCAGGTGAATATCACTTAATCGACGTAAGACAACCAGAAGAATTACAGATGGACGGCGCAATAGAAGGCGCTGTAAATATACCTTTAGCAACTGTTCCTTTAAGATTAGACGAAATCAAGGAAATGAAAGGCCCAAAAATCATTTTCTGCAGAAGTGGAGGAAGAAGCGGACAAGCTTGCCAATTTCTAGCTCAAAACGGCTTAGAGAACATCTATAACGGTGGTGGTTTTATGCAATTACATGCTGCATTAGAGCATTATAAAAAATAATAAATCAGAGTTTTCATATTTTTTTGTACAACCAGCGCTCCCAAATTGGGAGCGCTGGTTATTTATTTTTAAAATCTCGCATAATCTGCTTCCTCAAATTCTTTCAATAATTTCTGAAAAACCTGTTCTACCGTTAGAATTTCATCGATTAAAGCAGAAGACTGCCCAATTTCTAACTCACCTTCTTCTAAATCTCCTTCGAACATTCCACGTTTTGCACGGCGTTTTCCAAGTTTTTCCTGCAAAGCTTCAATATCCTTTCCTTCTTTGTAAATTTCTTCCAGTTCATAGAAAAATTTATTTTTCACCAAACGAACTGGCGCCAATTCTTTTAAAGTCAATTGCGTATCTCCTTCCTGAGTTTCTACAATTTTTTGTTTCCATTTTTCATGAGCACTTGCTTCTACGGTTGCGGCAAATCTAGAACCGATTTGAACACCATCTGCTCCCAAAATCATCACAGCTTTCATTTGGCTTCCTACAGCAATTCCTCCTGCTGCAATCAGTGGGATTTCTATATTTCTACGAACATTAGGAATCAGAGAAAGTGTAGTAGTTTCTTCTCTTCCGTTATGTCCTCCTGCTTCAAAACCTTCAGCCACAACTGCATCTACTCCTGCTTCTTGGCATTTTTTTGCAAATTTCACAGAAGATACTACATGCGCGACTTTTCTACCTTCTTTTTTTAGAATTTCAGTATACGTTTTCGGATTTCCCGCCGATGTAAAAACGACAGGTACTTTTTCTTCTAAAATTATCTGAATAATCTCTTCAATATTAGGATACAGCATCGGAACATTTACGCCAAAAGGTTTATCCGTAGCGTTTTTACATTTCTGAATATGCTCTCTTAAAACATCTGGATACATGCTTCCTGCGCCAATTAAACCCAATCCACCAGCATTAGAAACCGCAGCAGCGAGTTTATAACCAGAATGCCAAATCATACCTCCTTGAATGATGGGATATTTAATATTAAAAAGTTGAGTAATTCTGTTCATGAATTTTTTTTGTTTAAAGATAAGATTTTTAAAAATTAATTATGTTCTTTTCCTTGATGAAAAGAACCCAAAATCAAGACTTCACTTTCTTCGGCTAAAATTAAAAATAAAATCCTAAAATCCCTGAAACTCTCTCGTCATACTGACGAGCTCAAACAGCAGGAATTTTTAACGGATTTTATTTTCAATTTCTATACGCCTTCGAAACTGAGGTCATTTAAAAAAATCTTCGATTTTTATTGTTAAAATCTAAATCCATTTAAAATAAAAAATCCCGAAAAGTTTCGGGATTTGTATAGTGGGAAATTTTTAAAATTATTTTACAATTGCTGCTTTGTTCCAATCGATTTTAAACTGGCAATCTTTGTAACGATTGTCTAACGAGATAAAAGTATCTGCTAGATTTTCTTTTACCCATTTTTCTAAGACTTCATTTTTCTTTTTGTTTAGCGCAAAACTTTTAATTCTTTCAAAATCTGTAGCAATGTCTAGAGAATGTCCAGGAATAATGTCATTCACTTTCATTAATACTACCGCTTTTTTCTGATTGAGCTCATCTATGAAAACTTCTGTTAAATCTCCTTTATTTAACCCTGCAATTTGATAAGCAACAGTTGCTGGAAGATTAATTTTTTCTTGTCTGTCTGAACCGTCTTCTGCTGGAATTACCCCTGCATTAAACTTAGTGTTTTTATCATCAGAATATTTGTAAGCAGCATCTTTGAATGTAATTTTTCCTTCAAGTATATCTTTTCTAATTTGCTCCATTTCTGCTTTTGCAGCTGCTATTTCTTCAGCATTTGGTTCTGCTTTTAAAAGAATATGTCTTGCATCGTACAATTTACCAGATTTTTTCACCAATTGAATGATATGGAAACCAAATTCAGATTCTACAGGATCAGAAATTTCTCCTTCTTGAAGATTAAGCGCAGTAGCTTCGAAAATTTTCACCATTTTCCCTCTTCCAATGTTGGTATACAAACCACCATTTGCAGCTGAACCTGGGTCATCAGAATAGATTCTTGCTTTATTTTCGAAAGTTTCTCCGTTTAAAATATCTTGTTTGATTTTTTTAAGTTTATCAATGATTTCTTGCTTGTGCGCATCTGTAAGTTTAGGAAACATTACAATTTTAGAAAGCACCACCTCATCTTTTACTTGTGGCAATTGGTATTTGAAAGCGTTATAAAAATCAGTTACTTCGTTAGGCGTGATGTTTACTTTATCGGTGATTTGCGCATATTTAGATTGAGCATAGTAGTTATCAATATCCATTTTCTCAATCACGTTCTTCATTTCGTAAGACGAACGGAATTTATAAGCATCTAACATGGCTCTTTCTGATGGAAACTGAGATAAAATCTGATTGTATTTATCACCAGCTTGTGCTCTAATCGCAGCCGTTCTGTCTTGAATAAGAGTATCTTTTTTCGCTTTATAAATTAAGAGTTTATTACTCAAAATCTGCTCCATAAATTCGCATTTATTGGTTTGTGCAGCACCTTGTTGAATAGCGTAATTTTGTTGTTCTAAAATATCAGATTCTAATACGATTTCGTCTCCTACCACTGCAGAAATCCCATCTACTAAATCTCCTTTTTTCACTTGTGCATTTGCATTAAAAGAAATGAGCGTTACCAAAAAACTCAATGCAAATAAATATTTCATGTTTTTAATCATTGTTAAATTTTTAACTGATTTGCAAAATTATGATTCTCTGCGAGATTTCCTATAATTTTTATTATAATTATTTCTTAAAATTCTTCTCAAGTTCAGCATTAAAACTTGGTTCTATTACAATTTTTGTTTTCTGACGTTGTTCTGCAATCGTTTTTGCTAAAATATCTTCTCTTACATCTGCTCTTAATTCCTCCATGGCTTCTTCTTTGGTCATCGGTGAACTCGGTAAAATTCCATCAATAGCGATGATGAGTAATCTCTCACCCAGTTTCACTTTTTGAATCCCTTTTTCAAAAGGAACTTTATTCACTTGGAAAACATCTGCATTTTCAGACATTTCACCTTTTTCGAAATGCACCATAAGTTGCTGCTTATCATTTAGTTTTCCGTAATATTTTTTATTGAGAGCATCCCAGTTTTTAGCGTCTTTAATTTCTTTCGTGATGTCTTTTTCTATGCTTAAATCGGTTAAAATCGCCACTCTTGCATCAGCTCTTTTTTCCCAAATATACTTTTGTTGATTTTTTTTGAAATAATCATCCAATAATTCTGGCTTGTTGGTGAGTTCCTTTTCAATCCACTCACTGAAAAGAAAATCTGCCAATAAGTTTTGTTGAGTTTTTAACAATTGCTCTTTAATTTCTGGCTTTTTGACAAAATCTCTAGAATAAACGGCAAAAACATCATTTCCTCTTTTAGAATCAAGGAAAGCAGACCATTGTTCTTTCGTTAATTTATCTGCATTTTTAAAATTTTCAGACAACAGCGTTTTCAAATCACCAAAAGTGAAAACATCTTTATTGAATTGATACAAAACCGCTTTATCATTTTTAAAAGCCAAATAATCCTGATATGATTTCTTAATTTTTTTGAAATCTGGGAATTCTTTGTAATCTGTAGATTTAACCAAAGATTCTATCAATTTATTGTACGCTACATCTGCAAAAGACGAATCCATCATGTCTCTGATGAACATGGGATTGTATTTTTCTGAACTCTGATAAGGAATCACCGAATACAAATTGAACACAAAATATTTTTCGCCGATTAAAATAGGTTCGGTGTATTCTCCTTGTTTTTTATTTTTGAAGGCTTCGTAAACTACGTCTGGCAAAACCGGAGAACCCATTACTACGCCTGCATTTTTCTTTTCAGCTTCGGTAGAACCGTATAATTGTGCTACTTCTTCGAATTTTTTTCCAGATTTCAGCGCTTCAAAAATTTGAGATTTCATTTTTTCTGATTCCTCATTTTTAGGATAAGAAATCATTCCAAAAATAATATAACCTAATGATGGTCTTCTGTCTACCAACTTCGCAAAAGCCGCAACTGTAGCGCTATTGACCAATTGTGTAAACTGACCGGGCTGTAAAAGTTCTAGTTGCCTATTCAGTTCTACATCTATATTTCCAGATTTTACAAAAAATGGTTCTGGTTTCTGTTTAGTATAATCTATAATCGCTTTTTCTAAGGTAATTTTACCCGATTTTACGTCATTGTAAATTTGATTGTAATCATTTTTATCGTCAGCTGTTTTTTCTACATAGAAAACCTGAATTTTCTTCTCAATCAAGTTAGATGAAAAATACTGCTGAAGCGAAGACTGCATGATTTCTTTAGGATAAAAACGCTCTTCTCTAAGTTCTTGCTCTTTTTCGGCCATTGTTTTTTTGAAATAGCCTAAAGTATCTGCTCTTTTTTCTAAAGCAAAATTCTGGAGTAGCTTGAAATCTATATAAGTTTTCACGGTATTTTCTATGCCAGAATTTTCTAAACCATATTTATTTTCTGTTTTAAATTTATCTACAGAAATACTGTCTTTTCCTATAATAAGATACTGTGACTGATAGCTTACAAAAGCTAAAAAGAGGACTAAACTTAACGTTTTTTTCATGTTTTCTTCAATTTTCATTTGCTTTTGGAAATCCTAACGTTCATCTTTCCAAAAATTTACAGCCTCAAAGCTAAAAAAAATCCCTTTCAAATAAAATTTAAAAGGGAGTTAATTATTTCTTAAAATTATTTTGCAATCTAAATTTTATGCAAGGCAAAGATTTTATTAATCCTATGAACAATTTTAGTGAGCAAAGAATACGAATACATTCGTTTTAAGCGTTCGCTTTATCAATTCGCTAGCGAATCTAACTTTGCTCTCTTGATATTTTATTTCAATTTTATAAACTTTGCGTTTAATAAAAGTTGAAAATTCATGGTAATCTGCGTTTTCAAAACGTTTTTAAAGTTTGACTTCGAAAGTGGTAAGTTCTTTAAATTGTTTTATTCTGCCAATCATTTCGGCTTCGGTAACTTCTTCTAAACGCTGAGTTCCGAATTTTTCTACCGTGAAACTTGCCATTGCAGACCCTACAATTAATGCAGATTTCATTTCTTCGAAAGTAAATTCTTGGTTTTTTGTTAAATACGCTGCAAAACCTCCTGCGAAAGTATCTCCAGCTCCAGTTGGATCAAAAACTTCTTCTAATGGTAATGCTGGAATTGCAAAGATTTTACCATCATTAAATAACAATGCTCCGTGTTCTCCTTTTTTGATAATCACGAATTCTGGTCCCATATCGTGGATTTTTTGCGCTGCTTTTACCAGAGAATATTCTCCAGAAAGTTGACGCGCTTCTTCATCATTAATCGTAATAACGTCTGTTTTAGCAATTACTTCCAATAATAAATCCCAAGTAAGATCCATCCAGAAATTCATGGTATCTAAAATCACCAATTGTGGGCGTTTTTCCATTCTATCTAACACAGCTAATTGCACAGCAGGATGCAGATTTCCTAAAAGTAAAACTTCGGCATCTTTTGCAGATTCTGGAATTTTCGGGTCGAAGTTTTCTAGAACATTCAGTTCTGTAGCTAAAGTATCTCTAGAATTAAGGTCGTTATGATATTTCCCACTCCAGAAAAACGTCTTCCCATCCTTAATCGTTTCTACTCCATCGATATTGATTCCTTTAGAAGTCATCATATCTAAATAGTGCTGTGGAAAATCTCCACCAATCACCGAAACCAAACTCACGTCTGTTTTCATTACAGAAGCGGCTAAACCTATGTAAGTAGCTGCTCCTCCTAAAATTTTATCAGTTTTACCAAAAGGCGTTTCTATGGCATCAAATGCTACAGTTCCTACTGCTAATAATTTCATATGTAGATATTATTTATTATTTTTTATATATTATTTTTCTCTCCCACTCTCCCACTCTTCCATTCTCCAATTCCCCCATTCTCCAACTCTCCAACTCTCCCACTCAAACTACTTCCACTGGAAAGTATCAATCATGTGCAGCAAGTCTTTTTTAATATAATCTACTGCTGGTGCGAGTGAATCTGGTTTTGGTCTTGTATTGAAATATAAATTCGCGGTGACAAAATGTCTGGTGCTGTCTGTGATAAAAATCTGAATATTAGAAGCACTTTCTCCTTTTAATTCATACACATTTCCATACACTTTTTTCTCAGGATAAGAAAAAGACTTGGTTTCGATAGCTGAAGCTTTAATGGTATGTCCGTAAACCATTTTTTCTACTTCTTTTACGTGCGCATCAAAATCATTTTTCACCGGAAAATACGTAATGAAAACATTGGCTTTCATTTTGGGATAACGCAAATTATACCAACATGCTTGTTTAGCATCTGCTATTGCTGCAAAATCTGAATATTCAAAAGTATAAGCACATGGATTAGTAAATGCTTGATAATGAGGTTGTGGATATTCTAGACGCAATTCACCTTTGGGTTTAGGTTTTGCTTCTTCACTACAAGCCAATGCAGAAAACGCTAACAAAATGACTGCTAATTTTTTAAACATTCTGCAAAAGTAAGAATTTTTTGTGGAAGAATTTTCTCGAAAATCAAGTTCAAAGATTTAATTTTCAAACGTTTTCTTCAAATAATTTTCTAAAGGTTTCGGAAAAGACTTCTGATGAGAATTTTCGTAATTTGTAATTTGCAATTGATGCTTCTGAGCGTAGTTTTCAAAAACTTTTTCATCCTGCAAAATCACCTTAGAAATACTGATTTCCAGATTTTTATGCGTAAGTTTATGATGCACCGTTTTTTCCTCCACTATATAATCTTCCAAATCATGAGAAATACTTTCCGGGAAATCATATAATTTCTTCCAAATAAAGGAATCATCACGCTGTTTGATGAGGAATTTATCTTCATACATTATATAAAAATAGTGTAATTTTAAATCTTCTGCTTTTACTTTTTTAGATTTCACAGGGAAATCCAGCACTTTTCCTGTTTCGTAGGCCAAACAATTTTCCTGAATGGGACAAACTTGACATTGTGGATTTTTAGGCTTACAAATTTCTGAACCCAAATCCATAATGGCTTGATTAAAGTTCCCTGGATTTTCTTCAGGCATGATGAGTAAAGCCAATTCATAGAAATATGCATACGCTTTTGGCGAGGAAACATCAAAATCATCGGCAAAAACTCTGCTCAACACTCGGTAGAAATTTCCATCAATGGCAGGAACTTTTTCATCAAAACAAATGCTGGAAACCGCAGCTGCAGTATATTTCCCCACACCTTTTAGTTTTAAAATTTCAGAAAACTCACTAGGAAACTCCCCTCCGAAATCTTCCATTACTTGTTGTGCTGCTTTGTGCAGATTAATCGCTCGTGAATAGTAGCCTAAACCTTTCCAATAGAGTAAAACTTCGTCTATTTCTGCACTGGATAATGATTCTACCGTAGGAAATCTTTCTACAAAATTCAGGTAATGATTCTTGCCTTGCTCTACTCTAGTCTGCTGTAAAACGATTTCGCAGACCCAAACGTGATAAGGATTCTTCGTTTTTCGCCAAGGTAAATCTCTCGCATTCAAATCATACCATTTCAAGAGTTTTAAACCAATGTTTAGAAAATCAGTATATTTGTTCTTCTTTTTCAAAAAATATTTTTTATATTTGCACACCAAAAATAAAAACAAAAAAAGGAAATGACAAAGGCAGAATTGGTAAACACCATCTCAAGCAAATTAGGAATAGAAAAAAATGATACACAAAAAGTTATCGAAGCTTTTATGCAAGAAATCAGAACTTCTTTGTATAATGGAGATAACGTATATTTAAGAGGTTTCGGTTCTTTTGTAATCAAAACCAGAGCAGCAAAAACAGGTAGAAATATTTCTAAAAATACAGCTATCAACATTCCTGCTCACAACATCCCAGCTTTTAAACCTTCTAAAACTTTCGTAGAAAAAGTTAAAACTAAGGTTGCTGTAAAATAATTTATAAATTAGGTTCAAAAAAAAATTCAAATATTAACTTTTAAAAATTTCTAACTATGCCAAGCGGAAAGAAAAGAAAAAGACACAAGGTGGCTACCCACAAAAGAAAGAAAAGAAGAAGAGCAAACAGACATAAGAAAAAATAATCTTTTCTGTTTAGATACAATATAATATAGTTGGTGTTTTTATCTTTATAATGAGCACTAACTATATTTTTGTTTTAATTAAAAACTTTAAAAAGAAATTTTAGAAAATGAAGAAAGAATTAATAATCTCTTATGAAGATGATGCTTCTAAAATTGCCCTTATTGAAGACGGTAGATTATTCGAGCTCCACGAGATTAAGCAGAATACAGATTTTGTAGTAGGCGATATCTTTGTGGGAAAAATTAAAAAATTAGCTCCTAATCTCAATGCTGCTTTCGTAAATATAGGTTACGAGAAAGATGCTTTTTTGCATTATCAGGATCTCGGTCCGCAGTATCTTACCTATCGCAAGTTTTTACAGGATACGATATCCAAAAGACAACAAACTTCTTCGCTCAAAAACTTCCAAATTCAGCCAGAAATAGACAAGCACGGCACTGTAGACAAAGTGATGGCTCCTCAAGACGAAGTTTTATTGCAAATTACCAAGGAACCTATTTCTACTAAAGGTCCCAGAATTTCTACCCAGATTTCATTAACCGGTAGATTTCTAGTACTTATCCCTTTTGATAATAAGGTTTCTATCTCTAAAAAAATTAAAAGCGCCGAAGAAAAAGCTAGGCTCAAAACGCTTATCGAAAGCATAAAGCCTGAAGGTTTCGGTGTAATCATCAGAACAGTAGCAGAAGGAAAAAAAGTAGCAGAACTCCATAATGACATGAACCAATTGGTTGATAAATGGAACGTTTGCTTCAAAAATATCCAAAAAAATAAAACGCCTGCCAAAGTTCTTAGTGAAGAAGACAAAGCTTCGGCTATTTTGAGAGACAATTTCAATCAGGATTTCGTTTCTATCATTTGTGACGATGAACAAATGGTAAACGATATGAGAAATTACCTTGAAGTCATTGCTCCAGAACGAAAAAACATTGTACAATTTTATGATTCTCACATTCCACTTCTGGAATATTACAATGTAGAAAAACAGCTGAAACAATCTTTTGGAAAACACGTAAACATCCCAAGTTCTAAAGGTGCTTACCTCGTGATAGAACATACAGAAGCACTGCACGTAATAGACGTAAACTCGGGGAACAACATTTCTTCTGGCACTACCAATAAAGAACACGCCCTAAACGTGAACAAAATGGCTGCTACAGAAATTGCAAGACAACTCAGACTGCGAGATATGGGCGGAATTATTGTGGTAGATTTTATAGACATGCCAAATCCTGACCACAGAAAAGAACTCTACGAACACTTGCGCGAAGAAATGAAACGCGACAAAGCAAAGCACAAAATCCTACCGCCGAGTAAATTTGGTTTGATACAAATCACCAGACAACGTGTAAGACCAGAAAAACAAATAGACACTACCGAAGAAAACCCGAACAAAGACGGCGAAATCTTGGCTCCTATTTTTGTGATAGAACGCATGGAAGAAACCATCAAAGATTTCCTCACCAAAAACAAGGGCAAATTATACCTACACACGCATCCGTTTGTAGAAGCATATCTTACAAAAGGATTGATGAGCCAACAAATGAAATGGTTTATCAAGTACAAAAAATGGGTAACCATTATCCCAAGAGATTCTTTTAAATATCTGGAGTACAGACTCTATGATGCCGACAAAAAAGAACTCGTAAGCTACTCTAATTAATGAGTAATAACAAATGAAATTTTCGGTGCTCTCCTTGAGGAGAGTTAGAGAGGAAGAAAATTTCTAAAAAATTATAAAATCGTTGCAGCAATGCAGCGATTTTTTTGTTTATAAACTGTTCACCATTAAAACATACGCAGGTTCCCCTCTTTTAGAGGGGTGTCTTTAACTTGTTAAAGACGGGGTGTTTTAAATGATTTAAATGATTTTTAGCATAGACCAAAACAGATTGTTATATTTTTAAAAAAGACCCTAAAATTTTACAACTAAACTTTTCCTAATTATGTTTTATTATACAAAAACTTATAAACACGGCTTATAAATCTCAATTTTAAAATCAAAAGATATTTTTTGTAAATTGCAATCAATTATTTAGAAATTGAATTAATGAAAGTTTTGGAAAAAATATCACTTGAGAAAATTAGAAACGATAAAAAAAATCCTATCGTTGACTTTGATGTAAAAGATGCTGTGATAACCCATTATCTTCATAACAATAAAAACGGAGTGTCACAATTTTATAAAAGTGATGCAATTGAATACACTAAAGAAATACTTAAAAACTACGTTTCAGAAGATTATACTAATTATTTAAGTAAAAGTAATTTTCAATTAGAACTTTTCAGTAATGAAGATGTTCCATTTCTGCCAATTGAAAATCCAAAATTCAAGTTTATAGATTTGTTTGCTGGAATTGGTGGTTTCCGTTTGGCATTACAAAATCTTGGTGGAAAATGTGTTTTTACAAGCGAATGGGATAAACAAGCGCAAAAAACATATCGTGCAAATTTTGGAGAAACTCCGTTTGGTGATATTACAAAAGAAGAAACTAAACAATATATTCCAGACGGATTTGATGTACTTTGTGCAGGTTTTCCTTGTCAAGCATTTTCAATCGCAGGAAAACGTGGAGGATTTGAAGATACAAGAGGAACATTATTTTTCGATGTTGCTGAAATTATCAAACGTAAACAACCAAAAGCATTCTTTTTAGAAAACGTAAAAGGTTTAAGAAGTCACGACAAAGGAAAAACTTTAGAAACAATTTTAAATGTTTTACGTAATGACTTAGGTTATTTTGTTCCTGAACCTCAGATTGTGAATGCTAAAGATTTTGGTGTTCCACAAAATAGAGAACGTATTTACATTGTTGGTTTTCACCCAAGTTTAAATATTGATAAATTCAATTATCCAAAACCAACTAATCAAAACTCAACTTTTGCAGACGTTAAAGAAGAAAATGTAGTTGATACTAAATATTATCTTTCAACTCAATATCTTCAAACACTTGTCAATCATAAAGCAAGACACGAAAACAAAGGAAATGGTTTTGGTTACGAGATTATTAAAGATAATCAAATAGCAAATGCTGTAGTTTGTGGAGGAATGGGACGTGAAAGAAATTTAGTTTTAGATCACAGAATTACAGATTTCACTCCAACAACGAAAATAAAAGGAGAAGTAAATCGTGAAGGAATCCGAAAAATGACTCCAAGAGAATGGGCAAGACTACAAGGATTTCCAGATAATTTTGTCATTCCCGTTGCTGACGCATCTGCTTATAAGCAGTTTGGCAACTCCGTTGCCGTACCTGCTATTCAAGCAACTGCAAATGAAATTTTAAAACTAATACTGAAAACTAAATGATAACAGGAAATAAAGGAGAATGGAGCGAAGTTTATGCACTTCTTAAAATTATTGCCGACAAACAATTATTCGCTGGAGATAGTGATTTGAATAAAATAGAGTCTCTAATATTTCCAATTATAAAAGTTCTTAGAGATGAATCTAACGGCACTTTTGAGTTTTCTTACGAAGATGATATTGTTTTAATCAAAAATTACGAAGATGAATTTAGAATTGCAATAACTAAATTTCAAGAAAATGCAAGTATTCTTTTACAAAAAATAAAGGAGAAAACTAATGCAACCTTTTCAATTCCAGAAATTGAAACATTTATCAATTCTTATCAAAGTCAATCCATTAAAGCTAAATCATCTGTAAAAAGCGACATTAAAATAGTCATTCATGACCAAAGAACAGGAACAAATCCCGAATTAGGATTTAGCATTAAATCTCAATTGGGTGGAGCTTCTACTCTATTGAACGCTGGAAAAACTACAAATTTTATTTATGAAATTGAAAATATAAATCTATCAGATGAACAAATTATCTCTATAAATTCAATCGATTCAAGAAGTAAAATCAAAGATAGAATTGAGCAAATTTATTCGTTGGGCGGTTCTTTGAATTTTATTAAAACAGAAAGCTCAATTTTTGGAAATAATTTGATTTTAATTGATTCAGCATTACCAAATATTGTTTCAGAAATACTTAAAATATTTTTTACAACAGGTCATTCAAAAAGTATCGACCTGATAAATTATGTAACTGAAATAAATCCTTTGAACTTTGATTTAGAGAACAATCATCCTTTTTATACATATAAATTCAAACGATTTATAACAGATATTGCACTTGGAATGATGCCATCAAAGATTTGGACTGGTCAACTTGATGCTACTGGCGGATATTTGGTCGTAAAAGAAGATGGAGAAGTTTTATGTTATCATATTTACAACCGAAATGAGTTTGAAGATTATCTTTATTCAAATACAAAATTCGAAACTGCAAGTAGTTCAAGACACGATTTCGGAAGTATTTACAAAGAAAATGAAAAGTTATATTTCAAATTAAACTTACAAATAAGATTTATATAAATAGATTAAACATCTTAACTCCATAAAAAACCAAAACTTCTGCGAAAGCAGAGGTTTTTCTATGAAATAACTTCTACTCAATTTCGGGTAAAAGAGCAGTCAAGTTTGGGGTTTGTTCGTGGTTTCTTCGTGTTTCCTTCGAATCAGCCTCGGAAAAGTACCCTAAATCACGAACAAACCACGAACAAATGTAAAAGGAAACTCAACTCAGACCCTAACTTGATTCGGGAAAATCTTATCAACATTTAACAATCCTTTAAAACAAGCTCTGCTAAAAATTCCCTATTTTTGAGCAATGCAAAATTCTTTAGAAATACTATTACAGCAGTTGCAAGACGCAGAGTTGGGCGGTTTTGATGCGCAAAAAGATTATGCGCCACCTTATCGTTCTCTGCTCACGCAAGAAGAAATTTTGGCCAAAAATCCTAAATACGCCGCCGTCAATATTTTACTCTATCCCAAAAACGGAGAATGGCACTTTCCGCTCATCCACAGAACGCACAATGAGAACGACAGACATTCTGGGCAGATTTCGCTTCCTGGTGGTAAAAAAGATGACACCGATGCAGACTTTGCAGAAACCGCCATCCGTGAAACTTGGGAAGAAATAGGCGTTACCACTTCACAAATCAAAATCGTGAGAGAACTCTCTCCTATTTATATTCCGCCAAGTAATTTTTTCGTGTATGCTTTTCTGTCTTACACCGAATCTTGGCCAGATTTTAATCACCAACAAACCGAAGTGCAGGAAATTTTAGAAGTTCCACTTTCGGTGATTCGAGATTTGCCAAAACCACCTTTAACCATGGGATTGCCACGAACCAATGGATATAAAGTTCCTTATTTTGATTTCCAAAACCACAAAATTTGGGGCGCCACTTCTATGATTTTGAGTGAATTGAACGAGTTGCTAAAAAATGTTTAAATTTGCAATCTGCATTTTGATGTTTAATTCATTATCAAAAAATTTTTAAACCACAAAAGCCACAAAAGAAAAGCTTGAAAATAAGTCTTTCAAAAGAAGAAAAAGTATTGTTTAATCTTTTTCATTTTAGGAAACTTTAAAACAAATATAGCTTTTGTCACTTTTTCGGTTAAAAATTAATAGCGCAGAAAATTCATTTGTGTTTAATAAAAATCGAGCTTAATAGCTACTTGAAAAATGGCGAAGAAAAGCATTTTTACAGATTCTTTCGGGAATATTTACTTTTTAAAGAGATTTATCATCTTCATCTTGGGAATTATTTCCTATAGAAGATTTAATGGGTTCAACAAACTGAAAATTACAGGAACCGAGCATTTGGTAAACCTCCCGAAAACCAATGTATTGTTCGTATCCAATCACCAAACGTATTTTGCTGATGTAGCAGCAATGTACCACGTTTTCTGTGCCGTGAATAATGGATATATGAACACCATCAAAAATCCTATTTACCTGCTCAATCCAAAAGTAGATTTTTACTACGTAGCCGCAGAAGAAACCATGAATAAAGGGATTTTAGCAAGAATTTTTAAATTGGCTGGAGCAATTACCGTAAAAAGAACTTGGCGCGCCGACGGAAAAAATGTGAACAGAATGGTAGATTTAAGAGAAGTAGAAAATATTCTGAAAGCGCTAGATAATGGTTGGGTGATTTCTTTTCCGCAAGGTACTACTTCTGCTTTTGCACAAGGTAGAAAAGGAACAGCTAAACTCGTTCAGCAGCAGCGTTGTATCGTTATTCCTATCAAAATCAATGGATTCCGAAGAGCATTTGACAAAAAAGGATTGAGAGTAAAAGTGACAGGTGTAGAACCTACCATGCAATTTAAAGCTCCATTAGAAATAGATTACGACAACGAAAAAGCGGAAGATATTCTTAACAAAATTATGCACGCCATTGAGCAAACACCTGAGTATAATGTGCTTCACGATTACGACAAAGAATATCAGGAGCGCAAAAAACAAGAGAAAAAAGACGAGTAAACTTATTTTATTAAATTTTACTTGGCTCTTTTTACTTGGCTCTTTTTACTTGGCTCTTTTTAATTTTAATTAAAACATGAACATTCATTTCATTGCGATTGGCGGTGCTGCGATGCACAATCTTGCCATAGCTCTCAAAAATAAAGGTTACCAAATCACAGGTTCAGATGATGCTATTTTTGAACCTTCTCTTTCTCAATTGCAAAAAAACGGACTTCTTCCTGAAAGTTTAGGTTGGTTTCCTGAGAAAATTTCTGAAAATCTAGATGCAGTTATTTTAGGAATGCACGCCAAAAAAGAGAATCCAGAACTCTTAAAAGCTCAAGAATTGGGCATTAAAATCTATTCTTATCCAGAATTTCTATACGAACAGAGCAAAGAAAAAACCAGAGTGGTGATTGCAGGTTCTCACGGGAAAACCACCATTACTTCTATGGTTCTTCATACGTTGCAATACCATCATTTCGACACAGATTTTATGGTTGGAGCACCGTTAGATGGTTTTGACTGCATGGTTAAAATTTCTTCGGAAAATGATTTTATCATCTTGGAAGGAGACGAATATCTTTCTTCGCCGATAGATTCTAGCCCGAAATTCTTGCATTATCATCCGAATATCGCTTTGATTTCTGGGATTTCTTGGGATCACATCAATGTTTTTAAAACGGAAGAAGATTATATAGACGCTTTTAGAAATTTCATCAAAAATATTACTTCTGGTGGAATTCTAGTGTACAATGAAGAAGATGAAAACTTAGTAAAACTGGTAGACGAAGCGGAGAATTATTTCAGAAAAATGCCTTACAAAACGCCCAACTACGAAACCAAAAACGGAAAAACTTCGGTAGAGACAGAAATGGGGCAAATTCCGCTTAAAATTTTCGGAAAGCACAATTTACTGAATTTAGAAGGAGCAAGGCTTATTTGTAATCAATTGGGCATTCTAGACGAGGATTTCTACGAAGCCATGATGAGTTTCTCTGGCGCATCAAAACGTTTAGAAAAGGTAAAAAGAAATGACGACATCATCTTGTACAGAGATTTTGCTCACGCTCCGAGCAAAGTAAAAGCATCTGTAGAAGCCTTTGCAGAACAATTTCCTGCCATGAAGAAAATAGGCGTTCTAGAACTTCACACCTACTCTTCTCTCAATCCAGCGTTTTTGCCTCAATACAAAAATACTTTAGCCCAACTCGATGAAGCTGTGGTTTTCTATGATTTGGAAGCTTTGAAAATTAAAAACATGACTCCCATTTCGCCTGAATTGATTAAAGAATCTTTCGGGAAAGAAAATTTACAGGTTTTTACCAATGCGGATGATTTGAAAAACTTTTGGCAAAATCTAGAAAAATCAAATGCCGCTTTCCTGATGATGAGCAGCGGAAATCTTGGCGGAATTTCCTTGACTTAAATAAAAATCAATCGTTCCTCCTTTTAAAACGCAAAGTTTTTAAAACTTTAAAGTAAAAAAATTAAGCCAGCAAAGGTAAAATTCGCTAGCGAATTGGATTAAGCCTAAGTTTAAAAAACGAATTGATTTGTATACTTTCCTCACTTAAAATTGCAAATAAATCATTAAAACATCTTTGCGTTTTACAAAAAGTTAAAAAATTTTTGGCAAAATCTGGAAAAATCAAATGCCGCTTTCCTGATGATGAGCAGCGGAAATCTTGGCGGAATTTCCTTGACTTAAATAAAAATCAATCGTTCCTCCTTTTAAAACGCAAAGTTTTTAAAACTTTAAAGTAAAAAAATTAAGCCAGCAAAGATAAAATTCGCTAGCGAATTGGATTAAGCCTACGTTTAAAAAACGAATTGATTTGTATACTTTCCTCACTTAAAATTGCAAATAAATCATTAAAACATCTTTGCGTTTTACAAAAAATTACACAAGCTATGTACATCGCAATAGCAGATAAGTTTCCATCATTTTAAGTACGCACAGATTCATATTTTCTCAAAAATTTTAGATTTTTTTCGCTAACTATTTCATATTCAAAATATTTTATTAATTTTAGAAACACACTAAAACCACATGAATATGAGAACCATAAAACACATTCTTGATAGAAAATCAAGAGAACTCGCCATCATCGAACCTGAAAAAACCGTTTTCGAAGCTTTAAAATTAATGGCAGACAAAAACATAGGCTCTGTTATTGTAATGGATGGAACACGATATCTCGGCATTCTTTCGGAGAGAAATTACGCACGCCAAGTTGTGCTTCTCAACAAAAGTTCTAAGGAACTTCCGGTAAGAGAAATCATGAGAACAGACCTCCCAAAACTATCAAAAAATGACCCCATCGAAAAATGCATGGAAATCATGACTCAACTCAATGTGAGATATTTGCCTGTAGTAGAAAATGAAA
Source organism: Cloacibacterium sp. (assembly GCA_046296655.1). Taxonomy (GTDB): domain Bacteria; phylum Bacteroidota; class Bacteroidia; order Flavobacteriales; family Weeksellaceae; genus Cloacibacterium. The sequence continues at coordinate 25,055 of JBKBLE010000008.1, read as the reverse complement.
CACTCATCGGTCTAATTTCTGTAAAAGACCTACTAGACGAAGTTTTACTGCACCAAAAAGACGTCATCGAAAATCTTACCAACTATATCAACACTTAAATTTTTCGCCTGAACTAATACCATTTCTCCTCCCGAAATCCATCGGGAGTTTTTTATGGATTGAGATTTCTAAATTTTATTATATTTGGGAAAATCAGAACACCAGTAGAAATGAGATACACCACATTAGGAAAAATTCCGCAAAAAAGGCATACCATTTTTAAATCCGAGGAAGGGAATTTCTATTACGAACAGCTTTTTGGGACTGAAGGTTTTCACGGAATCTCTTCGTTACTGTATCATATTCACAGACCTACACAGATTAAATCTATTGGAACGCCAAAAGATGTTACTCCAAAAATTGCAGTAGACCGAAACATCACGCCAAGAATGTTTAAAGGGGTACAAGTAACTCCCGAAAATGATTATTTAGAAAGTAGAAAAGTTTTGTTGTTAAACAACGATTTAAAAATGGGCTTGGCAAAGCCTAAAAAATCTACAGATTATTTTTATAAAAATGCAGAATGTGATGAACTGCTTTTCATACACGAAGGAAAAGGCACACTGAAAACCTTTGTAGGGAATTTAGACTTCGAAAAAGGAGATTATCTTGTCATTCCAAGAGGAACGATTTATCAAGTAGAGTTAGAAACTACAGAAAATGTCTTCTTCTTTTTAGAAGCACACTCCCCGATTTATACCCCAAAAAAATACAGAAATGAGTTTGGACAACTGCTGGAACATTCGCCATTTTGCGAAAGAGATATTATCGCTCCCACTTTTGTAGAACCCAAAGACGAAAAAGGAGAATTTCTCATCAAAGTAAAAAAAGAAAACCTGATTTGGGATTTTATTTACGCTACACATCCTTTTGATGTGGTAGGCTGGGACGGTTATTTCTATCCTTATAAATTCAACATCAAAAATTTTGAACCGATTACTGGAAGAGTGCATTTACCACCACCGATTCATCAGAATTTTGAAGCGCATAATTTTGTGATTTGTTCTTTTGTGGCAAGAATGTATGATTATCATCCTCAAGCCATTCCTGCACCTTATAATCACTCGAATATAGATTCAGACGAGGTTCTTTTCTACACTGAAGGAGATTTTATGAGCCGAAATCACATTGACTTAATGGATTTTACGCTTCATCCAGGCGGAATTGTTCACGGACCTCATCCTGGTGCGATGGAAAGAAGCATTGGGAAAAAATTCACCGAAGAATATGCGGTAATGATAGATCCTTTCAGACCACTGAAAATCACAGAAGAAGCGATGAAAGTGGAAGATAAATCTTACGCTACCAGTTGGTTAGACACCGAAGAAAATTATTTACACGACAGAAGTCAAGAGTAAAAACCCGAATAAACATTTAAAAATTTTATGGGTTAAAAATTCCTAATTTTATGCAATTTAGCACAAAAACAGGTCAATATTATCAAAAAATCAGAACTTTATTTGATAAATCTCATCTTGTACATTCTTCATAAAAATGTAACTTTGGGAAACAGAGAAAATTGAAAAGTTTAGAAACATAAAAACGATTATATTATGTATAATTACGTCACGGCAGAAGAAGCCTTATCACTTGTCCAGAGCAACCAAAGAATATTTTTTCACGGGAGTGCTTGTACTCCTAATTATTTGATTTCGGAATTAGCAAAACAAGCCCATAGATTAAGAGATGTAGAGGTGGTTTCTATCACCGTTCAAGGTGAAGTAGAAATCGCAAAACCAGAATATAGAGACAGTTTTTACATCAACTCTCTTTTTGTTTCGGCACCAGTAAGAGAAGCGGTAAACAGTGACAGAGGAGATTTTGTTCCCGTTTTTTTGAGTGAAATTCCTATTTTATTTAAAAATAATATTCTTCCGTTAGATGTAGCTATTATTCAGGTTTCACCACCAGATCAGCATGGTTATTGTTCACTGGGAACTTCTGTAGATGTAGCGAGAAGTGCCGTAGATTCTGCAAAATATGTGATTGCACAGGTAAATCCTAAAATGCCAAGAACACTAGGAGATTCTATGCTTCATGTGAAAAGAATTGATAAAATGGTGTGGCATGAAACCGATTTATTAACGATAGATTACGCTGCGAAAGTTTCTGATAACGAAAGAACCATCGGAAAATATATTGCCGAAATGGTAGAAGATAAATCTACGCTTCAAATGGGAATTGGTACGATTCCAGATGCGGTTCTAAGTTCACTTCACAATCACAAAGATTTAGGTGTACACACGGAAATGATTAGTGACGGAATCATAGATTTAGTTGCGAATGACGTAGTAAACAATAAATATAAAGGAATACATCTCAACAAAACCATTACTGCGTTTTGCTTTGGGACAAAGAAATTATACGATTTTATCGACAACAATCCTTCTTTTCAGTTTATGGATGTAACTCATGTAAACAATCCATCTATCATTAGAAGAAACAAAAAATTAGTAGCCATCAATTCTGCTATAGAAGTAGATTTAACTGGTCAAGTTTGTGCAGATTCTATTGGTACTTATCAATATTCAGGAATTGGCGGACAAATGGATTTCATTCGTGGAGCTGCACTTTCTGAAGGTGGAAAACCTATTATTGCCCTTACTTCTAGAACCAAAAAAGGAGTTCCTAGAATTGTTCCTTACTTAAAAGAAGGAGCTGGTGTAGTAACGACTAGAGGTCATATTCACTATGTGGTAACAGAATATGGAGTAGCTTATCTCTACGGAAAAAACATGAGACAGCGCGCAAAACTACTCATAGACATTGCCCATCCTGATGACAGAGAAATGCTCGATAAATTCTGCTTCGAACGATTTAAATCACACGCATTGTAACATCATAAAACCTATCAAAAAGATAGGTTTTGTTGATTTTTTTTGTCCACATCACACAATATTTGTAATTTGGCACATAACAAACTCCAAATAAAAAGAGAAAAATGAGCACACTTACTTTTGCCGAAAAAATAGCGCAGGCAGAGAATTTTCTTCCTATAAATGGAACAGATTATATAGAATTTTATGTAGGAAATGCTAAGCAAGCAGCCCATTATTACAAAACTGCTTTCGGTTTTCAGAGCGTAGCTTATGCAGGTCCAGAAACTGGCGTAAGAGATAGAGCTTCTTATGTAGTGCAACAAGGAAAAATAAGATTGGTTCTTACCTCAGGTTTATCTTCGGATTCACCAATTTGTGAACACCAAAAAAAACATGGTGATGGGGTAAAAATTCTTGCACTTTGGGTTGATGATGCCTACAAAGCATTCGAAGAAACCACAAATCGTGGTGCAAAACCTTACATGGAACCCAAAACGCTAAAAGATGAATTCGGGGAAGTAAAAATGTCTGGAATTTATACCTACGGCGAAACCGTTCACATGTTCATCGAAAGAAAAAATTACAACGGACCATTTATGCCAGGATACGAAAAATGGGAATCTGATTATAACCCTACAGATTGTGGATTGCTTTATGTAGACCATTGCGTAGGAAATGTAGGTTGGAACAGAATGATTCCTGTAGTAAAATGGTATGAAGAAGTAATGGGATTTGTAAATATTTTAAGTTTTGACGATAAGCAAATTAACACCGAATATTCTGCACTCATGTCAAAAGTAATGAGCAACGGAAACGGATTTGCTAAATTCCCTATTAATGAACCAGCAGAAGGAAAGAGAAAATCTCAGGTAGAAGAATATCTAGATTTCTACGAAGGAGAAGGAGTTCAGCACATTGCAGTAGCGACCAAAGACATCATAAAAACGGTAACAGAATTGAAAGCGAGAGGAGTAGAATTCCTTTCGGCACCACCAGAAGCCTACTACGAAATGGTTCCAGAAAGAGTGGGAAAAATAGACGAAGACATTAAAAAACTTCAGGATTTAGGAATTCTAATCGACTGTGACGAAGAAGGTTATCTTTTACAAATTTTCACAAAACCTGTAGAAGACCGCCCTACTCTTTTCTACGAAATTATAGAAAGACATGGTGCGCAAAGCTTCGGAGCTGGTAATTTCAAAGCATTATTTGAAGCCTTAGAAAGAGAACAAGCCAGAAGAGGCAACCTATAAAAAAATATTAAATGTCTAACCATGAAAAAAATATTTTTATTTTTCACCCTCTTTTTATTCGCTTTTTCATTTTCTCAAAAAACGAATACTAGAGATTACGAAGACATTAATGCAAAACTAGACCGCCTTTTACGCGAAAGAGAAGTAGAAAAAAGAGTACTAAATGTAAATTTAGAAGGAAAAACCTTTGCCCTCATTCAGAATAAAGGAACTTTGGTATACAAATACGTTGTGAGTTTTTTAGCTGATAAAAACATCAACATTGTAGAGCTCATCAATGATACTTCTGCTCAGAGCAAAACAACCAAATTGTATTCTGGAGATTTCGTTAGAAATAACAATTACATTTCTGTAAGAGCAGACGTTTTAGAAGGTCAAAAAATTGGCATTCCGCTTACGTACAACTTCATGATTCAAGAAAGAGACGGTATCCTTTTCTTAATCAATATGAACAACAATGAAAAGTGGATTGACACAACGCTGGTAAAATAAAAAATCATGAAATATTGCCCGAAATTCTTTTGTTTTCGGGCTTTTTTATATCTTTAAAACAAATTTTAAGACATGAAATCTTTTATAAATTATCCACAAAATTCAGATTTTTCTATTCATAATATTCCTTTTGGTGTAGCGGTTTTTAACAGAGAATACATTGCTTGTTGTACCAGAATTGGCGATTTAGTGATAGACCTCGCTACTTTATACGATTACGGATTTTTTGACGAAATAGAAGGGTTAAATGAAAACGTTTTCGAAGCTTACACGCTCAATGAATTTATAGAACTCGGAAAACCGGTAACCAATGCTGTTCGTTTAAAAATTCAAGAACTTTTATTAGAAGGTTCATCGCTTTCTCATGACGAAAAAACCATAGAAGAATGTTTCTATGATTTAGATAAAGTACAGATGATGATGCCACTTCACGTACAGAATTACACAGATTTTTACAGCAGCATAGAACACGCTACCAATGTGGGTAAAATGTTTCGTGACCCTGCAAATGCATTGCTCCCGAACTGGAAACATTTACCAGTAGGTTATCACGGTCGTGCTTCGTCTATCGTGGTTTCGGGAATTAATTTTCACAGACCAAAAGGTCAAATGAAACCTGCAGATGCAGAAAAACCAATTTTTGGAGCTTCAAAACAATTAGATTTTGAGTTAGAAATGGCTTTTGTATTGAATAAAAATACAGAAATTGGCGAAAGCATCTCTACCCAAGAAGCCGAAGATGCAATATTTGGAATGGTGATTTTCAACGATTGGAGCGCAAGAGATATTCAGAGTTGGGAATATGTTCCGCTTGGTCCGTTTTTAGGAAAAAATTTCTGTTCGTCTATTTCACCTTGGGTGGTGACTTTAGAAGCATTAGAACCCTTTAGAACTGCATCACCAAAACAAGAACCTGAAGTTTTAGATTATCTGAAATTTGAAGGCGATAAAAATTTCGATATCAACCTAGAAGTATATTTACAACCAGAAAACGGCGAAGAAAACTTGATTTGCCAAAGCAATTACAAATACATGTACTGGAATATGGCGCAACAATTAGCGCATCACACCATCAATGGTTGTAATGTGGAAGTTGGCGATTTATATGCTTCAGGAACTATTTCGGGAAGTGAACCGAATAGTTTTGGTTCTATGCTAGAATTGACTTGGCGCGGACAAAACCCGCTAAAACTTTCAGATGGAACTGAAAGAAAATTTATAGAAGACCACGACACCATCATTATGAGAGGTTTCTCTGAAAAAGACGGAATAAGAGTAGGATTCGGAGAAGTAAGAGGGAAAGTTTTGCCAGCAAAATAGAAATTAATAGAAATGAAAACAATCCATCCATCAGAATTATCACCAATGCAAGTGCAAATGATTTTGCAAACGGCTGTTGCTCCGAGACCTATTGCACTGGCTTCTACCATAGACAAAAACGGAAATGTGAATCTTTCGCCGTTTAGTTTTTTTAATTTATTCAGTTCTAATCCACCGATTCTGATTTTTTCTCCTGCGAGAAGAGTTCGAGATAATTCTACAAAAGACACGCTTCATAATGTGCTAGAAGTTCCAGAAGTGGTGATTGGAAATGTGAATTTTGATATGGTTCAGCAAGTTTCACTTTCATCTACAGAATATGAAACGGGTGTAGATGAATTTATTAAATCTGGATTAACTAAAAAACCAGCAGAATTGGTAAAACCACCACTCATTGCAGAATCACCCGTGAATTTTGAATGCAAAGTCATCGAAGTTAAACCTCTTGGAAACGAAGGTGGCGCTGGAAATTTAGTCATCTGCGAAGTTTTAAAAATTCACATTAGAGAAGAGTTTTTAAATGAAGAAGGAAACCTAGACCAGAAAAAACTAGATTTGGTTTCTAGACTAGGTGGAAACTGGTACGGAAGAACAAGTGCAGAAACACTGTTCGAAGTCCCAAAACCATTGGTTACGAAAGGAATTGGCTTTGATCAATTGCCTTCAGAAATTAGAAATTCTAAAATTTTCACAGGAAATGATTTAGGAATGTTAGCGAATGTAGAACAACTCCTAGAAGGAAATTTTTCAGCAGATGAAAATTTACATCTAGAAGCGCAAAAACTGCTTTTAGAAGGCAAAATAGAAGAAGCTTGGAAGATTTTGAATATTTAATATTCTTTTCCTTGATGAAAAGAATCAAAAATCAAGACTTCACTTTCTTCGGCTAAAAAAATTCAAAATTCTAAAATCCCTGAAACTCTCTCGTCATTCTGACGAGTTCAAACAACAGGAATTTTTAAACGAATTTTGAATTCTTTTTTTTAACGCCTCCGAAACTGAGGTCATTTAAAAAAATCTTCGATTTTTAAAATAAAGTCTTTCCTTTGTCATTCTGATACTAAAAAAGTGAGGAATAATCTTTTATTAATAGAGCCTACTGAACAAACAAGATATGCAAGTAATGAAGCTTTTGCAATCATAGAAGTTTATGACATCAAAAAAATGAAAAAGATTTATTTGCAAAAAGCAAGTTCTTTACAAACTCGCGAAGAAAAAACAAAAGGGCCAAGTTTTCATTATACTTCAGAGACTTTATCTAAAAAGAATTTGAAGAAAATAATTAAAGACATTGAAAAAAATGCCATTTTAAAAAATTAATTGACTCTAACTTCGCCAAAGTTTAAAACTTTGGCGAAGTTTTTTATTTCAAAAATTTAATACAATCATTCACTACAGCATTCAGCAAAGTAGGTAATTTAAAATCTAACCACGGTTCTTTGGCTCCAAAAGTATGATTGCCTCTTTCCACCAGAATTAATTCTGAGTTTCCTGCCCAAGAATGTAAATTTTCGGCAGCAGAATACGGAACTGCTTCATCTTCTGAACCGTGAATAATTAAGAAATTTCCTTTAAAATTTTTAACAGCTTTTTCCACAGAAAATCTATCTTCGTTTCCTAAATAATCTTCTAAAAACTGAATATGATGAGGCATTTGTTGCTTGGTTCGGCTGTTGTAATTGTAATAAACCCCTTGATTTTTCCATTCTTCTAATTTTTCGCCAATAGGAAATCTATTCAGCGTGTCTACACTTGCTAATGTGATGAGGTTTTTGATTTTAGAATTTTCAGAAGCAGCAATGATGGAAATTCCGCCACCTCTGGAATGTCCAATTAAGGTAATATGTTCTGCATCTACTTGATTATCTTTGCTAAAATGCTCTATAACAAAGTTTAAATCACTCAATTCCTTAGAATAATTATTTTGTGCGAAACTTTCTAAATCTGCAAAATCACTTGGATGCTCCAATGAAGTTCCATTGTGCGAGAAATTAAATTTTACGAAATAAAATCCGTTTTTAGCAAACTTTTCCGCCATCAAATTCCATGCGCCCCAATCTTTATAACCTTTGTAACCATGAGCAAAAATCACGAGTGGTAATTTCTCTTCTTTTTCTGGAACAAAAGCATCTACCAAAAAAGATTTGGTTGCAGGATTTTCTAAAACGATATTTTTTTCTACAGTAAATTTCATATTTGTAAATTTATAAAAATATGAAGTAACACCCCGTCAAAATTTTGTCAAATTTTGCCACCCCTCTAAAAGAGGGGAACAAAAAACCACCGAAATTTCGGTGGTTTTATAGCCCTGATTAACTCCTTTAAGTCGTTGAACCACTTTGTTAGGTTTGAGCGGTATGTTTGAGCTCTTTTTCTGCGGCGGCTTCGCCGCCGCAGAAAAAAGCCAGTAGCGAAAGCAGGATGAAGCTTCTCAATCACTACTTTATACTTTTACCAGATTTTAATTCTGTCTTCTGGTTTTTTGTAATGTTTGTCGCCTTCTTTTACGCCAAATGCTTTATACCAAGCTTCTGTGTTTACTAGTGGACCAACTGCTCTGTACATTCCTGGAGAGTGCGGGTCTGTTTTCACCTGATTAATCATGTATTTTTCTGTAGATTTAGTTCTCCAAATGGTTGCCCAACTTAAGAAAAATCTTTGGTCCTGATTGTAACCACTGATTAATCCTGGATTTCCTTTGTCTTTAAGGTACATTTGTAGTGCGTCATAAGCAATGGCAACTCCACCTAAATCTGCAATATTTTCGCCATTGGTAAATAAACCATTTACGAAAGTTCCTTTTACTGGTTCATATTTGCTGTATTGTTCTGCTAATTTTTTAATCGCTTCTTCGAAGTTCTTTTTATCAGCATCAGTCCACCAATTTTTAAGGTTTCCATCTCCATCGAACATCGCTCCTGAATCATCAAATCCGTGAGAAATTTCGTGACCAATTACCGCTCCGATTCCTCCAAAATTCACTGCAGGATCTGCTTTGAAATCAAAGAATGGCGCTTGTAAAATAGCAGCTGGGAAAACGATTTCGTTATTTACTGGGTTATAATAAGCATTTACCGTTTGAGGAGTCATTCCCCACTCTTTTTTGTCGACTTTCTTGCCTACTTTATCTAATTCTCTTTGGTAAGCCCAGTTAGAAACATTTTTAAGATTTCCGTACAATGTTCCTCCTTCATTTTTAGAAAGCACTTGTAATTTAGAATAGTCTTTCCACTCATCTGGATATCCTACTTTTACCGTGATTTTTGATAATTTATCTAAAGCTTTCGTTTTGGTTTCATCACTCATCCAAGAAAGATTAGAAATATGCTGAACGTAAGATTTTTTAAGATAATCTATCAACGTTACCATTTCTGCTTTTGCTTCGGCAGTAAAATATTTTTCTACATATAATTTCCCGAAAGCTTCACCAAGAACACCATTAATGGTAGAAAGTGCACGTTTGTTCATCGCGCGTTGTTCTTTTTGTCCGCTCAAAGTTCTTCCGTAGAAATCAAACTGTAAATCGTCTAATTTTTGGTCTAAAACAGAAGCGCTTCTGTTCAATAATTTCACTTTTAAGAAATCTTTGATGAATGGTAAATTTTTAGCATTCAAAAATTTATCTAAATTTTTATAATACTCTAATTCACCGATGATTACTCTGTCTGTATTTACACCAGCGTTTTTAAGATAAGATGGTAAATCTACATTTTTCACCAAAGTCTTTAATTCTGGTAAAGTCTTCGGATTGTATTGAAGATTAGCATCTCTAATTTTTTCATTAGGGATTAAAGTTTGAGCGGCAGTTTTTTCAAAGTCAACTACTTTTTGAGCCGCTGCTTCTGGATTTTTATATCCTAAAACCGTGTATAATTTGGTTAAATAATCTTTGTATTGACTAATGGTTTTGGTGTTTTCTTCATTATCTTTTTGATAATAATCTCTTCCTAAACCAAGGTTTACATCTCCCATGTAAACTGCATTATCCGTAGAATTTTTAAGGTCTGCATAAACTCCCCAAGAATAGAAAGGGTTATCTCCAGTTTTGGTAGCTTCTACTAAATATTTTTGTAAATCTGCCATCGTTTTAATGGCGTCAATTTTCGCTAAATCACCTTTAATAGGAGCAATTCCGTCTGCATTACGCTTATCCATATCCATGTAAGTAGCGTAAATATCCTGAATTTTTTGACCTTCAGTTCCTTTAGCATAAGTTTCTTTCAATAAATTGTCTAAAATTTTAAGAGAATTTAAGTCTGTTTTCTCTCTTAATTCATTGAAACTTCCCCAGCTTGCTTTATCCGCAGGAATCTGAGCCGTTTTCATCCAAGTTCCGTTTACATAGTTGTAAAAATCGTCTTGCGGACGAACAGATTTGTCCATCAGTTCAATGGCAATTCCGTTTTCTGGAAGTTCTTCTGGTTTTAATTCTTCAATTGGAGAAGGGGTAGGTTCTGTAGTTGCTTGTTTCTGAGTGCCACAAGAATCTAAAATGAGCATTCCTGAAAAAGCCAACACAGCAATTGATATTTTTTTCATTTCTGTATGATTAATTAATGATGAATAAGTACAAATTTATAAGAAATTGTTACGTTTTAAAATCAAAAAAGCCAAAGTTTAAAACTCTGGCTTCGATTTATTTATTTGAAAGTGATCTTTCCGCCTAAAACATTTTTGGTATTTCTGTCTTTTGGAGAACCATAGACGTCTATATTTCCGCCTGCTCTAGTTGTGGCATTAAGGATTTTAGAGGCATATACTTCTGCAAATCCACCTGCATTAGCAGTGATGGTAACGGTTTCTGAGTCTAAATCTCTTCCGTAAAATTGCGCGCCAGAATTCACCAAAACATCTTGAATTTCTGCGGTTCCAGACACATTAATGATTCCACCAGAATTGGCTTTAGAGTTTAATAAATTCACATCTACTTGTAAATTTAGCGTAGAACCTTCGTTGGAAGTAATGCTGAGCATTTTGCTGTCTATAGTTCCATCAGAAGTGATTTTAGAACCTTGACTGGCTTGAATTTCGTTTATATCTTCATAAAAAACAGTCACTTCAGCTTTGTTGCCTTGCATAAGCTTAGTAGGAATCATTCTTATTTTGAGTTCCCCATTTTTATTGACAATTTCTACATCGGGATCATCACCTTTTACCTGAATTTTATTTTCACTGGATTTTACAAGGGTTACATTAATTCTATCATAAACCTTTACTGCACTGAAATCTCCAAAATTTTTGGAAGTTTGAGAGTATGCAACCTGAGATAAAACAACTAGGAAGCCTAAAATTATTTTTTTCATAAATAAATATTTATTTTTTTAAGGTCTTATGGAATCGCTGAACATTCATTGACGTTTGAGTTCTTTCAATGATGGCGATTTCATTCTACATTATTTTAAAGATATAACAACTGTTTGCGCCATTTTATTACATGAGAAAGGCGAATTTTAAAGATTTTCTTGAATTAAAATCTGAATTAAATCCTGCAAAACTTTCTGCGAAACAAAATTCATGAAATCTTTGCGCTCTAAATGAGGAAGATACAATCTGAAAGTTTTTTCGAAATCCTTAATTCTAATCGAATAAAAAACCGTTCCAATTTCTGAATTGAACTCATCTGAACTTGGTCCTGCTACTCCAGTGGTAGAAAGTGCAATATCTGTTTTAAATAATTGCTGACAGCCCAAACTCATCGCTTGTGCCACTTCTGCTGAAACTACCGTTTTCTCTTTGATTAAATCTTCTGAAACACCTAAAATCTCCGTTTTTTTCTGTGTCTGGTAGGTGCAAATTCCACCTAAAAAATAATTAGAACTTCCAGAAACACTTGTAATTAAATGCGATAATTCTCCACCAGTACAACTTTCGGCGGTAGAAATCGTTAAATTTCTAGAAATTAAAAAATCGTGTAAAATTTCTTCTATTTTATCACCATTTTCAGAAATAATATGCGATTTTAGCAATGGTCTAATTTTAGAAATTTCTTCTTCTAATTGATTTTCTAAAACTTCTAAATCCTTTCCTGAAGCCGTTAATTTCAACTTCACTCTATTGGCAATTGGCAAATATGAAAGTGAAATGTTTTTAGGCAAATTCAGTTCCCAATTTTCTAAAGCATCAGACAATAAACTTTCAGGATAATTCACTACGGAAACGGTTCTAATTTTCAAAAAATTAGATTCAAATTCTTTCTGTAAATAAGGAATAATTTGGTCTTTAACCAAAGGTTTCACTTCATAAGGAACACCAGGAAGACAAATCGCTATTTTGCCGTTATCTTCTACCATTAAACTCGGTGCAGTTCCGTTGTGATTTTGGAAAACTTTAGCTTTTGAAAGAATCATAGCTTGTTCTCTGTTTCTTTCGATAATTTCTAACCTTCCAATGCGTTCTAATCTGGTTTTCAGATGCTGAAAAGTTTCTTCGTCATAAACGATTTCATCATTGAAAAATTCACAAAAAGCTTTCTTGGTTTTATCATCTTTAGTTGGGCCAAGTCCGCCTGTTGTAATCACCAAATCAGTCAATTGAAAGGCAGATTGTAATGTATTTTTAATCATTTCTATTTCATCTGAAATGGTAAAAATCTGCGAAACAGAAATCCCAATTTTTGATAATTCTTTTGCGATAAAATTAGAGTTGGTATCTACCGTAGTTCCAGACAGAACCTCGTTTCCTATCGTAATAAGGACAGCGTTTTTCATAAAAATTTCGAGTTCCGAGTTCCGAGTTCCGAGTTACCAAATGCGAATCTCATAACTCGAATCCCCTAACTCAATTAGTGAATATGTTTTTCTGCATGATAAGAACTTCTCACCAAAGGCGAACTTTCTACATGACGGAAACCTAAGCTTTCTGCGAAAATTCTGTATTCTTCGAATTCTTCTAACTCTACAAAACGTTTTACTGGCAAATGTTTTTTAGTTGGTTGAAGATATTGTCCAATCGTAATTACATCTACATTCGCATTTCTCACATCTTGAATGGTTTCAAAAACTTCTTCTTTGGTTTCGCCCAAACCAAGCATAATTCCTGTTTTGGTTCGGTTTTGCCCTGCTTCTTTTAAATATCTTAACACTTCTAAAGAACGCTCGTACTTCGCTTGAATTCTCACTTCTCTGGTTAGTCTTTTTACGGTTTCTATGTTGTGAGAAATTACTTCCGGCGCTACTTCTACCAATCTATCGATATGTTTATGAATCCCTTGAAAATCTGGAATCAATGTTTCCATAGTTGTTCCCGGAGAAATTCTACGAACTGCATTTACAGTTTCTGCCCAAATTATAGAACCCATATCTTTCAAATCATCTCGGTCTACAGAAGTTAAAACCGCATGTTTAATTTTCATTAACTTGATAGAACGTGCTACTTTTTCGGGTTCGTCCCAATTTACATCAAGCGGTTTTCCTGTTTTTACGCCGCAAAATCCACAACTTCTGGTGCAGATATTTCCTAAAATCATGAAAGTAGCAGTTCCTTCTCCCCAACATTCGCCCATGTTAGGACAAGAACCACTTTGACAAATGGTGTTCAGTTTATATTTATCAACCAATGTTCTTAATTCTCTGTAATTTTTTCCTGTAGGAAGTTTTACACGAATCCATTTTGGTTTATTGGTAGTGGTATCTTGAATTTGATTTTCCATTATTTAATTTGAGTTTACAAAAATACTATTTTTTAAACGCAAAGAACGCAAAGATTTTCTTTTACAATTTTTGAAAATATTTTTAAGTTCGCAAAGATTCATCTAAAGATGAATTTGCAAAGTGCGCAAATTTATTAAATTGATTTTGGGAAACCTTCGGACTTCTGTCCTCTAACTTCCGACTTTTCTACTCATTTTCGTTTAACAATTCTGCCAAAACTTTTTTGGCCCTCATAATTCTCACTTTGGTATTGGCAACAGAAAGATTGAGTTCTTCCGCAATTTCTTTGATGCTTTTTTCTTCAAAAAATCTCAAATGGATAATTTTTTGATAATTGTGATCCATTTTGGCAACCGCATCGATGATTTTTTTCTCTTCCTGCACAGAAATCATAATTTCTTCAGGAGATTTTTCGAATTGATTTTTAAAATCCTGAAAACCGTCCATTGTTTCTTCGGTTTCTCGATTTTTTTTGCGCCAATAATCAATTACTGTGTTTTGAGCGATGGTAAGAACCCAAGTTTTGAACTGGAAATTCTCATCATACAAATCTAATTTTGCCAATACTTTAGAAAAAACAGAAACCGTCAATTCATCTGCGGCGTTTTCATCATGAACTTTTTTCATCACGAAAGAAAAAACGTCTGTCCAAAATTGATTAATCAGTTTGGTCTGCGCTTTCTGATTTTTCTCTTTGGCCAAAAAGATGAGTTGTAGAAGTTCTGGTTTTTCCATTGCAAATGCAAAGATAAGGATTTTGTAAGAGCCAAGTAAAAAGAGCCAAGTAAAAAATGATTAGATTTTGTCTATAAGATTTATGGCGCGAGCATTTCGACAAGCTCAAAATAAACTTCACGAGCGGCGATTGTTCTCAAATTAATTAAACCTTCAAGGATTTAAAATCCTTGAAGGTTTGAATAAACAAACTTTAAGAAAAGTGAAAAGAAAAACTGCACGTGAATTTTAGCCACGATTGGAGCATTGTTTGAGCACATTTTTATTTTGTAGGAACGTGCCTTTGGCGCGTTCGGAATTGGTGGTGGGAAAATAAAAATTGCGAGTGCGGAAAGCGTGTCTGAAATTGAAAAATTACAGAAACGTCTGCTTCTGAAAAACTTCCAGTTTCCAGCTTCCTACTTCCTACAAATTTCCTATCTTTGCCATTCAAAATTTTTAAGAAAATGAACGCTTTTATTGAAGAACTAAAATGGCGCGGTTTGTACGCTGATATGATGCCCGGAACTGATGAACAACTGAATAAGGAAATGACGACTGCTTATATTGGTTTTGATCCTACCGCAGATTCACTTCATATTGGGAGTTTAATTCCGATAAAAGTTTTGGCTCATTTTCAACAGCATGGTCATAAACCTATTGCTCTAGTTGGTGGTGCAACAGGTATGATTGGCGACCCTTCTGGTAAATCTTCGGAGAGAAATTTATTAGACGAGGCTACGCTTAATCATTATGTAGATTGCATAAAAGGTCAACTTTCTAGATTTTTAAATTTTGAAGGAAATGAACCGAACAAAGCAGAATTGGTAAACAATTACGATTGGATGAAAACGTTTACGTTTCTGGATTTCGTGCGTGATATTGGGAAGCACCTTACCGTAAATTATATGATGGCGAAAGATTCTGTGAAAAAACGTTTCTCTGGCGAAGCTGGAGTTGACGGAATGAGTTTTACAGAATTTACCTACCAATTATTACAAGGTTACGACTTCTTACATTTATACAAAAATAAAGGAGTAAAATTACAAATGGGTGGTTCTGACCAATGGGGAAACATCACCACAGGTACAGAATTAATCCGTAGAAAAGCACAAGGTGAAGCCTTTGCTTTAACCGTTCCGTTGATTACAAAAGCTGATGGTTCTAAATTCGGGAAATCTGAAGCGGGAGAAAATTATTGGCTCGATGCAAAGAAAACTTCTCCGTATAAATTTTACCAATTTTGGGTAAATGCTACCGATGAAGATGCGGAAAGATTTATTAAATACTATACTTTTTTACCAAAAGAAGAAATAGAAGCTTTAATAGAAGAACATAAAACTGCTCCACACGAAAGAAAATTGCAGAAAAAACTGGCTGAAGAAGTTACGATTTGGGTTCATGGAAAAGCAGAGTACGAAAAAGCATTGAAAGCTTCTGAAATCCTTTTCGGCAGAAGTACTGCCGAAGATTTGGTAAGTTTAGATGAAGAATTATTCTTACAGATTTTTGATGGAGTTCCACAAGCAGAAGTTGCCAAATCAGACGTTTTAGGAAGTAACATTATTGATTTATTATCAGAAAAATCTGGTTTCCTAAAATCTAAAGGCGAAGCAAAACGCGAATTACAAGGAAATGCTATTTCTGTAAACAAAGAAAAAGTAAAAGACGATTTCGTAGCTGCCGAAAAAGATTTAATTGACGGCAAATTTTTACTTCTTCAAAAAGGGAAAAAGCAATATTTTATTGTAAAAGCGGTCTAAAATTAAATTTACAACGCTTTGCATAGTTAAATAAATTATAAAAACACGCTCTATAGCGTGTTTTTTGTTACCATTTGGTTTTCAAATGTCTACATTTGTGCCTTTATAAATTCTTATTAATGGTTATTATTATTTTCATCATCGTCCTATGGTATTCAGGACTATTTTTTCAAACTTTTTTCCTTCATCGTTACGCAGCGCATCAAACTTACACTATGTCTAAATTTGGTGAAAAACTGTGTTTTATTCTTACTTGGATTACCCAAGGTTCTAATTATCTTTCAGCGTATGGTTATGGTGTAATGCACAGAATGCATCACGCTTTTGCCGATACAGAAAAAGACCCGCATTCTCCAAAATACGACCCAAATCCACTGGCAATGATGTGGAAAACGAAAAATGTTTACCAACAAATCAATAAGCAAAAAATTGCCATCGAAGAAAAATTCACAAAAAACGTTCCGCAATGGAAATCATTTGACAAATTTGCTTGTTCTTGGTACTCAAGAATTGGTTGGGGAGCTTTCTACACTGTTTTCTTTATTATTTTTTCAGAATATTGGTGGCATTGGCTATTATTACCTGTGGCTATTTTAATGGCTCCAATTCACGGAATGATTATCAATTGGTTTGGTCATATTTACGGATATGTAAATTTCAAAGTGAATGACACTTCTAAAAATTTATTCCGTTTTGATTGGCTAATGCTTGGCGAAGGTTATCACAACAATCATCATAAATTCGGTGGAAGAGCTAATTTTGGTGGCGTAAGATGGCACGAAATAGATGTTACGTACATGATTATGTTGCTTTTAGAAAAATTAGGTTGGATTAAAATGAACCGAGTGATGGCAACTCCAAAAAGAGAAATCTAAAATTTACAAAATAGAAAACACGCAAATTTGCGTGTTTTTTTTTATCTAACCAAACCTTCAAGGATTTTGAATCCTTGAAGGTTTTTCTACACCTCAATCGTGGTGGTATTTTTCACTTCGGCAATCATAAATGAACTGTGTGTAGAGCCGATATGTTGTAAAGTTGTGAGTTTTTTAACCATAAAATCTCGGTATTCTTCCATGTTTTTTACACAGATTTTTAAGATGTAATCGTAATCGCCACTCACGTGGAAACATTCCGTTACTTCTGGCAAAGTCATAATTTCTTTTTCAAACTGTAACACGTATTCTTTTTTGTGTTGTGTTAATTTCACATGACAGAGCACGATGAAATTTTTCTCCACTTTATGTTTATCAATCAGCGCCACATATTTAGAAATGACGCCTTGTTTTTCTAATTTTTTGATGCGCTCATAAACTGCTGTCACAGACAAATCTAACTTGTGAGACAATTCTTTAGTTGTTTGTTTGCTATCTTCCTGAAGAAAGTAGAGCAATTTTTTATCAATTGAGTCGAGTTCCATAGATTATTTTTTGGCAAAAGTTCACAAAAATCAAATATAATCATAAATTTTTCTATTAATTTTAAATTTAGCAGATTTATTTTCTATAATCAAAAATAATCATTGTAAAAAAGTTGGAAAATGTTCAAATTTATGTCATTCTGAATGAAGCGAAGCAAAATGAAGAATCCACTAAAAAAGATTCTTCACTACATTTTATTTCGTTCAGAATGACATAATTAAAATCATCATTCTAAATAAATAAAAAATGGAAAATTTCGATGCAGCAAATGCAATTCAAGACTTACAATATTTTGGGGAATTCGGTGGTGTAAATCCTTCAATTTCTGACAGTTCCACTTATACTTTTTTATCTGCAAAAACCATGTTCGATACTTTCGAAGGCAATGCAGAAGGTTGCTATTTGTATTCCAGACATTCATCTCCGATGAATTTATATTTAGCACAAGCTTTAGCAAAAATGGAAGGAACAGAAGCAGCGAATGTTACTGCATCTGGAATGGGCGCAATTACTTCTACTCTACTTCAAATCTGTAAAAGTGGTGACCACATTGTTTCAGCAAGAACGATTTATGGTGGAACTTACGCGTTTTTGAAAAACTTCCTGCCTCCTTTTAACATTGAGACAAGCTTTGTAGACATTAATAATTTTGAAGCGATAGAAAACGCCATCAAACCTAATACAAAGGTGATTTATTGCGAAAGCGTGAGCAATCCTTTATTAGAAGTAGCAGACTTGAGAAAACTGTCTGAAATCTGTAAAAAACACAATTTAAAATTAATTGTAGACAATACGTTTTCTCCATTGCAGATTTCGCCAATACATTTAGGTGCAGACATTGTGATTCACAGTTTAACGAAATTCATCAACGGAAGCAGCGACACAGTTGGCGGCGTTTATTGCGCTTCTCAACAATTTATAGACGATACTAAAAATGTAAATAACGGAAGTTGCATGCTTCTCGGTCCAACTATGGACAGTTTTCGCTCGGCAAGTATTTTGAAAAACTTAAGAACTTTGCATATCAGAATGAAAAAACACAGCGAAAATGCAATGTATCTCGCTGAAAAATTCGAAAAAGATGGTCTGAAAGTAAATTATCCTGGTTTAGAATCCCACAGAAATCATGAACTTATGAAATCTATGATGCACCAAGAATATGGTTTTGGTGGTTTATTAACTTTAGACGCTGGAACCGTAGACAAAGCCAATGAATTAATGGAAATGATGCAACAGGAAAACTTGGGTTACCTTGCCGTAAGTTTAGGTTTTTATAAAACATTATTCTCTTGCAGCGGAAGTTCTACCTCATCTGAAATTCCGGAAGAAGAGAGAATTTCTATGGGACTTTCTGATGGATTGATTAGATTTTCAATTGGCTTAGACCATGACATTGAAAGAACTTACCAAAAGATGAAAGCTTGTATGGTGAAAGTGGGGATTTTGAGGTGATAATTTGATGATGTGGTGATGTGATGATTTGGTGATTTTTCGTTCCGTAGGAACGTGATGTGTGTAAAAACTTTTGCCATATATTGATTGCGTTCCGTAGGAACGCAATGTCCATCTTCATTCATTTTTCAAAAAAAAATAATTTTGATAATTTATAAAACTGACCTTGTGTCAGTTTTTTTTATTTGGCAAAATATTGGTAAAGTGAAAAGAAACGGAAGCCAATTTATAGCCCAGATTGCAGCGGAAATCCTTTTTTTTCTTAAAAAAAAGATTGCAGCGGAAAGCTGGACTGAATTTGAAAGAATTTACAAAACGTCTTGCTCCTAATCAAATTTTAAAAAATTATCTTTGCAATATGGATTTACAATTTATCGTAAGAGAACCCGAAAATATTACACCAAACACTCAACTTTTGGTGATGATTCATGGTTATGGAAGTAATGAAGAGGATTTATTTTCTTTTCGTCATGATTTGCCAGAAGATTGGATTATCGTGAGTTATAGAGCTCCAAAAATGACCGACTACAATGGTTTTTCTTGGTATGACATTGATTTTAACGATGCTGAAAAATTTATAGATGTAGAACAGGCGGTATATTCTATGAAAGCGATTATGAAATCTATTGACAACCTAAAACATCATTATCAGTTAGAAGGAAAAACCAATATTATGGGATTTTCGCAAGGCGGAATTCTTACGTATGCTATGACGCTTACTTACCCGGAATATTTTCAGAAAATCGCTTGTTTAAGTGCTTATCCAGAACCAAAAATCCTTAAAAACATTAAAGGCAAAAAAGAGATTCAGCATCTTAGATTTTTTATTTCTCACGGAACCGAAGATGCCGTAATTCCACTAGAATGGGGAAGAAAAGCAGCAGATTTCTTGTATGAACTGGGTGCATTTTTCACTTTCAGAGAATACATGAACGGACATGGCGTGAATCAAAAAAATTACATGGATTTAATTAACTTCTTTAAATCATAAAAAAAGGTGTTTCTGACTTAGAAACACCTTTTTATTATTTAAGAATTCATCAATTCTTCTATTTCTTCTACTTCAATTGGAATGTTTTTCATCAGATTAAAAGCAGGACCAGAATTCTGAATGACCAAATCATCTTCTATTCTCACCCCGAAACCTTCTGCAGGAAGATAAATTCCCGGCTCTACAGTAAACACCATATTTTCCACAAATTTATCTTTAAGAATTCCGTAATCATGGGTATCAAGACCTAAATGGTGAGACGTTCCGTGCATCATATATTTTTTGTAAGCTGGCCAATTTTTATCTTGGTTCTGAACATCAGCTTTGTCAAGAAGTCCTAATTCTAAAAATTTAGATGTGTAAAACTCTCCACATTCTTTATGATAATCATACCAGTTATTTCCAGGAACTAAAAGGGAAGTCGCAAAGTTTTTCATGTCTAAAACTGCATTATAAATCTCTTTTTGTCTCGCTGTAAATTTACCATTCACAGGAATCATTCTGGTAAGATCAGATGAATAATTAGCATATTCTGCACCTACATCTAATAAAATTACATCTCCATCTTTACATTGCATATTATTGGCAATATAGTGCAGTACATTTGCGTTTTCGCCACTTGCAATAATTGGTGTATAGGCAAAACCTTTACTTCTATTTCTCAAAAATTCGTGCATGAGTTCTGCTTCAATTTCATATTCCCAAACTCCTGGTTTCACGAAAGAAAGCAATCTTCTCACCCCTTTTTCGGTAATGTTACACGCTTTTTGTATTAATTCTATTTCTTCTGGTTCTTTGATACTTCTCAAATGCTGAAGAATAGGATTACTTCTTAAAATTTTATGAAGTGGAAACTCCCTTTTTACTCTTTCGATAAATCTGTCTTCTCGAGTTTGTACTTCCAAAACCGCCCTATAATGCTCGTTTCTATTGAGATAAATACTCTCGGCTTCGTTCATCAGATTGTAGAAAATTCTATCAAAATCTGATAACCAAAGCACTGTTTTCACTCCAGAAACTTCAGTTGCTTTTTCTTTGGTCAATTTTTCGCCTTCCCAAATAGCAATATGTTCATTGGTTTCTCTTAAGAAAAGAATTTCGCGGTGTTCTTCATTGTAAGCATCTGGAAAAATCAACAAAATGCTTTCTTCTTGGTCTACTCCGCTCAGATAAAAAATATCTCTGTGCTGCGCAAAAGGCATTGTAGAGTCTGAACTTATCGGATAGATGTCATTAGAATTAAAAATAGCCAAAGAATTAGGCTGCATTTTTTCTACAAACTTTTTACGATTTTTGATAAAAAGTGAACTAGAAATTTGTTCGTATTTAGTTGTCATTGTATGAAAATTAGAAAGTGTGGTTAAGTTAATGAATTTTGAAAAAAGCGATAAGGCTTTAGCATCATTAATTTTACGTTAATTTTTCCGTTAATTTTTTAAATTGTTTTTCGGCATCTTTTCCTTCATATAAAATACTGAAAACTGTGTTGATGATTGGCGTTTTCAGTTTCTTTTCGTAAGCAATTTCGTAAATTCCGCGAGTGGCGTAATAACCTTCTGCAACCATGCTCATAGATTGTACCGCAGATTTCACAGTGTATCCTTTACCGATAAGATTTCCTAAATTTCTATTTCTAGAAAAAAGCGAATAAGCAGTTACCAATAAATCTCCCAAATATGCACTATCATTCACTTCTCTGTGCTCTGGATAGATTGCATCTAAAAACAATTCCATTTCTCTAATTGCATTAGAAACCAAAACCGCATTAAAGTTATCACCATAACCTAATCCACTTGCAATTCCTGCTGCAATAGCATAAATATTTTTAAGAATAGCACTGTATTCATTGCCTAGAATATCTGTGGAACAGCTTACCTTAATATAATCCGAAGTAAAAAGTTCTCTAAGCGCATCAATATGTTCTTTTTCTGCTGCTGCAATGGTAAGATAAGACAATCTTTCCATCGCTACTTCTTCTGCATGACAAGGTCCTGCAATTACCGCTTGACTTCTGAAACCAATTTTAAAAACATCTCTTAAATAATGTGCTACTACATCATTATGTTTAGGAACAATCCCTTTGATTGCAGAAACGAATAATTTTCCTTCGTAATCGCAAGTCATTTTTTCTATTGCATCTGCAAGATAGATAGAAGGAGTTGCCAGAACAATGATATCACACGCAGAAACCAATTCATTAATATCTGTAGTGATTTTCAGTTTTTTTACATCAAAAGCAACCGCAGTAAGGTAATTAGGATTATGACCGCGCAATTCTAGAGCTCCTTTTACAAACTCATTTCTTACGCACCAATGCACAAATTTCACATTTTCTAATAGCATTTTTACAATTGCCGTAGCGAAACTGCCGCTTCCTACAACCCCAACAGTTGGCAATGTTTTGCCTTTCTTTTTAGCCATTTTAAAAAATTTGGTAGAAAAACAAAGATACAAATTATAGTGAGAAGCTAAACCTTAAAAAAATCCTATTAACAAAAATAGATTTCACAGATTGACTTTACCTACTGAGTTTCAAGTATAATAAAAGCAATAATAATCCATTATTTTTAACAAATTTATACTTTTATTAACAATACTTTGGCATAATTTTTATCATAATTCATCGTTTTTGGATGAGCAAAAACATTGATTTAAAATATTTTAATTAATTTTGGCGTCGCTAAAAATTGAAAAACTGAGAAAAAAAGTAATGAAGAAATTTTTTATAAAAAAGAAGAATGTCCAGCTATTTATGGGTGCGCTTCTTTTCGTTATCCTTCTGCAAAGTTTTGTTATTGCAAAATTATATTCAGAAAAAGATGACAAAAACTATCAAGTCAATTTAGTAAAAATTAACACCCAAAAAGACAGCTTAGATTTCTTTAAATTAAAAAATGATTTAGCCGCTGTAGACAATGCAGTAAGAACAATCAACAATTATTTAAAGGCAAAAAACGCTTCTAATCTAAGCATAGAAGCACTTTCTAGAGACAGCTTATCTAGTTCGGTTTATCTTTCTAATCAAAGTTCTAGATATTCTGAATATCTTGTAGAATTAGAAAAACGTTTACAGCAAGTTCCAGTTGGACATCCTGTAAACAATGGTTTTCTTTCTTCTAATTTCGGGATGAGAAAAAATCCTATTCCGTCTAAGAAAATCCTACTCGCTTCTGCAAGACCTCTTGCTATTTCATCTGAAAAAATAGAAAAAGACAGCGCTGGAAATGTAATCAACAAAAGTAACGTTAATGTAGCATCAAAAAACGCAGCTCCTGCTGAAAAAGACCAAATGCAATTCCACAAAGGAATAGATTATGGTGTAAGTTATGGTAGCGATGTAATGTGTACTGCTACTGGAAAAGTGATTTTTGCAGGTCAGAAAAGTGGTTACGGACATTGTGTAATCATCAGTCATGGCAATGGTTTAGCAACGCTTTATGCACACCTTTCTAAAATTAATGTAAAAGCCAACCAAAGTGTAAAAGCAGGAGAAGTAATTGCACAATCTGGAAATTCCGGAAGAAGCACTGGTCCGCATTTACATTACGAAGTTCATAAGAACAATACACCTGTAAACCCTAAATTATTTCTAAATTTATAAAATCGAAATATAAAATTTGAAGAAAGCATCCACTTGATTGGATGCTTTTTTTATTTAACTTTAGTGAAAATTTTGGGTCATGAAATAAGACAAAGTTCCTAAAAAAGACAAACAGAAGTCTACAAAAAAGAATTCCAAGGAAAAGAAGGAAATCATTATCAATGAAAATTCTTCGCCAGTTTGCTTTGCAAAAAGTAAAGAAATAAGAGACGAATACCAATAAAAAAACTGACTCTAGTGAATCAGTTTCAAAATATTTAATGGATTAATAAGCCGCTGTAAATCTTTGTCTCACAAACTGATTATTTTCTAATTCATCTACCAAAGCTACCGCTACATCTTCTACAGAAAGTACACTTCTTCCCTCTTCATCAAAAACAGGATTTTCTAGCGCCGTTCTGTAAGTTCCTTTTCTTACACCTGCTGTTCCTTGATGCATTTCTATGGCTGGAGAAAAGAATGTCCAATCTAGATTCTCATTCTTTTTAATCATTTCTAAATATTGTCTGGCTGCTTCTGCGCCTGGTTTAATTTCCGCTGGAAATTCTGGAGTATCTATTAATTGAAGGTTTTCAGCAATGTATAAACTTCCTGCTCCACCAACAGCAATAAATCTTTTTACACCAGATTTTTCTACCGCTTTTTCTATGCTTTCTGCTCCTTTTAAGAAATCTTCGAAAATATTAGGATTCGTCCAACCTGGGTCAAATGCGCTAATCACCGCATCATTTCCTTTTAATATTTCTGATAATTCAGCGGTATTATAAATATCTGCATTTACTGCTTTTACATTTTCTGATTCTTCGATTTTAGAAGTATTTCTAGCCAAAGCATTTACAGAATATCCTCTATTTGCTAATTCTTTTACTACTTTAGTGCCTACAAAACCTGTTGCACCAATGACTGCGACTTTTTTCATTTTTCTATAATTTAAATTGTAATAATTTTTATTACATTTATGATTAAAAAAATTTTATTTGAATTGTTCTATAAAATTTTTCAAAGATTTTTCTTTTAAGAAGTTTACCACTATCTCATCTGTTTCAGAAAAAAGAAGATCCAAATGCTGATTAATCACCTTCCCTACTTCACATTGTGGATTAGGATGTAGATTTTTTTTTCCTAAAACCTCTGAGTTTTTTACGGCATTGTAAATTTCGGCAATTGTAATTTGGTTGAGGTTTTTCCCTAATCTAGTACCGCCTTCTTTGCCTTTTTTGCTTTCTACCAAACCTGCTTCTCTAAGTACAGATATTTCTTTTCTTACGATTACAGGATTTACATTGATGCTTCCAGCTAACCAATCAGAAGTATGCCATTCTTCTGGTTTACTGCCAAGAATAGTCATAATATGAAGCGCTGTGGAAAATCGAGTATTGTTCATTTCTGATGCAAAGATATGTAAATTTTTAATTGTAACAATTTTTATTACAATTAAAGTTAAAAATTTTTATTCTTTAAAAAAACAAAATCCTCAGAAATTCTGAGGATTTTGTGGCCCAGCTTGGGCTCGTCCCGATAGTTATCGGGACAAGGACTTG
>JBKBLE010000007.1:0-91287 GCA_046296655.1 Cloacibacterium sp. | reverse complement strand
CTATAGAAAATTCTGCTTAAAGCCTATCTATATGTGCATAAAATATATCTGTTTTTTTATTTAGGACAGTATTGAAAAAATCTAAATTTCCTTCAAAATTTCCTTTATTTTCTAAGGTTTTATATTGAATATGTTTCGGGAAATTCTGTAAAATATCTTCTTTTGATGGTTCTACATATTGCTTTTTGGGAGTTTCTTTACCCACTTTTACAATTTGGAAACAATTTTCTTTAATAGATTTCTGATTGAAAGTTTCTGGTTTTTTATCGCAAGAAATAATCGCCGCCAAGAGTAAAAAATTTAAAATTTTCATAGCTAAATTTTTAGATATTAAATTTAAGACTTATTTTTGAATTAAATTATGATTCTAAACACAATTTTTACCAATAAGAGAACCGGGAATCACGTTCAGAACATTGTTTCACGTACAGATTTCCAGAGAGATTTTGACCGAATTATCTTTTCTTCGGCATTCAGAAGATTACAAAATAAAACTCAGGTTTTTCCGCTTCCAGGAAGTGTTTTCGTGCACAATCGTCTCACGCATTCGCTAGAAGTTTCTTCTGTGGGAAGAAGTTTGGGGAGTCTTGCTGGCGAATTTATCGTTCAAAATTTTGAAAATGAACTCACCGAAGATTCTAAAAATTTCTATCTCTATAATCTCAATAATGTGATTGCAGCGGCTTGTCTTTGTCATGATATTGGCAATCCTGCATTCGGGCATTCTGGTGAAGATGCAATTGCTAGTTTTTTTGAAAAGAATGAATCAGAATTAAAGCCAAAATTCACTGAAAAAGAATGGGCAGATTTGGTAAATTTCGAGGGAAATGCTAATGCCATCAGAATTCTTACGCACAAACAAACGGGTAAAGATGAAGGCGGAACTCAGCTTACTTACACTACTTTGGCAAGTATTGCTAAATATCCTTGCGAAGCGATTGCCAAGAAAAAAGATCACGTTAATCGTAAGAAATTTGGGTTTTTTCAAAGTGAAAAACAGACTTTTCTGAATATTGCGAATGCTACCAAAATGATAGTAGAAAGCGAAGAACCTGCGATTTTTAATCGTCATCCTTTCGTTTGGTTGGTAGAAGCAGCAGACGATATTTGTTATAATATTATCGACATGGAAGATGCGCACAGATTGGGAATTATTTCTACTGCTGACTGCGAAAACCTTTTCATGGATTTGATACAGTCTGTCAACGAAAAAGACGCAAAAAGGAGTGCAGAGAAATTGCTTTTATTTTCGAATAAAAATGAGAGAATTTCTTATCTGAGAGCCAAAGTGATTAATGCACTCATCAATAAATCTACAGAATTATATCAACAACATTTCTCTGAAATTTTAAACGGAACTTTAAATAAAGCTTTGCTAGATATTTTTAAATCTGAGAGTGAATCTTTTCAAGAAGTGGAACGTTTTTCTATTGAAAAAATATATGGTCACAGAAGTGTGGTAGAAATAGAAAATGCTGGTTACAACGTAATGTATGAGCTTTTGAACCATTTTATTCCACCGATTATTAAAGAAAAATCTGAGCGAAAAGGTTTTGAGAAAAAAGCGTTACAATTAATCCCTTCACAATTTATCTATGAAGACGGAACGGTTTATGAGAAAGTTCTTGGGGTTCTGGATTTCGTTTCTGGAATGACGGACAATTTCGCCACAGATTTGTATAGAAAAATTAAAGGAATTGATATAGGTATGACGATGTAATTTTGTAAGAGCCAATTAAAAAGAGCCAGGAAAGAATTGTTAATAATGAATTCTCCAAGTTTTACAAATCAGCAACTTCACGATTTCACGACTTTACAATTTCACGAGTTTAGAAAAATTTCGTAACTTTAAAGAACATTTCAAGACTTATTAGAAAATTTTTAAAAACAATAAACTATGGAAGTATTAGGCGTTTTAGTCTTTTTGGGACTCGTTATTTTATTCGCTTCTTTTTTCACTGTAAAACAAGAAACAGCGGCAATTGTAGAGCGTTTTGGTAAATTTCAATCGGTAAGACAATCTGGTCTTCATCTTAAAATTCCTTTTGTAGATCAAATTGCAAAAAGAATGAATCTTAGAATTCAGCAGTTAGATGTAATGATTGACACCAAAACTTTGGATAATGTTTTCCTTAAAATGAAAGTTTCTGTGCAGTATCAAGTGATTAGAAATCAAGTTGGTGATGCGTATTATCGTTTAGAAAATCCTCAAGATCAAATTACATCTTATGTTTTTGACGTAGTAAGAGCCGAAGTTCCTAAACTGAAATTAGACGATGTTTTCGTGAAAAAAGATGACATTGCAAATGCAGTGAAAGGTGAGTTGCAAGAAGCAATGCAATCTTATGGTTATGACATTATTAAAGCATTGGTGACAGACATTGACCCAGATGAACAAGTGAAACACGCCATGAACAGAATTAATGCTGCTGAACGTGAAAAAACAGCTGCAGAATATGAATCTGAAGCACAAAGAATCAGAATTGTAGCCGTAGCAAAAGCAGAAGCTGAATCTAAAAAATTACAAGGTCAAGGTATTGCAGACCAACGTAGAGAAATTGCTAAAGGTTTAGAAGAATCTGTAAGAATGCTGAATAATGTGAATATCGGTTCTCAAGAAGCATCTGCGTTAATAGTAGTGACACAGCATTATGATACGCTACATTCTGTAGGTGCAAACAATAGAAGTAACTTGGTTTTATTGCCTAATTCTCCTATTGCTGCAAGCAATATGCTTAACGATATGATGGTAGCCATGACTGCGGCTAATAAATTAGAACAAGCAGATCAAGGTAAAATGCCACCTCCACCAAAACAACATAATCATTAAGATAAAAAAATCCCGAGAAATTCTCGGGATTTTTTGTTTTGCAGAGCCACGAAGTGGCGATGAGAAGTAAGATAGGATTTTAATCCTATTTTTTAATCAAATAAATATTTCTCATCATAATCTACTTTATTCTTTCTTAAAATTTCTAAAATTTCATTTTCAAAATTTTTCTGTTGATGATGCTTTTTCTGAAATTTAATATAATCAATAAGCTTTTCTGTATGGGTTTCGCTCACAGAAAATGCGCCATAACCATCTTGCCAATAAAAATTACTAAATTCTTCTCCTTGCGTTTTTATCCATTTTGAAGAACGGGCTTTTACATGTTCAACTAAATTGAATAATGCAATTTTTCTAGATAAAAGACATAAAATATGAATGTGATCATTATGTCCACCAATTGCTACAGGATTGCATTCTAATTCTCTGCAAATTCCACCAATGTATGCATATAATTTATTTTCTATTGATGGACTGATCAATGGTTTTCTATTCTTTGTACTAAATACAATGTGAATGTAATTTTTTGCTAATGATTGTGCCATATTTCATAGGATTAAAATCCTATTGTATTTCTTTTCGCCACTTCGTGGCTCAAAAATTACATATTCTCAGGATTCAACTTACTATTTTTCTTTCCGTAGAAGAAATAGATTCCTAATCCTATAATAAACCATAATCCAAACCAAAACCAGTTATTATGCGTCATTCCTGTTAATAAATACAGACAAGAAGTTAACCCTAATAATGGTATTAGAGAAAGGTTTTTGAGATAAGACAATACTACTAAAGCTAAATTAATAATTAAGAAAATGATGATAGAAAGCCTGAATTCACCTTCATGTTCATCTGTAATGTTCCATAAATTTTGAAAAAATTCTGGCTGCCAAAAATAGAAACCTACTAATCCACCGATAAATAATACAGGGAAAATATATTTAGCATTGATATATGGCAAATGGAATCTGCCTTTTAATTTTTCCTTTTGTGGCATCAATAAAATTCCTCCATTTACCAATACAAATGCGAAAATAGTCCCGATGCTGGTAAAATCTAAAATAAAGGTTTTATCCGTGAATAAAATCGGTAAGCCAACAGCAACCCCCGTGATAATGGTAGCAAAACTTGGTGTTTTATATTTCGGGTGAATTTCTGCAAATTTTTTCGGCATTAATCCGTCTCTACTCATGCTCATCCAAATTCTTGGTTGGCCCATTTGGAAAACCAACAAAACCGTAGTAATCGCCACAATAGCGGTTACAGAAACCACAAATTCCATCCAAGGGATATTGGCATTTTGAGGAGCGAAAATAAAAGACAATGGATCGCCGATTCCTTCAAATTTTCTATAATCTACAATTCCTGTTAATACTAATGTCAAAACAATATAAATTGCGGTACTCAAAACCAAAGAAATAATCATTCCTTTGGGTAAAGTTTTTTCAGGATTTTTGGCCTCTTCTGAAAGTACGCTCAATGCGTCAAAACCGATGTAAGCAAAGAAAACACCAGCTACAGCACTCATTACTCCTGTAAAACCATTAGGCATAAAAGATTTCACACCTTCATTGTTCGTAGGAACCCAATTTTCAGAATTAATGTAAAAAATCCCTACAGCAATAATTAAAAATATCACCGCTAACTTTAAGATAACCAATAAGTTATTGAAATTTCTACTTTCTTTAATCCCGATATAAACCAACCAAGTGATTAAAGCATTGATAATCAGAGCAGGAATATCTACGATGAATTTAATTCCAGCAAAGATAGGAGCAGATTTCCATGCGTTTACCAGTTCTTGGTTTTGTGAACCTGCCATAAATGCTTTTTTGGCTTCTGTATAACTGGTCGTCAAATAATCTGGAATTCCGAAACCTAATCTTTCTACAAAAGACGTAAAATAATCACTCCAAGAAAAAGCGACATAAATATTTCCAAAGGAATATTCCATAATCAGCGCCCAACCAATAATCCAAGCGATTAATTCACCGAAACTGGCATAAGCATAAGTATATGCACTTCCTGCAATAGGAATTCTACTCGCAAATTCCGCATAAGACATTGCCGTAAAAGAACAAGCAATAGCACAAATAATATAGAGGGAAATGACACCAGGTCCGCCTCGGAAAATAGCCTCGCCTAAACTACTGAAACTCCCTGCTCCAATGATGGCAGCTAAACCAAAAAATACAATGTCCCAAGTACCGAGAGCTCTAATCAATTCAGATTTATGCTCTTTTCCAGTGTAATGTTTTTTTCTGAAAAGTTGATTCATTCTTGATTTTTAAAATTACAAAGTAACAAATGTAATTAAAAATCTGAAAAATGTAGATTTATTTGTCTTTTTTATCTCTATTTAGATAAAAAATTTGAATCTTCATCCTTAAAAAACTTGCTTCTACAATAAGTTTTCTGTATTTTCGTTCTAATTATTACAATTCTAATTCATCAAAAAATAATGAATCAAAGAAATAAAATTTTATTGCTATCGGCCATTTCATTATCTGGTCTTTCGATGGCTCAACAATCACAATTTTTCGCAGACAAAGAACAATATCGTTTTAATCTTGCCGAAAATCTTTACCAAAATAAAATCTACGCTGCTTCACAATACGAATTTTCTAGACAGTATTTTTTTAACCAAAATTTAGAAAATTCTAAGAAAGAAACTGCACGTTTTTTTAGCAATGTTATTGGAGTAATTTTAGCTCAGAATCATGCAGAAGACGGTTTAGATGCTTTTATCAAAGATTATCCAAAATCTGCACTTTTTGCTCAAGCGAATTTGCCTTTAGCGGATTATTATTTGGCTAAAAAGGATTTTCCTAAAGCTTTGGAAACTTTACAGAAAGTTAATCAGTATCAACTCGATAAAGAAGAAAACACACAGTATATCTTGAAATTGGGTTATGCCAAATTCATGACTGGTGATTCTAATGGTGCGATTGATGCATTGGAAGAAGCGTATAAAAATGCCGAAGAAAAAGGTGATATTGCGTATATGCTCGGACATTTATATTACGCCAACCAACAAAACGATAAGGCTTTTCAGTTTTTCGATGAAATCAAAAATAATGAAAAGTACGCCAAGTTGGTAAAACCGTATTATGTACAGTTGTATTTTAACGAAAAGGACTATGAAAAAGCCATTGTAGAAGGAAATGATTTATTGAACGAAGATATTTCGGCAGATTATAAGGCTGAAGTTCACAAAATTATCGGTGAAAGTTATTTCATGCAAAAGCAATATGCAGAAGCGGATCCTCATTTAAAAGCGTATTTAGAAACCCAACAAAACCCTTCGGAAAGTGATTTGTACGAAATGGGTTTTGTGGCAGCAAATCTTCAGAAATTTGATGAGGCAATTTCATATTACAATCAGTTGGTGAATTCTAATTCTGCGTTTTCCCAAAATGCTTATTATCAGCTAGGAAATGCATATTTAGAAGTAGGGAAGAAGCAAGAAGCTTTGTCGGCGTTTCGTTCGGCAAAAGACATGACTTATGATAAAAACGTATCAAAATTGGCACACGAACAATATGCCAAATTGAATTACGACATCGGAAATCCATTCGAAAGTCCACAACTGGCCATTAAATCTTACCTCGAAAAATATGGTTATTCTAAAGAATTAGAGCAACTTTTGGTGAAATCTTACTTGTATTCTGGCGATTACAAAGGCACAATAAAAGCCATTGAAGAACTCTCTGGAATAGATACTCAAACCGAAAAAATCTATCAAGAAGTTTTGTTTTTGTATGGAACTGAACTCTTTAATAAAGGCGAACTAGACGCTGCGGAACAGAATTTCAAGAAAAGTTTAAAATACAATTTCAACAAAACCTTCAATCTAAGAGCACAATATTGGTTGGCGCAAACTTATTATCAAAAAGGAGATTACGCCACTGCAATTTATGGTTTTGAAAAACTCGACAGAAATGTAGAGGAGTTTCCAGAAAAACAACAATTGAGCTATGATTTGGGTTATGCTCATTTTAAATCTAAAAATTTTGCAAAGGCTAAAGAATATTTCAAAGAATATCTTAAAAACCCGAAACCAGAGTTTAAATCTGATGCAGAATTGCGATTAGCAGACACGTATTACGCTGGAAATGAACTGAGTGAAGCGATTGCAATTTACAATAAAACAGAAGGTGCCAATGATTACACCCAGTTCCAAAAAGCAATGGCGATTGGTTTCAAAGGTGATACAGAAGCCAAAATTGTTGAATTAAAGAAATTGATTTCTACTTACAAAAATTCTGAATATCAAGATGATGCGTATTATGAATTGGGAACTTCTTATGCTTCGATTGATCAGTTTCAAAATTCTAGTGATGCGTTTTCTCAAGTGATAAAATTGAGCGCTGATAAAGATTTGGTTGCGAATGCAGAAATTTACAGAGCGCAGAATTACGAAGACTTAAACCAACCAGAAAAAGCTTTAGCAGAACTGAAAGCTCTTGGTAATAAATATAAAAATACAGCTTATGCAGAAAAAATTGTAGCCGCAGCTAAACCAATTTATCTAAAAAACGGAGACGCTTCTGGTTACGAATATTTTGCAAAGAACTTGGGCGTAAATATTGCTCAAACAGATTTAGACGAAATCAACCTTTCTTTAGCACAATCGCAGTTTGCGAAGAAAGAATACGCAAAAGCCATCCCGAATTACGAGAAGTTTTTAACCCAAAATCCAACGGGCGAAAAATTCTACCAAGCGCAATATGAATTGGGCGAAAGTTATTATCAAACCAAGAATTTTACGAAAGCCAAATTGGTTTTAGGGGAAATTGCCAATGCCCAAAATGATTACCAGGAAGATGCTCAAGTAAGAATTGCTCAAATTTTATTGAGTGAAAACAATTCTTCTGAAGCGAAAATTTATTTAGAAGGACTTACCAATTCTTCGAATATCAATATTAAAAACTTCGCCAATACTGAATTGATGAAAATCTACGCCGAAGAAAAGAATTTTTCACAAGCAGAAAAATACGCGAATGAAGTCTTGAAAAATTCTAAAAACTCAACAGCAGTTTTAGAACAAGCGAAGGTTATTAAAGCCAGAAGTTTGATGAATCAAGGTAAAGATAAAGATGCACAAATTGCTTATGCAGCGTTAGAAAAATCTGCAAATACAGAAGTAGCAGCAGAAGCACTTTACGCAAAAGCGTTTTATCAAAACAAAGGAAAAGCTTTCAAATCTTCAAATGAAACTATTTTCAAATTAGCGAATAATTATGCTTCGGAAGAATTTTGGGGCGCAAAAGCTTTAGTGTTGATGGCGAGGAATTATTTGGCTTTGAAAGATAATTATCAGGCGAGTTATACTTGTGATCAAATCATAGAAAACTATCAGGATTTCCCAGAAATCGTTTCAGAAGCTAGGGAAGTGAAAGCGATGATTAAGTAATTTTGTTGGATGATTGATGATTGATGAAGGAATTTGCGAAAATTTTGCTCCGTAGGAGCAAAAGGTTTGTAGAAATCATTTTGTAATATTAAAAAAAGCTCCGTAGGAGCGAAACTCTCGTAACACGTAACACGAACCTCGTAACACGAAAAAAAATGAACAAAAACATAAAAATAGTAACTCTCGTTTTAGTAGGAATTTCTCAGTTTTCTTTGGCTCAAATCAAAGAAGAAAGATTGATTCTCGACAGAAAACGTGAACCTGAAGTGAAGAAAATCGAAAAGAAAAAAACTTCGGTAGAAACAGAGAAAAATTATCCTCCGAAAGAAAAAGAGCAGGAACCTGTGGAATATAAAATTACCAATGTTCCGATGGTTTCAGATTTTAAAACATCTACGATTGAAGGAGAAGATATTTCCCCGAAATTCAATACAGACAACCAGAGAAACTATTTTCAGGTTGGTTATGGCAATTATTCTAAATTTCTAGCAGACGGAAATATTTCTCATCAGTTAGACAAAAATACGGAAGTGGGAATAGACGTTCACGGAATCACTACGAACGGTATAGAAAAAGAATACGACTGGAGTTCTAAGCAAAGTGATTTTAATGTGGCAGCGTTCATTACCTCGAATACAGAAAAAGGAAAAGCCAATATCACCGCAGATTTTGGGAATCATAACTACAATTATTATGGAATTTACGCCTTGAAACCAGCTGCGGATATAGATTTGAAACAAAGTTACAATGAATTGAAAATCAATGGGTATTATGATTTTTTCAAAAACAATTGGATAAATGACATCAGATTTAAGTCGTCCATTTTAGCAGACCATTTCGATGCGAAAGAAAATTCTGGTGAAGCTCAATTCAACTTTTCTAAATATGATTTGCCATTTCTGTATCAAGAAAAAATAAATGCTGATTTAGGCGTGAAACTTGCTACACAGAAATCCCAATTTGAATTGCTGAACAAAAACGAATCCCAATTTTTGCTTTTTGCCATAACTCCGAAAGTGTCTTTCTACAAAGGAAATTCCTATTTGGCGATTGGTTCAGACTTTTCTTTCATCAATGGGAAAAATGCGGATAAAAACACGCCAGAAGCTAAAACCAATAATTTCCGATGGTTTCCTTTTGCAGAAGTGTTGTATGAAGCTACAGAACAGTATAAATTTTATGCAGGAATAGATGGTGGCGTAAAAATGAATTCTTATTCGAGTTTATTGCAAGAAAATCCGTTTTTGGTATCAGATGTTGTGTTGAAACCTACAGAAACCAAATACCACTTCTATCTTGGCTTAAAAGGAGATGTAGACCAAACCTTTAAATACGATGTAAATGCGGGTTTCAGCGAACTTAGAAATGCGCAGTTTTTCAAAGCGAATGATTTATTTGACTATGTAAACACGCTTAATCGTTCTGCTTATAATTTTGCTAACAATTTTTCAGCGATTTATGATGACGGAACCTTGAGCGAAGTGAAAGGAAGTGTACAATATTTCCCGTTGCAAAATTTGGTTTTAGATGCAGAACTTCACTTTATGCAATTTAAGTTAGACCATCTCAATGAGGTGTATTATAAACCAGTGGTTCAAACCACAATTGGCGCGAAATATTCATTATTGGACAGAAAGTTAAATCTCGGTTTCAAAGGGATTTTTGTGTCAGAAAGGTCTACTAATTCTTTCAGTGTAGTGACTACATTTCCTGAGTTTTCAATTCAAGAAAAAACCAAAGAATCTTTACCTTCTTACTTAGATGTAAACCTGAATGCTGATTATAAAATCAATAAAAACTTCACTGTTTTTGTAATGGGAAATAACTTATTGAACAAAAAATACGAGCATTATTTAGGTTACAAAGTTCTTGGAGCACAAGTTTTGGGTGGTTTAAGGATTGCTTTTTAAAGGGAAACTATTATTTTTGCAATCTAAAATCTAAATTTTAAATCGTAAATAAAACAGGCCGCATAGTTTAATGGATAGAACTACGGATTTCGGCTCCGTCAGTGAGGGTTCGAATCCTTCTGTGGTCACTTTTTTAATGCTTTTTGTGCATGGAATTTTTAAAATAAAGAAAATCAGTCATCTATATTTTAAAACGCAAAGATTTATTTTATAAAATTCTTTTTTAGTGAGCAAAGATGTCCCTATGAATTGGGATGATGAAGCGAACGATTCAAAAGTGAATTGATTCACTTACTTTGCTTTCTTAATCTTTAACATGCAGGATTAATGTACTTTGCGTTTTAGAAATATTTCTAATAGAGAACTGATTTTTGATATTTATTTAATCAATAGAAACGGACTTTAGTCCGTTTTTTTATTTTTGGTAAGATAGTTGGCTTTAGCCAAAACCTGAAAATGAACTTTTTAGCAATTTAAACTGACAATTTTCATATGGAGAGTTGTCTTTTTTTTGTGTAACTTTAATGTATTAAAAAAATGTTCAACCATTTAATCTTAACAATATGGAAAATCATACATTAACCCACGAATTCCCAGAATATGTTCAAAAAATCGCAGAGCTGAAAGCTTCAGATGAAAAATTCTTAAAAATGTATGTGAACTACGAAGAAGTGAATGCGCTGATTTCTCACTACGAAGAAGGCGAACAAAATCACACCACTGATGAGCATCTTACAGATTTAAGAAAGAAAAGAGTTCATCTGAAAGACGATATTTATAATTATTTACATCAGAATTAATTTCTGAAACTTTTACCGAAAATACAAGTAAAGCGACTCAAAAGGTCGCTTTTTTATTAGTATAAAAATCCAGTCTTGAACTTTTGTTACTTTTGGTTCAAGCCAAAAGTAAATTTGAAAAAGAAATAACTATAATTAGTTGCTAATTTGGCTCTTTTTACTTTTTACTTGGCTCTTTACAAAATCATCGTCAACTGTATCCTCTTTCTCGCTTCATCTATCTCTAGCACTTTTACCTGAACATGCTGATGCAGTTTTACCACTTCGTTTACATCAGATACAAAACCGTCTTTCAGTTGAGAAATATGCACCAAACCACTTTCTTTAATCCCAACATCTACAAAACAACCAAAAGCGGTAATATTGTTCACAATTCCGGGTAAAATCATTCCGATGTGCAAATCTTTGATGGTTTTTACATTTCTATCAAATTCAAAAACTTTGGCAGATTTTCTAGGGTCGAGTCCGGGTTTTAAGAGTTCTTTCAGAATATCTTTAATTCCTAATATTCCAATATCTTCGGTAATGTATTTTTCTGGGTTAATTTGGTCGATTTTCTCTTTATTGGCAATCAATTCTTCAGTTTTTAAACCCAAATCTTTCGCCATTTGTTCTACAATTTTGTAAGCTTCAGGATGAACTGCCGAATTATCCAATGGATTTTTAGCATTTTTAATCCTTACGAAAGCTGCCGCTTGTTGATAAGCTTTTTCGCCTAATCTTGGTACTTTTTTCAAATCTTTTCTGGACGTGAAAGCACCATTTTCTGCTCTGTAATTCACAATGTTTTCTGCCATTTTTTCACCAATTCCTGAAACATAGGAGAGGAGCGATTT
Source organism: Cloacibacterium sp. (assembly GCA_046296655.1). Classification (GTDB taxonomy): domain Bacteria; phylum Bacteroidota; class Bacteroidia; order Flavobacteriales; family Weeksellaceae; genus Cloacibacterium. Next base: position 79,498 of record JBKBLE010000007.1, on the reverse strand, counting down.
ACTGGCAGTATTCAGGTTGATTCCCACAGAATTTACACAAGAAATTACCGTGTTGTCAAGTTTTTCCTTGAGTTTAGTTTGGTCAACATCGTGCTGGTATTGTCCCACACCAATGGATTTTGGATCTATTTTTACGAGTTCTGCTAAAGGATCAGAAAGTCTTCTGCCAATAGAAACCGCACCACGAACCGTCACATCATAATTCGGGAATTCTTCTCTGGCAATTTTACTTGCAGAATATACAGAAGCACCCGCTTCAGAAACCACGAAAACCTGCAAATCTCTGTCAAAACCAATTTTCTTGATGAACTGTTCCGTTTCTCTACTTGCCGTTCCGTTTCCTATGGAAATCGCTTCTATGTTGCAAGAATTAACGAGAGATTTTATCTTTTTCATCGCCATTCCTGTTTCGTTTTGTGGAGCATGAGGAAATATGGTTTCGTTGTGCAAAATATCGCCTTTTTCATCCAAACAAACTACTTTACAACCTGTTCTATAACCTGGGTCAATCGCCAAAATTCGCTTTTCACCAAGCGGAGCAGCCAATAACAATTGTTGAAGATTTTCTGCAAAAACGTCAATCGCTTTTTGGTCGGCTTTTTCTTTGGCTTCCTGCAACGTTTCGTTGGAAATGGCAGGTTCCAACAATCTTTTGTAAGCATCTGCAATGGCTAATGCTATTTGTTTGGAACAATCGTTTTGGCTTTTTATCACCGCATTTTCCATGATTTCTAGGGCTTCTTCCTTTTCTACTGAAACCGAAACCTTTACAAAACCTTCGTTTTCGGCTCTTAACATGGCAAGAAGTCGGTGAGAAGGTGTTCTGTTCAAGGGTTCTTGCCAATCAAAATATTGAGAGAATTTTTGTGCGTCTTCTTCGTCTTTTTTGGTTTTTACCACTTTGGTAGAAATCACTGCTTTTCTTTGGAAGAGTCTTCTCAGGTTTTTTCTGATGTAGAGATTTTCATTGAGCCATTCTGCAATAATATCTCTTGCACCTTGTAGCGCTTCATCTTCATCGGCAACGTCTTTATTCAAATATTTAGAAGCGAGATATGCTACATCATCCGATTTTTGAGACATAATCATTTTTGCCAAAGGTTCTAAACCTTTTTCACGAGCTGAATCAGCTTTGGTTTTCTTGCGTTTTTTATAAGGAAGATAAAGGTCTTCCAGTTCCTGTAAATCAAAACTTTGAGTAATTTTCTGTTGAAGTTCTGGCGTTAAAGCATTCTGTTCTTCTATAGATTTTAAAATGCTTTCTTTACGTTTGATGATTTCATCAAAATTTTTATTGAGTTTAAAAATTTGCTCGATGGCTACTTCATCCAGATTACCCGTTTTGTCTTTTCGGTAACGGGCGATGAAAGGAATAGTGCAGTCTTCAGCAAGCAACTGAAGCGTATTTTCTATGCTTTTGCTAGGAATGGATAAACGTTCCTGAATATATTTTTCTACGGTCATTCTCTCAATTTTCAGTGTGCTAAAATACGAGGGATTTATGGAATAATCAATTTTGGGTTTTTTTTGGGAGTTTTTGATTAAATTTGGGAAGAATTAGAGGTTTGTGTAAAGTCGGAGACTTTGCGTACCGGGGTTGTCAATTTAAATAATGAGAAAGTTGGGAAATAATTTTTTATATGGAGTTTTAATGATTTTCACGGGTTTAGTTATTGTTATACTTAAATTAACTAAAAAGTGGATTTTCGATGAAAATAAAAATGTTTATGAGTCAGCATTAGCAGTAAGAGGTTGGATTGGGGCGATACTTCTTGTTATAGCAGGCATTTTCTTATTAATAGGAAAGAATTAAAAGATGCTCTTGCTAGAACAAAAATCAAAATATTAATATTAACATTTCCCGCTGCGCAAAGTTTGCAACTTTTACCAATGATAAAAAGTAACAAATGATTTTTGCTAACAACACAATAACCCAAATACATTATACCCTTTAATTTTAAAATAATACTGTCAAAAATCATTAGAATATCTTCATAGAAATAAATTATAAACAAAAATATAATGGTAAATTTGAAAAATATTTAAAAACAATGATTTCAACAGAAATGTTGATGAAATAGATAAGAAATATTTAGGCCTAGATGCCGTAATAAGTATTGGTGGTGATGGCTCGCAAAGAATCTCTCAACAATTATACGAAAAAGGACTCAACATTATTGGTGTTCCAAAAACCATTGATAATGATTTGTCTGCTACCGATTTTACTTTTGGTTTCCAGACTGCTGTATAAATTGCAACAGAAGCGGTAAACAGATTGGTCACTACTGCTGCAAGTCACAACAGAGTTTTGGTGCTGGAAGTAATGGGAAGATATGCAGGTTGGATTGCTCTTCACGCTGCCATTGCTGGTGGTGCAGAAGTTTGTCTGATTCCAGAAATTCCTTATGACATCGAAAAAGTAGTGAAAAAACTTAATAGCAGATTCAATAAAGGAAAAGTAAATGCGATAGTAGTAATAGCAGAAGGGGCAATTCCTAAAGGTGGAAACCCTCCATATTATGGAAATACTCCAGATGATAAGGTTAACGAAAGATTTTTGGCAGATGAATATTATCAAAATAAAATTCAGAACACCATGAGGCCTTCAGAAGTGAATCCTGATGAATATGTGGGGATTTTTTATGCTGGAGGTCACGGTACGATGTGGGATTTTCCAGATAATGAAAAATTGGCAGTAATTGCACAAAAAATCTACGAAAAAAATGGAATCGTAAGTGCGGTTTGTCACGGTCCTGCCGGATTGGTGAACATTAAACTCAGCAATGGAAAATATCTGGTAGATGGCAAAAAAAATCAATGCTTTCACCAATGAAGAAGAAGCTGCTGTGAAATTAGATGAAGTTGTTCCATTTAGATTAGAATCTAAATTAATAGAACGCGGAGCTAAATTTGAAAAATCTGGTTTATGGCAAACTCACGTTACGGTAGACGAAAGAGTAGTAACAGGACAAAATCCTCAATCTGCACATGCAGTTGGCGAAGCTGTTTTAGAAGAACTTAAAAAACTTCAATAGTTAAGAATACTAAAGAGATTGATTCAGTCACTTTTTTTATTTTTTTTAGCGGGTGCTAGTTTTTTATGCTTTGCTTTTATGGGATTAGCATAATTCCACAAAATTTTAAATTTCCATTTTCTTTTATAAAAGTTAATATTACACCCGCTCCTTCAAATCCTGTTTTAGAGTCTGGTTCCGCTGTTTGAAATCCTAAAGTATATTGTTGGGTTTCAGAATCATAATTGATTTTGCTTTTTCGTAAACTTTTATATTCTAAAAAAGGAATAATGTATTTTAAGTAGTTTGTAATTTGTTTGTTACTAATGTTAGATTCTAATGAATCAGTTTCACAAATTGAACAATAAAAATTCTCACAAAAAAAATCAGAAATTTGAATTTCACTCAAACTTTTATTTTTGTAATTTTTTTGTATTGTTTTTACATTGCTTAAAATCTCCTTTTTAATTTGTATTAGGTTTTCTTGTGCTTGATATAAAAAACAGATTGAAAAAAAGATTAGAAATAAAATTCGTTTTGTCATTTTTAGCAGTTTTTAATAGTAATGAGTATAAATCCAAATATACAAAAGTTTCAGAGAAGTATAATTTCGGAATCTGATATCTCTGCTTCATGTTAGTCTCGTGTCAACCTCGTGTTATTAAAAAGCCAGAAAATGTTTTTATTTTTAAAGATTGTTGATGAATAAAATTTATATTTTTAAAATTTCTTTCAATAAGTTTTCTAAAATCTAAAGTCTCAAAATGATTTCATTATCAATGTTTTAACGAATTGTTAATCTTGTATCTTCATCCTTCCATCTTCCAAATTTTTTCACTACTTTTGCACCTTCAAAAAATATATATGCAAAATATCAGAAACATCGCAATTATTGCCCACGTAGACCACGGGAAAACCACACTGGTAGATAAAATTATCCATGCTACCAATGTTTTCAGAGAAAATCAAGAATCTGGAGACTTAATTATGGATAATAACGAATTAGAAAGAGAAAGAGGAATTACCATTCTTTCTAAAAATATTTCGGTTACGTATAAAGATACAAAAATTAATGTAATAGACACTCCTGGTCACGCCGATTTTGGTGGTGAGGTAGAACGTGTTCTTAAAATGGCTGATGGTGTATTGTTATTGGTAGATGCTTTCGAAGGACCTATGCCACAAACTCGTTTCGTTTTGCATAAAGCTTTAGAATTAGGGCTTAAACCTATTGTAGTTATTAATAAAGTTGATAAAGAAAACTGTCGTCCTGATGAAGTTCATGACAAAGTTTTTGATTTATTCTTTAATCTAGATGCTACCGAAGAACAATTAGATTTCCCAACATTCTACGGTTCTTCTAAACAAGGTTGGTTCAATACTTCTTTAGAGCCTACAGATAACATTTTACCAATTTTAGATGGTATTTTACAATATGTTCCAGCTCCAAAAGTGGAAGAAGGAAACTTACAAATGCAAGTAACTTCTCTAGATTATTCTTCATTCTTAGGAAGAATTGCAGTGGGTAAAGTAACCAGAGGTTCTATCAAAGAATCTCAATGGATTGGTCTTGCACAAGAAAATGGCAATATTCTTAAAGGAAAAGTAAAAGAATTATATGTTTTTGAAGGTTTAGGCAAGAAAAAAGTTACAGAAGTTAAAGCAGGTGATATCTGTGCAGTAGTAGGTTTTGATGCCTTCCAAATCGGTGATACTTTTGTAGATTTAGAAAATCCAGAACCATTGACGAGATTGTCTATTGATGAGCCTACGTTGAATATGACGTTCTCTATCAACAATTCTCCTTTCTTTGGAAAAGATGGTAAATATGTAACTTCTAATCACTTGAAAGAAAGATTAGAAAAAGAATTAGAGAAAAACTTAGCATTAAGAGTTGAACAAACCGAAGATGCAAACACTTTCCTAGTTTTTGGTAGAGGTATTCTTCACTTATCTGTTTTAATTGAAACGATGAGAAGAGAAGGTTACGAAATGACGATTGGTCAGCCACAGGTTATTCTTCACGATGTAGATGGTCAAAGCCATGAACCATACGAAAGTTTGGTAGTAGATGTTCCAGAAGAATATGCTTCTAGAGTAATCGATTTAGTTACACAAAGAAAAGGTGACCTTCTCATCATGGAAACCAAAGGAGAAATGCAACATTTAGAGTTCGAGATTCCTTCAAGAGGTTTAATTGGTCTTCGATCTCAAATGTTGACGGCAACTGCAGGCGAAGCAATTATGGCGCACAGATTTACCGATTATAAGCCTTTCAAAGGAGCGATTCCAGGAAGAAATAATGGGGTTTTGATTTCTAAAACTCAAGGTTCATGTACAGAATATTCTATCGCGAAACTTCAAGACAGAGGTAAGTTTTTTGTAGATCCGGGCGAAGAAGTTTATGCAGGAATGATTATTGGTGAACACAACAAACCGGGAGACTTAGTTGTAAACATTGTAGAAGCAAAACAATTGAATAACATGCGTGCTGCTGGTAAAGATAAAGACGGAAACATTGCTCCAAAAATCTTATTCTCACTAGAAGAGTGTATGGAATATATTCAAGCAGATGAATGTATAGAAGTTACTCCAAATTTCATCAGAATGCGTAAAAAAATCCTTTCTGAAGAAGATAGAAAACGCGCGGAAAGAAACGCGAAATAAAATTAGAACTTCAAATTTCAAATATAAATTACAATGAAATGTGGAATTGTAGGTTTACCAAACGTAGGTAAATCAACCTTATTTAACTGTTTAAGCAATGCCAAAGCACAATCTGCCAACTATCCGTTTTGTACGATTGAGCCTAACTTAGGAACAGTTTCTGTACCAGATCCTCGTCTTTTTGAGTTAGAAAAATTGGTAAATCCAGAACGTGTTATACCAGCAGTGGTAGAAATTGTAGACATCGCAGGTTTAGTAAAAGGAGCTTCTAAAGGTGAAGGTTTAGGAAACCAATTTTTGGCAAATATCAGAGAATGTGAAGCGATTATTCACGTTTTAAGATGTTTTGATAATGGAAATATCGTTCACGTAGAAGGTTCTGTAGATCCTTTGAGAGATAAAGAAATTATCGATATAGAACTTCAATTAAAAGACCTTGAAACACTTGGTAAAGCGGTTGAAAAAGCTAAAAAGTTCATTAAATCAGGTAAAAAAGAAGATATTTTAACGTACGAAACGCTTCAAAATCTTCAGAAATTTGTTGAAGATGGTAAAAACGTAAGAGAATTTCCAACGGATGATTTCACTCAATCTATCATTGATGAGGTTCACTTGTTAACCAAAAAGCCTGTGCTTTACGTTTGTAATGTAGATGAAAATTCGATTAAAAATGGGAATGAATGGATTGCTAAAATCGAAGAAATGGCAGCTAAAGAAAATGCTGAAGTAGTAGTTTTAGCCGCGCAAATCGAAGCTGATATTAACGAACTGGAAACTTTCGAAGAAAGACAAATGTTCTTAGAAGAATTAGGTCTTGAAGAGCCAGGAGTAAACAGACTCATCAGAAAAGCATACGATTTATTGCACCTTCAAACGTATTTTACAGCGGGAGTTAAAGAAGTAAGAGCTTGGACAATTGGTAAAGGTTGGACTGCTCCACAAGCTGCTGGTGTAATTCATACCGATTTTGAAAAAGGATTCATTAGAGCAGAAGTTATCAGTTATGATGATTTCGTGAGCTATGGTTCTGAAGCGAAAGTAAAAGAAGCTGGAAAAATGAGAGTAGAAGGCAAAGAATACATCGTAAAAGATGGTGATGTGATGCATTTCCGTTTTAACGTGTAAAAATTTTATAAGGAAAAACTTACTATATTAAATCGAGCAAAGTAATTTTCTCGATTTTTTTTTGTAACGATTTCAATGGTTTCAAAACTAATTGTAAAAAAATAAAAATAATGAACAATCACGAAATAGACTACAAAATTCACGGTGAAGAATTGCAATGTGTAGAAATAGAATTAGATCCACAAGAAGCAGTGATTTCTGAACCCGGAAGTTTTATGATGATGACAGATGGTATCCAAATGGAAACTCTTTTTGGCGATGGAACAGAGACTGGCGGATTATTAGGGAAACTGTTTTCTGCAGGGAAAAGATTGTTGACAGGAGAAAATCTTTTCATGACAGTTTATACCAATACTTCTCAGCAGAAAAGACAAGTGACCTTTGCTGCGCCTTATTCTGGAAAAATTATTCCTCTAGATTTGTCTGATTTAGGGGGTAAAGTGATTTGTCAGAAAGATAGTTTTCTTTGTGCTGCAAAAGGCGTTTCTGTAGGGATAGAATTTCAGAGAAAACTAGGAACTGGACTTTTTGGAGGAGAAGGATTTATCATGCAAAAACTAGAAGGAGATGGGATGGCTTTTGTACACAGTGGTGGTTATGTGGTAGAAAAAGTATTGCAACCGGGCGAAATTTTAAAAATAGATACAGGTTGTATTGTAGCTTTCACTCAAACGGTTTCTTACGATATTCAGTTTGTTGGCGGTATTAAAAATACTATTTTCGGCGGAGAAGGTTTATTCTTTGCACAATTACAAGGTCCAGGAAAAGTTTGGATTCAGACGCTTCCTATCAGCAGATTGGCAAGCAGAATTTTACAATACGCAGGTTCTTCTGGTAGAAGAGAAGAAGGAAGTGTTTTAGGAAAATTAGGAAATATGCTCGATGGAGACGGATTTTAATATTTAACTATTGATTTCAAGAATAAAAGCGAACTTTTTAAGGTTCGCTTTTTTATTTTAATCGCAATTTCCATCTATGTCACAAGATTCTCCAGAATTGATGAGTTGTAAACCTTTGTCACCATTCGAAAATTCTTCCCAAGTTTTTTCTAACGCTTCTAAGAATAATTCGGGTTGTTGTGCACCAGAAATTCCGTATTTGTCATTAATCACAAAGAAAGGAACTGCGTTAATTCCTAATTGTGCAGCCAATTGCATATCTTGTTTTACGAGATAACCTAATTCATCAGATTGTAAGGCGTTTTTAGCCTCATCTTCAGTGATTCCAATAGATTTTGCCAACTGAATCAATGTTTCCTTATCATCGATGTTTTTTCCGTCTAAAAACTGTGCTTCAAAAAGCGATTCTTCCATTTCATTGGCTAAATTTTTAGTTTTTGACAGCTGAATCAGTAAATGTGCTTTGTAAGAATTAGCCACTTTAGAATCATCAAAATTAAAGTCGATTCCCGCTTCTTTTCCTGCCATTGCTGCACCTTCATGCATGGCTTTTGCTCTTTCTATGGTAATTTCTTTCGCTTTCGCAAAATATTCATAAGAATTTACATCTGGCTGAGTTATCAATTGTGGGTCTAATTGAAAACTGTGCCAAGTGATTTCTAATTTTTCGGAGTGAGGAAATTTTTCTAATGCTTTTTCAAATTTCTTTTTTCCTACAAAGCAAAACGGACAACGAATGTCGCTCCAAATATTTATTTTCATAATTTTTCTAATTTGAGCTACAAATATAGTTTAGTTTGAATGTGATAGCATTGATGTATGATAAATTCTCGCTCAAAAAAACTTTTCCACAAAATTTCTTCCATAAATTTAGTTTCGTTAAATTTGTGAGTTATTGGTTTTAATTAACTTTCACGAGGTAAAGCAGGAAATATATGAGTGAGAATCTACAGGTAAATTATTCAGAAGAAAACATACGAACGCTCGATTGGCAGGAACACATTCGTCTTCGTCCTGGTATGTATATTGGGAAACTAGGAGACGGTTCTTCTGCAGATGATGGGATTTATATTTTGTTAAAGGAAATCATTGATAACTCTATCGATGAATTCCGTATGAAATATGGAAAAAGAATCGAAATTAAATTAGATGAAGGTAAAGTTACCATCAGAGATTATGGTCGTGGTATTCCTTTAGGAAAAGTAGTAGATGCGGTTTCTAAAATGAATACAGGTGGTAAATATGATTCTAAAGCTTTCAAAAAATCTGTAGGTCTTAATGGTGTGGGTACTAAAGCGGTAAATGCACTTTCAGATTATTTTAGAGTGCGCTCATTCCGTGATGGAAAAATGAAAGTGGCAGAGTTTTCTAAAGGAAACATCACCGAAAACCATCCTGAAACCGATACTTCAGACAGAAACGGAACCGAAATTTCATTCATCCCTGATAACAGTATTTTCACGCATTTTAAATTCAGAAAAGAGTACATCGAAAGAATGCTTCGCAATTATGCTTATCTGAATCCGGGTCTTAAAATTATCTTTAACGGAGAAACGTATTACTCTGAAAACGGATTAAAAGACTTATTGGAAGAAGAATTAGAAGGCGAAATTTTGTATCCGATTGTTCACATCAAAGAAGAAGATATAGAAGTTGCCATCACTCATTCTGATAAATCACAAACCGAAACGTATTTTTCTTTCGTAAACGGACAAAACACTACGCAAGGTGGTACTCACCTTAATGCTTTCCGTGAAGCGTATGTAAAAACGATTAGAGAATTTTTTAATAAAAACTTTGAAGCAGCAGATATTAGAAAATCTATTATTGCCGCTATTTCGATTAATGTAGAGGAACCTGTTTTTGAATCTCAAACCAAAACCAAATTGGGTTCTAACGATATTGGTCCAAATGGTCCTTCTGTAAGAACTTTTATTATTGATTTCTTAAAAAATAAACTCGATAATTTTTTACACAAAAATCCAGAAGTTGCCGAAGCAATTTTAAGAAAAATCATCATTTCTGAAAGAGAAAGAAAAGAACTTTCGGGAATTCAAAAATTAGCGAGAGAAAGAGCGAAAAAAGTTTCGCTTCACAATAAAAAATTGAGAGATTGTAGACAACACTACAATGACCAAAAAGCGTCTAGAAAATCTGAAACCATGATTTTCATTACTGAGGGAGATTCTGCTTCTGGTTCTATTACCAAATCAAGAGATGTAGAAACTCAAGCGGTGTTTTCATTGAAAGGGAAACCTTTGAACTGCTATGGTTTGACCAAGAAAATTGTGTATGAAAACGAAGAATTTAACCTTCTTCAAGCTGCACTGAACATCGAGAATAGTTTAGAAGATTTGCGATACAATCATGTTATCATTGCTACCGATGCCGATGTAGACGGAATGCACATTCGATTGTTGATGATTACGTTTTTCTTGCAGTTTTTCCCTGATTTAATTAAAAATGGACATTTGTACATTTTGCAAACGCCACTTTTCAGAGTGAGAAATAAAAAGGAAACCAGATATTGCTATTCTGAAGAAGAACGATTGAAAGCACTGAACGAATTAGGCAAAAATCCAGAAATTACACGATTCAAAGGTTTGGGAGAAATTTCACCTGATGAATTTAAACATTTCATAGGGAAAGATATTCGTCTAGAACCAGTAGTCATTGGTAAAGACAGCACTATTAATGATTTGTTAGAGTTTTACATGGGTAAAAACACTCCAGACAGACAAACTTTCATTTTGGAAAACTTAGTGGTAGAAGACCCAGATATTGATAAAAAAGAGGTTCTGAACGACGCATTATAAAAACAATAAACTAAAAACCAACTAATGAGATTAAGCAATAGAAGTAGAATACCTATTTATAATTTTGTCCTTACATTGATTAATGTATTGATTGTGATAGGTTTAGCTGGTTTTATTTTAGAAAAAACCAGATTGGCAATGTTCGGTAACGAAAGTGTTTTATTTGTCCTGCTTCCTGTTGTATTGCTCATTCTTTTTTTGGTGAGAGGCCGACAGATTTTCGAGTATGACAGTGATGGAGAGGCGGTAAATTTTAAAAATCGAAATATTATTCCTTTCCTCAGCAAAGAGATTAGAGATGAGTTTCCCAAGTATAAAATTCTCTCTTATGAAGTGGTAAATGCTATTTTTTTTAAAAAACTTTTTGTTAAAATAAAAAGCAGAAAAGAGCATCATCAAGCAATTATTTTAAAGTATGACATCTCATATCTTACGGATAAAGAAATCAAAGATTTAAAATTTTCTTTGAAAAAAATTATAAAGGCCAATATAGAAGCAAACAGAGAAGGTAAAACGCAAGGTTAATAATGGAAGGACACGAGCACAAGGAAGAATCCTTAAAAAAAGTATCAGGTTTATACAAAGATTGGTTTCTAGATTACGCTTCCTACGTAATTTTAGACAGAGCCATTCCGTCTATTTATGATGGTTTTAAGCCAGTACAGCGTAGAATTATGCATTCTATGCGCGAATTAGAAGACGGCAGATATAATAAAGTTGCCAATATTGTAGGAAATACCATGAAATATCATCCTCATGGTGATGCTTCTATTACGGATGCGATAGTGCAAATTGGCCAAAAAGAATTGCTCATTGATACCCAAGGAAACTGGGGAAATGTCTATACAGGAGATTCTGCAGCGGCAGCCAGATATATAGAAGCAAGATTAACTCCTTTTGCTTTGGAAGTGGTTTTCAACCCGAAAACTACAAAATGGAGCAAATCTTATGATGGTAGAAATAATGAACCGATTGACTTGCCTGTAAAATTTCCTTTGCTTTTGGCTCAAGGTGTAGAAGGAATTGGGGTAGGACTTTCTACCAAAATTATGCCTCATAATTTTAATGAACTGTTGAGTGCTTCTGTAGCTTATTTAAAAGGTAAAAAATTTGAACTCTATCCAGATTTTCAAACGGGAGGTTTATTAGATGTAAGCAATTATAATGATGGTCAACGTGGCGGAAAACTCCGTACTAGAGCCAGAATTATTCAAAAAGATAAAAATACGCTTTGCATTACCGAGCTTCCTTTTTCTAAAAATACAGGAGATTTAATTGATTCTGTAATCAAAGCCAACGAAAAAGGGAAAATCAAAATCAAAAAGATTGAAGACAATACTTCTGATAAGGTAGAAATTAATATTCATTTAGCGAATGACGTTTCTCCCGATAAAACCATTGATGCGTTATACGCTTTCACCGATTGTGAAGTTTCTATTTCACCAAATGCGTGTGTAATTGTTGGCGACAAACCAGAGTTTCTTTCGGTTTCTGAAATTCTCAGAAGAAATACAGACCACACTGTTTCTTTGCTCAAAAAAGAATTAGAAATAGAACTCCATGAACTCGAAGAAAAGTGGCATTTTGCAAGTTTAGAGCGAATTTTCATTGAGAATGAAATTTACCAAGAAATTAAAGGTAAAAATTCTAAAGAAGAAGTTTATGAAGCGATTGATAAAGCGCTGAAACCTTTCATTAAAAAACTGATGAGAGCTATTACGGTAGAAGATATCATCAAGTTGACGGAACTTCCTTTCATGAGAATTTCTCGTTATGATAGAGATAAAGCCGAAGAAAATATCCTTGCTTTAGAAGGTAAAATTGAACAAGTGAAACATCACTTGGCGAATCTGATTGCTTATGCCATCGATTATTTTACCAATATTCAGAAAAAATACGGAAAAGACAAAGAACGTAAAACAGAACTTAGAGTTTTTGATAACATCGATGCTACCAAAGTCGTTTTGGCTAACGAAAAATTCTATGTCAATAGAGAAGAAGGTTTCATAGGAACTTCGCTTAAAAAAGACGAATACGTTTTTGATTGTTCTGATATTGATGACATCATCACTTTCCAAAAAGATGGAACCATGAAAGTGGTAAAAGTAGAAGCCAAAACTTTTATCGGAAAAAATATTGTACATGTTGGCGTTTTCAAAAAAGGCGATAAACGTACCGTTTACAATATGATTTATCGTGAAGGAAAAGAAGGACCTTATTACATGAAACGTTTTTCTGTAACGGGTGTTACCAGAAATACAGATTACAAATTAGCTTCGGATAAAAAAGGTTCAGAAATATTGTATTTTTCTGCCAATCCAAATGGTGAAGCAGAAAAGGTAACTGTTTTATTGAAACCAAATTCTAGAGTTAGAAAAAATAAAATTGAGATTGATTTCTCAGAATTAGCGATTAAAGGAAGGGATTCCAGAGGAAATCTCGTTACCAAATACGCTGTGAAGAAAGTTGATTTAAAAGAAGAAGGTGTTTCTACTTTGGCTCCAAGAAAAATTTGGTTTGATGATACGGTTCGCAGACTGAATGCAGACGGAAGAGGTACTTTATTAGGCAGTTTCAAAGGTGATGATAAGATATTAACCATAAATCAAAATGGTGAAGCCAAATTGGTGACTTTTGATTTGCTCAATCGTTTTGATGATGAATATTTAATTCTCGAAAAATGGAAGCCAGAACAGCCGATAACGTGTATCTATTTTGATGGTGAAAAAGGAATCTATTTCATCAAACGTTTCTTGCTGGAAAACACTACAAATGTTCAGCATTTTATGCCAAGTGAACATCCGAAATCTTTCATAGAATTTGTGGGAACTTCTGATGGTTGTACTGCAGAAATTATCTTCCCGAAAGATAAATCAGGCAAAGAAAAAGAGCCAGAAATCATCAATATTGATGAATTTATCGCCGTGAAAGGTATTAAAGCCATCGGAAATCAGTTTATCAAAGAAAAAGTAAAATCTATTAACATTACTATTCCAGAACCTTTGGAAGAAGAAGTTTCAGAAGCGGAGGAATCTGAAAGTGAAGAAGCGAATGCAGATTCTGATGTTAATGAATTTCCAGAAGAAGGTCAAATCGGAGATTTATTCTCCATTGATGAAAATAACGAATAATTAAAAAAGTATGCATCCAATATTATTAATAATCATAGCCATAACTGTAATCATCAGTATTATGGGATTCCAAAACATTCAACTTTTTGAAAAATATAAGTTCAATGTTTCGGCGATACAAAATCGAAAAGAATACATCAGACTGCTTTCTGCAGGATTTCTTCATGCAGATTGGGGACATTTGTTTTTTAATATGTTGACGCTGTATTTCTTTGCGCCAATCGTTTTATATGTATATGGTATTTCAGGATTTTTGTTGGTATATTTAGGCTCAATTGTTATTGGGAATTTATTTTCCTTGTATTTGTATAAAAGACAAAGCTGGTATTCGGCAATTGGAGCAAGTGGTGGCGTTTCTGGGATTTTATTTGCAGCAGTAGCTTATGCGCCTAACGAAATTGAAGTAAATTTCTTGCCTGGTTATATTTTTGGAGCTTTGTATTTTGGATATTCCGTTTACATGATGCTTAACCCAAGACCGCATGATAATATTGGTCACGCTGCGCATTTAGGTGGCGCTGCTTTTGGATTGGTTTATGCGGTTGCACTAGAGCCAGAAATTGCCATGAATAACGCATTTTATTTGCTTGTGATGTCCCTTCCTTTGATTTACATGAGTTACCAAGTTTTTGTGAAGAAGAAAATTGGGTAGTTTATAATAAAGAATTCAAAAATTAAAAATAGTAAGTCGGATTTTAGTCCGACTTTTTTATTATAAATAATCTGCAAAATTTGCTTAATCAGCGAGAGAAATTACTTTCTTCCCATCACAAACCTATCATTTCCAGATAAATCTTTTACCAATTTGCTTTCTGAGAAATTTTTGAATAATTCGAGCGTTTCTTTTCCTAATTTTTGATTGATTTCAAGGAAAAATAAACCGTTTTCATTTAAGTGTTTTTCGCAATCTTTGGCTATTTTTCGGTAGAAAATAAGTGCATCTTGAGTTGGTGAGAATAGTGCAATATTCGGTTCAAAACCTTTTACCGAATCTTCGATTTCCGTATTTTCATCAATGCCAATGTAAGGAGGATTAGAGATGATTACATCATATTTTTCGGTCAAGTCTGTGTTCAGATAATCTGCTTGAATAAAGTTAATTTCGGTTTTATGAAATGTTGCGTTTTTTTGAGCAATTTCAAGTGCTTTTTCGGAAATGTCCATTGCAAAAACTTCCGTATCTGGGAAATGTTTTTTTAAAGTAATCGGAATAATTCCACTTCCTGTTCCAACGTCTAATAATTTTAGATTTTGGATTTTAGATTTTAGATTTTTAATTTTTGAAATCGCCAATTCTAGCAATTCTTCTGTTTCAGGACGAGGAATTAAGACGTTTTCATCTACAAAAAATCTATTTCCATAAAATTCTGTATATCCCAAAATCTGTTGATAAGGTTTACCTTTTTTGAGTTCTTTCGTTGCTTTTTCAAATTCCACAGCCAGATTTTCTACTTTTCTTTCTTGAAAATCTTCTAAGAAATATCGGTAAAGAATTCTGCTTTCTTCTTTGGAATAAATAGTCGCTAAAGCTTCAGAAAACGCGTGGAAATAATCTTGAAATTGCATTTTACAAAATTATATAAATTATCCTAAATATTCTGTAATATGTTTCGGAGCTTAATCTCTGAAATTTGTCAAAAAAATAAAAGTAATGATTACTAGAATAAAAGAATTACCAGATAACATGGTGGGATTTTTAGCCACAGACGAAGTTTCAGCAAAAGATTTTATAGACGTAGTAATGCCAGAAGTAGAAAAATTTATCGAGGATAAAGATAAATTGAATTACATGTTGGTCATCGAAACAGATCTATCCAAATTTACAGCAGGAGCGTGGTTTCAAGATGCAATGTTGGGCGTAAAAACATTAACCAAATGGAACAGAGCTGCCATCGTTTATGATTCTGAAATAGTACAAGATTTTACAGAAATTTTTAGCAAAATTATGATTGGCGAGTTTAAAGGATTTGATAAAAAAGATTACGATACAGCCGTAAAATGGACCTCGGAACAAATTGACCTTTAATTTTTAACATCAAAAACTCTTGCTATGAACGAAAATAAAAATCCTCAAATTACCTTAACCAAAAGCAGTTCTGTTTCTGAAATTCTACTAGAAAATGACAACAATGCTAAAGAAATTTTTAAAAATTTAAAACAAAATCTCTATAACGTAGAGCATTGGAACTTGGTTAAAGACAAGGAACATTGTAATTTTCAACTCTGCAACAAGTATGGAGAAGAAAAAACGGGAAAAATAGAAAATGGCGACCTGATTAGAATCTGCGTTACTGATGAAAATCAGAAAACGACTTGCTATGATTGGTTTCAAATAAGAGATTTAGAAGAAACCAATTTTCCAGACGAACAAATCATTAGTTTTCATCTCAATCCGATGATGAGTTCTCAATTGCTCATTGAAAGAAAGAATAGAAGCAAAAAAAGATTGGCAATTAATTCTTTTTCAATTAGAAGACTGAGAAATAAAATTATTACAGAAATAGAAGAAACCAACGAAATGATTAATCTAGAAACGCTGAATTTTTATCACAAAATCAGAAATCTTTTCTTAGGATTTAATGGAATTTTAAATATTAAAACGTATTAAACAACACAAATACATTATAACAATCACCAAATCACAAAATTTATGTCAACCCAAAATTTATTTCAAAAAGAAGCTATAGAAAAGCTTAAAGAGCTTTCAGAAAAAGCGAGAACGTGTATGTTTGTGACCGAATTAGACCAATTACCATCCAATTCTAGACCGATGAGTCTGCAAGAATGCGATGATGAAGGAAATCTTTGGTTTATTTCGAGTAAAGAAAGCAATAAAAATATGGAAATCGAAAGAGATCCTAGAGTTCAACTTTATTTTATGAATAATAGCGACAGCGAATATCTTTCTGTTTATGGCAAAGCGTTTATCTATGATGATAAATCTACAATAGAAGAAAAATGGAGTGTTTTTGCCAACGCTTGGTTTGATGGAAAAGATGACCCAAATGTTTCTATTCTTAGAATTGCACCAGAAGATGTCTATTATTGGGATACTAAAGCTGGTAAACTCGTTTCTTTATTGTCATTTGCTACTGCGATTGTTACTGGTAATAAAACCGATAACAGTGATGGAGTAGAAGGACAAATTTCAATCTAGAAGCACTTTATATATATCGAAGTCCGCAATTTATTGCGGGCTTTTTTTACCATTCAATTAACTTTTCAGCGGTAATAATAAATTTTTTAAAAATGGTATTTTGCTTTTTCTCAAAATTGGTGTCAAGTCCTGTAAATTGAGAAAATGCAGGCAAAATAATTTGATTTTCTGATACTAAAAAGCAAGGAAATTTCAATTTTTGTCGGTTTTGAGCCATCAATGTAACGCCAGGATGAATATGTCCACCAATTTGTGGTTTTTGAAGGGAATCTAAAGCTTCGTGAGAGAAAATTAGAGTTTCGGTTTCATAGATTTCAGTTTCTTCCATTCCGAATTTTTTAGAAAATCTATCATGATTTCCTTTCACGAGCAACCATCTTATCGTGTTAAAATCCTCAAACCATTTTCTGAAAATTTCTATTTCAGAATTCAGTTCTGCGTGAAATAAATCACCTACAATGATTATCTGTTCAGGTTTATAATGTTCGATTACTTTTTGGAGATTTTCTAAATCTTTTTCAATCACACCATTCGGTAAAGCAATGCCGTTTTTTCTGAAATGTGCTGTTTTTCCTAAATGTAAATCAGACAAAATCAAGGATTTTTCTTTGTCCCAAAAAATACTTCGGTATTGATTGAGCGTCAATTGTTCACCAGCAAAATTGATAGAAATTTCAGAAATCATATTGCAAAAATACGAGAAAAATTATCGAGAAAAACGATTTCTTTTTTTAGGAATTCCAGCGGTTTTCATTCTTTCGATTCTGGTCAATAAATCTTCACTAGAAAGCGATTGACGAAGACTGTCTACTTTTATAGGGAAACTCAGCGGTGTAAATTGTGTGGTTTTTTCGAATACAATTTTAGAGGAAGAAATTCTCTCAAATGCTTCTCTTAGTCGTACTTCTTCTAACTGATTGTTAAAAACTTCGGTGTAAGCTTGTCTCAAAAGCAAATTATCTGGTTCGTAATCTTCCAATACCTTAAAAATAAGGTTTGACGATGATTGTATGTTTTTAAATTTCTTTTTGTTGCCGTAATAATTTTGTAAAACCAAGCCAGAAATCACCGCAATATCTCGAAATTTTCTTTTGGCCATTTCCGCAGCATTGATACTTGCCATCACATCTTGAATGAGATTTTCTTTGCTCAATATTTGTTGCAAATGTTTTTCTTCTAAAGGAATCGGTTGGTCGCTACTCAATTCGAAACCGTAATCATTCATGGCCATGGTAAATGAAATCGGGAAAATTTTAGAAATTCTGTACGCTATCAAAGCAGACATCACTTCGTGAACCAATCTTCCTTCAAATGGATACATAAAAAGGTGATTTCCGTATTTGTTTTCGATGAGTTCTACCAAAAATTCATCAGATTTTGGAATGTGAGAAACGCCTTCTTGGTCTAGAAGCAACGGTTGTAGAAATTTTAGTTCTTTTTCTCTAGGATTTGGTGAAAGAGAATCCTCTAATTTTTCTCGTAAAAAATGAGACAAATAGGAAGTCATGGGCAATCTTCCACCTGCGTAACTTGCTGCAATTCCGCGTTTTTTAGAGCTTAATTTTACCTGAACTTCTTGTTCTTTGATATTCACAATTTCTAAAACTCTTCCTGCTAAAATAAAAGCATCTCCTTTGTTCAAACGGGAAATAAAAAACTCTTCAATCATGCCAATGTAACCACCGCCGAAAAATTTCACTTTCATCATTACATCACTTACAATCGCACCCAAATTCATCCGATGAAGCATCGCAATTCTTCTGCTTTTTACTTTGTAAATTCCATCTTCTATGACTACTTTTTGGAATTCTTCATAACTTTTCAGTGATTTTCCACCAATGGTGATGAACTGCAAAATCCATTTCCATTCATCATCGGTCATTTCTCGAAAACAGAAAGTTTCTTTGACTTGTTTTTTGATTTCTTCTTCTCTGAAACCTTCGCCAACTGCCAAAGTCACGAGAAATTGCACCAAAACATCAAAAGCTAAAACAACTGGCTCTCTTTTCTCGATTTGATTCTGTTTATGCGCTTCTTTCAAAGCTGCCACTTCTATCAATTCCAAAGAATGGGTAGGAACGAAATAAATTTTAGAAGTTTCAAAAGGAGAATGTCCGCTTCTTCCCGCTCTTTGTAAAAATCTTGCAACACCTTTACTAGAACCGATTTGAATCACGGTATCCACAGGTTTGAAATCTACGCCCAAATCCAAAGAAGAAGTAGAAACTACCGCTTTCAAATAACCCGAAGCTAAATTATCTTCAATCCAATTTCTGAGTTCAAAATCTATCGAACTGTGATGTATAGCGATTTGACCAGCTAAATCTGGATTGACTGCCAATAAATTTTGATACCAATTTTCCGCTTGATTTCTGGTGTTGGTAAAAATGAGAGTAGTCTTGCTTTGGTCGATAATAGGAAGAATTTTTTCTGTCATTTTGCTTCCCATGTGTCCAGCCCAAGGCAAAAGTTCTAATTCATCTGGCAAAACAGAGAGTATTTCTATTTTCTTTTTTTCTTTGGCGAGAACTATTTTTTTGGGAGTTTCATAAGGAACTAAAACGTCTAATGCTTCTTCTAAATTTCCGATGGTGGCAGTTAATCCCCAAATTTTCAAATTTTTAGAAATACTTCGTAAATGCGAAAGCGCCAATTCTACCATCACGCCTCGTTTTGACGAGAGCAATTCGTGCCATTCATCTACAGCGACACATTGTAGATTTTTAAAAAATTTGGTTTTGGATTTTTGAGCGAGAAGCAAATGCAAACTTTCTGGAGTTACTACCAAAATTTCGGGCATATTTCTCGTTTGTTTTTGCTTTTCTGATGCAGAAATGTCGCCGTTTCTCACGCCAACTGTCCAATCCAATCCAATTTCATTTATAGCAGTTTGCATGGCTTTCGCAATATCTTTGGAAAGCGAACGAAGTGGAGTTACCCAAAGCAATTGTAATTTGGACAAGTCTCGACTTGTCCTTACTTTTTCTGGATGATTGAGGAAGTCATTAATAACAGCTAAAAATACCGAGAATGTTTTTCCAAAACCAGTAGGAGCTACAACTAAACCTGAAAAATTTTGAGCATATAAATCCCAAGTTTCCTCTTGAAAAGAAAACGGTTTTTGACCTTTTTCGTTCATCCAATTTTGGATGATTTGGTAACCTTGGGTTTTTTGGATTTTCATATAATTAATTTGGACAAGTCTCGACTTGTCTACATTATTAAACTTTTTACGGTTTCTATAGTATCAATTTCGTCAACTGTTTTGTCTTTTCGCCATCTTAAAATTCTTGGAAAACGCACGGCAACACCAGATTTATGTCGACTGCTGTAACCAATACCTTCAAAAGCAATTTCGAAAACCAATTCGGGTTTCACGGTTCTCACTGGTCCGAATTTTTCTAAAGAATTATTGCGGATAAATTTATTGATTTCCATAATTTCTTTATCCGTTAAACCAGAATATGCTTTGGCAATGGTGACGAGTTTTTCGCCGTCTTTTATCGCAAAAGTGTAATCTGTATAATATGCGCTCCTTCTTCCAGAGCCTTTTTGTGCATAAATGAGAACCGCATCAATCGTGAGTGGAGCAACTTTCCATTTCCACCAATCACCTTTTTTTCTTCCCGCATGATATATAGAATTTTTACTTTTCAGCATTAATCCTTCTGAGTTGATTTCTCTAGATTTTTCACGAATTTCATGAAGTTCTTCCCAATTATTGAAATCGATAATTTCTGACAATCTGAGATTTGAAATTTGAGATTTAAAATTTTCAGCATTTTGAATGAGATTTTCTAATTTCTGTCTTCTAACCTCTAATTTCTCATTTCGTAAATCTTCAAAATCAAGTTCTAATAAATCATAAACGTACAAACCTACTGGAATTTCTTCCATCATTTTTTTAGAAACATTTTTTCGATTCAGACGTTTTTGCAAGTCATTAAAATTGAGAACTTGCCCTTCTTTAATGGCTAAAATTTCTCCATCTAAAACGAAGTTTCCAGAAATTTTTTTGATGTTTTCTACGAGTTCAGGAAATTGTTCTGTTACCAATTCTTCGCCACGACTCCAGATGAAAATTTCTTCATTTCTTTTGATGATTTGTCCACGAATTCCGTCCCATTTATATTCTATTTGCCAATCTTTTGCTTCTCCTAACCTTTCTAGTTCGTTTTCTAATGGATATGCCAAGCAAAAAGGGTAGAGTTTTGATGCGTCTGTATTGATGTTTTCGCCATTAATCAATTCGGAAAATTGAGTTTCTTCTACTTTCCATTTTCCGATAATGGCATGCATTAAAGCGTTTTCATCAATTCCTGAATATTTTGAAAGTGCGTTCACTAATAATTTATGAGAAACGCCAATTCTGAAACTTCCGCCAATTAATTTGTTGAAAATTAATCGTTCTTGCGTATCAAGGTTTTTCCATGCATTTGTAACGAATTCTTTTTTTTCTTCATCAGTTTTATCATGTAACGCGATAATTTCTTTCATCCAAGCGGAAAGTGATTGATCAATAGAATTTTCAGAAGGCGGCAATAAAAGTGCGATGGTTTCGCCTAAATCGCCTACAGAAGCGTAACTTTCTAAAAAAAGCCATTCTGGAATTCCAGAAATTTCCATTGCCCAAAGTTTTAGAAAATTGGTTTTTACAGGTCTTTTTGGTCGTTTTCCTGTGAATAGTGCAATCAGCCACAATTTGTCTTCTTCTGTTGCGGTAGAAAAGTAATGTACCAACGCCGAAATTTTGTCGTTGGTCTTATTAGACGTTTCTAACGTAGAAAATAATTGTGAAAATTGCTTCATGGTTTACAATTCTGAATTTGAGTTTTCTTCTGTGCTTCCAGGTTCTATATTATCGTCTCCTTGTTCTTCTTCGCCAAATTTGGTTTTCACCACTTCGGCAGCAATTCCGATTTCATTTAAATATTTTGAGAAAATTTCGGTAGAACCATGAGTTACATATACTTTTTCGGCTTCTGTAGATTTTACCGTTTGTAATAATCCGTTCCAATCAGCGTGATCCGAAATCGCAAAACCTGCATCTGCAGATTTCCAGCGTCTTCTTCCTCTCACTTGCATCCAACCTGAACAAATTGCGGTAGCAGCATTTGGAATTTTTTTAATCATATTCGTTCCCAATAAAGCTGGCGGAACGATGACGATTTGATTTTCTAGTGCTTTTTTATCATCAATTTCTAAAAGTTGAGTTTCTGGTAAAATCAATCCAGTCGAAGAAATTGCCTCATTCAATTGATGAATAGAGGAATGTACGTGAAGAGTTGCGATTCCATCTAAAGCTTTCATTAAGCGTTGCGCTTTGCCTAGAGAATATCCAAAAAATACAGATGTTTTGTTCATTTTTTGGTTTTCTATCACCCAATTTTGAATTTCTTGGTTGATTTTTTCTACCGATTTCCACTGATAAATTGGCAGTCCAAAAGTAGATTCAGTGACGAATTCATTGCATTTTAAAACTTCAAAAGGTGTAGAAATTCCATCATTTTGAATTTTATAATCTCCAGAAATTACTGTCACAAAACCTTTGTATTCTAAACGGACTTGTGCAGAACCAACAATATGACCAGCAGGATGAAAACTTAATTTTACACCGTTGATTTCTAGTGTTTCACCGTAAGCTAAACTTTGTACCGAAATGTCTTCGGAAATTCTAGATTTCAGGATAGGTTTTGTCTCGTGAGTACAAAGATATTCTTGCATTCCCCATCTTGCATGATCTGCGTGAGCATGCGTAATGACGGCTTTCTTTACAGGAAACCAAGGGTCTATGTAGAAATCTCCTTTCGTACAATAAATGCCTTCTTTGCGAAATTCTATCAGTTTCACGATTTTTAAAGTTAAAAAAAAACCGATGTTGAAATCGGTTTTTTTATGTAAAGTAAAAGGATAAATTATTTTGCTTTAGTATTCAGATTGGTGTCTGCAATTTGAGTTAAATGTTCGTCACATTTTTTCTCTTCTTCTAAAGTGGCTAATAATAATTTTAAACTTTGGTTGTATCCTAATACTTTTGCAAAAGCTGCGAGTGTACCGTAAGAAGCAATTTCGTAATGTTCTATTTTTTGAGCTGCAGCAATGATTCCTGCATCACGTACTGCACCCATTTCTGTTTCTTCCATTATACCTTTTCCTTCTTCTAATAAGCCTTTCATAGCATCACAAACAGCAGCTTGAGGTTTTTTTCCTAATTCTTTGAAACAGTCTTCAATTCTTTTAATTTGATTTTCTGTTTCTTTCATGTGGTCTTCTAAAGACTTTTTGAGTTCTGGAGAACTTGCATTTTTATGCATTTTCGGCATGTTTTTCAGGAGATTTTTCTCTGCCCAATACAAGTCTTTTAGTCCATCTTCAAATAAATCTGCTAAATCTTTTGCAGCGTCTTTTTTAGCAGGAACTTTTTCTGCTTTTACAGTTTTTACTGCAGTAGTTTTAGGAGTTGAAGTTTTAGTTGTCGTCTTTTTAGTTTTTGTAATAGTTGCCATACTTATCTTTTTTTTAATTAATAATTTGTGATTGTGATATGGCAAATTTCTATCTTTCCAAAGGACTTTTTCTTATATTTTATTTGAAATTCTTTATAAAATTACCTTACAAAAACCAATTTTTGGTCTGTTGATAATTCTTCGTTAATCAAGTAATTTTCGTAGTTGAATGCTTTTACATCATTCAATGTTTTTGCATTGGTTTCAGCGCAAAATCTTACAACCAAACCTCTCGCATGTTTGGTGTAAACTACGATGGTTTTTAGTTTTCCGTTCGGTTGAGTTTGGTAAAATTCAAAATCTACAACAGGATTGTTGAGTTTTTTTCTGTTGATTACTTTTCCGTATTCATTGCTTGCTAGATTGAGCAATAATTCATTTTTTTTGAGTTCTGAATTGATTTGTTCTGTGATTTTCTCACTCCAAAATTCGTACAGATTTTTATAATTTTCGAATTCAAAATTTCTACCCATTTCTAAACGGTAAAGCATTACTTTATCTGAAGGTTTTAATAATCCATATAAACCAGAAAGAATTCTATGATTTTTTTGAAGATAATTCACAGCGTCTTTGCTTAACGTTTTCGCATCAAGACCTCTGTAAACTTCTCCCGTAAAAGCAAAAAGAGCAGGAGCAGATTCTTTGGCAGTTGGTTTGGGTTTCCAAACTTGGTTTCTGTGCCAGTTTTCATCTGCTAATTTTGCTGAAATTTCCATTAATTCTGATAAATATTGTGGACTTTTTTCTTTGAGATAAGAATGTATTAAAGTCGCTTCTTCTATGAATTTTGGAGTGGTAGATTTCAAAAATTCTGTAGAATTTTCTACATTCATCAGTTTTGCTGGAGAAGTAATGATTTTCATGAAAATTTTAAATTAAAATTTTAATTTTTAGATTTTGAATGTTCAAAAATAAGACAAATTTTGATTTTTGCCGACTATTACTATCATAGACGAAAACTGCGCCCCGACTGAAGCGGAACTCTTTTTGCGAAATGTAATGTAGCAAAAAAGTGGGAGCGGAAGGTGAAACCTAACGAAGTGGTTCGACGACTTTAGGAGTCAAATTGGCGCCCGAAGTCTTTGATTAAAATTAGAATGACGCTTTACAGAATTCCCTTTCCTTCACGTAAAATTTCTGGTTCACCGCTGGTTAAATCTACAATGGTAGAAGCTACGTTATCTCCGTAACCAGAATCGATAACGATATCTACCAAATGGTCGTATTTCTCTGCAATGAGTTCTGGGTCGGTAGAATATTCTATGACTTCGTCATCATCTTTTATGGAAGTAGAAGCAATAGGATGACCTAATTTTTCCACAATTAACTGCGGAATAGAATGGTCTGGAACACGAATTCCGACTGTTTTTTTGCCTTTGTAAGCCAGTGGTAAATTTTTATTGGCCTCTAAAATAAAGGTAAAAGGTCCTGGGATTTTAGATTTTAAAAGTCTGAAAGTAGACGTTTCGATAGGACGAGTAAATTCTGAAAGATGGCTGAGATTGTTACAAATAATAGAAAATTGTGCTTTGTCTAATGTAGTATTTTTAAGACGAGCGAGTTTTTCCATAGCTTTTACATTGTAAATATCACAACCCAACGCATAAACCGTGTCTGATGGATAAATAATCAATCCACCATCTTGCAGTGTTTTAATCACCTCGTTGATATAATTCTCTTGAGGATTGTCTGGATATATTTTCAGAATTTTTGCCATGCTCAAAGATACAAAAAATGAATTAATAAAAATATTTTTCAGAAATTTTGGAGATTTAAAAAATTGTTATATATTTGCACCACAATAACGCGAGATGGAGCAGTAGGTAGCTCGTCGGGCTCATAACCCGAAGGTCACAGGTTCGAGTCCTGTTCTCGCTACTAAGTTAAAAGAGAATTACGAAAGTAATTCTCTTTTTTTTTGAAATAAGCTATTATAAATCATAGAATTTTGGTGATTTTTTATATGATAATTGATGTAGTTTTGTTTCAAATTTCTAATCATGAAAAAGTTTTTTCTGTTCAGTATTCTTTTACTTTTAGTAACTTGTAGAAATCAAGAAGAGAACAATCCTATAACTCCAGATCCTCCGTTGTTTCAACAGGCTTATCAACCGCCTTATTTTCAAACAGATTCTCAAAAATTTATTTATGATATTGATGCATTGCCAGAAATTACGGTAGAAGTTTCTCTTGCAGAATGGAATAAATTTTTGAATTTTTACGACCAAAATCCCAATAATGAAGAATATATAGCTGGAAAATTCACTTGGGTGAAAAACGGAACCACAGAAATTTTAGATAATATAGGATTAAGATTGAAAGGAATTACCAGCAGAAGAAGACCAGAAGGAAATCCTGGAGAAACGGATATGCGACCAATCCAGATTGGCATCACGCAAGTTTTACCGTGAGTTTCAAGAAATATAATAAAACTCAACTCTTTCATAATTCTGAAAAAGTGGTTCTCAAATGGTTTAAAGACGATGCAATGTATGCCAGAGAAGTCTATTCTTATGATTTATTTGAGAAATTTGGAGTTTGGACTGCACCGCAATCTAGTTATTGTAAACTTACCATTAAAGTGAGTGGAGATAACAAAGCCGCTTATTTTGGAGTGTATCAGCTGCAAGAACCTGTTGACGATGTTTATTTAGCCAATAGAAGTACATTTTTTTCTACGACTGGAAATTTATGGAAAGCAAATTGGGGAGCAAGTTTTAAAGACGCTTCCACTTCGAATATGGGAATAGAAGATGTGACTTTAACTTATACCAATACGCCGACTTACGATTACAAAGGAAGTAAATCTAATTTGGAGACAGCCAAAACACAATTGGCAGATTTCATCACGAATGTTAATTCCAAAAATGGTGATGATTTTAAAACTTATATTTCACAAAAAATGGATGTCAATCTATTTTTGAAAACTTACGCCGTAAATGTAATGGTAGGAATGTGGGACGATTATTGGAATAATTCTAATAATTTTTATTTCTATTTTGATGCGAACGGAAAATTTTATTTCATTCCTTATGATTATGACAATACTTTGGGAACGTCTCTTCTGATGACAGATTCTGGTATTCAAAATCCTTTAACTTGGGGGAAAAGCGACCAAAATCCTTTGGTTTCTAAAGTTTTATCTATTCCTGAATACAAAACTCTATATATCAAATATTTAAATGATTTGATTGATAAAAAATACGATTTGTTTTATTTGGATTACAGTCAACAAAGAATTCAGAAGTGGCAAAATATGATTGCAGCGCACGTTTCTAATGATACTGGCGAAGATATGTCCATTATAGATGTTCCTGCATCTTGGTGAAATTGTGGCTTCTACAGATTAAGAGGCAATAGTTCTACCGATAATTATTTCGTGAGAAAGGCAGCAAGTATACCTAAAAATTAATTTATTTCATTGATTTTCATTACGTTATAAAAATTTAACAATTTTTTAACTAATTTTTTAGTGATAAAAGAAAATCTTTTCTAAATTTGTATCACTAAATTATTAGTTATGATTTCTTTTTTGTTAAACTTGATTTTAGAAATAATTAATTTCTTTTTATCAATAATGATGTAATGATTATGACAGCAAAAACACTTACAAAAGCAGAAGAACAAGTAATGCAATATCTTTGGGAGCTAGAAAAAGGTTTCTTAAAAGATATATTAGAGCTTTTTCCAGAACCGAAACCTCATACCAATACTGTTTCTACCATTTTAAAAATTTTGATGGAAAAAGAGTTTGTGGGGCATAACGTTCACGGAAGACAGCACGAATATTTCCCGCTGATTTCTAAAGAAACCTACAGCAGAAAATCCATAAAAAGTTTGGTGAAGAACTATTTTGAAGGTTCTTACAGAAACGCAGTTTCATTTTTGGTAGAAAAAAATGAGATGAGTGTAGAAGATTTAGAAATGCTTCTCAAAGAACTTAAAAAATAATGAGTAAGAAGTGTAACAGCTTCGTCATTCGCAATTACTTATTAATCAACACTTAAAACAAAAACTATGGAAACAATATTCCTGTATTTCGGAAAGATGATTTTAGTTTCGGCAGTAATGTCGGCGTATTATCTTTTGTTTCTTCGCGACAAAACTTTTCACCATTATAACAGATTTTACCTTCTGGGAACGATGGTTTTAAGTCTTTTGTTGCCGCTTTTGAAAGTAGAATATTTCACAATAGAAACTGATAGTAGAATTTTATTATTGCTGAATCAATTCAACCAAAATTCTGCTCAAGAAGTTGAAAATTCTTTCAATTTTTGGGATTTTGGAGCTTTGATTTTGGGAATCGTTTCCTTTTTTCTTTTGGCTAAATTAACTTTAGGATTGGTGAAAATTCATCAACTCAAAAAACAGTTCCCAAAGGAAAGCATAGAAGGAATTACCTTTTATAACACCAACTTGCATGATGCTCCGTTTTCGTTTTTTAGAAATTTGTTTTGGAAAAAATCGATTCTGATCAACTCAGATTTAGGAAAACAAATCCTGAAACACGAAATGGTACACATAGAACAAAAACACAGTTTTGATAAACTGTTTGTCCAAATTATTCAATCGCTGTTTTGGTTTAATCCAATTTTTTACTTCATCAAAAAAGAAATCACCCTTATTCATGAATATTTGGCAGACAAAAAAGCTGTGAAAAACGCGGACACTAGAGCATTTGCGCAGATGCTTTTGGTAAGTAATTTCTCCGGAAATGTATTGCCTGCAACCAGTCCGTTTTTATCATCAAACCTTAAAAAACGACTAAAAATGCTTACACAAAAAAATACAAAATACAGTTATGCGCGTAGAATTTTGGCTTTGCCAATTCTTTTCGGGGTTTCCTTTGCGCTATTGGTTAATGCTAAAAATATAGAAATTAAAAAGCAAAATAAAGCCATAGAAATTGCAGTTCAGGAACTTAAAAAAGATACTGTTAAAGAAAAAGATGTGCAAAAACTGTTAGAAGCTCAACAAGCGAAAATTAATAAAGCTTCTGAAAAAATCAAAAAAGAGAACGAAAAAATAGCTACACTTAGCGAACAAACTCGTAAAAAATCTGAAGAGTTACAGAAAATTGCTAAAGAAAAAGGTGCAGACAGTTATGATTATGAATTGAAAGCCAAAGAATTAGAAAATCTTGGAAACGAAATTGATAGAATTGCTAATTCTGATGGATATAAAGATGAAATATCTTTTTTGATGGAGATGAAAAACGGTTTAGATCAAATTGAAGGATTTAAACTAAATAATTTAGAATTTAATAAAGAATTAGATAATGGTTTAGAATATAAAATTTTTGTTGATAATACTAGTAATAATTTTTCTTCAATAAAAGAATTAGAGAAAAAGCTCAATTCTAAAGAATTTAAAGATAAAATCATTAGAATTCAGAAAGTGAGAGCTCCTCAAATGATGGATGTAGAATTTCCAGCTCCAATAACTCCACCTATAAGTATAGAAAAGTTAAAAAACAGCCCAAATTCTAATCTTACGAAAGAAGAAATCAAAAAACTAGAAAAACTTTCAAAAGAAAGAAGAGATTTGGCACAAAAACAAGCAGAACTCGCCAAAAAACAAGCCGAAATTGCCAAACAACAGGCAAAAATTTCTAGAAAATACCTAAATACTAATAATACATTTATGATTAAAGTTCCTGAAACTAAAAACCAACCAGAAATCTATGTTTTTAAGGAAGGAGATAGTCTTCCTGATAATGTGAAAATTTATTTAAATGATAAATTAATCACTAAAGAGAACCTTAAAAATATAAAAGTTGATGATATTGCTATAATAAATGTTAATGCTGTAAAGAATAATGGTGTTCAAGAAAAAGAAATAAGAATCCAAACCAAATAAATTTTCCTAATCAATCCTTCAAGGATTCTAAATCCTTGAAGGATTTTTAAATTATAATATGAAAAAATTACTTTTTACTTTTTTATTGATTTCAGCATTCTTTTCTGCGCAGAACAGATTTATCTATGATTATAAATTTGTGACGGATTCTACCAATAAAGCAGACGTAAAATCAGAACTTATGTATCTTGATATTTCGGAGAAAGGCTCTAAGTTTTATAGTAGAGAAGTTTATGTTTCGGATTCTATAATGACGGCTGCTTTTGAGAAGCAAATTAAAGCGACAGGAAGCATGAATGTAGACATGAAAGCCATGTCTATGAGAAAAGGCAACGTACGCTATAAAATACATAAAAATTATCCTTCTTTCGAAACGTATTCATTAACCAGAAGCGGAATGGATGCTTATAAAGTTTGGGACAAAAGAAAAATTCAATGGAAAATTCTTCCAGAAAAACAAAAAATAGGAGAATTCGAGGCACAATAAGCGGTTACAGAATTTGCAGGAAGAAAATGGACGGCTTAGTTTACCGAGGAATTGCCTTTTCAAGACGGGCCATATAAATTTAGAGGATTACCAGGATTGATTGTGAAGCTTGAAGACGCGACGAAATCTCACGTTTTTTAACTAAAAGCAGTAGGAAAATATAAGGAGGAAATTCAAAAAGTTTCTGAATTTGCAGGCAATGATAAATATTTAGAAGTTAATCAAGAACAATACAAAAAAATATTTCTAGAAGACTGAAATGATCCAGCAAAATCCAAGAAAATGGTGATGGCAAATGGAGCAGTACTTCAGTTCAGAGACCAAAACGGAAACGAAATTTCTGCATCGGAAATGATTAAAAGAAGAGAACAACAAGTTAAAGAAAATAATAAGCGAGGCAACAATCTTTTAGAGTTAGACTTGCTTCAATAAAAAATATAAAATCCTGAAAATTAAGATTTTCAGGATTTTTATTTTTAGAAAACTCAAAATTTATTTGCCTCAATCCTAAAGGAAGTAAATTTTGAGTTTTTTATCATCCATCTTCCAACATTTAACTTCTAACATCTAACATCTAACATCCAGCATCTTTATTACATCATCTTTTTAGAATCTGCAATAAATTGAGCTAAACCGTTGTCAGTTAAAGGGTGTTTTAGTAAAGATAAAATCGGAGCAAGAGGCGTTGTTACTACATCTGCACCAATCTTAGCACAGTTGATAATGTGCATAGAATGACGAATAGAAGCTGCTAGAATTTCAGTTTTGTAATCGTAGTTATCAAAAATAATTCTAATTTCTTCTATTAATGCTAATCCGTCTGTAGAAACATCATCTAATCTTCCTAAGAAAGGAGAAACGTAAGTAGCACCAGCTTTTGCAGCAAGAAGCGCTTGTCCAGCAGAAAAAATTAAAGTACAGTTGGTTTTAATTCCTTTATCTGTAAAATATTTTAAAGCTTTAATTCCGTCTTTAATCATGGGAATTTTCACCACGATATTTGGGTGAATTGCAGCCAATTCTTCTCCTTCTTTTATCATTTCTTCGTAAGTAGTACTTAGAACTTCCGCAGAAATATCACCATCTACGATTTCGCAAATCGTTTTGTAATGATTTTTAATCGCTTCAGCTCCAGAAATGCCTTCTTTCGCCATCAAACTTGGGTTGGTGGTAACACCATCTAGAATTCCTAAATCTTGTGCCTCTCTAATTTGGTCTAGATTAGCTGTATCAATAAAAAATTTCATGTTAAAATTATTTTTTTGCAAAGATAAGGATTTAAGAGCCAAGTAAAAAGCGAAACGGAACGAAATTGTAAAGTCGTGAAGTCGTGAAGTTGTTAATCTGTAAAATAGTAAAATCGTTTAATTGTGAATTGGTGTAAAATTAAGATTTTTAACTTGACTCAGCGTTGAGCGCAATTTACCTTTTTTGAAAGGATGTTTTAATTAAAATATTATATTTTTGCATTTTTATAAGTGCTTTACAAATTAACGACTTTACAACTTCACAAAAAATGAACGTTTTATTAGCTTCTACCTCTTCACTTTTTGGTGGGAAATATTTAGAATATATCAAAGAAGAAATTGCTGAATTATTCAGCCGAATAGACGAAATTATCTTTATTCCTTTTGCAAGACCAAGCGGAATTTCACATGAAGAATACACGCAAATTGCGAGAGATTTTTTTGAACAAATCCATATAAAAGTAAAAGGATTACATGAATTTGAGGATAAAATGGCAGCGGTAAATGAAGCAAAAGGCTTTTTTACAGGTGGCGGAAATACTTTTCTCCTCGTGAAAACCTTACACGAAGAAAATTTAATGACCGTTTTAGCAGAAAATGTAAAATCAGGCAAACCTTATTTGGGAGCTTCTGCAGGAAGTAATATCGCAGGAATAAATATGAAAACTACGAATGATATGCCAATTGTATATCCGCCAAGTTTTGATTGTATGGGATTGGTTCCGTTTAATATCAATCCACATTATTTAGACCCAAATCCAAATTTGAAGCATAATGGAGAAACTAGAGAAACCAGAATTAAGGAATTTCTTACTCAAAATGAGGTAAAAGTAGTAGGTTTAAGAGAAGGAAACTGGATTAGAGTTCTTGGTGATAAAATTACAACAGAAGGAACGCAATTGACTAGAATTTTCGAGAAAGGAAAAGAACCGTATGAATTGGAGAGTGGGAGTGAGCTGTAGAATGGGAGAGAAAACGAGTGTTTTTTTTATGGATAGAGTTTGTAGATTTTAAAAATTATTTATTCCGTAGGAATGTAATGTGTGTAGAATTTGCTAATTAACAAAAAAGCGTTCCGTAGGAACGCAATGTTATAAGATTAATTTAAACAAAAAATTAATTCATCTAAATCAATTTTTAGTGATCATTTTTGGTGAAATTTTTTTTGATTTTTTTTTTGATGATTTTTGTCATCTCACTTTTTTACTTTTGTTCTTTTTGCTTATTCCTTCCAATTTTTTTGGATGAGTTCCATCAAGAAATCAGGACATCTAGACACTTTGTTGGTTGTAGCGTCTAAGAAAAAAAGAGTAGTAGATGCTTCTGTGATTTTTTGTTTAGAATCATTATAAATTTCATATTCGAATTCTATTTTCACTCCCGGAATTTTTTTTACATAAGTGTGAATTTCTAAAATTTCGTCATAAAAAGCAGGTTTTAAATACTTGATTTTATACTCAGAAACAGGCAGCCAAATCCCGCGTTTTTCGATTTCATCGTATGAAATTCCAAGGGTTCTAAATAGCTCAACTCTAGCAACTTCTAGGTATTCTGCATAGTTGCCATAGTAGACATATTTCATAGCGTCTGTTTCTCCGTAACGTACTCGTAATGTGTGAGTTGTGTGTATCATTTTTACTTTTCTTTAATACATACAAATATATTTTTAAAAAAGCAATACCCCAAAAATTTTTTTAAGAAAAAATTATTTTTCATATTTGCCTTCCCGATAAAATTAATCAGAGAAAACTATTTAGCAGAGAAAAAAATGGATCAAAACTTAGGCTTGATTTGGGAGCGTTGTCTTAAATTTATGCGAGACAATTTGAGCGCTTCTGAGCATGAAGATGTAAAAAAACTAGAACATTCATTCGACTTATTGTTTGACAGAGTACAACCTGTGTCATTAATTAACCACAATCTTACATTGTTGGTTCCTTCTGACTTCTATAAAGAATATATAGAAGAAAATTACCTTTCTCTACTCTCTGCAGCTCTCAAAAAAAATATCGGAAAAGGAGTTAAATTGTGGTATTCTGTAATGGAAAATAAACCACAAGGATTAGAAAAACCCGCTACTCAAAATTATAAAGGAATTTCTGTACAAGCTCCGAAAGTTCAAGAGGTGCTTCCTACCACAGTTTCTAAAAGTTTAGTGAATCCTTTTGTAGTTCCAGGAATTAAAAAGGTAAACATAGATGCTAACCTTAACCCAAATTTATCATTTGATAATTTTGTAGAAGGCG
This sequence comes from Cloacibacterium sp., assembly GCA_046296655.1. Taxonomy (GTDB): domain Bacteria; phylum Bacteroidota; class Bacteroidia; order Flavobacteriales; family Weeksellaceae; genus Cloacibacterium. The sequence continues at coordinate 46,344 of JBKBLE010000007.1, read as the reverse complement.
AGAGCAATAGATTTGCATGTACCGTAGCTAAAACCATTGCTAAAAGACCAGGTGCAACTTCTTTTAACCCATTATTTATTCATGGTGGAGTAGGTGTAGGAAAAACGCACTTAGCTCATGCAATTGGTTTAGATATTAAACAGAATCTTCCAGATAAAGTTGTTTTATATTTATCATCAGAAAAATTTATCCAGCAGTTTGTTTCTGCGGCCAAAGCTCAGAATAAAACAGATTTTGGTAATTTTTACCAAATGGTAGATGTTTTGATTATAGATGATATTCAGTTTCTTTCTGGGAAAGCTGCAACTCAGGATATGTTCTTCCACATTTTTGATCATTTACATCAAAACGGAAAACAAATTATCTTAACTTCTGATAAAGCTCCTGCAGATATTCAGGATATTCAAGAAAGAATTGTTTCTCGTTTTAAATGGGGATTAAGTGCAGAAGTAAAATCTCCAGATTTTGATACAAGAAAGAAAATTATCATAGATAAACTTCACAGAGACGGTATCGTTTTAAAAGATGATATGGTAGATTTTTTAGCTGGAGAAGTAAAATCTAACGTGAGAGAACTTATTGGTGTAATTAATTCTGTGATTGCGCATTCCATGATTTCTAAATCAGATTTAAGTCTAGATTTATTAAAAGAAACCATTAACAAGATTGCAGCAAATCAAAAGAAAACCATCAATATTCCTTACATTCAAGAAGTGGTTTGCGAATATTTCGGTATTCAGAGAGAGCAATTACTTTCTAAAACCAGAAAAAGAGAAATTGCATTGCCTAGACAATTAGCGATGTATTTCGCGAAAGAATATACCAATGCCACTTTTACCAAAATTGGCGAGGAAATGGGCGGAAAAGACCATTCTACGGTAATGTATGCATGTGAAACCATCAGAGATGTTTCTAAAATTGACAAAGAAGTGAAGAAATATCTAAAAGAAATTAAAGATAAAATCTTTGAATAAAATTTAGGTCTTTGACCTATTGATAATAAAAATATTGAGGAATTTTTTAAATTTAGATTTGAAAAATTCCTTTTTTAATTAAAGAAGACTTACTTATGAAAATTTTAATGGTTTGCCTCGGAAATATTTGCAGAAGTCCATTAGCAGAAGGAATTTTGCGTTCTAAAATTTCAGAAAAACATACGGTTGCAAGTGCAGGAACGATTTCTTTTCATGAAGGAGAACATCCTGATAAGCGTTCTACCAAAATTGCCAAAGAATATGGCGTAGATATTTCTCATCAAAGAGCTAGTTACTTCACCGAAAAGCATTTAGAAGACTTTGATAAGATTTTTTGCATGGATTTAAAAAATTTAGAAGATGTATTGTCAAAAGCCAAATCTGAAGAACAGAGAAGTAAAGTTTCCTTGATTATGGAAGAAGCTGGCGTTTTATCTGATGAAAAAATAGAAGTTCCAGATCCGTATTATGGTGATATGAGTGATTTCGAAATGGTGTATCAAATGTTAGATCAAGCTTGTGAAGCGATTGTAAAAAAATATGAATTAAGATGAGAAATTTTGTAATTTTATTTTTAATTATAAGTTCAGGATTAACTGCTCAGGAACGTTCAAGCAAAGAGAATTTAAAACTCTTCGTAAAAGATTATTTCAACGTGATAAACGGTAAAGATTCTACCAGTATTTCTACTTTTTTGTATGACGAAAATGTTTCTTGGGTTGGTACTTATAAACAAAAAACTTACGAGGAATTATCTCACCATCACCATAAACTTAAACCTACTTTTTCTGGAAATTTTAAAAATTTTAAATCAGACTTATCAGAAGGGAAAAACTCAGAAGTAAAATATGATAATGTAAAAATCATAGAAGACGGAAAAGTAGCTTCTATTAGTTTAGATTATAGTTTTTGGGTGAATAATAGTATGAAACATTGGGGTAAAGAAATCTGGACACTCGTAAAAGTTTTTAATCAATGGCAAATTTCTAATATTGTCTATTCTATGGACAAACGTAGAAAATGCAAAACAACCTTCTCTGAAACAAAGACTCAAAAATCATTAATCTTAAAAGTAGTTTTAAAGTATGCTTTTCCTTATTCCCGCTTATTTATCCGTTGAATCTCCGATAGACTATTTTGCACCATCGATTAAAGAATATATTCTTAAAACCGATTATTTTTTCGTGGAAAACGAAAAAACAGCCAGAAAAGTCATTAAATTTTTTGCACCAGAGAAAAAACAAAGTGATTTAAAGCTTTTTCTTTTGGATAAATATTCTGAATCTAATGATTTAAAAGAAGCACAAAAACTCATGAAATCTGGTCAGGATTTCGGATTGCTTTCCGAAGCGGGATTGCCTTGTATTGCAGATCCTGGAAATGTGATGGTGAAATGGTGTCATGAGAATAATATAAAAGTTATCCCAATTAATGGACCAAGTTCTATCATTTTAGCTCTAATTTCGAGTGGTTTTAATGGACAGGAATTTACCTTTCACGGATATTTGCCAATTGATAAAGAGCAAAAGAAAAAACAAATTCTCTTTCTAGAACATCAAGTTCAAAAGTCAGGATATTCTCAGATTTTTATGGAAACACCGTACAGAAATAATCAGCTTTTAGAAGATTTAATTAAATTTCTCAATCCTAATACGAAACTTTGCATCGCTGCAAATATCAATCATCCAACCGAAGAATTTATCAAAACTTTAAAAATCTCTGATTGGAAAAATAAAAAACCGGAACTTCATAAAATTCCGGCGGTATTTGTTTTGGGGAAATAAACTTATTTTTTCTTGTAAGTGTAAGTATATCCGTCATTTACGTCATCACTTAGAATCAATGTTTTTTCTTCAATATTAACAATCATTTGGTCTGGTGCATTAGAAAAATCGATATAAACTCTTTCGTAATGTTGTAAGTTAGAGACATTTTTATAAAGAGAAAATGTACCTTCATCGGTTACTGTGCCATTAGTAGTAATGGTGTATTTTTTGTCAGAGTCTAATTTCATAATAATGGTTTTTCCGCTCGAAGCAGGAGTTTCTGTGGTGTTTCCAACTCCACCTGTAGAAGAAACCCATTCCCATTCTCCAACTACTGGTCCCACATCTGTATCGTCTTCACTTCTACAAGAAAAAACAGCCAAAAATGCGAATATTGCAAAGATTAAATTTTTCATATTTTTTATTTTCTACAAATTTAGGCATTATTTTCTATTAATTTTATTGAATAATATCATAATAAAGTTCAGAATTGGTAATCTTTTTTTGAAGTTCAATCTTTATTAATAATTCGTCATAAAGATTTTTTGTGATTTTAAAATTTAAAAATCATCTTAATATGGAATTCCGATTTTCTTTAATATAAAATGCAAAAGCCAAATTGGACCAATCAATAAAAACTGTAAATCTTTTAAGAAACTCGGTTTTTTACCTTCAATTTTATGACCGATGAACTGAAAAATCCATGTGATGACGAAAATGGAGAGATAAATAATCCAAGAATTTTCTTTAAAATGTACATTGATAGCATAGGCAAAATGTTCCATTAAAAGCATTAAGAATAACATGATGATGGAAATTCTCCATGAAAGAGTAAAGTAAAAAATACTTACCAAAACAAGTGCAACAATACTCGCAATGCTGATGCAACCAAAATAAGGAGCACAAAAATGAGGCGCTGGAATAAGACTGATAAATCCAACTATAGTAAAGAAAATTAAAGGAACGCAAATCCAATGAATAAATTTGTTGGTTTGGTTTTGGTGACTTTCTGCGTATTCTGCGAAAAGTTGGTCTATTTTTCTCATATTTTTTTTAAATTTTTCTAAAAGAAATAAATCCATTCTAAAGTCAGAATATTTTTTGAAATTTTAAATTATGTGATTCCTAATTAATATTTTTGTAAATTGAAAGACTTAATGGGACGCGCGATTTGGGATTATTATTACCAAGAAAATTCTGAAGATTTACAAACCGAAACTTCTATCTCAGAACTGGATGATTTGCCAGTTTCTTATCTTTTCAGAGATTATCAAGAAATGAATGCTTTAGAAAAAAAAGCATTGGATTTGTCTTTTGGTAAGGTTCTAGATGTAGGTTCTGGAGCGGGTTCACATAGTCTTTATCTGCAAAATGAAAGAAAATTGGAGGTTACTGCACTAGATATTTCTCCGAAATCTATTGAAATTTGTAAAGCAAGAGGTGTGAAAAATGCCATCTGTGAAGATTTGCTTCAATTTTCTGAAAAAGATTTCGATACCATTTTATTGTTGATGAATGGAACTGGGATTTTTCAAAGTTTAGAACACATTGACCAATACTTGCAAAAACTGAAAAGTTTAGTTGCTGAAAACGGACAAATTCTCATAGACAGTACGGATATTTTGTATATGTATGACCAAGATGAAGACGGCGAGTTTTGGTTCCTGCAACAGGTTATTATGGAGAATTAGATTATTATTTGCATTACAAAGGAGAATCTGAACTGCCAATGAAATGGTTGTATTTAGATTTTGATACCTTAGAAAATGCTGCGATTGCTAATGGTTTTAAAATTCAAAAAATTGAACAACTAGAAGATTCTTATTTGGCTCAACTTACGTTAAAGTAAGGTTTATTCTACAGTCCAAAGTAGAAAATTGATAATGTCTATTCTTTTTCTTTGGTTTTCATCAAATAAATCTTGAAAAATTTCAAAACGATAAGGAACCGTTAATGCAAATTTATCACGGTTAATTTCGTCTGTAATTTTTGAAAGTTCTATATAAGTTTCGTTAGGGATTAGTTTAGAAATTTCTAGGAAAAGAGCATTGTATTTTTGTTTTTCTTCGTCTGAAATTTTTTCATCAGATAAAAGATTTCCTCTGTTAAAAAATACTGCGTTAACGTCTGGTAAAGTTTTTCCTAAAATAGCACAATATGTAATTTTAAAACTATTTATTGAAGATTGCTTTTCAAAAAATATTTCTGTGTTTTTTTCTCCCAAAAGATTTATTCTCTCATTATATTTTTCCCTCAAACTGATTAATTCACCATTTCTGATATTTAATTTTTCAGTTTTTTCTAAATACTTGTTTTTTAATATGGCATGAAATTTATAAAGAAAATTTGTCTTTAAAGTTTCATTATCAATTTTTTGCGCTTTGAAATTTCCCAAACCAAAAAATAAAAAGCAGAGTAGAAGTAATTTTAAAAGTTTCATAAAATTTTCTTTGTCTAAAAATAAAAAAGATTTCGGTAATATGAAAACTCTCGCAGATTTAGCAGATTTAGCAGATGATTGAGTTGCAATTAGCTGAAAAGCAAAATTTTGAAAATTTAAATTGCAAAAAAAACTCTCGCGGATTACTTGAAACTACAGAAAAATCTGCAAAATCAGCACAATCTGCGAGAGCATATTTTAATCTTTGAACTTCCGACTTCTGACTTTTACCCAATCTCAATTCCGTTTTCTACAGTTTCATCAGGAGTTACAAAACTCAATTTTCCATCTGGTTTTGTTGTTAAAAGCAACATTCCTTGAGATTCAATTCCACGGATTTTTCTTGGAGCTAAATTCAACAAAATCATCACTTGTTTTCCTACAACTTCCTCTGGCGAAAAACTCTCTGCAATCCCAGAAACCACAGTTCTTACATCAACTCCAGTATCTACTTTTAACTTCAATAATTTATCTGCTTTTTCTACTTTTTCAGCTTCTAAAATAGTGGCAGTTCTTAAATCTATTTTGGTAAAATCGTCAAAAGTGATTTCTTCTTTCATAGGATTTGCTTTAGGATTGGTTTTTGCGTTTGATATTTTGGTGTTTTCTAATTTTTGAATTTGAAAATCAATGGTTTCGTCTTCAATTTTTGAGAAAAGAAGAGAAGATTCATTGATTGTATGTCCTGTTTTTACGAGAACTTTAGCATTTTCAACTTCTTGCCAAGAAATTTTCTCGGTATTGAACATTTTTAATAATTTTTCCGAAGAAAAAGGCATGAAAGGCTCGCATAATTGAGCTAAACCAACCGCAATTTGTGCTCCTACAAACAATGAGTTTGCCGCTTTTTCTGGATTATCTTTGATGGTTTTCCATGGTTCTTCTGTCTGTAGATATTGATTTCCGAAACGTGCTAAATTCATTAAAGCTGAAAGAGCATTTCTGAACTCATATTTGCTTAAATATTCATTGATTTCTTTTGCAGCTTTAGAAATTTCAGAAAGTTCTTCTGCATTTTCATTTCCTGCAGGAATCACTCCATCATAATATTTGTGAACTAGAACTGCAACTCTATTGATGAAATTTCCGAAAATTCCTACCAATTCAGAATTGTTTTTGGTCTGGAAATCCTTCCAAGTAAAGTTATTATCCTTAGTTTCTGGTGCTGAAGAAAGCAAAGCATAACGAAGAACATCTTGTTGACCAGGGAACTCTTCTACATATTCATGCGCCCAAACTGCCCAATTTCTAGAGGTAGAAATTTTATCATTTTCAAGATTCAAAAATTCAAAAGCAGGAACATTAGTTGGCATAATGTATTTTCCATGAGCCTTCATCATTGCAGGGAAAATAATACAGTGGAATACAATATTGTCTTTCCCAATGAAGTGAATTAAGTCTGAATCTTCAGATTGCCAATAATCTTCCCAGTTTTTACCGTTTTTTTCTGCCCATTCTTTGGTGAAAGAAATATAACCAATCGGTGCATCAAACCAAACGTAAAGCACTTTTCCTTCTGCATCAGGAAGTGGAACTTGTACGCCCCAATTTAAATCTCTGGTCATGGCTCTAGGTTTCAAACCATCATTGAGCCAAGATTTTACTTGTCCGTAAACGTTTGGTTTCCAGTCGTCTTTATGACCTTCTAAAATCCACTCGTTTAAGAAATCTTCATATTCATTTAAAGGAAGATACCAGTTTTTGGTTTCTTTAAGTACAGGAACGTTTCCACTTAATGCAGATTTTGGATTAATTAATTCTGAAGGAGAAAGGGTAGAACCGCATTTTTCGCACTGGTCTCCATAAGCTCCATCATTTCCACATTTTGGGCAAGTTCCTACAATGTATCTGTCTGCCAAAAATTCGCCAGCTTGTTCATCATAATATTGTTCTGAGATTTCTTCTGTAAATTTTCCGTTTTCGTACATTTTTAGGAAGAAATCTTGAGAAGTTTTTTTGTGATTTTCTGAAGAAGTTCTAGAATATTCATCAAATGAAATTCCTAAGTCTTCAAAAGATTTTTTTATGATTGCGTGATATTTATCTACAATATCTTGAGGAGTTACGCCTTCTTTTTTTGCTCTAATGGTAATAGGAATTCCGTGTTCATCTGAACCACAGATAAAAGCAACATCGCTTCCTAATCTTCTTTGGAAACGTGCGTAAACATCAGCAGGAATATATACTCCTGCTAAATGACCGATATGAACAGGGCCGTTTGCATAGGGTAATGCAGCGGTAATCATTTTTCTCTTCTGCATGGAAAATTTTTTTTGCAAAGATAAGGTTTTGTTTGCCTTTTTTGAAAATTTTGCCTTCTAGGATAAGAATTTGGTAAAAATTTTCTTTGTTAATATTTGCTTAACATATCAAATTGCTAAATATTTGTTTGAAATATTGCGAAATCTTTCATTGTCTCATTGTTGAGATAATAAATGAAATTAAATTGATTTACAATGTTTTAGCTTTTAATTCGTACAAAACACACTGATTCTTGTCATAAATAATTAACATTTTTTATATAAATTTAATAAATATTTAAAAATTTCTTAAATTAGCAGTGCATAATTGTAATAGCAATTATGCGATGTGAAAAATGAATATTAATCCTTAAATTTTATTTTTGTGAGAAACTATAGTAAAGTTTTAAAAATTGCTCCGGCTTTTTTATTGGCAGGAACAATTATGCTAGAAGCTCAACAAAGAGATTCAATCAAACAAAGAGACATTGAACAAGTTGTGCTTATTGGTTATGGTAAACAAAAAAAATCTGACTTAACAGCTTCTGTTGTATCAGTAACTGCGAAAGATTTTAATGGTGGATCTACATCTCCAGAGCAATTAATCCTAGGTAAAACACCTGGTGTTCAGGTGACCGGGAATAGTGGTGCTCCTGGTGCAGGTGCTACTATTAGACTTAGAGGTGGTTCATCTTTTATTAATAATGATCCACTTATTGTAATTGATGGTGTTCCAATTGAAGTTACGGGTGTTTCTGGTGCTTCTAACTTATTAGCATCAATTAATCCAAATGATATCGAAAGTTTTGATATCTTAAAAGATGCTTCATCTGCTGCTATTTATGGTAACAGAGCTGCGAATGGTGTAATTTTAATTACAACTAAAAAAGGAGTAGCTGGTAGATTAAAAGTGAATTTTACAACTAACATGTCTGTTTCTACAAAAATGGATAATTTAGATGTAATGACAGCAAATGAATTTAGAAATTTTGTGAATAGTTCTAACATTCCTGCTTCTTACAAAGCTAAATTAGGAACTGCTAATACAAATTGGCAAGATTTAATTTATCAAGAAGCTTGGGGAACTGATAATAACTTAGCAATTTCTGGTGGTGTAAAAAGGTTACCTTATAGATTGAGCATTGGTTATAACCATCAAAATGGTATTCTAAAAACAAATGAATTTAAAAGAACATCTTTAGGTTTTAATGTAAATCCTAAATTCTTTGACAATCATTTAACAATTAATGCTGGTTTCAAAGGTTCATTTATTGATAACAGATTTGCAAATGAAGGAGCAATAGGTGCTGCTCAGCAATTCGACCCAACTCAGCCAGTTTATTCTTCTGATCCAAGATTTGGCGGTTATAATGAATGGTTGCTAAATGGTGATTTAAATACCAATGGTACTAGAAACCCACTTGGTATGTTATATGCAACTAGAAATATTTCTTCTGTATATAGATTTTTGCCAAGTTTACAATTAGATTATAAATTCCATTTCTTGCCAGATTTAAGATGGAATGTAAACGTAGCTTATGACTATGCAAAAGGAGAAGGTGTTGCAAGAACTGCTGCAAATTCTGGAATTGGTTATTTCAATAAAGGTAGTTACAATAACTATGAAAATGAAAATACCAGTAAATTGTTTGAAACATACTTAAACTATGTTAAGAAAATTGGGGTAGTAAATGTAGATTTAATGGCTGGTCACTCTTACCAAACCACTACTACAGAAACTCCAGCTATAACTACTTATAACGGAACTGGTCAAAATGTTACTTCACAGCCTTTCTCTGGTGAAAGAACTTTACTTTCTTATTATGGTAGAGCTATTTTTACAATTGCCAATAAGTATATCGTAACAGGTACTATTAGACGTGATGGTTCATCTAACTTCTATAATGGTACTACAGACAATTTATGGGGTAATTTCCCTTCTGTAGCATTAGCATGGAAAATTAATGAAGAATCTTTCTTAAAAGATATTACAGCGATTAATACCTTAAAACTTAGAGCAGGTTGGGGAGAAACTGGTCAGCAAAACGTAGGTGGATATTATCCTGCATTTGGTAGATTTAATTTAAGTTCTGATGGCGCACAATACCAATTTGGTAATCAATTCTATTATCTATACAGACCAGAACAGTATAACCCAGATTTAGTTTGGGAAACCATGATTACTAAAAATATTGGTTTAGATTTCGGTTTCTTTAACAATAGATTCAATGGTTCAGTAGATTTATTCCAAAAAGATTCTGATAAATTAATTGCTAGAGTACCGGTTGCTGCTGGTGGTTTAAGTAACTTTAATGTGTTAAACATTGGTAAAATCGAAAACGAAGGTATAGAAGTAAATGTAAACATTGTACCTGTGAAAACAGAAAAAGCAACTTGGGACTTAAACTTCAACTATAGTAAATTTGAACCAATTGTTACTTCTTTATCAGACAATGTAGCAGAAGATTACATTATCAGAACAGGAGGTATTTCTGGAGGTGTAGGTAACACTATTCAAGCGATTACAAAAGGACAAGTACTCAATTCGTTTTATGTGTACCAACAATTATATGATACTAACGGTAAACCAATTAATGGTGCCTATGTAGATAGAAATAATGATGGTGTAATTAATGAAAGTGATAAATACTTCTTCCAATCACCTAATCCAGATGCTATTTTAGGTTTTTCTACTAAGTTTACTTATGGAAATTGGGATTTAGGAATGTCTATGAGAGCTGTTTTAGGCAACTATGTGTATAATAACGCTGCTGCTAACAGTTCTGTACAAGATATTGCTACTAATGAATTCTTAAAAAATGGTGAGTCAAGTGTTTTAACTTATCAGTTCAGTAGCCCACAATATTTCTCAGATATTTTTATTGAAGATGCATCTTTCTTAAGAATGGATAATTTATCAGTAGGTTATAACTTTGGAGACTTCTTAGGAAATAAGAAAAGTAATCTTAAAGTTACTGCAATGGCTCAGAACTTATTCGTAATTACTAATTATACAGGAGTAGATCCAGAAGTATTTGGTAATATAGATAATGGTTTTTATCAAAGACCAAAAGTATATTCTTTAGGTTTTAATTTCCAATTCTAAACTTTATTAAAAATGAAATATTTAAATTTAAATATAAGTACAAAAACAATCTTTGCAGGAGCATTAGGTCTTTTATTATTCACTGCTTCTTGTGAAAAAGATTTAGAAAGAGAACCTATCACAGAAGTTACTTCTGCTAGCGTTTATAAAGATTTTGCTAACTATCCTAAAGCGTTAGGAAAGGTATATGCAGCAGTTGCAATTGGTGGACAATCAGGAGGTGACGAAAATGCAGACATAGCAGGGATTAATGGTGGTTTTTCTAACTACATGAGACAATTGTTTACTATGCAAGTAATTACCACAGACGAAGCCGTAATTGGTTGGAATGATGGTAACTTACCAGACATGCATAAAATGACTTGGAACTCATCAAACGAATTTATTGGTGCTATTTATTACAGAATTTATAACGTAATTGCATTAGCTAATGAATTTATTAGAAATACTTCAGATGAGAGATTAGCAGCTAATGGAATTACAGGTGCTAATGCTACTGAAGCTAAATATATGAGAGCTGAAGCAAGATTTTTAAGAGCACAAGCTTATTACCATGCTTTAGATTTATTTGGTAACGTTCCTTTTGTATTAGAAACTAATCCTGCAGGTGAATTGCCAAAAAGAATCGTAAGAGCAGATTTATTCAAATTTGTAGAAAGCGAACTTAAAGCACTAGAAACAGAACTTAAAGATCCTAAAACCAATGAATATGGTAGAGCAGACAAAGCTGCTGCTTGGACTTTATTAGCAAGATTATACTTAAATGCAAAAGTATACTCTGGTTCAGAAAGAAATAACGATGTGATTACCTATGCTAATAAAGTTATTGGAGCTGGTTACTCTTTAAAATCTAAATATGAAGATTTATTCTTAGCAGATAACCATGTTAATAATCCAGAAGTTATTTTATCAGTAAATTATGATGGTATTAAAACCCAAACTTGGGGAGGATCTACTTTCTTAGTTCACGCTCCTGTAGGTGGAGAAATGAATGCTGCAGACTTCGGTATTAACGGAGGTTGGGGTGGTATTAGAACTACTAAAGCATTTGTGAATAAATTTACAGACCCAGCTGATAAGAGAGGTAGATTCTTTACTCAAGGTCAATCATTAGAAATTAATGATTTAGGAGATTTCAAAAATGGGTATGCTTTTATAAAATACAAAAATGTAACTTCTACAGGTGTTAAAGGTTCAGATGCTTCAGGTAACTTTGTTGACACAGATATCCCTATGTACAGATTAGCAGATGTGTATTTAATGTATGCAGAAGCTACTCTAAGAGGAGGTAATGGTTCTAGAGCTACTGCATTAGGATATATTAACGCTCTTAAAACAAGAGCTGGAGCTGCTACTATTTCTGATGCTGATTTAACTTTAGATTACATCCTTGATGAAAGATCTAGAGAATTAAGTTGGGAATACACAAGAAGAACAGACCTTATCAGATATGGTAAATTTACTTCTGCATCTTACTTATGGCCTTGGAAAGGTGGTGTAAAAGACGGAAAAGGAGTTCAAGAATTTAGAAACTTATTCCCAATTCCAGCTGCTGACATTACCGCAAACCGTAATTTAGTACAAAACCCAGGTTACTAACCATCAAAATTTTAAACAATGAAAAATATTTTTAAAATATTATTTGCTATCATATTAGGAGTGTTTTTGTCTTCTTGTGACAGAGATGATACACTTGCAGTAGCTGAATTGAAGTCAAATCCAGAAATTATTTCATCTCTTTCTGCTACTTCTTATGTTATCAATGATACTAATCTTACCAATACTTTTGAAACTATTGTTTTCAAGAAGGCTAATTTTGGGGTAAACGTAGAAACAGAAAATCAATTAGAACTTGCTCTTGCAGGTACTAGTTTTGCAAAACCTATCAATTTAGGAGTTGCAACTTCTGATAATTATGTAAAATTAACCTATCAAGAGTTAAATAATGCATTAATTAACTTAGGTTTAGTGCCTAATACTCCTGCTGATGTAGAGGTAAGAGTTAAATCTAATATTAAGTCCGGAAATACTAATCCTACTTATGTTTATTCATCACCTATTTCTTTTAAAGTAACTCCTTTCAAAGCTAATCCAGATGATTTATTCCCTAGTTTAGCTGTTCCAGGAAGTTATGGTGGAGCAAGTGGTTACGCAGATTGGAAACCAGAAAACGCACCTAGAATTTATTCTGCAAACAAAGATGATAAATATGCAGGTTTTGTATGGATGAACCAAACTAATCCAGAATTCAAATTCACTTATGCTAAAGAAGGTTGGGCTAATAACAAAGGTGATACTTCAGATCCTAATACTTACAATTCATTAGCAAAAGATGGTCCTAACATTAAAGGTCCTTATGCTAACTCTACTTATTTTATTAAAGTAGATTGGGCAGGAAATACTTATTCACTTGCTGAAGCTAATATGGGAATCATCGGTGATGCTACACCTACAGGTTGGGGTAGTGATACTAAACTTACCTTCAATCCTAAAACTAAGAAATTTGAAATCACTTCTATAGCTTTAGCTGGTGGTAAAGCTTTCAAATTTAGAAATAATGACTCTTGGAGCATTAAGATTCAACCTAAATCAGGTGATGTAACTCCAGTTTCAGGTAAAGAAGTTCAAGTTTACAATAGTGCAGAAGGTACTGTAAATGGTGACCCAAGTTTTATTTGTCCAGAATCTGGTAACTACAAAGTAGAATTAGATCTTCACAACTCTGGATATTATAATTTAATTATTACTAAGTTATAATAAAAAGACTTTAACAGATAAACATAAAATAACCACACTGAAAAGTGTGGTTATTTTTTTAAGAAAATAAAAAAATAAGTTGATTAACTTCTGGTTTCTAAATATTTCTGCCATTGCCAAACGGTTCTGAGTGCTTCTTCTAATGAAGTTTCAGATTTCCAACCGAGTTCTTTTTCAGCTTTATCAGCGTTTGCATAAGCGATGGTAATATCTCCTGCTCTTCTTTCACAAATTTGGTAAGGAACAGCTACATCGTTGGCTTTTTCAAAAGCATGAACCACTTCAAGAACTGAACTTCCTTTTCCTGTTCCTAGGTTATAAATATCTACCAGCGTTTCAGAGTTTTCAGAAATTAATTTCTGCAAAGCTTTTACATGCGCTTTTGCCAAATCTACCACATAAATATAGTCTCTGATTGCTGTTCCATCTTCTGTAGGATAATCATCTCCCCAAACAGAAAGTTTCTCACGAATTCCAGCTGCGGTTTGCATCACATAAGGAACCAAATTATTCGGAATTCCTATTGGCAATTCTCCTAATTTTGCAGATGGATGTGCTCCAATTGGGTTAAAATACCTCAACAAAGTCACTTTTTTCTGATGAGCGGTTGCAAAATCTTTCAGAATTTCTTCGCCCATTTGTTTGGTTTTCCCGTAGGAAGATTCTGGCAATTTCAGAGGTGTATTTTCGTCGATTGGCATTGTATCCGCTTGTCCGTAAACCGTACAACTTGAACTAAAAATGAAATTAGAAATATTTCTTTCTTTCATTTCTTGCAAAAGATTAATCAGCGAAAACAAATTATTTTCGTAATAATCAATGGGCTTTTCTTGAGATTCACCCACCGCTTTATACGCTGCAAAATGAATACAACCTTCGATTTTGTGAGCATCAAAAACTTGTTTCAGTAATTCCTTTCTTTTTAAATCAAAAGGATAGAAAATAGGTTTTTTGCCAGTGATTTCTTCAATATTTTTAAGGATAAATTTTTCGGTATTGGATAAATCATCAATGATGACTACATTAAAATCATTGTTGAGAAGTTCTACCACAGTATGAGAACCTATATATCCTAATCCGCCTGTTACGAGTATGGTCATTTTTAATTTTTATAATGTTGGGTAGAAAGATTTCGCAAAATTTCTGCACTTTGTTCAGCCGTTAAATCTCTTTGTGCTTCAGCTAGAAGTTCATAGCCTACCATAAATTTTTTAACCGTTGCACTTCTTAAAAGTGGTGGATAAAAATGCATGTGAAAATGCCATTCTTCATGGTCTAAACCATCAGTTGGCGCTTGATGAATTCCTGCGGAATACGGGAATGATGTTTTAAACAAATTATCATATTTTACGGTAATAATCTGGATCATTTCCGCATAAGATTTTATTTCTTCTTCGGTGATTTCTGCAATGTTAGAGAAATGTCTTTTGCTAATAATCATGGTTTCATAAGGCCAGGTTGCCCAAAATGGAACCAACAAGACGAAATGCTCATTTTCTGCAATAATTCTTTCTTTTTTCTGAAGCTCACTGTCTAAGTAATCTTTCAAAAGGCTTTTTCCAGTTTTTTGAAAATATTTCAGAAGATTGTCTTGAGTTCTTTTTACCTGAGATGGCAGAGAAGATTGCGCCCAAATTTGTCCGTGAGGATGTGGGTTGCTACAGCCCATCACACTTCCTTTATTCTCAAAAATTTGAACGTGATTAATGTAAGGAATAGCACCCAATTCTAGATATTGCTCCTTCCAAACTTTGATAACGTTTTCTATTTCTGAAACTTCCATTTCAGCAAGAGTTACATTATGCTTTGGCGAAAAACAAATCACACGATTGATTCCTCTTTCTGGATTGATTTTAAATAAATCTTCTTGAGCCAAATCAGAAGCGACTTCATCTTTTAAAAGTGCAGGAAAATCATTATCAAAAACATAACAATTTTCATACTTAGGGTTTGTTCCTCCATTGATGCGGTCGTTTCCCGGGCATAAATAGCAGGTTTCGTCATATTCAGGTTTTTTTTCGTCTGAAATGGCTTCGTTTTGGCCTTGCCAAGGTCTTTTTGCTCGTTGTGGCGATACCAAAATCCATTCATCTAAAAGTGGATTGTATCTGCGATGTGGATGGTCTGTTAATACAAATTGTTCCATGATAACTAAGCGTAAAAATGGGTTCCTTCTGAAACTGAAACTTGATAAGGAGTAAGCGCTATTCCGAATTTTTCTTGATAAGCTTTAGAAAGTTTTTCGATAACGTTTTCTACTTCGGTTTTCTTAAGTAAATTAATGGTACAACCACCGAAACCGCCTCCCATAACTCTTGCGCCAAGAACGCCTTGCTCTTCTAAAACATGGTCAACTAAGAAATCTAATTCTTCGCAGCTTACTTCGTAATCTTTAGAGAGACCGTAATGTGTAGATGTCATTAATTTTCCTACATTTTCGAAATCATTTTTTTCTAGAGATTTTACCAATTCTTGAATTCTTGAAATTTCACCCACTACAAATTTGCTTCTTCTATAAACTACATCACCCATTTCTTCTTTCAAATCTTCCACCATTTCCATAGTTGCTTCTCTGAAATTTTTGACTTATGGATATCTATTTTGAATCAATGCAATTCCTGCTTCACATTCTTTTCTACGATTATTGTATTCTGAAGTTTGTAAATTGTGTTTTACATTGGTATTGAGCAAAAGCAAGGTGTAATCACCAAAATCTGCAGGTGCATATTGATAATCTAAGGTGTCACAATCTAAGAAGATTACATGGTTTTCTTTCCCAAAAACAGACGCAAATTGATCCATAATTCCGCAGTTCACTCCCGCGAAAGTATGTTCTGCTTTTTGTCCCATTTTGGCAATTTGTTCCTTGCTTAAATCTAAATTGAAAAAATGATTAAGTCCAAATAAAAATCCACATTCTAAAGCAGCAGAAGAAGATAAACCAGCACCAATAGGAACGGTAGAACTGAAAATGATATTGAAACCGCTATCTATTTTATCTTGAACTTGATTAAAAACGCCTAGGAAATAGTTGACCCAATTCTGAGAAACAGGTTCTATTTTATCAGTGATTTTGAAGTGATATTCGTCTTTTAAATCAAGAGAGATAATGTGGCAATCTTGAGTGTTGTTTTTAGAAATAGCAAAACAAATGTATTTGTCAATCGCAGCTGGAAGTACAAAACCGTGGTAGCTGTTGCACAACTCCTTTTTTTTAGAAAATAGTTTTCAAAAACATAAAATTTTGACCTCTTTAGAAGCAATTTTAGAGAGGTTTATTTTTTAGTTAACGGTCAAAATCATAAAATTTGGGGTGCTTAAAATTGAGTTATTGATGCTTGGGAAGACTGATTTTACAAAAGGTAATTCTACCGCCCAATCATGCGGAAGATTCAGTTTTCGCCAATCTTTGTCTATAAATTTAGGTTCTATTGCGGTATTTTCTGCAGCTCCAGATTTTGAAAAAATATTGACAAGGCTATAATTGAAATCTGCTTTTGCATCTTCTGAATGTCCGAAATGGAATCGCCAATCTTCGTCTAAATTGGTTCTTTTTTGAGCAGGAAAAGTATCAAAAGCTCCTAAAAGAATAAGAAATATAGAAATGTATTTAATCATTTTTCTGAATTTTTAATTTTCTTTGAAAGCATCTAATGCTGGCGAAGGTTGTCCGTTTTCTAACCAAGCGCTTAAACCATAGCCGCTCCAAGATTTTGCGCCTTGTGGTTCCCAATAAAAAACACCAGTTCCCATTTTATTGGGTACGTTTCTTACGGCTTTAAAGGTAGCTTCTAAAAGACTTTTGGTGTTTTCTACTTTATAATCTTCGCCTCCTACTTCTACTATCATTACTTCTTTTTTGTAGGTTTTAGCAAGGTAGTTCATGTTTTTTTGTAAGTCATCTATGGTTTCTGTCCAATCTTTTTTAATCCAAAACGGATAGTAAGAAAGTCCTATTACATCATATTTTACCTTTTGTTCGGCTACATTTTTATAAAACCAAGTAATTTTTTCGGTGTTATTTCCTTCGTCTATGTGTACAATTACTTTAATTTTTTTGTCTACCGCTTTTACTGCATCATAGCCTACATTGAGTAATTCTCCAAGATTTTTGAAATTTTTGCTATGACCATCTGGCCAAAGAATACCATTAGGAATTTCATTGCCAATCTGAACCCATTCTGGTGTAATGTTTTCTTTTTTCATTGCAGCAATTACATCATAAGTATGGTCATAAACCGCTTTCTTTAAATCTGTAAAATTTAAATTTTCCCAAGCTTTTGGTTTGTATTGTTTGTTAGGATCTGCCCAAGAATCACTGTAATGGAAATCTATCATTAATCTGAAGCCCATTTTGTGTAATTTTTTAGCAAAAGCGATGGTTTCATCTTTACTGCAATGTCCGCTTACTCTGTCATCATTAGGATTTACAAAGACTCTTAATCTAATGGCATCCATTCCTTTGCTTTTCAAAATGTTTAATACATCATCTTTTTCACCTTTTTCATTATAGAATTGATAACCAGTTGCTTCCATTTGAGGTAGCCAACTGATGTCTGCACCTTTTGCAAATTTTGATTTTTTTTGCCCAAAACTTAATAGTGAAATGGTAATGAGAAGTATTGAAATAATTTTTTTCATAATATTAATCTTTATTAAATGCCTGAATTGCTTCTAAAGCGTTATTATTAAAATCCCAAAGTGCTTGATTTTCCCAAGTAGAGCCATTGGTTGCTTGATTTCCTTTGAAGGCAACCCATTCTCCTCCCCAATAACAGAATCCAGAACCATTCGGAACTGATTTTACCAATGATTTGATGGCGAGAATATAATTTTTTTGACCAGAAGGAGTAGCGTCATAACCTTCAACCAATTGATTGCTTTGTCCCACCACATTATTGGTCCAATCATTCCAACTAAGTGTAAAAGGATAAGAAGTTTCTGCTAAAATGATTTTTTTATTATACGTTTGGCTTAGTGTAGTGAGCTTGGTTTTTAAATCAGTTAAAGAAGTTCCATGATATACAGGATAATAAGAAATGCCAATGTAATCATAATTTAGATTTTTCACTTTATTAAAATACCAATCTGCTGAATTAGAAATTCCTGCAAAATGCAACATGATTTTAGTAGCACTATTGGCGGTTTTCACGCTTGAAATAGCAGTATTTGTTAATTCTAAATACTGTGTTTCATTGGTAGAAAGTTTTCCTTCTGGCCATAGAAATCCATCATTGGTTTCATTTCCTATTTGTATGATTTCGGGTTTTATTTCGTTAACTACTTGTGTAGTGTAAACGCTTACCGCAGATTTTAAATCAGAAAAATTTAAATTTTGCCAAGCTACAGGTTTCGTTTGATTACCTGGATCTGCCCAAGTGTCAGAATAATGTACGGTGAGCCAAACTTTCATTCCGTGGGTTCTAACTTTAGTTGCCAGTTGTTTTACTTCAGATAAATTAGAGTGTCCGTTACTAGGATTGTTCCAAAGACGAATTCTAATGTAATTTACTCCAGCGTTTTTTAAAGTAAGCAATGGGTCTTGCACAGTATTATTGTACTTAAAAGAAACTCCTGCTGCTTCTATTTCTGGTAAAAATGATAAATCTGCAGCTCTTATAAAACTATCTTCTGTAGGAATTGGAGTAGGTGTAGGTTCTGGATTATCGCCGCCAGAACTACAAGAAATAAGTGCTAATGTTAAAAAACAGAAAATTAACTTTTTCATTTTCTATGAAATTATAAATTGGAAGGTTGTATTTTGTTGGTATATTTCGCCTTTTCTTAAAATAGCATTGGGGAAATCTTCGTGATTAGGAGCATCTGGAAAGACTTGAGTTTCAAAACAAATTCCGCTTTCTGTGTGATATTCTACCGATTCTTTATTTTGAAGTTCATCAGAAGTTTTTCCGCCTACGTAAATCTGTACCGCAGGTTGGTCTGTGTAAACCTTCATGGTTACACCATTTTTCACACTTTCTAAAATAGCTGCAGGTTCTGTATTGTTCTTTAAAACAAAACAATGGTCTATTCCAGCCACTACATTTTTAGAACTTCTGAAATCAAAAGCGTGGTTTTCCATAGGAATAAAATTTCCTGTAGGAATGTTTTCATCGTCTAATTCTAAGAATTTTTCAGCGTTGATTTGTAATTTTTGATCAAGGGTGTTTCCTGAAATTCCGTCAAGGTTAAAATAAGCGTGATTGGTAAGGTTTAGAAGAGTGTCTTCTGTAGTAGTCGCTTTATATTTGATATTTAATTCGTTTTCGTCTGTTAAAGTATAAGCTACTTCTATGGTAACATCTCCAGGATAAAATTCATTGGCTTTGCTTACATAAGAAAAGTTAAGTGTATTGGTTTCTTCGTTGTAGTTTTCAAAATTCCAAGTGACGTTACTTAATTGGTATTTTCCACCGTGTAAATGGTGTTTCCCGTGATTTTGGTCTAATTGAATGGTTTTTCCGTTCAGTTGAAATTGAGCGTTTTTAATTCTTCCTGCAAATCTTCCTACCACTGCATTAAAATATGGAGAAGCTCCCATTTCAAATGCTTTTATATATTCATCAATCGAATGGAATCCTAAAACCACGTCTATTTTACCATTTTTGGTAGGAACGTAGAGCGAAAGTAGTGTTGCACCATAATTAGTGAGGTGTGCTTCTATACCATTTTTATTGGTTATGGTATAAGTAGAAATCTCTGTATTGTGTTTGTTTACGGTAAGTGTATTCATTTGTAGATGAGTTGTAAGTTGTTAATTATTTTTTGCGTTTTTTATGATTAATCTGTTTCTCAAATTTAAATCTTTTTGTAATTTTACCATACTAGTACCTACCAGTTTTTGTAACTTTACCACCAGTTATTAATCAGTATATATTATTATGAAATTCATCAAGATTTCCGAAGACAACAATTTTCCTAAGTATCAGCAAATCATTAATTCTGTAGAAAAAGCCATTGCCAATCAGCTTTTGAAAAAAAATGATAAGCTTCCATCTATTAATAAGATTTGTCTAGAATTTAAAATTTCTAGAGATACCGTTCTCTATGCTTATGAAGAATTGAAAAAGAAAGGTTTGGTTTATTCTGTTTTGGGCAAAGGAAATTTTGTAAAAAGTATAGATTGGGATTTCGAGGAAAGAATTTTCTTACTTTTTGATGAACTGAATGCTTTTAAGGAAAATTTATACCTTTCTTTTTTAGAAGCGGTAAATAATCGGGCAAAAGTAGATGTGTTTTTTCATTATTTTAATCTAGAAGTTTTTAAAAAATTAATCGAAGATAATGTGGGAAGTTACACTAAATATATCATCATGCCTAGTAATATCAATGGAACTACGCCCATAATAAAGCTATTACCCAAAAATGATGTTTACATTCTAGACCAAACCAATCCTGAACTCAAGGAATATGCTTCCATATATCAAAATTTTGCTAAAGATATGTTTGAAGGATTGAAAAAAGCAAAAGCCAATCTAGAAGAGTATCAACGTTTGGTTTTGATTTTTCCCGGGAAAAAAGAACCGATAGGAATGGTGGAAGGTTTTCTGCATTTTTGTGAAAAATACAAGTTTAATCATAGTATCATCAGTGATTTTAAAGACGAAGAAATTAAAACAGGAGATGTTTACATAATTCTAGATGATAGACACTTGGTAAACGTAATCTTACAATCTAAAAAACAAAAACTGAAGATTAAAAGAGACTTTGGAATAATTTCTTACAATGAAACTCCTCTGAAAACGGTGGTAGAAAACGGAATAACAACTATTTCTACTGATTTTTCATTGATGGGGAAGACTTTAGCCGAAATGTTGCTTCATTCTACTAATCAGAAAATAGAAAATCCTTCGGATATTATCTTTAGAAATTCTTTGTAATACACTTTTAACAGTTAAAAAATCTATAAAATAATATAATTTCAAATTTTTTAAAATATTTTTTGAAAAAAAAAGTCAATTTTCTTTATGAAATAAAACATATTTTTTTATGTTAATTTTATTGGAATAGTTCAATACTTTGTTTATTTTAGTCTTTCTATTTAATTAGAATAAGAAATACCTAAATTACTGTAAATCAAACAACTTGTTTTATGGAAATTGTGAAAAACAGCGTGCTTTTCTTAATGCTTTCCCCTGCTTTATTTTTAGCACAGTCTCTAAAATCTCCAGACGGAAATTTCGAAATGAATTTCCAACTGAAAAATGGAGTCCCTTATTATCATCTGAATTATAAAGGAAAAACAGTCATAGAAGATTCTAAACTAGGTCTTCGATTGCTAAAAGATAATACCATCGCTTTTGACAATGTCAATAAACTTCCAGATGGTAAAAATCTCAATTCTGATTTTGAAAAAATTGCAGAAAACAGAGATTCTAAAAACGAAAATTTGGCACCCGTTCTTGGAGATAAAAAATATTACACCAATCATTACAACGAACTTTCGGTTACGCTTAATCAACCCAATGAAGACCGAAAAATCATCGTTAAGTTCAGACTTTTTAATGATGGATTAGGTTTCAGATATGAGTTTCCTCAACAGAAAAATCTTAATTATTTCGTTATAAAAGAAGAAGATACCGAATTTAATTTCCCTTATGATTTAAAATCTTGGTGGATTCCTGCAGATTATGATACCCAGGAATATAAACCTACAACCAGTTTGGTTTCTCAGATTTCTACAAAATGGGAAAGCAGTTTTGATAGTAACGCTTCTCAAACTTTGGTTAAAAATGCAGTTCAAACGCCTCTTATGTTAAAAAAAGAGGTTTCTGGCAAAGAAAAACCACTGTATATAAACCTTGCAGAAGCTGCTGTAATCAATTATCCAGCCTCTCATCTTGAAGTAGATTCAGAAAATTTTGATTTCAAAACCCATCTTACTCCAGATGCTCAAGGTGCAAAAGGTTATATGCAAACTCCACAGTAACACCATGGAGAACTATAATCGTTTCAGAAAAAGCAGAAGAAGTGCTAGATTCTAAAATGATTTTTAACTTGAATGAACCAACGAAATACACGGATACTTCTTGGATTCATCCAGTAAAATATATTGGAGTTTGGTGGCAAATGTTCGTTCTAAATCGTGGAACTTGGAATTATACCAATATCGATAATGTACATCTTGGCGTTACAGATTATTCTAAAACCAAACCAAACGGAACACACGCTGCGAATAATGACAATGTTAAAAAATATATTGATTTTGCTTCTAAACATGGCTTTGATGCTGTTTTGGTAGAAGGTTGGAACGAAGGTTGGGAAGATTGGTTCGGAAAATCTAAAGAATTTGTTTTTGATTTTATTACACCATATCCAGATTTTGATATTAAAATGCTGAATGAATATGCACATTCTAAAAATGTGAAACTCATTATGCACCATGAAACTTCTGCTTCAGCTACCAATTACGAAAGATGGCTTGACCCAGCTTTTAAATTGATGAAAGAACATGGTTATGATGTGGTGAAAACAGGTTACGTAGGAAATATTATTCCTAGAGGAGAACATCATTATTCTCAGTGGATGATTAACCATTATCAAAGAGTAGTAGACAAAGCTGCAGAATATAAAATCATGGTTAATTCTCACGAAAGTGTTCGTCCTAGTGGATTAAGCAGAACTTATCCGAACTGGATTGCTGCAGAAGCTGCTCGTGGAACAGAATTCGAAGCGATGGGAGGAAACAATCCAGACCACACTACCATTTTGCCATTTACTAGATTTATGGGAGGACCAATGGATTACACTCCAGGAATTTTCCAAACACAATACAATTATTATGATGCTAACAATAAAAGCTTTGCCAATACTACTTTAGCTAAGCAGTTAGGATTATATGTGGTGATGTATTCTCCGCTTCAGATGGCTTGTGATTTACCAGAAAACTACGAAAGACATTTAGATGCTTTCCAGTTCATTAAAGATGTAGCGGTAGATTGGGATGATACCAAAATTTTATCAGCCGAACCAGGGGATTATATTCACACCGCAAGAAAAGCCAAAGGTTCAGAAAATTGGTTTGTAGGAGGTGTTACAGACGAAAATGCTAGAGATTTCACTGTAGATTTATCTTTCTTAGAAAAAGGAAAAAAATACGAAGCCACTATTTACGAAGATGGTAAAGATGCTGATTACGAAAAAAATCCGCAGGCTTATCATATTTACAAAAAAGTAGTAACCAATGGTTCTAAAATTAAGGTTCACCTTGCAAGAAGTGGTGGTTATGCCATTTCATTAAAGCCAATTAAATAGAATCAATAGAGACGAGCTTTAGCCCGTCTAATAATAAAAAAAATATAATTGGCTTTAGCCCAAAACTTATCAAAAATGAAAAAACTAACATTTTTATTTCTGTTCATCACAACATTTTCCTTTGCTCAATTCCAAAGAGTAGAACCTGCTTTTTGGTGGAAAGGAATGAAGAATCCTGAGCTTCAGATTTTGTTATATGGCAAAAATATTGCCCAACAAAACATAGAACTTTCAGATGGAATTCAGATTAAGGATTTAACGAAGGTAGAAAATCCTAATTATGTGTTTATCACCATTAATACTAATGAAATTAATACTCCTAAATTTAAAATTTTCCTTAAAAATGGCAAGAAAACCATCAGTACATATCAGTATGAATTGAAGGAAAGAACGCCTAATTCATCTTTGCGTGAATCCTATACTTCTAAAGATGTTTTCTACCTGATTATGCCAGATCGTTTTGCCAATGGCGATGAAAAAAATGATTCAAACAAAGCTCTCATCGAAAAAGCAAATAGAAAAAGTGAAGGAGGAAGACATGGTGGTGATTTAAGAGGAATAATTAATAATTTAGACTATCTTAAAAATCTTGGAGTGACTACACTTTGGCTCACTCCAGTTTGTGAAGATAATGAAAAAGCGTATACGTATCATGGTTATGCACAGACTGATTTGTACAAAATAGATGCGAGATACGGAACCAATGAAGAATACCGTGAACTTTCTACTGAACTCAAAAAAAGAGGCATGAAATTGGTGAAAGATTACGTAACCAATCACTGGGGAGTTTCGCATTGGTTGATTCAGGATTTGCCTACTAAAGATTGGATTCACTGGTTTGAAGATGGAAAGAATGGTTTCAAACGTTCTAACTACAGAACCAATTCTCAAATGAATCCTTATGCTGCTGATGTCGATAAAAAAGTAGCTTTAGATGGTTGGTTTGATACCACAATGCCTGATCTTAACCAAAGCAATCCATTGGTTTTAAAATATTTAATTCAAAATGCAATTTGGTGGATAGAATATGCGCAATTGGACGGTTATAGAGTAGACACTTATCCATATAACGATAAAGATGGAATGGCAAAATGGTGTAAAGCGATTACAGAAGAATATCCTAACTTCAATATTGTAGGCGAAACTTGGATGTATGACCCAGCTCAAATTGCTTTTTGGCAAAAAGATTCTAAAGTAGGCGAAATAGAAAATTATAATTCTAATTTGCCATCGGTAATGGATTTTATGTTGTATGAAAATCTTCCAAAAGCTTTACAAGAAGAAGAAAATTGGGACAAAGGAATGATTAGACTTTACAATTCTTTTGCCAGTGATTTCTTATTCCCAAATCCTAAAAACATGATGGTTTTCTTCGAAAATCATGATACTCCTAGAATCAATGAAATATTCAACGGAAATCCTGCTTATTATAAATTGGCATTAACGATTGTTTCTACCATCAGAGGAATTCCACAGTTATATTATGGTTCAGAAATAGGAATGCGTGGTGATAAAAACAAAGGAGACGCAGACATCAGAAGAGATTTCCCAGGAGGTTGGAAAGGTGATGCTCAAAATGCTTTTGTTTCTAGAACACCAGAGCAAAATGAGTTTTTTGATTATACCCAAAAATTATTAAACTGGAGAAAGTCTAAAGACGTTATCCACAATGGAAAAACCAAAAACTTTTTGCCAGAGAAAAATGTTTACGTTTATTTCCGTTATAATGATGAGGAAAAGGTAATGGTAGTCATCAACAGCAGTGATAAAGAGCAAACTATCGAAATGAATAGATTCCAAGAAATGGTTCCTTCTAGTTTTACAGCAAAAGACGTAATGAAAGATGCTACGGTTCAAATTAAAAATTTGTTAACTATTCCTGCAAAATCTTCATTGATTTTAGAAATAAATAAGTAATTTCGTTAAAAACAAATAAAAACTATAGTATATGAGTAATACACAGAAAAAACCACTCTTGTCTTTCTGGCAAATCTGGAACATAAGTTTTGGTTTTTTGGGAGTACAAATTGGTTATTCTCTTCAGAACGCCAATACCAGTAGAATTCTTTCGGCAATCGGTGCAGATGTACATCATTTAAGCTATTTTTGGTTGGCAGCTCCTCTTGCAGGACTTTTTGTACAACCTATTGTAGGTCTTTCTAGTGATAAAACTTGGACGAGATTAGGTCGTAGAATTCCATTTATTTTAGGTGGAGCAATTGTTTCTGCGTTGGCAATGTTTTTTATGCCAAATTCTGAACATTTCGCACAATTATTTCCTGCCGTTTTCTTCGGAGCGATGATGCTACTTTTCATGGATGTTTCTTTTAACGTTACCATGCAGCCATTCCGTGCTTTGGTAAGTGATATGGTAGACGAATCTCAAAGAAATAAAGGATATTCTATCCAAAGTTTTTTAATTAATGTAGGAGCGGTTTTCGGTTCACTTTTACCATTTTTATTAACATGGTGGGGAATTGCAAACGAACCAGAAGCTGGTCAAAAAGTTGCACCTACTGTAATTTGGTC
Source organism: Cloacibacterium sp. (assembly GCA_046296655.1). Taxonomy (GTDB): domain Bacteria; phylum Bacteroidota; class Bacteroidia; order Flavobacteriales; family Weeksellaceae; genus Cloacibacterium. The sequence goes on along the minus strand of JBKBLE010000007.1, from coordinate 20,278 downwards.
TTTCTATATTGGTGGAGCAGTTTTATTGGCTTCGGTTTTATGGACTTCTTTTAGAACGAAAGAATATCCGCCAGAAGAATACGCGAAATACAATAATTTAGAAGAAAAAGAAAACGAAAATCCAGAAAAAGTAAGTTTCTTTACTTTGATTAAAAATGTACCAAACGCCATGAAACAATTGGCTGTTACACAGTTTTTTTCTTGGTTTGCATTGTTTTTAATGTGGGTTTACACTACTCAAGGAATTGCTCAAAATATTTGGGGAACTACAGATGCTACCTCTAATGCTTTTAACGAAGCAGGAAACTGGACCGGTGTAATCTTTGCTGCTTATAGTGTTTTTGCCGCTTTATTTTCTTTAGTGATTACTCCATTAGCAAATAAATACGGAAGAAGAAATGTTTATGTTGTTTCTTTAATTTTAGGTGGACTTGGTTTATTATCCATGTTGTTTATCAAAGATAAGAACCTATTATTCTTACCAATGATTGGAGTAGGTATAGCTTGGGCAGCTATTTTAGCATTGCCTTATGCGATTTTGTCTTCTAAACTTCCTGCAAAACAAACAGGAGTTTACATGGGAATTTTTAATGCAACCATTACTATTCCACAGATTGCTGCTGGTTTATTAGGTGGAGTTTTACTTTCTGCTTTAGGCGGAACAGCTATTAATATGGTTGCTTTAGCAGGAGTTTCTATGGCAGTTGCTGGGATTGTAGCACTTTTAGTCATTAAAGAATAATCTTCTCAAAATATTCACTTCATAATCCACCAAATTTTGGTGGATTTTTTTATTATCTTACATCAATGACTTCTGCTCTTGATTAGGCTAACTTTGCAGTATAAAATTGATAAAATATTAAAGTATTTAAGTGTGAAAACAATATTACATAAAGCAAGCGAAAGAGGATTTCAAAATCTCGGTTGGTTAGTTGCCAATCACAGTTTTTCTTTTGCCAATTATTACAATCCAGACAAAGTGCATTTCGGGAATTTAAGAGTTCTCAATGACGATTTTGTAGAAAAAGGAATGGGTTTTGGGATGCATCCACACGCAAATATGGAAATCGTGACCATTCCATTAAGTGGAGAGTTGCATCACCGCGATTCTATGGGGAATTTTGGAGCAATTAAAAAAGGCCAAATTCAAGTGATGAGTGCAGGAACAGGAATTCAACATAGTGAGTTCAACGGAAGTAAAGAACAACCAGTAACTTTATTGCAAATTTGGGTGATTCCTAATAAATTGGGAGTAGAACCCAGATATGACCAATTAAAAATTTCTGACAATGCCATTGATAATGAATTTCAGCAGATTATTTCTCCTAATCCTAATGATGAAGGAAGCTGGATTCGTCAAGACGCTTGGCTTCACTTAGGAAATTTCACCGAAAAATCTTCTAGAACTTATCAAGTCAAAAAAGAAGGAAATGGAGTTTACGTTTTCGTTATTTCAGGAAGTGTGAAAATAGCCGAAACTATTCTTGAACAAAGAGATGCTTTAGGAATTACAGAAACGGAACATTTTGATTTAGAGATAGATAAGGATTCTGAAATTTTATTGATTGAAGTTCCAATGGAATTGCCAAAAATCTAAAAAAGATGTTAAAATTGAAAAAGAATAGACAAAATGAAATTTTTCTGTTGCTTTTTGTCAATAAAAAATATAATTTTGCGAAATCAAATTCCAAACAAATTGAAAATTAAATCGCAACATTTTAGCTCTTGTACATTCCAAGAAATTGGGAAGCTAAAATATGCAGCAAAATAATTGAGGCCGATAATCAGAACGATTGTCGGCTTTTTTTGTATCGTTTATTTTTGATTTTCAATGCGTTTGCAGTTTGAAATAAATCTAGTAAAAACCTGAATCTTGCAGGTGAAAGTCCTGCAAGTCATTCAGAAAAAAAAACAAAAAGAAAAATGAATAATACGTATAAATCAGCTGGCGTAGACAAAGAAGAAGGCTACAAAACCGTAGACAAAATAAAATCTGCTGTTGCCGAAACGCACAATAAAAATGTACTGAACAATCTAGGAAGTTTTGGAGCTTTCTATGAAATTGGTGGCTATAAAAATCCTGTTTTGGTTTCTGGAACTGATGGAGTAGGAACCAAATTAAAAATTGCATTAGATACCAAAAAATATGATTCTATCGGTGTAGATTGTTTCGCGATGTGTGCCAATGATATTCTGTGTCATGGTGCAAAACCTTTATTTTTCTTAGATTATTTAGCTTGCGGAAAACTAGATGCAGATGTAGCAGCAGAAATTGTTCTAGGAATGGTAAATGCTTGCAAAGACAATGAGTGCGCATTAATTGGTGGTGAAACCGCAGAAATGCCAGGAATGTATCAACCAGGAGATTACGATGTGGCTGGTTTCTGCGTAGGAATTGTAGAAAAAGACCAAATTATTGACGGTTCTAAAATAAAAACGGGTGATAAAATCATCGCTTTACCAAGTTCTGGTTTTCACAGCAATGGTTTTTCATTGGTAAGAAAAATTTTCCCAAATTTTGAAGAAGAATTCGAAGGAAAACCTCTTTACGAGACACTTTTAGTTCCTACCAAACTCTATTACAAAGACGTTTTTAAACTGAAAGAAAATGTAGAAATTTCAGGAATTGCTCATATTACAGGTGGCGGTTTAATAGAAAACGTTCCAAGAATTATTCCGAATGGATTATGTGCGAAAATTGACACTTCTAAAATCCAAATTCCAAATGTAATGTTAGAATTAGAAAAACGTGGAAACATCGAAAGAATGGAGATGTTTGGTACTTTTAACATGGGAGTAGGAATGGTTATAGTAGTAGATGAAAGCCTTGCCGAAAAAGCACTTTCTTTAATCGAAGACGCTTATTTAGTTGGCGAAATAGTAGAAAACGAAGAGAAAATTCAATTAATATAGAAACGAGATTTTAGATAAGAGATATCAGACAAAAATCTGAAATCTGAAATCTGAAATCTAAAATCTAACATGAAAAATATTACAGTTTTAGTTTCGGGTTCTGGTAGCAATTTACAGCGCATCATTGATTGTATTGACAGTGGAGAAATTCCCAATGCTAAAGTCAATTTAGTCGTTGCAGACAGAGATTGCTATGCTTTAGAAAGAGCCGAAAATCATCACATTCCACATCAACTCATCAAAAGAGGAAAAGATTTCTCTGAAAATTTAGAAAAATTTTTGCCCGAAAATACAGATTTGATTGTATTAGCTGGTTTTCTATCGATTCTGAGCAAAGAATTTTGTGAAAAATACAACGGAAAAATCATCAATATTCATCCTGCCTTATTGCCAAAATTCGGTGGAAAAGGAATGTGGGGACATCACGTTCACGAAGCGGTAATTGCAGCCCAAGAAAAAGAAAGTGGTGCAACCGTTCATTTTGTGACTTCTGGAATTGATGAAGGCGAAATTATTCTTCAAGGGAAATTTGAAATTGCAGAAAATGAAACTCCAGAAACTTTAGCACAGAAAGTGCATCAAATCGAGTACGAGATTTTCCCGAAAGCGATTGATTTGGTTTTAAATAAAAGAGTTCCATAGGAAGGACAGATTTTACAGAATTGGAATTTATTCCAATGATTTAATAAAAAAAGTATAAATAAAAATGAAAAAACGAGCATTAATCAGTGTCTCCAACAAAAACAATCTTATTGATTTTGCCAAATTTTTAGAATCTAAAAATTACGAACTCATTTCTACTGGCGGAACCTTCAAACATCTTAAAGAAGCGGGACTTAACCCAATTCAGATAGATGAAGTGACCAATTTCCCTGAAATGTTAGACGGAAGAGTAAAAACCCTTCACCCAAAAGTTCACGGCGGTTTATTAGCAGTTCGTGATAATGAAGAACACATGAAAACCGTTCAGGAACACGGAATAGAGCTGATTGATATGGTAATTGTAAACCTTTATCCGTTTTTCGAAAATGTAAATAAAGACATTTCATTAGAAGAAAAAGTAGAATTTATCGATATTGGTGGACCATCAATGCTTCGTTCTGCGGCTAAAAATTTCGCTTCTGTGACTGTAGTTACCGATGTGGAAGATTATGCTAAAGTTCAACAAGAAATCTCTGAAAACGGTGATACTACAATAGAAACTCGTAAAAAATTGGCAGGAAAAGTTTTCAACTTAACTTCTGCTTATGATGCTGCAATTTCTCAAATGTTGTTGAATGAAAATTATCCTGAATATTTACAGGCTTCTTACCAAAAAGTTTCTGATTTAAGATACGGCGAAAACCCTCATCAATCGGCAGCGTATTACGTTTCTACTACAGAAAATGGTGCGATGAAAGATTTCGAAATTTTAGGAGGTAAAGAACTGTCTTTCAATAATTTACGAGATATGGATTTATGCTGGAAAGTAGTGAATGAATTTAAAGATGAAATGGCTTGTTGTGCTGTAAAACATTCTACACCTTGTGGAGTTGCCATCGGAAATTCTGCTTTAGAAACTTATACCAAAACTTTCGAATGCGACCCAATTTCTATTTTCGGGGGAATCATCGGAATGAATTATAAAGTAGATGCCGCAACTGCAGAAGAACTCAACAAAACTTTCCTTGAAATTGTAATGGCGACTGATTTTGATGAAGATGCGTTAGAAATTTTGAGAAAGAAGAAAAATCTTAGAATTATAAAAATCAAAAATCCAGTTTCAGACAAAAAAACTTGGGTGAAAATAGATGGCGGAATTTTGGTTCAAGATGTAGATGACCAATTTTCTACAGATTTTAAAGTAGTTACAGAAATCCAACCAACAGAACAGCAAGAAAAAGCACTTTTATTCGCTCAAAGAGTGGTAAAATATGTGAAATCAAACGCTATAGTAGTTTCAAACGGAATTCAAGCGTTCGGAATTGGAGGCGGTCAAGTGAATAGAATTTGGGCTACAGAACAAGCGATTTCTAGAGCTAAGGAAAAATTCAGCGGCGATTTAGTTTTGGCTTCAGATGCATTTTTCCCTTTCAGAGATGTGGTAGATTTCTGTGCTAAAGAAGGAATTACAGCGATTGTACAACCAGGAGGTTCTGTAAGAGATGAAGATTCTATTGCAGCTGCTAATGAACATAAAATCCCAATGATGTTCACAGGAATGAGACATTTCCTACACTAATTAAAAATTGAAGAATTAAAAAATTAATTTTGACTTAAAATCAAACAAATTCGTAAATTTGATAAAATCAATATACCAAATACTAACATACCAAATACCAAATACAAAAAATGAAAGTATTAATAATAGGAAACGGAGGTAGAGAATCTGCTATTGCAAAAAAATTGTCAGAAGACAAAAGAATCAGTCAAATGTTTTTTGCAAAAGGCAATGCTACAACAGAAAATTTAGGTAAAAACTTACCTTATGACAGTGTAGCAGAGTTAAGAGATTTCGCTCTTAGAGAAAAAATAGATTTCACAATCGTAGGTCCAGAATTACCTTTAGTTAATGGTATTGTAGACGAATTTCAGAAACATAATCTCAAAATTTTTGGCCCAACAAAACGTGCCGCAGATTTAGAAGGAAGCAAGGCTTTTTCTAAAAAATTTATGCAAGATTATGGCATCAGAACAGCCAAAGCTGCTATTTTTGATTCTTTTGTAGAAGCAGACCAATATATCCAAAATCATTCTTATCCTTTGGTGATTAAAGCAAGTGGTTTAGCAAGCGGAAAAGGAGTAGTGATTTGTGAAGACAAAGAAACTGCGCATCACACTTTGCACCAATTCATGATTGAAAGAATTTATGGAGATGCTGGAATAAAAGTTGTCATTGAAGAATTTTTACAAGGTTTCGAAGCGTCTATTATTGCTTTTTGGAATGGTGAAAAAGCTTTTCCATGTGTTTCTGCCAAAGATTATAAAAAAGTAGGAAACGGAAATACTGGCGCAAATACTGGCGGAATGGGAACTGTAGCTCCAAGTCCAGAATTTACAGCAGAGCATTTAGCAGATTTTAATAAAAATATTTTAGAACCTACCGTTAAAGGAATTAAAGACAAAGCCCTTGATTTTGTAGGGATTATATTTTTTGGCGTTTTGGTACAAGATAATCAGTGTTATTTGTTAGAATATAACATGAGATTTGGCGATCCAGAAACGCAAGTCATCATGGCACTTTTAGAGAATAATTTGCTGGATGTTATCCATGACTGTATCGAAGGAAAAGATTTAAATTTACAGTTTTCAGACAAGAAAGCGATTTGTCTCGTGATGTGTTCTGGCGGTTATCCTGGGAATTATGAAATCGGTTACGAAATCCAAGGTTTAGACAAGGTAAAACACAGTAATGTTCTCTTTGCTGGAGCAGAGCAAATTGCAGGAAAAGTGGTCACCAATTCTGGTAGAGTGCTAAATGTGGTTGCAACTGGCGATACTTACGAAGAAGCCCGCGAAAAAGTCTATGAAGACGCAAAAACACTTCATTTCGACTATGCGTTTTACAGAGAAGACATCGGAAAATTTTAATAATATGAGGGAATTTTCCCTCAATTTTTTTATGAGCTAATCCTGCTTTTCGCACTCGCTTTTTTAGAAATTTTTGCCTGATAAATCACCTAGAAATTTCTAAAAAGAGCTCAGACAAATGTTGCAAACCTAACGAAGTGGTTCGACGACTGAAAGGAGTCAATCAGGGCTAGTTACGGTTAGAAATTATAAGTAATTTTTTTAAGAATTTTAATTTAAGAATTTTAATTTTTATGACATAGGAAACGGAGGCGTTAAGAAAAATTAAAATGTTTTCGTTAAAAAATTCCTGCTGTTTGAGAAAGCATGGAAAAGCAAAGGCTCGAGTTTCAGGGATTTTAGAAAAAATTTTGATTTTTTAGCCGAGTTTCCAAGTCTTGAATTTTTGGTTCTTTTGGTTCAAGCCAAAAGAACATTAAAGTAAAAAAATAGAAAAATAAATGAATAAAGGAATCATCATTTTGGACTTCGGTTCACAATACAACCAGTTGATTGGTAGAAGAATACGCGAAATGGAAGTGTATTCGGAAATTTTACCTTTTAATACCTCTTTAGAAGAAATAAAATCCAAAAATCCTGCGGGAATCATCCTTTCTGGTGGACCGAGTTCTGTAAACTCTCCAGATGCACATTTGGTAGAAAAAGAATTATTCGAATTGGGAATTCCAGTTTTGGGAATTTGCTACGGAATGCAACTTACAGCACATCTTTTGGGCGGAAACGTAAAAAAAGGTGAAAAAGGAGAATACGGAAAAGCAACTCTAGAAATCACTAAATCTAATCCGCTTTTTACAGGAGTAAGTAGATTTTCTACCGTTTGGATGAGCCATTTTGATGAAGTGGAAACTTTGCCAGAGAATTTTGAAATTTCAGCGAAGTCTGGAGTAATTGCAGGGATTTTTAACGAAAAGAAAAATATTTATTGCGTTCAGTTCCATCCAGAAGTTTCGCACAGTGAATTTGGAGCTAAAATGCTCGAAAACTTCGTTTTCCAGATTTGTAAAGCCGAAAAAAATTGGAAACTGACCAATTATATCGAAAAAACTGTTGCCGAAATCCGCGAAAAAGTTGGAAAAGACAAGGTCATTCTTGGGCTTTCTGGTGGTGTAGATTCATCGGTAGCTGCTGTTTTGATTCATAAAGCTATTGGTGACCAATTGCAATGTATTTTCATAGATACTGGACTTTTGCGTAAAGATGAAGGCAAAAAAGTAATGGAAAATTACGGAGAACATTTCCATATGAATATTGATATGGTAGATGCTTCAGAAAGATTTTTGTCAAAATTAGCTGGAGTTTCAGACCCAGAAGAAAAACGCAAAATCATCGGTAGAGAATTTGTGGCCGTTTTCGATGAAGAATCTCACAAATTTGAAGGTGCTAAATTTTTAGCTCAAGGAACCATTTATCCAGATGTTATTGAATCTCAATCGGTAAAAGGACCATCTGCTGTGATAAAATCTCACCACAATGTAGGTGGATTGCCGGAAGAAATGAAACTTCAACTTCTAGAACCGCTTCGTGAATTATTTAAAGATGAAGTAAGAAAAGTTGGCGAAGAATTAGGAATTCCGCATCATTTGGTGTATAGACATCCGTTTCCTGGACCAGGTTTAGGAATCAGAGTTTTAGGAGAAGTAGATGCCGAAAAAGTGAAAATTTTACAAGAAGCAGATAACATTTTCATAGAAGAATTGTATAAAAATGATTTGTATGAAAAGGTTTCTCAGGCTTTTGTGGTGTTACTTCCCGTAAAATCTGTTGGAGTAATGGGAGACGAAAGAACCTATGAATACACCGCTGTAGTTCGCTCTGCGAATACTACAGATTTTATGACGGCAACTTTCAGTCATTTTCCTTGGGAATTTTTAGAAAATGTATCGAACAGAATTATCAATGAGGTGAAAGGAATCAATAGAGTAGCTTATGATATTTCGAGTAAACCACCAGCAACGATTGAGTGGGAATAAAAAAGAATAGAAACTTACCTTATGGGTAAGTTTTTTTTATTATGATTTTTGTCTTATTTTCTTAAATTATTCTCTGCTTAGCATAATTTAGTCCTTTTTGAATGATAATTTTGCATCTTCAAATTTAAATGATTGTTTAAAATTAATGAAGATGAAGAAAATTCTTTTATTCAGTTTTGTATTATTCAGTTTGGCGATTTTTGCGCAAAATGATTCTAAAAAAGACACCGTTTCTAACTATTCTAAAATCTTAAGAAATACCAGTTTTAGTGGTTTATTGCAGACCAGATATTTGGTTTCTCTCACCGAAAATGTAGATGTAAACGGTGTAAATATAGCAGACCAACAGAAATTAGTATCCAATAGTTTTAACGTAAGAAGAGCAAGATTTTTATTAAAATCTAAAATTAATGACCGTTTTGACTTGGGAATGATGCTTAATTTTGCGGAGTTTAACAACAGTAACCTTACCGGAAAAGTATTAGAACAAGCTTTTGTAAGATATTCTCATAATAAGCATCTCAAAATTCAATTAGGGCAGTTCCGTCCGTATTTTGGGATAGAAGACAAAATTCCGAGTGAGTTTATCAAGTCTGTAGATTTCTCAAATGGTTATTATTTATTGGGGAAAAACGGTTGGCAAAGTTTCCAAACTGGAATTGCTGTTTATGGTGATGTCAATAATGCTAAAAATCCTTTGAAATATTATATCGGAGCTACCAATGGAAATTCTCGTGGTTCTGAAATTGATAATGACCAAAGCAAACATGTTTACGCCAGATTAGAAAAGGATTTTAAAGATGATTTAAAAATTGGAGTGAATGGCGGAATTGGCAGTTACATCAATCAATCAGGAAATGTAATCGGGGCAGATGTAGAAAAAACCTTTACTATCAATCCAAAATGGAATCTAGAAATCATCTCAGAATACAAAGAAGGAAACAATTTTTCAGAATTTGGAGTTTCTAAGCTTTCGCCAAAACCAGACTTGAAAGACTTTAGATTCAGAAGTTTTTATATCAATCCTATTATTCGATATAGTCTGAATTCACCAAGATTAAGAAGCATAGAATTCTCTAACCGATATGAATATCTAAATCCTAACTATCAATTAGAAGGCAATGTAAGAACTACTTTTACGCCGATGCTTACATTAGAATTCGCTGACCAATATTTTGCTTGTTTGCAAATAGGAGCCATGATTGATGATTACAAAAAAAATGTTCCACTTACTTCAGAATATGATCATACTACAATGTTCGTCCAAGTACAAGCGAGATTTTAACCTCAAATTTAAAAATTGTATTTTTGCCAAATGAAAGTATCATTTGCAGATTTTGATTTGCCAAAACAACTCAACAGCGCTTTAGAAAAATTAGGAATTTCTGAGCCAACACCTATTCAGCTGAAATCTTTTTCGCCAATTATGTCTGGAAAAGATGTAATGGGAATTGCACAAACCGGAACCGGTAAAACATTAGCTTATCTTCTTCCAGTTCTTAAAACTTGGAAATACAATAAAAACGGAAGTCCAACTGTACTTATCCTTGTTCCTACGCGTGAATTGGTGGTGCAAGTTGCCGAAGTTGTAGAAAAACTGACAGAAGATATGTCAACAAGAGTTTTAGGCGTTTATGGAGGTGTTAATATCAATACTCAAAAGCTTTTGGTTTACGAAGGTGTAGATATTTTGGTGGGAACTCCGGGAAGAGTAATGGATTTGATGAAAGATGCTGTTTTGAACTTGAAAGATTTGAAAAAACTTATTATAGATGAGTTTGATGAAATGCTTTCATTGGGTTTCAGAAGACAGTTAGAAGATATTTTTACGATGATGAGTGAGCGCAGACAGAACATTCTTTTTTCTGCAACCATGACGGATGATGTAGATGCGATGCTAGACGAATATTTCAAAAATCCACAGGAAATTTCTTTAGCAAGAAGCGGAACTCCACTCGAAAAAATAGCTCAATCTGCAATTCCGGTGAAGAATTTTAATACCAAATTAAATCTATTGGTTCACCTTTTAAGAACGCAGGATGAATTTGAGAAAATTTTAATTTTTGCCAATAACAAGAGACACGCCGATTTAATTTTTAATAAAATAGACGAAGAATTTCCTGGAGAATTTGGGGTGATTCACTCGAATAAATCTCAAAATTTCAGATTGAGAACCATGAAATCTTTCTCAGACAATGAATTGAGAGGAATTATTACCACTGATGTTATGGCGAGAGGTCTTGATATTCCGGATGTTTCTCACGTTTTTAACTTTGAAATTCCAGAAATTCAGGAACAGTATATTCACAGAATTGGTAGAACAGGTAGAGCAGATAAAGACGGAATTGCGATTTCTTTTTACACGCCAAAAGAAGAAGAACGTTTCATAGAACTAGAAATGTTTATGAACAAGGAAGTGAAAAGAGTAGAATTTCCAGAAGAAGTGAAGGTTTCTGAGGTGAAAATTGCTTCAGAAAAAGAAGTTGTAGTGATGAAAAATCCTGTTCAGTATAAAAAAATTGAACCAGGTTCTGCTTTCCACGAGAAAAAAGATAAAAATAAAAAAGTGAATCTTGGTGGACCAAGCAAAAGAAAACCACCCAAAACCAAACCGGGAAACAGAGCTCAAGCAAAAGCAAAATCTATTGCAAAGAGAAAAAAGAAATAAAACAAAAATCGCTCCGAATTTCGGAGGGGTTTTTTATTTTAAATAAGGATACATCACTTTAGTCCAGATTTTATAACCTTCAGGTTTCATGTGTAGCATGTCTTCTAAGTATAAATCTTTTCTGATGTTGCCATTTTCATCATTCATGCTTTCTGTGATGTCTATAAATTCTGCATTTTTCTTAGCATTCATGAAGTTTTTAATTTTTTTATTCACTTGCTTCATAGTCGGCCAAAATTGTTCTCTACTTGGCGAATATTTGATGGAAACATAAGCGATATTTGCTTCAGGATAATGAGCTCTTACCGTTTTATAAAATTGTTTAAATCTTTTGAACACTTCTTTTGCAGAAGGTTTTTCGGCATGTGCAATGTCATTTTCGCCGCAATAGATCACCACTTGTTTCGGTTGATAAGGATTGAGTAAATCTTCGGCATAGTAATTTAGATTAAGCAATCTAGAACCTCCAAAAGCTCTATTGATAATGGTTTTATCAGGAAAATAATCTGCTACGTCTTTCCACATGGTAAAAGATGAACTTCCCAAGAAAAGGATAGCATCTTTTGGTGGTGTTTTTTCTGCATCTAATTTTTTAAAATGTTGAATATCATCATAAAAATCTGCTTTTTGAGCAGTTAGAGAACCAAAAATAAATACAAAAAAGAGGAATGTAATTTTAAGAAAATTCTTCATGATAAAAATGTTAGGATAAACTTTTCAAATTTAGGGAAACCTAAATTACTTATTGAGTAATTCTCTCATGAAATTCATCAGTTTATCAATATCATTTTTAGTTGTGGCAATTCCTACAGAAATTCTAGTTGCGCCACGCATTTTCCCTAAAAATTTAATCATGTCTTTGTAATCTCCTTGTTCGTGAGAAGAGTAGTAGGTTGCTAATTCATTGTCTGTTAAGCAATTATTAACTTCATCAATGCCGGGATTGCAGAAACAACCTGAACGAAGTGAAATGTTATGCTGATTCGCCATTTCTTCTATTTGCTCGAATTCATAACGAACGCCTTCTTGATTATAAAAACCTAAAATAATGGTTCCTCCAAGATTCTGATGATCTTTTGGTCCGAAAATCTGAATTAATTTTCTACCATTATCGTGTTGTAAACTTTCTAAATTTTCGAATAGATATTTTCTAAGTGAAGCTACACGTTCATTAATACGCTGTATTCCGATATTTTCGATATAATCTAAACCAATTTTTACCGCAGGAATGTCTAAATAATTGAGCGTTCCATCTTCGAATCTTTCGTGGTTATTAATCAAAAAATGATGAATGACATTTACCGAAACCAAGCTTACAGTTCCACCTGCAAACCATGGTTTTTGTAGTTTTTTAAACTTTTCTTTATTTACCAAAAGACAACCAATTCCTGTAGGATAGCCAAAAATTTTATAAAAAGAAACACATACAAAATCTGGTTTAACTTCTTTTAAATCTAATTGATTGGTCGGGACAAATGCAGCTGCATCTAGTAAAACATCCCAACCTAAATCCTGTGCTTTTTTAATCCAACCTAAATCGTGTTTCACGCCCGAAACGTTTGACTGAGCAGGAAAAGCGAAGAGTTTATTTTCAAAATTTTCAGATTCTTGAAGTTTTTCCATCACGAAATTTTCGTCCATTCTTAAATCCTGATAATAGATAGGAGCGTAAGTTACTTTTCCACCTTTTGAAAGGCAAAACTCACGAATTCCATTTACTGAATTATGGTTGTCTGCAAGAAGTAAAAAATGTGATTTTTCGTTGAAAGGATAAGATTCTCCTACAATTTTCAGTGCATTAGAAGCGTTTTGAGTAAAAATGCAGTAGTAATCTTCTGCATTGAAGTAGTCAATTACCTTTTGTCTTGCTTCTTCTACCAATTTTGTTGACAATTGAGAAGTAGGATTGGTAGAATGTGGATTGCCGAGAATATTATTAATCAACAAATCTTGATGTTCCAAAATTTGTGATTTAGCATAGAGATTTCCTCCCGTAAAATCTAGATAAACTTGCTTGTGTGTATCTAAACGTTTGTATTCTACATTTCTCAGAATTTCGAAGAAATCATTGTGTGCTAAAACGGTTATATTCTCTGCTAATACATTCATTTTTACTTTTTTTCAAAAATAAAAAAAATCACAGAATTCTCTGTGATTTTGTGAAAGTTATTTTGAGCATATAATGAACGAGTTCATTAGTACGCCATTTCTACAATTTTTTTAGCATCTTCAGGTTTTACAATGCCTTTTTCGCCAATCGCTAACCAATTTCTAGCAATAAATGCTTCTTGAATTTTTTCTGCTGTTCCTTGGTAGTTTTCGGTATACTCAGATAATTTGGTTTTTATCCCTAAACTTTGGAAGAAAGCTTCCATTTTTTCTATTCCTTTCAATGCTTTTTCTTCGGTAGTGCCTTCTGTTACATTCCAAACTCGTTCTGCATATTGAGCTAATTTTTCTTTTTTAGCTTCAAAATTATAACGGTAATGAGAAGGTGCAATAATGGCTAAAGTTCTTGCATGGTCAATACCAAATTGAGCAGTTAATTCATGACCAATTCCGTGAATTGCCCAGTCTGAAATGACTCCTTTTTGGATTAATCCGTTTAAAGCCATGGTACAACTCCACATAAAATTAGCAGCTACATCATAATCGAACTCTTCTTCCATCATTTTTGGAGCAATTTCTTGTAAAGTTTGTAAAATGCTTTCAGCAAAACGGTCTTGTAAAGTTGCAGAAGTTTTTACAGTCATATATTGTTCTAAAACGTGAGTGTAAGCATCTGTAATTCCGTTTGCAATTTGTTTTTTAGGAATAGAACGAATCACTTCTGGGTCTAAAATAGAAAATTGAGGGAATAAACCAGGACCTCCCATTCCTAATTTCTGACCGATTTCTCTTCTAGAAATTACTGCGCCAGAATTCATTTCAGAACCTGTTGCAGGAAGCGTAAGTACAGAAGCAAATGGTAAACCTTTTCCTTCTTCTGTTCTGATTCCATTTTTTAAAATATCCCATGGTTCTCCTTCATAATTGGCTGCTGCAGAAAGGAATTTAACTCCATCAATTACAGAACCACCACCTACTGCTAACATGTAAGTGATATTTTTTTCTTTGATAATTTTTAAGGCTTCTAATAAAACTTCGTATTCTGGATTTGCAGGAATTCCACCGAATTCTTCCCAGTTGTAGCCTTCTAATGCTGCTTTTACTTGGTCGTAAACGCCATTGGTTTTAATGCTTCCGCCTCCGTAAAGCACTAATATTTTTTCTGTTTTCGGGATTTCTCTAGAAATTTTAGCGATTTCTCCTTTACCGAAAATAATTTTTGTAGGATTTTTAAATTCAAAATTTAACATATCAATAAATTTTTTCCCAAAATTACGAAATAAGAATCCGAATGTGATGAAAATTAATAAAAATTTAAGACTGAAAATTTCAATAATATGCTATAAATAAAGAGTTTTTCATACCTTTGTTTCATGATTAATGAAGCCCGCTTAGAAAAATTTCGTCAGGTTGTAGAGAATAAATTTCAGATTTATAATAGCCTGTTTATGAGTCTTCCGTATGATAAAATGACCAACATCGGAATGCTTTTGCCGTTTCTTTATGAAGAAAGTAGAGATGGTTATGAAGAAGGAAAATCTCCAGAGGAAATTGTGGAAGAATTCTTCAAGAAACATACAGAAGTTACCACAGAAGAACAAAAGCAAGAATTGCTTTTTAAGATTATTCAATACATTGAAAGGCAAGTGGTGCTTTTTGACAGTATAGAAGATGCAGCTTTTCAACAGTTGCACTCAGAAAGTGATGCAGGAACGGTAATGCAGTTGCATGAACGAGCTTTGCAAGAACATAAATTAGGAAAAGTTCGCGAAAAGTTAGAAGATTTTGCCGTAAAAGTGGTTTTTACAGCGCATCCTACACAGTTTTATCCGAATGCTGTACAAAGAATTTTGCATGATTTGCGTTCTGCTATTTTAAAAGATGATATCAATGAAATAGACCTTTTGCTTCAGCAGTTAGGGAAAACTCCTTTTGTAAATAAAGAGAGACCAACACCGCTAGATGAAGCATTAAGCATTATTTTTTACTTGAGATATGTGTATTATGACACCATTGGGGAATTGTATAAAAAACTGAAACAATCTTTCGGAAGTGAAGATTTTGAAATTCATCAAGACGTTTTTCAATTAGGTTTTTGGCCAGGAGGAGACAGAGATGGTAATCCTTTTGTGACGGCAGATGTTACGCTAAAAGTTGCCAATGAACTCAGAAATTCTATTCTCAAAAATTATTACAATCATTTAAAAGATTTAAGGAGAAGATTAAGTTTTAGAGGCGTTTCAGAAGTTTTAGAAAAATTGAGCAATGAATTGTACAATAATATTTTCAAAAACGAAAATTCTATTTCTAGCGAAACGATTTTAAAATATTTATCAGAAGCAGAACATATTCTGAAAACGCAACATAATGGACTTTTTACCAATATTTTGGTAGATTACAGAGACCGAGTTAAGATTTTTGGAACTCACTTTGCAACTTTGGATATTCGTCAAGACAGTAGAATTCACCAAAAAGTGATAGATGAATTGGTGACAAAATATTCTAAACAAGATGTTGCATCACTTACTAATTCTGAAAAAGTAAATATCTTGATTTCTGAACATATTCTGGCTCATCCTGATGATTTCGAAGATGAAATCATCCGAGAAACGCTGAAAAGTGTTATCAATGTTAAGGAAATTCAGACCAAAAATGGCGAAAGAGGAATGCACCGTTACATCATTTCTAATTCTGATACGGTAGAAGATGTGATGAATGTTTTCGCTTTGTTCAAAGTTTGCGGTTATCAAGATGAAGACATCAACATAGATATTGTTCCGCTTTTTGAAACCATGGAAGGGTTAGCCAATGCAGAAAAAGTGATGCAGGATTTATACAATGATGAAGTTTATCAAAAACATTTGGCGAAGAGAAAAAACGAGCAGACAATTATGCTCGGTTTTTCTGATGGAACCAAAGATGGTGGTTATTTAAAAGCCAATTGGGAAATTTATGCCACCAAAGAAAGACTTTCTAAAGTTTCTGAAGAGAATGATGTGAAAGTAATTTTCTTTGATGGTAGAGGAGGGCCTCCAGCTCGTGGTGGTGGAAAAACGCACCAGTTCTACGCAAGTCAAGGAAAAACAATTGCCAATAATAAGATAGAATTGACGATTCAAGGTCAAACCATTACTTCGGTTTTTGGGAATAAAGATCAAGCGAAATATAATTTTGAGCAACTTTTGACTGCTGGAATCGAGAATGAAGTTTTTAAAAATCATAAAAATGATTTAACCGAGAAAGAAAGAACTTTAATTGAAGAATTGGCAGAATTGAGTTATGTAAAATATGTTGATTTAAAAGAAAATCCACTTTTTGTACCTTACTTGCAAGAAATAAGTACGCTTCAATATTATGGGAAAACCAATATTGGAAGTAGACCGAGCAAACGTGGTGCAGGAAATGAATTGAAATTCGAGGATTTAAGAGCAATTCCTTTTGTGGGAAGTTGGAGTCAACTGAAGCAAAATGTACCAGGATTTTTTGGTTTTGGAACTGCAATTAAAAAATTAAAAGACGAAGGTAGAATAGAAGAAGTAAAAGATTTATTTAGAAATTCTGATTTCTTTAAAACATTGGTTCTTAACTCTATGATGGCGATGAATAAGTCTTACTTTCCTTTGACTTATTATATGAAAAACCATCCAAAATTCGGTGAGTTCTGGCAAATTTTGTTTAATGAATATAATCTTTCTAAAGAAATGATGTTAGAAATTACGGGTTTCAAAACTTTGATGGAGGAAGAGCCTGTAGGAAGAAAATCTGTAAAAATTAGAGAAAAAATAGTGCTTCCGTTGTTAAGTATTCAGCAGTATGCACTCATGAAATTACAGAAAAACGAAGGTGATAGAGATGTGCTCGAAAAATTGGTAACTCGTTCACTTTTTGGAAATATTAACGCGAGTAGAAATTCGGCGTAAAAGAGTCAGGTAAAAAGAACCAAGTAAAAAGTAAGCCTTCAGATTTTCTGAAGGCTTTTTTAAGAGTTTGTTTTAATTATTCTTTGATGAACTTTTCTACAGTTTCAGAAGAAGGGGTTTTGATTTTTAAAAAATACAATCCTTTTTCTAATTTCTCAATATTAATTTTAGTGGGTTTCGAGTCGAATAAAAATTGTCCTAAACTATTATAAACAGATATTTTTTCAATTTTTTGTGTAGAAGAAATATTGATTTCTTGTTTTGCGGGATTAGGATATACAATTGCCTTATTTTGTGAATAAAACTCATTTGTTTTTAGGAAAGATGAAAGAACTTGCCCAAAATTTAAAATTCCATAGCCTAGTTGGTCAGTATAATTAGGGTATAGCGATGCAGTTTGTCTCAAACTATTTTTTAATAATTCTCTGTTAGTAGAGTTTGGAATCGCTTGAAGTAAACAAGCAATACCACCAGCAGATAAAGGAGTAGCATAAGAAGTTCCATTTCCAGAATAAGCCCCATTATTATATGCAAAGTAGGTAGAAGTTGCTCTAGCAGAAGCATCGGGTTTAACTTTCCCCGCAGAATTTGGACCAAAAGAAGTAAAAATAGAAGGATTTCCTGTACTATCTACACCTCCAATAGTAAAAACTTTTTCGTTATCTGCAGGTGTTACAATGTATTTCCATGTTTGGTTTCCTTCATTTCCTGCAGCTACTACTACTATTATTCCTTTTTCTGAAGCAATTTGTGCACCCCTTGCAATAAATGAAGTGGTTCCATTCATTTGAGAATAAGAATAATTGTATCTAGCATCATCAAAGAAGTCTCCATAACCTAAAGAAGTAGAAATAATATCAACTCCCTTTCTGTCAGATTCTTCTGCTGCTTGAATCCAATATAATTCTTCTTCAGGAATTTCTTCATCGCCCACTTCCGTTGCATATAAATAAAAATTTGCATCTGGAGCTGCTCCCACAAAAGTTCCGTCAAGATAACCACCAATAATTCCTAAGCAATTGGTTCCGTGGCTATTGAGAGATGTATTATAAACATCTGTATTTTTTGAGATGAAATTATAAACGTGTTTAATTTGATTATTGCTTCTCATTCTAGCAAATGCAGAACCTGTATTTACGGTAGGAAATCCCGTATCTATGACTGCAATGGAAACTCCAGCGCCTGTAAAACCTTGTACATGGAGTGTTCTGAGATTTACTTGTTCTATTTGAGCCAAAGAATTTCCATAATTGAAACTTATTTTAGAAGATAAATTTTTAGGAAATTTTTCTTTTTTGGCGGTTTTTCCAGAAGGATTGTTTTTAACAAAACTTTCTACTTTTAGCACATAAGGTTCCGCTTGTAATTGTGCAATTTGAGTTGAAGTAGCATTTACGGCAACACCATTGAGCCATTTTGATTTATCATTAACGGTAAATCCCAAATTTTGTATATTCTGAATATAAGTCGGTTCTATTGGTGCATCTTGAGCAGTAATAGCAATTCCAAGATTGGTCCTTCTATCAATGGCTTTTTGTGATAATTCTGAAAGAGGATTGGCTAAAAAAGCAGAAGCATTTGGTTTGTCTTTGAAATAAACAAAAACCAATTCAGTTTGTGAAAAAGCAAAACTAAAAAAGAGTAGAAAGTATAATTGAATGATTTTTCTCATTTTTCAAATTTAATACGAATTTAAAATATTTTTGACAATATCTATTTTAAAAAATTCACTTATTTTTCCTTACAATTTCCGTATTTTTGTTAAAATTTTTAGAAATGAAAAAAATCCAAATGGTTGACTTACAAAGTCAGTATCAAAAAATAAAAAATGAAGTAGACGAAAAAGTGCTCAATGTGATGCAAAGTGCACAATTCATTAATGGTCCAGAAGTTCAGAATTTTCAAAAAGAATTAGAGCAATATCTTGGTGTAAAACATGTGATTCCTTGTGCTAATGGTACAGATGCGTTACAAATCGCTTTGATGGCGCTAGATTTACAACCTGGTGATGAGGTTATCACCGCAGATTTCACTTTTGCGGCCACGGTAGAAGTGGTTCATCTTTTAAAATTAAAATCAGTTTTAGTAGATGTAGATTATGATACTTTCAATATTGATATTGAAAAATTAAAAGCTGCGATTACTCCAAAAACGAAAGCGATTATTCCTGTGCATTTGTTCGGACAATGTGCCAATATGGAAACCGTTTTAGAAGTAGCAAAAGAGCATAATTTATTCGTAGTAGAAGACAATTGTCAAGGAATTGGTGCAGATTATACTTTTTCTGATGGTACAGTAAAAAAATCTGGAACTATGGGAACTATCGGTACCACAAGTTTCTTCCCATCTAAAAATTTAGGTTGTTACGGAGATGGTGGCGCTATTTTTACCAATGATGATGAATTGGCTTACAAAATGCGTGGAATTGTAAACCACGGAATGTACAAACGTTATTATCACGATGAAGTAGGTGTAAATTCTAGATTAGACAGCATTCAAGCTGCGGTTCTAAGAGTGAAACTTCCACTTTTAGATTCTTACAACGCTGCAAGAAGAAGTGCTGCAGATTATTACGACAAAGCTTTTGCGAATCATCCAAACATTTTAACACCGAAAAGAGCAGAAAACTCTACTCACGTTTTCCATCAATATACACTCAGAATTTTGAACGGAAAAAGAAACGAATTACAAGCGTTTTTAGCCGAAAAAGAAATTCCAGCGATGATTTATTATCCAGTAGCGCTAAGAAAACAAAAGGCATATTACCAAGAGTCTAATGATGCAGATTTTGTTAACACAGATAAATTATTAGACCAAGTAATTTCTTTGCCAATGCACACAGAATTAGAAGAGGAGCAATTGAAGTTTATTACGGATTCTGTATTGGAGTTTATGAATTATTAATAACTTTGTCAAAGATTTCTTTGCTTCACAAAAACTTTGACAAAGTAAAACAAACACAAAACAAAATAATCATGACCATACTCGTAACAGGCGGATTAGGATATATAGGTTCTCATACTGTGGTAGAACTTCTCAACAATGATTTTGATGTAGTCATCATTGATGATTTATCCAATACCGAAAAATTTATCCTTAAAAATATTGAAGAAATCACTGGCAAAAAA
>JBKBLE010000006.1:0-92017 GCA_046296655.1 Cloacibacterium sp. | reverse complement strand
GCTTCCACCATTGCAGAACTGTACAAACAAAGGTGGCAGATTGAGATTTTTTTCAGAGACATCAAGCAATTGCTTCATATCAAAACATTTATCGGAACATCTGAAAATGCAGTTAAAATACAAATCTGGACGGCACTTATCACTATTCTCATTCTGAAATACCTGAAATCCATCGCTAAATATAATTGGCAATTATCAAATCTGGTAGCTTTTATCCGACTGAATATTTTTGTGAAAATTAATCTCCAGTATTGGCTCGACAAACCTTTTGAGCAACCGCCTGAAACCCCCAAAAACTATTATCAAGGGGTTCTTTTTTGAAAATCTATAGAAAATTCTGCTTAAAGCCTATCTATATGTGCATAAAATATATCTGTTTTTTTATTTAGGACAGTATTGAAACAATATTTTTTTACTGTTAGAAACATTTTTAAAGTTTAAGAAAGTTGATTAAGATAAAGAATATAGAAAAAATTAAATAACATAAGAACTAGAATAACTTAGTATTAGTTGTTTTTTCTAGTATTTCTATTAAATTATTTAACTGGCTTATTATTTCTTTATCTTTAATTGAAGAATTGATTTTTTTTATTGTATCAATTAATTTTTTGTTTTTGCTAATTGTTAATTCTTTCTGATTATTTTGGAATTCTTTTATTTTTAGCATTATATTATCAATTATTCTATCAATTTTATTAAGCCCATTTATAAAATCATTAATTAAGCTTAAACTTTCAGATAAATTAAAACTATCAATGGTGTCGAAGTAAATTTCAAAGTTTTTTTCTAAATGTATATGTCCAATAGTTTTGTTTCGTATAAACCCAATTCTTCCGTTTCTTGAAAATGGTTTTAGAATTGATCTTATTTCTTTTATTTCATCAAAAATGAGTTCATTATATTCCTTGTAAATTTTATTGATTTGGTTGCATGTATTTATTGTTTCATATATAATTAAAAATGTATTTTTAATATGAAAAACTTTCTCCCATTCATTTTTTGAAGTTATTAATCCTTTAGTATTTACTAACAAATCTAATGTGGAAATTGTGATTAATATCTTAAGATTATTTGTGTTGAAAATCATTTCAACATCTTTGTTAAGGTCTATTCCAAGTTTTTTATATAAATTTTCTACAATTAAACCATGAGATTTATTTATTTCTTTCATGGTGTTTAATCTCGATTCGTATTCTGGAATTCCTTTATTAACTATCTCTAAAAGGTTTTTAAACTCATCCATTTAAATTATATTAAGGCAATTTCAAATCATATTTCCTAAAAATCTCCACTGCTTTTTTTACATCTTCCATGTCGGCTGGTCGGCAATTTTCAAGAGGATAGGCTCTGCCAATTTCTTTCCATTTGTGGGCGCCCATTTGGTGAAATGGTAAAATATCTACGCGTTCTACATTTTTGAACAGAGAAACATATTTCGCCCAATTTTCTAAATCTTCCGCATCGTCTGTATAATCAGGAACCAAAACGTATCTTAGCCAAGTTGGTTTATTGATTTCAGATAAATATTGCATAAACTGAAGCGTAGGTTCTAGCTCTACTTCCGTTAATTTTAGATATTTTTCTGGGTCTATGTGTTTAATGTCCAGAAGCACCAAATCTGTAATTTCTAAAACTTTTTTGATTTCTTCACTGAACAAATAACCATTGGTATCTACACAAGTGTGAATGCCGTTTTCTTTACATTTTTTGAATAATTCCAGAACAAAGTTGGCTTGCATGAGAGGTTCACCACCAGAAACGGTAACGCCACCAGATTTTATAAAACCTTTTACTTTTTCGATTTCATGAAAGGCTTCGTCTACAGACATTTTTGTTTTTTCGCCTTTGTTCCAAGTATCAGCGTTATGACAATAGAGGCAACGCAAATGACAACCTTGCAGAAAATAAACAAATCTAATTCCTGGGCCGTCTTTGGTGCCGAAAGTTTCGTATGAATGGATAAATCCGTGATTTGACATGAGTATACTTTTGTCTTTTTGTTTTTGATTTTATGAATCTAAATTATAAACCAAAGATAATGATTAATAACTCTAATTAAAAAACGCTTCGGCTCCGCTCAGCGTGACAACTTTAATAAAAACTGTAAATTTTCAGCATTGTCATGCTGAGCGGAGTCGAAGCATATTCTTAAAAAAAGAGTTAAGAAATTTCTTAACTCTTCTTCAAGATAATTGATGTTATATATAAATTAGAAACATTCTGTGATGGTTCTGTTGATGACATCTAATTGCTGTTCTTTAGTCAACTTGATGAAATTCACTGCGTAACCAGAAACTCTAATGGTTAATTGAGGATATTTTTCTGGATGTTGCATTGCATCTTCTAACAATGAACGATTGAAAACATTTACATTCAAGTGGTGACCTTTTTGGTTGAAATATCCGTCTAAAAGTCCAACTAAATTTCCTTGTTTTTCGTCTAACGTTTTTCCTAAAGTTTCAGGCGTAATCGCAAAAGTGTAAGAAATACCATCTTGAGCGTGTTCGAAAGGTAATTTAGCAACAGAAGCGAGTGAAGCTACTGCACCTTTTGTATCTCTTCCGTGCATAGGATTTGCTCCTGGTCCGTAAGGTTCACCTTCTCTTCTTCCGTCTGGTGTATTTCCTGTTTTTTTACCGTAAACTACGTTAGAAGTAATGGTAAGAACAGATTGTGTAGGAATTGCATTTCTGTAAGTTTTTTGTTTTCTTACTTTATTCATGAAAATTTCTACAATTTCTGCTGCGATTTTATCAGTATTATCATCGTTATTTCCGTAAGGAACGTAAGGTTTTTCTACTACATAATCTACTGCAATTCCGTTTTCGTCTCTTATTACTCTTACTTTTCCGTATTTCATTGCTGCAAAAGAATCGGCAACGATAGAGATTCCTGCAATTCCACAAGCTTGAGTTCTGATAACATTTACGTCGTGAAGTGCCATTTCATAAGCTTCGTAAGAATATTTATCGTGCATGTAGTGAATAACATTCAATGCTTGGATGTAAGTTTCTGCTAACCAATCCAGCATTTTATCAAACTTATTCCAAACATCATCGAAATCTAGATATTCTCCTTCTACTTTTGGCATTTCTGGAGTGACTTGAACTTTTGTTAATTCATCAATACCACCATTAATGGCATATAATAAAGCTTTAGGTAAATTAGCTCTCGCTCCGAAATATTGCATTTGTTTTCCTAAAGTCATCGGAGAAACGCAACAAGCGATTCCGTAATCATCATTAAAGTATTCTCTCATTAAATCATCATTTTCGTATTGAAGAGATGAAGTGTCGATAGAAACTTTAGCGCAATATTTTTTCCAGTTTTCTGGTAATTTTTCGCTCCAAAGAACAGTTAAGTTTGGTTCTGGAGATGGTCCTAAATTGTATAAAGTGTGTAATAATCTGAAAGAGTTTTTGGTTACATAAGAACCGCCGTCTTTATTTAAACCACCAATTGATTCTGTTACCCAAACTGGATCACCAGAGAAAAGTGAATCGTATTCTGGAGTTCTCAAGAATCTGATGATTCTTAGTTTCATTACGAAATGGTCAATCAATTCTTGAGCTTCAATTTCTGTAAGAACGCCTCTTTTAATATCTCTTTCAATGTAAATATCTAAGAAAGTAGAAACTCTACCAATAGACATTGCAGCACCGTTTTGGTCTTTAGTAGCTGCTAAATAAGCGAAATATAACCATTGAATAGCTTCTTTAGCATTGGTTGCAGGTTTAGAAATGTCAAAACCATAAGATTCTGCCATTTTTTTAAGTGCTTTCAACGCGTTGATTTGCATAGTGATTTCTTCACGAAGTCTCACGATTTCTTCGTTCATACCATCACAATCCATATTTTCGAAATAATCTTGACGATCTTTAATTAAGAAGTCCACACCATATAAAGGAACTCTTCTGTAATCCCCAATAATTCTACCTCTTCCGTAAGCGTCTGGTAAACCAGTTATGATTCCAGAATTTCTAGCTTTTCTAATCTGTGAATTGTAAGCAGAGAAAACACCTTCATTATGGGTAACTCTATATTTAGTATAAATTTCTTTCGTTGCTTCGTCTAATTTATAACCATAAGCTTTTAAGCCGTCTTCTACCATTCTAATTCCGCCATTTGGGAAAATAGCTCTTTTTAGAGGCTTATCAGTTTGAATTCCTACGATTTTTTCTAAATTTTTATTGATATAACCAGCTCCATAAGCATCAATCTGAGATGGTTTCTTAGTTTCAGCATCATAAATTCCTTTTTCTCTCTCTACTTTGAACATTTCAGATAGTTCTGCCCAAAGTTGTTTGGTTGCTTCAGTAGCAGGAGTTAAGAAGCTTTCGTCTCCGGTATATTCTGTGTAATTATTTCTAATAAAATCACTTACGTTAATTTCCTTTTGCCAAACTCCGGGTTTAAAACCAATAGTTGCTTCCATAATGTTAATTTTTTGTTTGTTTCTAATTGTAATTTTGGGCTTATTTTCCTTGAAATTTTAGTCATCAATAGGTTAAAAAAGCAAAGCAAAGTTAGGAAGATTTTTTGCCCTAGAGCAACGATTAATCATGATATAAATTAGGGTTTCATTTGATTTTTTGAATAGAAAAATAGCACTTCGATAGACCGAATAAGTAATGTTAGGGAATTATTTTGATTAGAAGTTAATAAATTTAATTAAAATGAAAATAATTGTCAGTTTTAAATAAAATTAATAAAAATTCGGTAAAAATATCTATATATGTTTATTGAAAATTAAATTTCACAATTTTTGATATCAAGGAGCCCAAATCGCCTAAAATTTCACTTTTTTTTAAAATTAAAAATATCGTAAATTTACTCATCGAAATTTCATGAAATGAGAACGAAAATTCAAAACGTAAATCCCGATTTTAAAAATTTTGGATTTACTTCTAATATAGAAAACTATTCTTTTGAAAAAGATGGACTTCAACTAAAATCTTTTTACACTTCTGAAGATTCAGAAGCTTTAAAATCAAAAGGTTACAGCGCAGGAATTGCTCCTTATTTGAGAGGACCATATTCTACGATGTACGTTCAAAAACCTTGGACGATTCGTCAGTATGCAGGTTTTTCTACCGCCGAAGAATCTAATGC
The DNA here is from genome assembly GCA_046296655.1 of Cloacibacterium sp. GTDB lineage: Bacteria > Bacteroidota > Bacteroidia > Flavobacteriales > Weeksellaceae > Cloacibacterium. Next base: position 86,905 of record JBKBLE010000006.1, on the reverse strand, counting down.
TTTTTACAGAAGAAATCTTGCAGCTGGTCAAAAAGGACTTTCTGTGGCGTTCGATTTGGCAACGCACAGAGGTTATGATTCAGACCATCCTAGAGTTGTAGGAGATGTAGGAAAAGCAGGAGTTGCCATCGATTCTGTGGAAGATATGAAGATTTTGTTCAATGAAATTCCATTGGATCAAATTTCGGTTTCCATGACCATGAATGGAGCAGTTTTACCGATTTTGGCATTTTATATAGTCGCTGCAGAAGAACAAGGCGTTTCTCAGGAACAACTTTCGGGAACTATCCAAAATGATATTTTGAAAGAATTTATGGTGAGAAACACTTACATCTATCCACCAGAACCTTCTGTGAAAATTATTGCTGATATTTTTGAATATACTTCTCAAAATATCCCGAAATTCAATTCTATTTCTATCTCAGGTTATCACATGCAAGAAGCAGGAGCAACTCCAGTTTTGGAAATGGCTTATACACTTGCAGATGGTTTAGAATATGTGAGAACGGGGATAAAAGCGGGAATGAATGTAGATGATTTCGCGCCGAGATTGTCATTTTTCTGGGCAATTGGAATGAATCATTTTTTGGAAATTGCCAAAATGAGAGCCGCTCGTTATATTTGGGCGAATCTTTTGACGCAATTTAATCCTCAAAATCAAAAATCTTTAGCACTAAGAACACACTCGCAAACATCTGGTTGGAGTTTAACCGAGCAAGAACCGTTCAATAATATTACCAGAACTGCGATTGAAGCACTTTCTTCCGCTTTAGGTGGAACACAATCTCTTCACACGAATGCTTTAGACGAAGCCATTGCTTTGCCAACGGATTATTCTGCAAAAATTGCGAGAAATACACAGATTATTCTTCAGCAAGAATCAGGAATTTGTGATGTTGTCGATCCGATGGGTGGAAGTCATTTGGTAGAAGCATTGACTCAACAAATGATTGAAGAAGCGCAGAAATATATAGACGAAGTAGAACAAGAAGGCGGAATGACGAAGGCGATAGAAGCGGGAATTCCGAAAATGAGAATAGAAGAAGCGGCAGCTAGAAAACAAGCGAAAATTGATAGTGGTGAAGAATTTATCATCGGTGTAAATTCTTTTAAAACCAAACAAAAGCAGCCAGAATTTGAAATTCTAGACATTGACAATACAGAAGTTCGAAGAAAACAAATCGAAAGATTAGAAAAAATAAAAGCAGAACGAAACGCAGAAAAAGTAGAAGAAATTTTAACAGAAATTCGTGAAGCGGCTAAAAACAGAGATAAAAATCTTTTGGCACTAAGTATAGAAGCTGCGAGAAGAAGAGTAACTCTTGGTGAAATTTCAGATGCTTTAGAAAGTAATTTCGGAAGATATAAAGCCAATATCAAAACCATTTCAGGTGTATATGCTATGAATGCTAATAAAAATGAATATTTTGAAAAAGCGGTGGCGCTTACTCAAAAATTTGAAGACCAAGAAGGTCGTAGACCGAGAATTATGGTCGCGAAAATGGGACAAGATGGTCATGACAGAGGTGCAAAAGTAGTAGCAACTGCCTTTGCAGATATGGGATTTGATGTAGATGTGGCTCCGCTTTTCCAAACGCCAGAAGAAGTGGCAAAACAAGCCGTAGAAAATGATATTCATATTTTGGGCGTTTCTTCTTTAGCGGCAGGCCATAAAACATTGGTTCCGCAAGTGGTAGAAGAACTGAAAAAACTAGGTGCAGATGATATCACAATTGTAGTAGGTGGTGTAATTCCGCAACAAGATTATGATTTCTTATACCAAAATGGTGCAGATTTTATCTTCGGGCCTGGAACGAATTTACCGAAATCTGCGGTGGAGATTTTAGAGAAGTTTTTGGGATAAAAAGTTTAATTAGATTTATCAAAAAAACTGGTTTATACCTAGTCATGGTCGGAAGATTTTTCTTCCGACTTTTTTGTTTTTTGTTGTGAAGATGAAGTGATTTAACAGGTAGATTATCAATTATTTAACTTGTTGATTTTCAATGATTTAATTTAGGTTAATGGGTTTTATTTCGTATCTTTATAGCTGATAATCAATTAATTATGTCAGTATTTAAAGACCACAAAATCTCCCTCAAGCAAGTTTTGGAGTTTATTCCCGAAGCTCTTTTGAGCCATCTTTCTGCAACCACGAAAGTGGACTATTACAGCAAGGTGCTTCATGGCAAGAAAATGTTCTACCTTTTGCTTTTCTGTATCTTCGACAATGAAAAATTAAGCCAAAGAACCTTAGAAGACACCTTTAACAGCAGTGGTTTCAAAGCCTTGTTTGGTTTGGGTGAAGAGGAAAAAGTACGCAGAAGTTCTATCTCTGAAAGGCTTTCCAAAATCGATTCCAATTATTTTAAAGAAATTTACGAGCAGATGTACGGAAGGTTTTCTGAACTTTATTCGAAGACCGAAATCGAAAAGTACAACCTAATCAGGGTTGACAGCACCATTGTTGCCGATGCCTGCGCCAAACTCAAAGAAGGAATCGACCAGAAAAGTGGGAAGAAACTGGTGAAATTCAGTTTTTCATTTGATGGAATTTTGCCTTCAGGTGTCGAAGTCTTTACTGGACAAAAATATTCGTCAGAGGAAGCCGCACTTCCCGAAGCTATTCTGAAACAAGTAAAAAAAGAAGAACATCACGAGAATATTTACGTGATAGACAGGGGTTTGCAATCCACAAGAGTGATGAAAGATTTTGATGAAAAATCGGTAAAATTCATTATCCGAAGTAAAGAAAACCGCAAATTTGAAGAAATAGAATCTTTTCTTGATGGAAAAAAATCTCAAAAATGGGATGACTGGGAAGTGATGAAAGACAGCAAAGTAAAGCTTTACACTGGAAAACCAGTTTTGAATAAACGTGGGAATATTCATCATCGTGAAGAAAAAGTAGAAACTGATTTTCGATTGGTGGTAATCCGTAACGAAAAAACAAAGAAAGAGTTTTGGTTTTTAACCAACGAGTTTGAACTCACCAGCAAGGAAATTGCTGACTATTACCGCAAACGCTGGGATATTGAAGTTTTCTTCAGATTCCTAAAGCAGGAACTCAATCTAAGTCATTTGGTATCAATGAACAAAAACGGAATCGAAGTAATGATTTATATGACCATGATTGCTTCTATGCTACTTCTGATTTATAAAAAAGTAAACGATTTGGGATACAAAACCGCAAAAAGGCGCATTGCCATGGAACTTCGCGATATGATTACCGCTATATTAATCATTTATGCTGGAGGAAATCCCGACAAGGTTTTTAAAACTTAATATAAAAAATGGCCGGAATTTTCTTCCGACCATGACTAAGCAAAAAACTCAACTTTTTATTTATCTAGTAACTTTCGTTCTTATTCGGGAAGGAAACGTCTTTTACATCTTTTACATACTGTGAAACGGCGCCTGTAATTTCTGTATAGAGGTCTAAATATCTTCTTAAAAATTTCGGAGAAAATCCTTTATTCATTCCCACCATATCATGATAAACCAGCACTTGACCATCACAATCTGGTCCGGCTCCAATTCCTATCGTTGGTATAGAAATGCTTTCTGAAACTTTCTTCGCCAAGTCAGCAGGAATTTTTTCTAAAACCAAAGCAAAACAGCCCAATTCTTCTAAAATTTTAGCGTCTTTTATTAATTTTTCGGCTTCTGCATCTTCTTTAGCACGAACTTTATAAGTTCCGAACTGATAAATAGATTGTGGTGTAAGTCCAAGATGTCCCATTACTGGAATTCCTGCATTAATTAATCTAGAAACAGAATCTGCGATTTCTTCGCCACCTTCTATTTTCACAGCATGCGCTCCTGATTCTTTCATCATTCTTACCCCAGATTCCAACGCTTTTTGCGGATCTGACTGATACGTTCCGAATGGTAAATCTGCAACTACCAATGCTCTATCCACTCCTCTCACTACGCACTGAGCATGATAAATCATTTGGTCTAAAGTTATGGGAAGTGTGGTTTCGTGACCTGCCATTACATTCGCTGCAGAATCTCCTATTAAAATAGCATCTACACCACCTGCATCTACCATTTTGGCAGTGGTATAATCATACGCAGTAAGCATTGTGATTTTCTCCTTATCGAATTTCATTTTTCGTAAGGTTTCGGTCGTTACTTTTTTAATTTCGGAATGTACTGACATGGGAATAAATTTTAAAGAGTAAAAGTATAAAAAAATGCCGACTCGCGGTCGACATTTTTGATTTTTATAAAACTACGTGTCCTAATTTTCTTAGTTTTTCGTGGTTTAAGATTTTTATGTTTCTTCCTTCCACTTCTATGTAGTTGTCTTGTTTAAATTCTGAGATTAATCTGATGGCACTTTCTGTAGCAGTTCCGATTAAGTTAGCGATTTCTTCTCTTGTTAATGAAATTTTGATAAAACCTTCTGGGTCTGTTCCTAATTTCTGCTCTAGAAGAAGAAGCACTTCTGCTAATCTTTCTCTTACTGTTTTTTGAGCCAAGAAAGTTATCGTATTAGAACTTTCGCCCAATTCGAAAGAGATTTTCTGAAGCATTGCAAAAGACAATTGAGGGTCTACTTCTAGCAAATGAAGAAATACATCTGCAGGAATATAAGTCGCTTGTAAATCGCTCATTGCTTCAGCAGTAGCTTGATAAGCTTCACCAATTAATAGCGCTCTATAACCAATAATATCACCTTCTTTGATGAATCTTAAGATTTGTTCTTTTCTATTAAAACCTAGTTTATAAAGTTTTGCTGTACCACTTTCTATAAAAAAAACACCTTCTACATTTCCTCCTTCCTCGAAAAGAGATTCTCCTTTGTTAAAGAAAAGAGTTTGCTTAGCATTGATATATTTAGTGTAATCTTCTTTAGATAGAATTTCCTTAAAAGCCTTGTCATTAAAAACACTTAGAAACTTGTTTTCAATAAAAATTTGTTTTTCTAAAGACATTGATGAATTTTTATGATTTTCATCAGCAAAATTATCATTTTTTTCTTATTAATAATAAAGAATTTTTGTATTATTTTTGCACATTTAACAAAAACAGATGGCAGAAAATTGTTTCCATTGTGGACAAGAAATAGATAAAGATAGAATTTTCTTCGATGAGAAGGCATTTTGTTGTAACGGGTGCAAATCTGTTTATGAAATTCTTAATGCAAATAATCTCGGAAATTTTTATGAATTAAATAAAAATTCTGGAATTAGACCAGACGAAAATCTTTCTCAATTTGATTATTTAGATACTCCAGAAATTTTCGAAAAAGTAGTAGATTTTTCTGAAGGGAATACCAGTGTAGTTACCTTTAAAATCCCAGTGATTCACTGCAGCTCTTGTATTTGGTTATTAGAGAGTTTACAAGATTTGAATACGAATATTAGATATTCTCAGGTAAATTTCACCAAGAAAACACTGCAAGTTTCTTTCAACCAAAACGAATTACCTCTGAGTGAACTGGCAAAATTCTTGACGAATCTTGGTTATAAACCCGTGATTTCATTAGAAACGGCAGACAAAAAAGAAGCCGCAGTAGACAGAAGTCTCACCATAAAAGTGGCGGTTGCAGGATTTGCCTTCGGAAATGCGATGATGTTTGCGTTCCCAGAATATTTAAACACGGGTTCTTCCGTAGATTTCTGGTTAGAAGAGTTTGCGCCGTTTTTCAGATTTTTAACCTTTTTACTTTCCATTCCGGTTGTAGTGTATTCTGCATCAGACTATTACAAATCTGCTTGGTTTGGTTTGAAAAATAAAATTGTAAATATAGATGTTCCGATTGTCTTAGGAATTCTCGTTTTATTCTTTAGAAGTGTCTACGAAATCGCGACCAATTACGGTCCTGGATATTTTGATACACTTTGTGGATTGTTATTCTTCATGTTATTGGGTAAAATTTTCCAAAAGAGAACTTATTCTGCACTTTCGTATGATAGAGATTACAAATCTTTTTATCCAATTGCGGTAACCAAAGTAGATTTTGGAGGACAACAACAAAACATTTTACTTTCGGATATTAAAGTTGGCGATAGAATTTTAGTTAGAAACCAAGAAATTATTCCTGTAGATGCTGTTTTAATTAATGGCGAAGGAAACATAGACAATAGCTTTATCACCGGTGAAAGTGCTACGATTACCAAAAATCCTGGTGATAAAATTTTTGCTGGAGGAAAACAAATTGGTTCTATCTTAGAATTAGAAGTCATCAAAACCGTCAACCAAAGTTATTTAACTCAACTTTGGAATAAAGAAGCCTTCAGAAAAGAAGAATTAGGACTCGATACTTTAGTGAATCAAATTTCAAAATATTTCACCTTTATTATTTTAGGAATTACACTTCTCGCTGGAATTTATTGGTATCAAATAGATTTTGAAAAAATGTTCCAAGTGGTTTCTGCAATTTTGATTGTGGCTTGTCCATGTGCATTGGCGCTTTCTACTCCATTTACGATGGGACATATCATGAGAATTTTGGGCAGAAATAAAATGTATGTGAAAGACGCTCACACCATTGAAAAAATGGCTAAAATTGACACTTTGGTTTTCGATAAAACTGGAACAATTACTTATAATAAAAAAGCCAACATCAGTTTTGAAGGTAAAGAAATCGCTGAATTTGATTTAAAAAACATAAAATCTTTACTCAAAAATTCTAATCACCCGCTTTCTAAATCGCTTTACGAATTTTTAGAAGTAGAAGATGAATATTTACCAATTGAAAACTTCAAAGAAACCGCTGGAAAAGGTTACGAAGCTACAGTAAGAGGAAAAGTTTACAAAATTGGTTCTGCAAAATTCACCAATCAAGAAGCTAAATCACTAGAAACTGCCGTTTACATAGAAAGAGATGGTGAGTTTTTAGGGAAATATATCTTCAAAAATGAATACAGAGATGGTTTAGCTGAAATGGCAAAAGAACTGAAAGATTATAAAATCCATGTATTAAGTGGAGACAATTCTTCGGAAGAACAAACACTTAAAAATCTTATTCCAAATATCACTGAAATGAGATTTAGTCAATCTCCGGAAGATAAGTTAGAGTATATCAAATCTTTACAAGATCAAGGTGAAAAAGTTGCCATGCTTGGAGATGGATTAAATGATGCAGGTGCGCTGAAACAAAGTAACATAGGAATTGCGATTGCAGATGACACCAATTCTTTCACGCCGAGTTCAGATGTGATCATGAATGGAGGTGTTTTGACAAAGTTGCATGACTATTTTGCACTCACGAAAGATGCTATGATCATTGTAAAATTAACATTTGGGATTAGTTTTCTATATAATGTGGTAGGTTTAACCGCAGCAGTTCTCGGTAAAATGTCACCTTTATTCGCTGCAATTTTGATGCCTTTAAGTTCGATAAGTGTAGTTGCATTTACCTCATTATCAACATGGTTAAGATCAAGGAAATACTTCAAATTTTAATAATAAGATAAAAAAATCTTATATAGAATATTTTTAAATTAACGTTTTTTTAACAGACCATGATGAAAGTCATTAAAAAACATTAATTTTGAAGCGCAAAATCCTTTTATATTTGTAAAATCGTGGAAATTCTCTATTTAATGATCATCTGCAGTGTCTCAATCGCTGTAATTTTTCTAATAGTCTTTATTATTAGTGCCAAGAATGGTCAATTTGAAGATGATGAATCTCCCGCTGTAAGAATCCTTCTTGAAGACAAGAAGCAAGAAACAGAAAACAAAGAAAAAACAGAAAAAAATTAAAGTGATTAGTTAATATGGAAACACAAAAGTTTAGTTATGACAACAGCATTGTGCGCGCATTTCTTTACGCAATGGTAGTCTTCGGTGTAGTAGGCTTCTTGGTAGGGTTAATCGTAGCAACATTGCTCTTCTTCCCTTCGCTTCCGGAATATATTTTCGGTACAGATGATGTTACTATTAGTGCAAATAGTAATATTATGGGATTAGTAAAAACTCAAGGCGCATTTGGTTTCGGTAGATTGAGAATGTTACACACAAGTGCAGTAATTTTCGCATTCGTAGGAAACTGTATTTTCGCAGGAGTTTATTATTCTATTCAGAGATTATTAAAAGCAAGAATGTTCAGTGATGTTCTTTCTTGGATTAATTTCTGGGGTTGGCAATTAATTATCGTTACTGTGGTAGTTACTTTCCTTATGGGAATTAACACTTCTAAAGAGTACGCAGAACACGAATGGCCAATCGATATTATGATTGCTCTAGTATGGGTAGTATTCGGTATTAATATGTTTGGTACAATTGCCAAGAGAAGAGTAAGACACCTTTACGTAGCGATTTGGTTCTACATCGCAGGATGGATAGGAATCACAATGTTACACATTTTCAACAACTTAGAAGTTCCATTATCATTTGCAGGATGGAAATCTTATTCAGCTTATGCTGGTGTAAAAGATGCTTTAGTACAATGGTGGTATGGTCACAATGCGGTAGCATTCTTCCTTACAACTCCAGTATTAGGTTTAATGTATTATTTCATGCCAAAAGCTGCTGATAGACCTGTATTCTCATACAAATTATCTATCATCCACTTCTGGTCATTAATTTTCATTTACATTTGGGCTGGACCTCACCACTTGATTTACACAGCATTACCAGGTTGGGCTCAAGCTTTAGGTACTACATTCTCTATTGCTCTTATCGCACCATCTTGGGGAGGTATGCTTAATGGTTTATTAACTTTAAGAGGAGCTTGGGATAAAGTAAGAGAAAATCCTGTTCTAAAATTCTTCGTAGTAGCAGTTACTTGTTATGGTATGGCAACTTTCGAAGGACCACTTTTAGCAACAAAAACTTTAAATAAAATCGGTCACTATACAGACTGGGTAATTGGTCACGTTCACGTAGGTGCATTAGGATGGAATGGTTTCATTGCATTTGGTATGCTTTACTATTTATTACCAATCCTTTGGAGAACAAAACTTTGGTCTGTAAAATTAGCTAACTGGCACTTCTGGTTAGGTACTTTAGGTATTATTTTCTACGCAGTACCAATGTATATTTCAGGATTTACACAAGGGCTAATGTGGAAACAATTTAATCCAGATGGAACTTTAGTTTACAAAAACTTTTTAGATACAGTTACTGCAATTATTCCTCACTACCAAATGAGATTTGTAGGTGGATTATTATACATCTCTGGTTCTATTCTAATGGTAATTAACCTTATTGCAACAGTAAGACAAGGTTCATTCGAAAAAGATGTTCCAGTAGAAGCTCCTGCATTAGCTAAAATTTCTGACGCTAGAAAAGAAGGAGAAGGAAAACACCTTTGGTTAGAAAGAATGCCATTATATTTAACCCTATTATCTTTCGTGGCATTAGCAATTGGAGGTATGGTAGAAATTATCCCTACATTAACTGTAAAAGATAATGTTCCTACCATCGCATCTGTAAAACCTTATACTCCATTAGAATTAGAAGGTAGAGATTTATACATCAGAGAAGGATGTAACGCTTGTCACTCACAAATGATTAGACCATTTAGAGATGAAGTTGTACGTTACAATGGTAAAAACGGACAGTACTCTAAAGCTGGTGAATATGTTTATGACAGACCATTCTTATGGGGATCTAAAAGAACTGGACCAGATTTACACAGAGAAGGTGGTAAAAACCCAGATACTTGGCATTTCAAACACATGTTAAACCCAAGAGTAACTTCTCCAGGTTCTATCATGCCAAGATATCCATGGTTAATCTATAACGAACTAGACAGAACTAAAACTAAGGATAAATTAGTATTATTGAAAAATGTATTTGGTCACCCTTATACAGATGAAGAAATCAATAATGTAGACAAATTAGTAGACGAACAAGCTGCTAAAATTGTAGAAGGAATCTATTCTGGTGATGCTGAAATCAAAAAAGCATTTGATGCTCAAAAAGCTCAGCAAGGTGCAGCATTTGTTCCTGTAGAAAAGAGAGAAATCGTTGCTTTAATTGCTTATTTACAAAGATTAGGCACAGATATTAAAACTACCGAAGTAAAAACAGCAAGCAATAATTAATAATCTAATAAAGGAGTTTTTTCAATATGATACCAAGTAATATAAAAGATATCTTAGCAAATATAGATAATGTAGGAATCTACCAAACATTGTCTATGATTATCTTTATCATATTTTTCATCAGCACCGTGTTATACGTTCTTTCTAGACCGAAAAAACACTACAGCGAAGTTGAAAGAGCTCCTTTAGAAGATGATCATAACAATTAAAAGTTCTAAAAAACAAGAGTCATGAAACATAGAACACCCGTACTTGTAAACATAGTAGCAATATTATTTATCTTAGTATTTTTATTCTACATGTTTATACAAAATACCTCTTTCTTATCTTCTCCTTATTTCTGGGGAACTATCGTAATAGGTATTGTTTTAGCATTCATTTTCAATGCAATCGGTGCATTAGCTGAAAACGAAAGATTCAAGCAAATGACAGATGCAGAAAAAGCAACTTTCTTAAAAGAAAAAGAAATACCATATTTCAAAAGATTATATGATAGTGCTTTCAAAAAACAATCAGATGTTGAAGAAAAAGACATCCTCATTGACCACGGTTTTGATGGCATCAAAGAATTAGATAATCAATTACCAAAATGGTGGTTAGGTCTATTTTATTTTGGCGTAATTTATGCAGTAGTTTATTTAATTGCATACTCAGTTTCAGATTTTGCTCACCCAGACAAAGAATATGAAGCAGAGCACAAACAGCAATTAGCAGATATCGCAGCTTATGACGCTGTTACTCCTAAAGCGACTATCGAAACTGCAAAATACAATGCAGATAATATTGCAGAAGGAGAACAAATCTTCAAGACCAACTGTGTATCATGTCACAGTGAAGGTGGAAAAGGAGGAATTGGACCAAACTTAACTGATGATTTCTGGATCAATCAACCAGAAAAAACATTATTCAAAAATGTATTCCACATGGTTGAAAATGGTAGTCCAAATAATCCTGCAATGCAAGCTTTCGGAAAAAATGGAGTTCTTAACGGTAACGACATCGAAAAAGTAGCGGCATACATCTACCACATTAACCAAGAAATGCCAGATGCTGCTGGTGGAGCTGCTCCACAAGGAACCAAGGCAAATTGGGAAAAATAAAATTAAAAAATTATATTTGTTATAAAAGAAAATATGAAAAGTTTGTTTTTATAATAAATAACATACAAAAATGGCTAATAAAGAAGAACAAATTGGCGCTGGTCAAGTAATTCATGCAGAAACCTTCAGAGATTCTGTGGCAACTATAGAACAAACAGGTTCTAGAAAATGGGTATATCCTAAAAAACCAAAAGGGAAATTTACCAATTACAGAAATATCGTCACGTTCATTTTATTAGCCATTTTCTTTATTACTCCATTTCTTAAAATAAATGGAAATGCAATGCTCAAAATAAATATTATCGATAGAGAATTTTTTATTTTCGGGCAACCATTCTATCCGCAAGACTTCTTTATTCTTGCATTAGGAGCAATTACCTCTCTTGTTTTCATTATTCTTTTTACCGTAATTTTCGGAAGAATTTTCTGTGGATGGATTTGTCCACAAACCATTTTTATGGAAGGTGTTTTCCGTAAAATAGAATTTTGGATTGAAGGAGATAGAAACAAACAAATTAGATTAGCCAGTCAACCTTGGAATGCAGAAAAAATCTGGAAAAAAGGATTGAAATGGTCTGTTTATGTAGTCATTTCTCTTATCATTACGCATTGGATGTTCATGTACATCGTAGGTGTGGAAGACACGCTGAAAATTATGAAAGGAGGACCAGTAGAATACCCTACTAATTTCATTGTAATGGTCATTTTCACAGGATTATTTTACTTCGTTTTTGCTTGGTTCAGAGAGCAAGTTTGTACACTCGTTTGTCCTTATGGTAGATTACAAGGTGTATTGATTGACAAACAAACCGTAAACGTTTTCTACGATTATAAAAGAGGAGAAAACAGAGCAAAATGGAGAAAAGGCGAAGACAGAAAAGCAGCAGGAAAAGGAGATTGTATCGATTGTAATCAGTGCGTAGTCGTTTGTCCTACTGGCATTGACATAAGAAATGGTCAACAGTTAGAATGCATCAACTGTACTATGTGTATTGATGCTTGTGATGAAGTAATGATTAAAACAGGTTTACCTACAGGTCTTATTCGTTACGCTACACAAGACGAAATCGAAAAAGAAGAAAAATTCAAATTTACGAATAGAATGAAAGCGTACTCGCTTGTTCTATTAGCATTAGTAGGTGTTTTAGGTTATTTATTAAACAACAGAGGTGGTTTAGAAGCTAAATTCATCAAACCAGCGGGAAGTTCTTTCTATGTAAAAGATGGAAAAATTAATAATACCTACAATTACACCTTCCTAAACAAAACCAATGATGATAAACTTGTTACCATAAAAGTAATTGAACCCAAAAATGGTGAAGTTATTTTCAGTGGAAACAGTACTATCGCTCTAAAACGTGACAAAATCACCAAAGGAACTGTAAATGTAAGTTTCCCTGAAAAAGAAGTGAACCAACCAAAATTAATTGTTACTTTTGGCGTTTATGATTCTAAAGGAAAACTTTTAGACACTTTCGAAACCAATTTTGAAGGTCCATTTAAGTTACAATTCTAATTTTTTAAAAAATATTTTTAATGAAATTCACTTGGGGACATGGTATAGTAGTCGCTTTAGGACTTTTTATATCCTTTATTTTGTATTTAATTTTCGTTTTTCCAATTGGTAAACAGAATTCTGAATTGGTTACCGAAAATTATTATGAAGACGAATTATCTTATCAAAAAGTGATTGATGCTAAAAATAATGCCGCAACCTTAACTGCAAAACCTCAATATGCACAGTTGCCATACGGAATTAGAATTGCTTTCCCTAAAGATATTAACAATGAAAATGCTAAAATAGAGTACTATTTATACAGAACCAATGACAAAACACAAGACAAAACAGGTTCTGTACAACTAGATGCAGATAATAGCTTTTTAATCCCTAAGAATTTTATGATTCCTGGTTCATATACACTAAAGGTTTTATGGACTAAAGACAAAAAAGATTACCAAGTAGATTATGACGTAGAATGGAAATAACCCTTATTTTAGCGGCACTGGGTTTAGGTTTTGCAAGCGGATTCCACTGTATAGGAATGTGTGGTCCCATTGCGCTTTCGCTAGGATTGTCTAAAAAACAACAAGTTAATTTCCACCTTCAAAATCTTACTTATCAATTCGGGAGAATTCTCACTTATTCTATTTTAGGAGCCATTGTAGGAATTGTTGGCGAAGGTTTTCAGCTCGCAGGAATTCAGCAATACATCAGCATTTTTGCAGGAGTTTTATTAATGGTTATGGCACTTTTCTCTTTCGGAGGAGATTTTGCCTCAAAAATTCCAGCCATCAATAATGCTTTACTCAAAGTTAAAATCAATCTCGGAAAATTTTTACAAAAATCTGATTATTCCTCTCGATTTTTAACAGGATTATTAAACGGACTTCTTCCTTGTGGAATGGTTTATATGGCACTTACTGCGAGTTTAGCAGCAGGTGGAATTTGGCAAAGTGCAAGTTTTATGGCCATTTTCGGTTTGGGAACATTTCCGTTCATGTTTGCCACTGTTCTTTTCGGAAATCTAATTAACACTGCTCTTCGAAACAAAATTCTTAAGATTATACCGATTATTATGCTCATTTTAGGAGGTTTATTCATTCTTAGAGGTCTAGAATTAGGCATTCCTTACATCTCTCCTAAAAAGGAAGCTTTAAAGGTAGAAAAGAAAATGAATTCCGAGAAAACTTCAGACGAAAACTGTCATTAAATTTTCTTACTTTTAGCTCAGAATTTTAAAATCAAATCTATGCTTAGAAAATTTACTTTTTGGCTAATTCCACTATTGTCCATTATTCTCCAAGCTTGTGCTGTAGATTCTGTTACCACTTATCATCAAGATAAAACCACTAGTGTTCTCATGAACATTGACATGAAAGACTTACTTACGATGGCAAAAAACATGGATGGCGATTCTGCAAATTCTGATAATAAATTTAAGAATTTTGAACTTTTCCCAAAAAATTGGAAAAACATGTACGAAATCATGCAAGAAGATTCAGAAAAAAAGGGAATCCCGATGACTAAAGACAAAGACAGCATTCAATTAATCAAAAAAATGTTTGTAAAATCTAATTTTGAAAATAATGAAATGACGGGAATTGCTTTTAAAATGGATAGATTAACTCCAGAAGAAATCAAAAATTTCTCTAGAACATCTAAAAAAAGCAATTTTATAAGCGCCACAAGTTCTGACAACACCATTTGGGACGGAAAAACATTAACATTAGATACAGAATATTTTAATCCTCAAACTTTTTCTGAAACCTTAAAAAAAGAAATGACTTTAGAAGCTAAAACGGATTCAGCTAAAGCAGAAGCAGAATCTGCACTTGCTATGATGAAGATGTTTAATACTAAATTCAACAACAAAATTAAGTTTGAAACCAAAATAAAATCCATCCAAGGAAAACACGATTGGGTAAAGAAAATAGACGATTATACCATTGATATGTCTTTCTCTTTTGAACAACTTCTTGACGAAAGTTTAAAACTCAACGAAAAGGACAAAAAAGTAATCATCATTACAGAATAAAACAAAAACCACCAAAATTTCGGTGGTTTTTTATACTGAAAGCAAATTGCTGAATGCAAAAAGCATATTAATCTATCATTTCAAATCTAGCGTATTCCGCTACTTTTTTCGGTAACTTAATTCCGCCTTCTACTTGATTGTTTTCTAACAATGCCGCCATAATTCTTGGCAAAGCCATTGCAGAACCGTTTAATGTATGGACTAATTGCGTTTTTCCGTCACCTTTGAATCTGCATTTTAAACGATTCGCTTGGAAAGTTTCAAAATTAGAAACCGAAGAAACTTCTAGCCATTTTTCTTGCGCCGCACTCCAAACTTCGAAATCATAAGTCATCGCAGAAGTAAAACCTTGGTCACCACCACACAATCTCAAAATTCTGAAAGGCAATTCCAAATCTTCTAAAATAGATTTTACATGCGCTACCATTTCTTCTAAAGCTGCATAAGAATTTTCTGGCTTTTCTATTCTTACAATTTCTACCTTTTCGAATTGGTGTAATCTGTTCAAACCACGAACATGAGCACCATAACTTCCCGCTTCTCTTCTATAACACTGTGAGAAAGC
Source organism: Cloacibacterium sp. (assembly GCA_046296655.1). GTDB lineage: Bacteria > Bacteroidota > Bacteroidia > Flavobacteriales > Weeksellaceae > Cloacibacterium. Next base: position 71,695 of record JBKBLE010000006.1, on the reverse strand, counting down.
AGTATTCTTAATTGGTAAATCTCTCTCGTCTAAAATAACATCTCTGTAAATATTGGTAACAGGAACTTCTGCAGTTGGAATTAAATATAAATCATCAATTCCTACGTGATACATTTGACCTTCTTTGTCAGGCAATTGTCCGGTTCCATAACCAGAAGCTTCATTCACAACATGTGGCGGATTAACTTCTAAATAACCAGCATCTGTATTTTTATCTAAGAAATATTGAACTAAAGCTCTTTGTAATCTCGCTCCTTTTCCTAAGTAAACTGGGAAACCTGCACCTGCGATTTTAACTCCGAGTTCAAAATCAATCAAATTATATTTTTTTGCCAATTCCCAATGCGGAATTGCACCTTCTCCCAATCCATGAACTTCGTGAGATTGATAAACGATTTCGTTATCATCAGCAGAAACACCAGGTTTTACCAAATGGTAAGGAATATTAGGAATTTGGTATAAAATATTAAGCAATGAAGTTTCTATTTCCGAAAGTTTTGTAGTAAGTTCTTTGGAAGACTCTTTGTATTGAGCCGTTTTAGATTTAGCAGCTTCGGCTTCTTCTTTTTTTCCTTCTTTCATTAAAATTCCTATTTCTTTAGAAATTTTATTGATTTCAGCCAATTGCGAGTCTAATTCTTGTTGTGTTTTTTTACGTTCGTCATCTAATTGGATCGCTTCATCTACCAATTCTAATTGCTTAAAATTTCTTTTTTTAAGACCTTCTAAAACGCGTTCTTTTTCTTCGCGCAAAAAACTTACTTGTAACATCTTATTTGGTTTGAGAGTTAATATTTGAGTCTGAAATAAAACTCAAATTTTAATGATTTATGCAAATTTACGGAATTATACCGATTAGTAATTTATAATAGTCCAATTAAAATTGTCCTAATAAATAATCTATCGGCATTCTACCAAAATTATCAGATTATTTATCATCAGAATTGGTATCATTTTACGATATGAATGATGTTTGGCTGTCCTTCCACTTTAGAAAACGAAAGTTTATTGTTATACCAAACTTTGGAGACTTGAAACAAGTTAGGAGACCAATTGTACTCTACTTTTACTGTGTCTACATCTGTTACCGTTTCTTTATTTACTATTTTAGAAAGATTGATGTAAAAATCAGACTGATACATTTTTTGACTTGCCGAAATAGAATCCTTTAAAATTCTAACCGCACCAGTTGCGTAATCTACATAAGCAATCGTGTCCTGGTCTTTTTTGACGGAAATTCCTGTAATATCTTGCAAAGCTCTGTCCGCATTTAAATCCTGGGCTCTCACTGCAGTAAAACCTCCAGGAATATTAGTATTGAGCAAATCTTTTCCCGCAGCGTTTTTGATGTAAATATTAAGAACTTGGTCTATTTTCTGCAAGTCACTTTCATCTTCTCCTCTACAAGAGCTAAGAAAAATTAAAATCCCTAAAATGATTAATCTGCTGAATTTCATATTGCAAAGATAATATTTTACAATTTTGGAGCACGATAAACCAAATAAAAATAGCTTATCATTTGAAAATTTCCAATAAAAAATAAATTGACTAAACTTAACCAAGCTACTCCTTCTAAACCAAAATTAGAGATAATTGGTTTTATTAAGACTAACAAAGATAGTATAGAAATCAATGCGGCTATTAAATTGTAAATAGATTTTCCTTTTGAAGCCAATAAATATCCAAATGGTGTTCTCAGCAATAAAATACTGATAGAAGCAACGATTAAAATTTTAAAAACTTTAGGATTTTCGGCATAATCATTTCCGAATAAAGTTAAAATATATTCAGCTCCAAAATAACTTACGGCAAATATTAAAATGGTTATGGGAACCATTAGTTTCCAAAAATTGAATAAAAATTGCAATTGATATTGATTATTTTGATGATTTTCACATAATTTAGGATAAGCAGTTTGAAAAAATAATGCGGCTAAAAAAAATAAATTAAAAGGAATTATAGAATAAATTCTATAATGTGCCACGGCAGAATTATCTAGAAAAATCCCAATAAAAAAAACATCTAATAAGAAAATAAGTTCAGAAACTTGATTGGTAAAAGCCATTGTAACACAAAATTTCCAAAAGCTTTTTTCGGTGAAATTTTTAAATTGAGTTCTATCAAAAGAAATTCTAAATCGATGAATAAACAAAACCACAAATGGCGATAAACAAAGGCTAAAAACATAACCCTTAACTCCAAAAAAATAAGCTGAAAGAACTGCTGAAACAAGTAACAAAAGGTTAGAATAAATTTCTATCTGCCCAAATTTTTTATTATCATGTTTTCCTCTCACTTCTGCTTTAGCTTGTTCAAGTAAAAATAGACCAAATAATCTTAAAGTAAACAAACTTACAATGAGCAATTGATTCCCATTTCCGAATAGTATGAAAGCCAAAACCAACATGATCAAACTCAACAAAACATTGAAAATCAAACCATAAGAAAAAGAATATGCAATGATTTTTTGCTTTTCTTCATTCTCTTTTTCTATAGCTACGTATCTTAATGCACCATGCGAACTTCCAAAACCAACAAATGGAATGAAAAAGCCAAGATAATTTAAACCATACATTACCCAACCCAAATCTTCTTTAGATAAAATTCTCGCCATAAAAAGCATCAATAAAAAAGCCGCAATCTTTGATACAAAGAATGATGAAGCTACCCAAATTCCGCTTTGTTTAAAAAAATTAAAGAGAAATTTTATCATTTCATGAGAGCTTGCTTATAAATTTCAGAAAATTTTTCGGCGATTACAGACTTAGAGAAATTTTCTACTACGTATTTTCTTAAACTTTCAGAAGATTCTAATGCTACATTTTTCTGTAGCACATTTTTCATGGCTTCTAATAAAGCATGACTATCATTTTTCTCTATTAAAACACCTCTTTTTTCATTTAATAATTCAGAAATTCCGCCCACATTTGTCGCAATAACAGAAATTCCAGAAGCTAAACTTTCTAAAATTACACATGGCTGATTTTCATAATCACTGTAAAGTATAAAACAATTCGCAGCTTTCATTTTTTCAGAAACTTGTTCTAAATTAAGTGTCCCGAAAGTTTTAATATAACTTTCTGCATTATTCTCGTGAATCATTTTTTGTAAAGGCTTCAAATCTCCATCACCACCAATTTGTAATTCGAAATGGGGATTTATTTGATGTAAATCTATCGCTGCTTTGATGATTTTTTCAGGATTTTTTAGCGAAATAAGATTCGAAATATGTAGAAAAGTGAACTTTTCTGACTTTTCAGATTTTGATGAAAACAAATTTGTGTCTACAACATTTCCTACCACTTTCATAGGAGTAGTGATTCCTAATTTTCGCAAACCTAAAATTAAATTTTCGGTAACAGGAAGAATGAAAGATGCTTTTTCCGCAATTTTTTTTGCTAAAAAACGAGCCGATTTAGAAATTTTATGATGATTTTGCTCTTGAAAAACTGACCAATGCTCTGAAATCACAAAAGGAATTCCATATTTTCTTTTTAGGGAGACTGCAAAAAGCATATTATTATGTAGAACATTCCCATGAACCAAATCTGGCTTTTGCATTTTTTTAAAACCCAATTGATAAGCTTTCATTCTTCTCAAAAAATTCTGCAAAGGGTTCTTGGAATTTTTGTAGTAAACAATCAACGTTCTGATTCCATTGATGACTTGATCATCAAAAACGAATTTCTCCTTTTGGTTAAAATCGCCAATCGCATGAAGAACTTCCACGTCATGAAGCAAAGAAACGGCTTCTGCATGACGCTGCACAAAGTTTCCATTCGTGGGTTCAAGTTTATTAGGAAACCAAGACGAAATGAAGAGAATTTTATGTCGTTTATGAATGCTCAAACAGATACTTTTATACAAATTTAAAGAAAACTTTCTAGGAAATAGATTTTGACTAAAGTCAAATTGAAGTTTGAAATAAAAAAGTCGGACTAAAGTCCGACTCTATTGAATTTTATTTGATAAAACCAGCCCAACTTCGCTTGAAAGGAAGTAAAAAGTCTGATAAATAATTTACGTAAGTGTCTTTAGAAAAATCAAAAACTTCTACTTCTTCTGAAATTTCGCCATTTCTAACCGCAGTTCTAAAATCGGTCAATTTCATGGTTTTTACTTCGCCATTTTCCTTGTAACAAGCTTTCATTCTGTCAAAAATTCCTAATTGATATTCTGCCTCGATTTCTCTCATTACACCATTTAGAGAATCCATAGAACAGCCAGAAGCCTGTACTTTTTCTTCGTCTACTGTGATAATAATAAATTGTTTGTGGTCTATTTTAAAAGAAGATGTTAATCTTTTTCCATGAGCATTCCAAGTAGGAAGAAAATCATACAATTTCTCCGTAATTTCCTTTACTTCTTTAGCAGTTAACGCTCTAGAAGCAGGATAAATAATGACTTTGAAGTCATTGGTTTCTACTATGGTTGATTCTTCTATTTTCATAAAATGTTGGGTGTTAGATGTTAGGTGATGGATGACATCTTACATCAAACATCCATCTTCCAGCAAAATTATTACAAATCTTCTGCTTCAGCAATTAATTCTACGATGTCTTTTACTTCTACTTCTTTATTTTTGTTGAAGTGTTTTACACCATCGGTCATCATCGTGTTACAGAATGGGCAACCTGTTGCTACAATTTTTGGATTAAGCGCAAGTGCTTCTTCTGTTCTTTCGATATTGATGTCTTTATTGCCTTTTTCTGGTTCTTTAAACATTTGTGCACCTCCAGCTCCACAACATAATCCGTTGGTTTTACAACGTTTCATTTCTACCAATTCTGCATCTAATTTTTCTAAAAGAACTCTTGGAGCTTCGTATTCATCATTTGCTCTTCCTAGATAACAAGGATCGTGGAAAGTGATTTTTTTACCTTTGAAAGCGCCACCTTCTATTTTTAGTCTTCCTTGTTCCATCAATTGCTGAAGCAATTGTGTATGGTGCATTACTTCGTAATTTCCACCTAAACTAGGATATTCATTTTTTAAAGTATTGAAACAATGCGGACAAGCCGTTACGATTTTCTTTACTTCGTAAGCGTTTAAAACTTCTATGTTCGTTAATGCCATCATCTGGAAAATGAATTCATTTCCAGCACGTTTTGCAGGATCACCAGTACAAGATTCTTCTTGACCAAGAACTGCAAATTCTACTCCTACTTTATTTAAAATTTTAGCAAATGCTTTGGTAATTTTTTTGGCACGGTCATCAAAACTTCCTGCACAACCTACCCAAAAAAGAACTTCTGGAGATTTTCCTTCGGCAGCGTATTCTGCCATTGTTTTTATTTTGAAATCCATATTGTAAATATGCTAATTTGTTAATTTGCTGATGTGTTAATTTTCGCATCAACACATCATCTCATTGTCACATTAATTTTCGTTTGCCCAATTTAATCTATCAGCCTGATTGTATTGCCAAGGTGCTGCATTGTTTTCGATGTTGGTCATCATCATGTTCAATTCTTGTGGAGCTGCAGATTGTTCCATCACCATAAATCTACGCATTTCAAAAATGATAGAAAGAGGGTCAATTAATACCGGACAAGCTTCCACACATGCATTACAAGTTGTACAAGCCCATAATTCTTCTTTGGTAATATAATCGTTTAAGAGTTTTTTACCATCATCTACAAATTTTCCGTTTTTGTTGATGTTTTTGCCCACTTCTTCAATTCTGTCTCTTGTAGACATCATAATTTTACGTGGCGAAAGTTTCTTACCTGTAATATTTGCCGGACAAACCGCAGTACATCTACCACATTCTGTACAAGAATAGGCATTCAGTAACTGAACTTGATTCAAATCAAAAATATCTTCAGCACCAAATTTCGCAGGAGGTTCTGCTCCTTCTGGTTGCGCTGCATAAGGATCTGCATTAGGATCCATCATTAATTTGATTTCTTGAGTTACAGATTCTAAATTATTGAATTTACCTTTTTTCTCCAAATTAGCATACCAAGTATTCGGAAATGCAAAAATGATGTGAAGGTGTTTAGAATAATACAAATAGTTCATGAAGAACAAAATTCCTACAAAGTGGAACCCCCAAGCTCCTCTTTCTATGAAATGTAAAAACCCATCACTAAAACCGAAAGATTGAAAAATCGGTGCAATGAGATTTGATGAAACTGGGAAACTTCCGTGTGCTGCTAAAACGCCATTTTGCTGAAGCAACCAATCTGCTGCATTCATTTTGAAAAATGCCATCATTAAGCAGAATTCTATTACCAAAATCCAATTGGCATCATTTTTTGGCCAACCTTTTAGGTCGATAGAAGATAATCTAGGAATTTTAAGACCATTTCTTCTGATGAAGAATGCTACTACAGCAATCACTACTAACGCAGCTAAAACTTCTAATGTAGCAGTGAAAATTCCATAAAGTGTATCTCCAAAAATTGAAGCTAAGAAACGGTGTGTTCCGAAAATTCCATCTACAATGATTTCAATCAATTCAATGTTGATAATCACGAAACCTACATAAACAATCATGTGCAAGAATGCTGCAACTGGGCGTTTTTTCATTTTGCTTTGCCCAAGAGCAACTGTTGCCATTGTTTTCCATCTTTCTGAAGGGTTATCAGAACGATTGATTTCTCTTCCTAGTTTTATATTTCGGTAAATTTCTTTTAAACTTTTAAAAAACAGACCGAAACCAGCAATGAGTAAAACAAGGAATAAAATATTGTCTAAATATTGCATAGTTATTTTTTTCTCTTTTTCAAAAATACGTTAATTATTTCTTACCAAAAACAGAAATATTTATGTATCGCTTAGGATTTTCTTTAAGGTCTAAAATTAGACTATTAAGATTCTGAGAAGTTTTATTGAGATTATTGTATAATTCCTCATCTTTAGCTAGTTTACCAAGGCTTCCTTCTCCATTATTAATCCCAGAAATTACCTGATTGAGTTTATTAGAAACTTCTGAAAGTCTTTCTACTGTTTGATTAAGTTGTTTTGTATCAATACTTTCTGCAACTCTACCATATTTTTCAACAGTAGCATTGGCAGAAATCATAGTTTTATTAGCATTATCAAGTACATTCTCTACTCTACCTTGACTTGAAGCCAATAATCTATTGGTTTGGTCAGAAGTATTTTTGAAAGAGGCAACTGTTTGGTTAAGACTTGCCAAAAGTATTTTAATTTCTCTTCTGTTTTGTTCGTCTAAAATTTTATTAGTCGCTGCCATTGTAGAATCTAGTTTAGTTAAAACACTTTGTACTTGGTCTTTTACAGGACCAACCTGCGAAGATAAACTTGCCATCAAAGAAGATTGAAAAGTTCCTCTTAAAGTATCTCCATCTTTAGCAAAAGGTGCTTTATCATAAACCAGATGAATTCTTGCTTGTTTACCAGACATAATTCCTGGTTCAAAGATTTCTACAGTAGAATTTTTAGAAAAATTAAAACCTTTATCCACTAAAATTTTAACCACAAAATAAATGGTTCCGTCTTTAGCTGTTTGCGGAAGGATTTTATCTACTTGTCCTACTTTCAAACCGTTGATAGAAACTGGATTAGACTGCTCTAAACCGTCTACATTGTCAAATTTCGCGTAGTAAATATTATCTGATGTAAAGAAACTTTTCCCCTTCATAAACTGGAAAAGAATAACGAATCCTACAATAGCTAAAAGTGCTATTAAACCTGCTTTTATTTCTTTAGTGTATTTCACAATTTTATGAATTTTTATGCGCAAATATACTACTTTTTGAAGTAATGGTAGTTTCAATATTTCTGCATAATGTTATAAAAAAGCGACTTTTTCTAGAAAAAGTCGCTTTTAAATATTTTTGAGAAGAATTATTGAGCTTGAGAAGTTTTATCCCATACTTCAATTCTGTAATCTTCTATTTTAGCATTGTCTTGTAAACTCTTCATTAATGATTGGCTAAACATTTGAGCACCTTGCTGTTGCATTGCTTGCATGATTTGTTTAACGTCTCCTGGTTGTTTGTTTAGCTTAACCGCTTTTTGAGTTACTACAAAAACTCCAGTTGCACCTTCTACTGGTTTAGAGATTTTACCTTTTTTAACTCCAAATGCAGCTCCAGCAACTTTAGCTTCCATAGCACCTCCTACAAATGGAGAGAATAAACTTACTTGCGAAGATTGTTTAGTTGTACCAAATAATTTAGCAATTGCATCTAAAGTTGTTGCTTTGCTTGCAGTAATTTTTTCAGTGATTTTTTTCGCTAATAATTGGTTTCTTACAATTGGTTCTACTTGTTCTCTTACAGATTCTGGATCTGCATTTCCCGCTTCTTGTTTACCGTTTAAGTACACTACGATGTAGTCACCATTACCAGTAGTAAAGATATTGGTTTCTCCTTTTTCTCTTTCTTTATTGAAAGCCCAAGCTAAAATTTCTTCGTCTTTATCTGTTCCTAAACCTTGGATTTGACCTTGGAATCTTTTTACAGATTTAGGATTTTGGAAATTGAAATTTTTCTTTTTCGCTACGTTTGCAAAATCATTGAAAGATTTTCCTTGAACAGACTGAATGAAAGTATTTGCTTCTGTATATACTTTGTTTTCGGTTTCTTTAGAAGCTCTGATGCCTTTTGCTAAGTTTGCAATTTTGTAAACTGGCATTTTATTTTCGTTAACAATAATATGATAACCAAAATCAGTTTCTACCACACCTACAGCTCCTTTTGCGTTTCCTTTTACCCAATCTCCGAAAGGTTTAGCGTAATTATTATCATTATCTAAAATCCAACTTAACATGCCTCCTCTTTGCGCAGCACCTGGCTCATCAGACATTTGCACATATTCGTTGAATTTCAATGGATCAGCTTTTACTAATGCACCAATGCTGTCTGCTAATTTTTTAGCTTCTTCTTTGGTTCTAGTTTGCTTTTTATCTGCTCTCATTGCGCCTTTGTACGCAATCAAAATGTGTTTAGGCATGGTAGCATTGCTCTTTCCTACTAATTTGGTTACATAATATTTGTCACCAGATTTATAAGGTCCGAAGAATTGTCCTACAGACGCTCCTTTTACGAAAGCTTGCGCTTCTTGAGGAATTTCTTGGTCAGAAACAAATGAATATTTAATTTGTGCTTCAGAGTTTAATTCTACGAACATAGAATCGTTCGGAGTATTTTTGAAACTTTCTAAACCATTACCATTATCCACACCTTCGTTGTAAAGTTTGTTGATTTCTTTAAGAGCTAAAGCATCATCTGCTGCACTTGGTTTTGCTGGGAAATATACGATTCCTAAGTTTCTAGTAGCTTCAGATTTAAACTTCACAGGATGTTTTTTGATATAGTTTGCTAAATCTTCAGTAGTAACTTTCACTGGATTTTTAGCAGCAAAAGCAGCATAATCTACTTTCACGAAATCTATATCAGCAACTTCGTCTCTTTGCTTCATTAGTTCAGCAGCTTCTTTTTTGTTGGCTGTAATTCCTGTAGTAACGTTTGCAAAAAACTGTCTTGCCATCATTCTGTATTCGATAGCTTTTTTAGCTTTTAACCATTCGTTATATTGGTTTACGTCTCCATTATTTTTAAGTTCTTCAATTTGCTTTTTAATTTCAGCAACTTTGAAGTTTCCTTTTTCGTCAAAATTTTGAGGATTGTTTTCTTTTGAAAACATTGGGTCAAATTGTAATTGATTCCAGAAAATTTCATCTGTAATTTTTAAACCCATTTTATCAAACTGCTGTTTGACTAATTTAGACTGCACCAAAATTTGCCAAGCTTGTTCTTCTAAGCCTTGCTGTGGTTGCCCTTGAGATTGTTGTTGTAACAAACTTAATTGGTCATTAAATTCATCACGAGTGATTTCTTCACCATTTACCTTTCCCAAAATATTTGGATTTTGACCAAACATTTTATCCATGCTTTCAGGATTAATTAAAAATGCTAAAAGTGCAATAATAATCATTCCTAATAATAGCCAAGGTCTCTTTCTTATTGAAGCTGTAATTGACATTTTATATATAAGTATTTAAAATCAGTGTGCGAAAATACATAATTTTAAGATAATAGAGAAATTTTATCACTCATTTTCATTCGTTTATATTTATTTTTTTAAGGATTTTACAGAAGCCTATTTGGTAAATATTTCACAATCGACCACCACTTTGAAAATCAGTTCAGTTTTCTAGAATAAAAAAAGGAAAATTTGTCCATAAAAACTCTTGGCATAGCTATTGCGAATATTATAGCACTCTTTATTTTAGGCAAGAAAATTTCGATTCTTGTCTTGGTAATTGATTTATATACTTTAAAAATGACAATTTGTCACTCTAATTTTTAGATTATGATTGAAATAGAAGATATCGCTTTTGAAAATTTTTTAGACGAAAATTTTAGCATCGTGGCAAACGAAGAAAAACAAACCAAAGAAGAAAAAGCACAAGAGATTTTTCCGATTCTACCTGTTAGAAATATGGTGATGTTTCCGAAAGTGGTTATCCCCATAACTGCGGGAAGAGAAAAGTCTATTAAATTATTAGAAGAAGCACATAAAAATGGTCAACTGATAGGAATTTTGAGCCAAAAACTCTCTCACCAAGAAAATCCCACCGAAAAAGACCTTTACCAAATAGGAACTATTGCTAAAATCATTAAAATCATCAAACTTCCTGATGGTAATATTTCTGCAATCACGAGAGGAGTTCAGCGTTTCAAAGTGAAAAATTTCATTGAAACCGAACCTTATTTCACTGCAGAAATAGAAAAATTAAAGGATTCTTCTACCAAAAAGAAAGAAGAATACGAAGCTTTGATTGATAACATCAAGGATTTAGCAATTAAAATCATAGAAATGGACCCTAATATTCCTGGTGCAGCTAATTTTGCCATCAGAAATATTGAAGGACAAGAAGATTTACTGAATTTCATCTGCGTAAATGCAAATTTCTCTTCGGAAAACAAACAAAAACTTCTGGAAGAAAAATCATTGATGAAACGTGCAGAATTATGCTATGAACTGATGCATAATAATTTCAGAAGATTAGAATTGAAAAATCAAATTCATCAAAAAACTTCTCGGGATTTAGACAAACAGCAGAGAGAATATTTCCTGAGCCAACAAATTAAAACCATTCAGGAAGAATTAGGTGGTGGAACCGAAACTGATGTAGATGAACTGAAGAAAAAAGCAGAAAAAATTTCTTGGAAAGCAGAAATTCAGGAACATTTCGAGAAAGAACTGAAAAGACTTCAGCGCCATAATCCCAATTCGCCAGATTACAACGTACAGAGAAATTATCTAGATTTCTTCACAGATTTGCCTTGGAATTCTTATTCTAAAGACATTTTTGACATTCCAAAAGCGGAAAAAATCTTGAATAAAGACCATTTCGGTTTAGAAGACATCAAAAAAAGAATTTTAGAACACATGGCGGTTCTAAAATTGAAAAACGACATGAAATCTCCGATTTTGTGTTTAGTGGGGCCTCCTGGAGTTGGTAAAACTTCCCTCGGAAAATCTATTGCAGATGCTCTTGGCAGAAAATATGTAAGAATGAGTTTGGGCGGTCTCCATGACGAATCAGAAATCCGTGGACACAGAAAAACTTACATCGGCGCAATGGCGGGAAGATTATTGCAAGCCATCAAAAAAGCGGGAACATCTAATCCAGTTATCGTTTTAGACGAAATAGACAAACTCGGACAAGGAATTCACGGCGACCCAAGTTCTGCACTTTTAGAAGTTTTAGACCCAGAACAAAACCACAGTTTCTATGACAATTTCTTAGAAATTGGGTATGATTTGTCAAAAGTAATGTTCATTGCTACAGCCAATTCGCTTTCTACCATTCAAACGCCATTGTTAGACAGAATGGAAATCATTCAACTTTCGGGTTATACGATTGAAGAAAAAGTAGAAATTGCAAAACGCCATTTGATTAAAAAACAAATGGAAGAAACTGGCCTACAAAAAGACGCTTATAAACTAGGAAATAAAGAAATTGCACACGTAATAGAATCTTTCACCAGAGAAAGTGGCGTAAGAAATTTAGAAAAACAAATCGCCAAAATTTCTCGTTGGGTTGCGCTTCAAATTACGATGAATAAAGAATACGACCCGAAAATTTCCATTCAGAAAATTGATGAAATCTTAGGTGTTCCGATGTCTAAAAATTTCTCTGAAATGATGGATGTTCCTGGTGTAGTTACAGGCTTAGCTTGGACTTCAGTTGGTGGAGATATCTTATTCATAGAGAGCATTTTAAGTAAAGGAAAAGGCAATCTTACCATGACAGGAAATCTAGGAAATGTGATGAAAGAATCGGCAACGATTTCGCTAGAATACATCAAAGCAAAACACGAAAGTTTAGGCATTTCTTTAGAAGATATTGAAAATAAAAACATCCACGTTCACGTTCCAGAAGGTGCCACTCCGAAAGATGGACCAAGTGCAGGAATTGCAATGCTAACGAGCATGGTTTCCAGCTATTTAAACAAAAAAGTAAAACCACATTTGGCAATGACTGGGGAAATTACTTTGCGTGGAAAAGTACTTCCAGTTGGCAGAATTAAAGAAAAATTGTTGGCCGCAGTAAGAGCAGAAATTAAAGAAGTGATTCTGTGCGAAGAAAACCGAAAAGATGTTTTAGAAATCAACCAAAACTATCTTAAAAATCTAAAAATTCATTACGTGAAAACCATGAAAGAAGTAGTGGAATTAGCAATTGAGAAATAATTTTACAAATCCAAATTAAATTGAGGACAAGACGCAAATTTGCGTCTTGTCCTTTTTTACAAAACCCTGAAATTCTGCAGCTTCCATTGCAAACCAAGTTTACAAAAACAAAAAATCGCTTTTACAAACTTTACAAGAATCTTGTGTAGAACTTTGAGGAAGTCTAACTCAAAAAACCTTAAACAATGAACACAAAATTCAAAAAAATGGTAATCGCTACCATTATCTTCGCAGGATTATTATCTTCTTGTAAAAAATCTGAAAGTGTAGATTCTCAATACGAAAGTGCGGTTGCAACCGCAGATTCTACTTCCGTTCAAATGATGAAGTTTCTTACGCTGCTTCTCAACAAATTCCAGACAAAAAATTTGTAAAAACTGCTGAAGTCAGCATGGAAGTAAAAGACGTTTACGAAGCCACAGTTCACATAGAAAATGCACTGAAAAATCTCGGCGGATTTGTTACCAAAAGTGAATTACAAAGCCAAATTATCGAAGAAGAAACCTATAACACTTCTGACCAAAATGCGGTTTTACTCAGAAAATTTAACTCTTACAATAAGATGCAAGTAAGAGTTCCTTCGGAAAAATTAGGTGCTTTTCTCACTTCTGTAAATGACCGAAAACTTTTCTTGAACACCAGAATTATTTCGGCTGAAGATGTAACCAACAATGCTAAAATTGCAGAACTTGAATTGAAAAAAAACAATAAAACCGGCGAAGTGATTTCTCAAATGAAAAACAATGAAAAGAAAGCAAACCTCACCGAAGAAAACGAAGAGAAAAACAATACCCAACAAATTGAAAATCTGGACCTTGCAGACAATATCAAATACAGTACTGTAGACATTTACATTAAAGAACCAAAAGTAAGAATCGCCGAAATTGCCATTACAAACACCCAATTTTACGACAATAAATACCAAGTCAACTTCTTCTACGAAGCAAAATCTTCTTCACTTAACGGATTTTATTTCGTGCAAAAATTTTTCGTTTTCTTACTGAATTTTTGGCCTTTATTCGTGGGAATTCTAATCGTAATTTATCTTGTTAAGTATAATCTCACTACTCTTATCTTTTCGAAAAAAATTTCAAAATCTGAGAATATGGAAAACTGATGAACTTCATACTTTGTTACAAAAACTTCAAGCCCTGAAATTTTTCGGGGCTTTTATTTTTGCGTAAATTTGCACGGACTTTGTCCGTTTTATGAAGATGAATAAAACTGTAAATTTTAGTTGTTAAACCTTAAACCAAAAGAATTATGTTACCAAAAATAAATCCAGAAAATACACAAGCTTGGAAATCACTCAACGAACATTTTGCACAAAATGATTTTGACCTAAGAACACTTTTTCAAGAAAACACTGATCGTTTCCAACAGTTTTCAGTAAAAAAAGAAAATTATCTTTTTGATTTTTCTAAAAATTTAATTGACCAAAAAGCATTTGATTTGTTGCTTCAATTGGCAGAAGAAACACAATTGAAAGCTGCCATCAATGCTATGTTTTCTGGCGAAAAAATAAATGAAACCGAAAAAAGAGCAGTTCTTCACACTGCTTTGAGAGATTTTTCTGACAAAGAAATTTTAGTAGATGGCGAAAACATAAAACCAGGAATCAAAAAGGTTCTTGACCATATGAAAGCTTTCTCTGAAAAAGTAATTTCTGGAGAACACAAAGGTTTCAGCGGAAAAGAAATTACTGATGTGGTAAACATCGGAATTGGCGGTTCAGATTTAGGACCTGTAATGGTAGTTTCGGCGCTTAAACACTTCAAAACAAGATTAAATGTACATTTCGTTTCGAATGTAGACGGAAATCACATGGCAGAAGTAGTGAAAAACTTAAATCCAGAAACTACACTTTTCATCGTAGCTTCTAAAACGTTTACCACTCAAGAAACCATGACCAATGCAAATTCTGCAAAATCTTGGTTCTTAAAAGCAGGTAAAGAAGAAGATGTAGCAAAACACTTCGTAGCTTTATCTACTAATATTCAAGCAGTTAAAGCGTTCGGAATTGCAGAAGAAAACATTTTCGAGTTCTGGGATTGGGTTGGCGGAAGATATTCACTTTGGAGCGCTATTGGTTTAAGCATCGTTCTAGCGGTAGGTTATGAAAATTTTGAAAATTTATTGAAAGGAGCTTACGACACTGATGTACATTTCCAAACGGCAGATTTCAAAGAAAACATTCCTGTTTTAATGGGACTTTTGGGAATTTGGTACAGAAATTTCTTTGATGCAAGTTCTTATGCTATTTTACCGTACTCACAATATTTGGATAGATTTGCGGCGTATCTTCAACAAGGAGATATGGAATCTAACGGAAAATCTGTAGACAGAAATGGCGAATATGTAACTTATCAAACTGGCCCAATTATTTGGGGAGAACCGGGAACGAATGGGCAACATGCTTTCTATCAATTGATTCACCAAGGAACAGAACTCATTCCTGCAGACTTTATCGCTTATGTAAAATCTTGCAACGAAGTTTCTGACCATCAAGAAAAATTATTGGCGAACTTTTTCGCTCAAACTGAGGCACTTGCATTCGGAAAAAGCGAGGACGAAGCAAGAGCAGAATTGGTAAAAGAAGGCAAATCTGAAGAAGAAATTGCAAAATTAACAAGATATAAAACTTTTGCGGGAAATAGACCAACCAACTCATTCTTTTTCAATGAATTAACTCCATTTTCATTGGGGCAACTCATTGCTTTGTACGAACACAAAATCTTTGTTCAAGGGGTAATTTGGAATATCTTTAGTTTCGATCAATTTGGGGTGGAATTAGGCAAGGTTTTAGCAGGAAAAATACTTCCAGAACTCACTGATAATGAAAAAGTAAGCTCTCACGATTCTTCTACTAATGGTTTGATTAATTACTTCAAAGAAAATAAGTAAATTTGAAAAATAAATCTAAAAAAAAATAAAAAGTAAAAATGGCTCAAATCTTAGACGGACTAAAAATTTCTAACGAAATAAAGCAGGAAATAAAAACCGAAGTTGATAAAATAAAAGCTTCTGGTAAAAGAATTCCGCATCTTTCTGCAATTTTGGTAGGAAACAATGGCGCAAGTAAAGCTTATGTAAACAGCAAAGTGAAAGATTGTGCAGAAGTAGGCTTCGAATCTTCTTTGTATAAATTTCCTAGCACGGCTTCGGAAGCAGAACTTTTAGAAAAAATAGAGGAACTAAACAATGATCCTAATGTAGATGGTTTCATCGTGCAATTGCCTCTTCCTAAACAAATGGATCAGGAAAAAATTATTATGGCAATTAATCCTAGAAAAGATGTAGATGGTTTTCACCCAGAAAATTTTGGGAGAATGGCATTAGAAATGGATACCTTTTTGCCCGCAACTCCGTTTGGAATTTTAACTCTTTTAGAAAGATACAATATTGAGACCAAAGGAAAACACTGTGTAATCATCGGCAGAAGTAGAATTGTAGGAAGACCAATGTCTATTTTGATGGGAAGAAAAGATTTCCCAGGAAATGCTACGGTTACGGTAACACACTCTTACACTCCACACATTGAAGAATTTACCAAAAATGCAGATATTGTAATTACAGCACTTGGCGACCCTCATTTCTTAAAAGGAGAAATGATAAAAGACGGTGCAGTAGTAATAGATGTAGGAATTACAAGAGTAGAAGATAATACCGAAAAAGGATATCATTTGGCAGGAGATGTAGATTTTGACAGTTGTGCAGAAAAAGCAAGTTGGATTACGCCAGTTCCAGGAGGAGTAGGACCAATGACCAGAGCAATGCTGATGAAAAATACACTTTTAGCGTATAAACATACAATTTATAAAGATTAAGTCGAGATGCGAGATGCGTATTGCGAGGTAAATATTTTTTAATCTCGAAACTCGAAACTCGAAACTCGGAACTCGAAAAAAATGAATTTAACAGAAGAAATATTATTAAAAGAAGGAAAAATGCTCCCAGTGATGGAGCATTTTTACACTTTACAAGGAGAAGGTCACCACACAGGAAAAGCTGCATATTTCATCAGACTAGGCGGTTGTGATGTAGGTTGTCATTGGTGTGATGTGAAGGAAAGTTGGGATCCAGATTTACATCCATTAATGAATTCAGAAGAAATTGCAGAAATTGCAGCAAGCTATTGTAAAACTATTGTTCTAACAGGTGGAGAACCACTGATGTGGAATTTAGAAATTTTGACCAAAAGATTAAAAGAATTGGGCTGCCAAATTCACATCGAAACTTCTGGAGCTTATGATATGAGCGGAACACTTGATTGGATTACGCTTTCTCCTAAGAAAACAGGCTTACCAAAAGAAGAAATTTACAAAGTAGCTAATGAACTGAAAATCATAGTATTTAACAACCATGATTTCACCTTCGCTGAAGAACAAGCTGCTAAAGTTTCAGAAAATTGTAAATTGTATCTACAAAGTGAATGGAGCAAAAGAAACGAAATGTATCCTAAGATTACCGATTTTATTTTGGCAAATCCTAAATGGCAAGCTTCTGTACAAACACATAAATATCTTAATATTCCATAAAATTTAGCAACTTTGTAAGGACTATACTTTCTAAAACATGCAGAAATTAAGATACTCTAGATATTTTAAAAGCGCTATCATCATCATCGATATTTTAATCGTGGCTGCTGTTTTCATGTTCTTTTTTCTGATTAGACACGAATATGTTTTAGAAAAAGCAAGGACAGAGGAAAACGTTTTGTCACTTCTGTTATTAAGTCTTTTTTGGATTCTTTTAAGTGGAAGAACAAAATTATATTCCATTCCTAGAAACCTTACGTATACACTTTATGTAGAGCGTATTGTCACTCATATTTTTATATTTTTATTGGGAATTGTACTTTTAGCCAAAGTCAGCAATAATGAATTTTTGAAGTATGAAAGATTCTGGATTACGTTTACACTTTTCATTATTCTATTTATCGTTAAGTCATTCATTTTCTTTATTTTAAAATACATTAGAGCACAAGGTGGAAACTACAGAAATATAATGTTTATCGCAGAAAATTCATCTTCTGAAATTTTAAAAGATATTGTTACCCAACGTAAAGATTACGGTTACAGAGTTTATGAATTTCCCAATGAAGAAATTAACATTTCAGAGCTTCAAAATTTTTGGAGAGAAAAAGAAATCCACACCGTTTTTATTCCTACTCAAAATCATTTAAGCAAAAAACTACTTGAAGAGATCAATAGAGAAGCAGAAAATGATAAGATAAAAATTTCATTAATTCCAAGTGCTATACAAAATGAGTTTTTCCAATATGATTTGGGATACATAGAAACTCAACCGATTTTAACGCCTTCGAAATTTCCTTTGCACTATTATAGTAATGCGATTATCAAGAGAAGTTTTGATATTTTATTCTCGCTTTTGGTTTTAATTTTTATTGCGACTTGGCTTTTCCCCATCCTTGCTTTATTAATCAAAATAGACAGTAAAGGCAGTGTATTCTTTAAACAAAAAAGATATGGATTTCATGATGAAGTTTTTGAATGTCTCAAATTCAGAACCATGATTGAAAATGAAGAATCTACCACCAAGACTACCTCACAAAATGATAGTAGAATTACAAAAATTGGTAGATTTTTAAGAAAAACAAGTTTAGACGAAATGCCTCAATTCATTAATGTTTTAAGAGGAGATATGTCTGTAGTAGGACCTAGACCTCACATGTTATTAATTGATGATTTCTACAAAGCAAAAATTGGAAGATATTCGGTGAGAAGCTTAGTAAAACCAGGTATTACAGGACTTGCACAAGTAAGCGGTTTGCGTGGTGACACTGGCGAAATGGAAATAGAAATGAAAAAGAGAATTTTGGCAGATTCATTCTATGTAAAAAATTGGAGCCTTACTCTAGACATTGTTATCATCCTGAAAACCATTTTATTAGTAATAAAAGGAGACCAGAAAGCCATTTAGAACAATAAATTGAAATTCTATAAAATTATTAAACCTAAAAAATGTAACTTCGCACGGTTATGTTAAAACTTTTAAGCGCAATAGGACAATACTTTTTACTATTAGGAAAAGTAATTCAAAAACCTCAAAAAAGGCAAGTTTTTTTTAAACTTTTCATGAGAGAAATCAATGATTTGGGAGTAAATTCATTTGGTTTGGTATTATTTACCTCCATATTTGTAGGGGCTGTAGTGGCTATACAGATGTATAATAATTTTAGAAATTCTTCTATACCCATTCCCGCTCCTTATATTGGTTATGCTACCAAAGTTGTCTTAATTCTAGAATTTGCCCCTACAATTATTTCCGTAATTTTAGCCGGTAAAGTAGGTTCTTATATTACTTCGAGTATTGGAACGATGAGAGTTACAGAGCAAATAGACGCTTTAGATATAATGGGAGTAAATTCTGCAAATTTCTTGATTTTACCAAAAATTTTAGCAAGTGTAATTTTCAATCCATTGTTAATTGCTATAAGTATGGTTTTCGGAATATGGGGAGGTCATCTTGCAGGTATTGCAACAGGAAATTGGTCTAGAGCTGATTATATTACAGGAATTCAAATGTATATGCCAACATTTTATATTTGGTATGCATTTTTAAAAACAGCTGTTTTTGCATTTCTTATTGCAACTATACCAGCTTTTTTTGGTTATAAAGTAAGTGGAGGCTCTTTAGAAGTAGGTAGAGCAAGCACACAAGCTGTAGTTTGGACTATAGTAGCCATCATCATTGCTAACTTAGTATTAACACAAATGTTCTTAAGCTAATGATAGAAGTAAAAGATTTAAGAAAAAGTTTTGATGGTGTAGAAGTTCTGAAAGGAATTACCACCACTTTCGAAACTGGAAAGGTAAACTTAGTGATAGGACAGTCTGGTTCCGGGAAAACAGTATTTCTGAAAAGTTTACTGAATGTTTTTGAACCAACTAGCGGACATATTTTATTTGACGGTAGAGATATTGTAGGCATGTCTCGCCAAGAAAAAGAGGCATTGAGAGCAGAAATAGGAACCGTATTTCAAGGAAGTGCTTTGTTTGATTCTATGACGGTTCAAGACAATATTATGTTTCCTCTAGATATGTTTACCAACCTTACTTTTACTGAAAAGAAAAAACGCGTGAAAGAAGTTATTGGTAGAGTTCACTTAGAAAATGCAGAGAAAAAATTTCCATCTGAGATTTCAGGAGGAATGCAAAAAAGAGTAGCGATTGCAAGAGCAATTGTTAATAACCCAAGATATTTGTTTTGTGATGAACCCAACTCTGGACTAGATCCTTATACTGCCAATGTAATAGATGATTTAATTGCCGAAATTACGGAAGAATATAATACCACTACGATTATCAATTCTCACGATATGAACTCTGTAATGACAATTGGCGAGAAAATTGTATACTTGAGAAAAGGAATTAAAGAATGGGAAGGAACAAAAGATATTTTAATCACCTCAGATAATAAATATCTTATCGATTTCGTTTATTCTTCAGAATTATTTAAAGAATTAAGAGAATATCTTATCAAAATTAATAAAACAAGTATAGATAACATTATAACAACAATAGAAAATGAAACAGATCAAGAAAATATTTAGCACATTATTTGTAACGGCATCATTGCTGTCTTTCTCGCAGGTAACTTTCGGAGCGAAAGCCAATGTTATTTACCAAACTGGTGATCCTACTTGGGAAAATATAAAAAATGGAACTGTAGAGGCATACGAAGACAAAGGAAAGAATAACGTAGGCTATAACGCAGGTATTTCACTAAAAATTGATACACCTCTTGGAATTTTTATTCAACCAGAATTGTATTACACTACTTTTAGTAAAGAATTCACAGTAGATGGAACTAATACTACTATAAAAGTTAAAAATAACAGAGCAGATTTACCTGTTTTAGTAGGATATAATGTATTAGGAAAAACATTAGGTATTTATGCAGGACCGGTAGCTTCTTACAATCTTTCTACAGATAATCAATATAATGATTTTAAAGAAAATGCTACGAAAGAATTTACTTTAGGCTATCAATTCGGGGCACAGGTTACTATTTCTAAATTGGTAGTTTCTGCAAGATACGAAGGTGCATTTAGCAATGACCAAAGAGAATATATCAACACGAATGTATCTTCTAACGAAGTAATTAGATATGACAACAGACCGAGTTTATTAATGTTCGGAGTTGGTTTAAATTTCTAAAAAATTAAGGAAATTTATTAAAAACATAAAAAATCTCGGCTGCGAAGCAGCCGAGATTTTTCATTTTATAGATTACTATTTTCAGAATTATTAGGATTTGGACTTACATTTTGTTGAGCTAACTCAGCAGCTTGCTTTTCTATTTCTATCTTTTCTTGCTGCAATCTTTGCCATTCTTTTCTTTTTTGTTCCGCTTTTATAGAAGAGCCTTTACTTATATATCCTACAATTCCTCCTATAATTAAACCAATTCCCACACCTCCCATTATTCCCATAAAGTGAGAAAGTGTAAATTCTTCTACTTCTAAATTGGTGGTCATATAAAACAGCAATCCAGAAATACCTAAAAGAAGAATTCCTATAATTGTTAAATTTTTCATTTTTAACGTATTTTTAAAATAAAACCTTCTCAAATTTAAAAAAATTTAAGAAGGTTTTAATTATTATTTTAAATTATTTACATTTTTCCACCAGCTTGTTTATAATATTCAAGCGCTTTGGTCATATGTTTATTTAAGTCTGATCTTCTAGTATCTGGACTTGGGTGAGTTGATAAAAATTCTGGTGGTCTTTGCGAATTGGCAGCTTGAGCTTCCATTCTTTCCCAGAAAGGAAGGGATTGTCTTGGATCATATCCAGCCATTGCCATGATATATAATCCCATTTGATCTGCTTCTAATTCTTGACTTCTTCCATATTTAAGAAGAGCAACTTGCGCTCCTATTGGATATGCAACTTTAAAAATTTGTTGTAATTTATCATTCGAAATTACACCTCCGGCAATCGCACCACCATATTGTGCTATCATCGCTTGAGAAATTCTTTCATTTCCATGACCTGCAAGAGCGTGAGAAACTTCGTGTCCCATTACTACAGCAATACCTGTTTCGTCTTTACAAACAGGCATAATTCCTGTGTAGAAAGCTACTTTTCCACCAGGCATACACCAAGCGTTTAACTGTTTGTCTTCCAATAAATTAAACTCCCAGTTATACCCTTGTAAATCTGCTTCTCTACCTATGCTTTTATAATAATTAGTCGCAGCATTTTTTATTCTAATTCCTACATTTTTTACTCGATTTGCATCAGTAGTATTGGTGATGACTTTAGCTTTAGAAAGCGCTGTTTGATATTCTTGCACTCCCATTGCAGAGAGTTGGTCATTTCCTACAATTTGTACCGATTTTCTACCTGTAATTGGATTGGTAACACAAGCAACTAATGCTAAAGAAACGGCTCCGGTAGCAATAATAGTTTTTATTTTCATGTTTTTGTGATTTAATATTTTTAACAAATTTAAAACAAATTTTATTCCATTCATAATTATGTAGAAATTATATAAAAAAGAAATCAAATCGTGATAGTTTTGCATTAAATTTGTATTGATAATTAATAGTTTAACTCAACACCCTATATATTATGAAAAAATTAATTTATTTGAGTTTCTTTGGATTACTCTCTTTTTTATATTCGTGTACGTCACAAATCAATATGGACCCCAAAACTTTAGAGGAAATTACAACTTCTAATCAGTTTACTTTTATGGCAGAGAGAGCCAATCCTACTAACTATGATGTAATTAATATCATGAATTCTATGCCAAACGGTAATTCGGCTAGAATGCTAGATTTAGATTATGGTTATACTGTGGTTTTGAAAGAAAAAGAGCTAGATGTGACTTTGCCATACTTTGGCAGAATGTTTAATCCAAGTTATGACACTTCTAAAAACAGTTACCGATTTACTTCTAAAGATTTTACCCTGAGTAAAATTCTAAACAAAAAAGGAAACCTAGTGTATACCATTTCTCCTAAAGATGTAGACCATGTAAGAGTAATTTACATAGAAGTTTATAAAAACGGTAGTGCCTATGTTTCTATAGATTCTAACGACAGACAACCCATTTCTTATAATGGCTACTTAATGAAAAATGAAATTTCTAAGAAATAATTTAGAGTTTTTTATTCAATAAACTTTCTACAAAAATTTTAGCTTCAGAACTTGGATTAGACTTCAATTCTGAAGCATTTTTTTTATGACTTTCGAACTGATTTTCAAGTTCATGGGTGGATTTAGTTGCACTTAAAATATATTGATGAACCCAATATTCAAAACGTTTTTCGGCTTGAATTTTTCTTACTTCTTCTAGCCTTCCCGTTTTTATTTTTAAAGAAATGAAATCATTTATTTTCTCGTAAACCTCATCTAAACCTTCGTTATGAAGAGCGGAACCTAACAAAACAGGAACCTTCCAATCTTTTTCTTTCGGGTGCTGAAACTGCAATGCATGAATCAATTCTGAACGGTGCATTCTGGCCTCTTTTAGATTTTCTTCATGTACTTTATTGATAAAAATAACATCTACCATTTCCATCAAACCTCTTTTGATGCCTTGCAATTCATCACCAGTTCCTACTACTTTTAGCAACAAAATCACATCCGAAATATCTGCAACCAAAACTTCTGATTGACCAACTCCTACCGTTTCTATCAAAATATAATCGTAACCAGCAGCTTCGCAAATAAGCATAGTTTCAAAAGTAGTATTGGCAACTCCGCCTAGAAATCCAGAACTCGGACTAGGGCGAATAAATGCGTTTTCGTCTTTTGCCAATTCTTCCATTCTGGTTTTATCTCCTAGAATAGAACCTTTATTCACCGAAGAGCTTGGGTCGATGGCTAAAACCGCCACTTTTTTGCCTTGAGAAATCGCAAATTTTCCGAAACTTTCGATAAATGTAGATTTCCCCGCACCAGGAACTCCAGTAATTCCTATTCTTACAGATTTTCCGGCATAAGGCAGGATTTTTTTCAGCAGTTCTTCAGCCAAAACTCTATGCTCTGGCTTTTTACTTTCGATTAAAGTAATGGCTTTCCCAAGAATTCTTTTGTCTTGGGCTAATATTCCTTGTAAAAGTTCTTCTGTAGAAAATTTCATCTTAACAAAATTAAGAAAGTATTTCAAACTATTTTCTAAAAATTTGAAATTGCTAAAAGAAAATCAAAATAGAATTTCTACACTATTTTTCTGGTAGAATTTTAGAAAAATGCCATAACGAAAAAGACTTCAGAAACCTGAAGCTTTAATGAAAAAAAATTTGATTTGATATGAAGAACTTTTACTCTGTCTCTGTAATTTCATTCAAATGACTTCTGCCATACTTTATATCTTCTAGACCTCTCAGTATTACTCTTTTTTGTTCGTCACTTAAATCTTCGTCTTTGTGAAATTTATATACCAAGTATTCTATATACTCCAATAATTCCTCTGCTAAATAATCTGGCAAATCTTTTATCAGATTATTAATTTTTTGTAATGTGGTAAATTCCATTTCAATTAGGTTTTTAGGCTTTTTTTGGCGGTATAAAGGTACGCCAATCTGCTTAACATACCTCATGAAGTGATATGAAAGATTTCAGTGATTTTTGTTAGGTTTTTAAATAAAAAAAGAAGCAATATTGCTTCTTAAAATTTAATTAACTTATCCATGAATCTCTTCGACCAATTAAAATCCATTTCCCATTTACTTTTTTATAAATTCCCATAAAACCTCCTCCCCAAAGTGGACCACAAGATGCTGAAACTGTTACGATGCAAGTGTTTTTTTCTTTATTAAAAAACGGAACAGAAAAAGTTTTGATACATGTGTTAGGATATTTATGACTAAACTCTTTCCAGAAATTTTGTCCAGTTTTCAAATAGAAAGATTCTAATTCTTTAGAAGTTATGTATTTTACTTTTTGAATTATTCTAGACTTCTCAAATTTAAAATCTTATAATCCTTCTGCTTGTGTTTTATAAAATAAAGAATCTGTTTCTAAGAAATCCTTATCATAATTTATCATCATAGATAATCCTGGAGGTGGTTCTTCAAAATTATTTCCAATTTGTTTTCTGGAAAAGAAACATTTTTTATTTGGATATTATAAACATAATTTTTTTCATCATTCTTATCTCTCTTCATTATATCCTCAGTAATTAACTGATTTAAAACTTCATATTTTAAATCAATTGTTTCGTCTTTTTCTTTGCAGGAGAAAAGAAATAAAAACATTATCAAAATCAAACATTTCATTAGTCACTCCTTAAAATAGCATCAACATACTGACAATCAGTAAATTAATTGTAATTTTTCTTGTTTTTCTTTGCAGGATTTCGCATCTTGGAGCATTAA
Organism: Cloacibacterium sp.; assembly: GCA_046296655.1. Taxonomy (GTDB): domain Bacteria; phylum Bacteroidota; class Bacteroidia; order Flavobacteriales; family Weeksellaceae; genus Cloacibacterium. Next base: position 46,656 of record JBKBLE010000006.1, on the reverse strand, counting down.
AACCTTACAAAATTCTGTAAGGCTTTACTTTTATGTTTAAAAATTGTTGTTAGAAAGAAACTTCGTTTACTTCTTTACCTCGCATAAAGGTCATGTTTTTTTGAGAACCTTTATAAGCAATGTTTACCAAGTTGAGTTGTTTAGGATAAGCTTCTAGTAAAAGATTATTTTTAATTTTTAAGCTAGAAATATCAGAAACGCCATTCGCTTCGAAATATACCCAAACACTTTCTCCATTCACTTGACTTCCGGTAAACGTAAGCGCTTTGTTTTGACCGTTTACATACACATCAAAATGGTCATTTACATATCTTTTCACTTCCGCTTCAAAAGCAGTAGTATTAGGATTAATTTTTAAAACTTCTGCAATGTGTCCAGAGTTTAATTTTGTAGTGAATTTTAGCGTTTTACTGCCTTCTACATAATCTACCTTGGTCATAGAAGAATAAAAATCTGAGAGTGTAAAACTCATCAGCATTGTGATTAAACCTATTGCGATTATTCCTATAAATTTTTTCATTTTTTTCTTATTTAATACTTTTTTCAAAGTTGTATTTTTTTCAAATGTATATAAAATATGTCAAATCTTATGCCAAATTCTAGAAATTTACGCTTACAGAGTATTTATCGTAGAAAGCTTTAATGTGAGCCACGGCTTCATCTGCTGTATCTACCACTCGGAAAAGACTTAAATCTTCTTCTTTAATTAAATGATTTTTCAGCAAAGTTCCGGTAAACCAATCCAGAAGTCCGCTCCAAAATTCTGTTCCCACCAAAACAATTGGGAATCTGCCGATTTTTTGCGTCTGAATTAATGTTAACGCTTCCGAAAGTTCATCTAGCGTTCCGAAACCTCCCGGTAAAACAATAAAGCCTTGAGAATACTTCACAAACATCACTTTTCTTACGAAAAAGTAATCAAAATTAATCGAGTAATGTTTATCTATAAAAGGATTAAAATTTTGTTCAAATGGTAATTCTATGTTTAATCCAATGGATTTTCCGTTGCCTTCTCTCGCTCCTTTGTTTCCTGCTTCCATAATTCCAGGACCGCCTCCTGTAATAACACCGAAACCAATTTCTGTAATTTTTCTGGCAATATCTACCGCCATTTGATAATAAGGATCTTCTGGTTTTAACCTTGCAGAACCGAAAATTGAAACACAAGGTCCTATTTTGGCTAATTTTTCGTAGCCATCTACAAATTCAGACATCACTTTGAAAACCATCCAAGAGTCTTTAGTTACGGTTTCGTCCCAAGTTTTTTGTCTTAAACTTTCTTGTAATCTTTTATCTTCTGATGCGTTATCGTCTAGCATTTTTTTTAAAATTTAGTTTTATTTTACCATTAATTTCTTAACGATTTTCAAAATTTATTTGAAACCTTAATGGTTCATTTATTTAAAATATTTTTCTGCTTCTGTCACAGATTCGGGTCTTCCTACATCTATTAATCTGGCTTCGTGCTGAAATCCTAAGATGTTATTTTCAAACATTAAATCCAAATATTCTTCCATGATAGAAAATTTTCCTCTTCTTTTTATTTTGTCAAAGATAGAAGAATTGACACAATGTATTCCGCTGAAAGCCAACTCTTTAAAGTCGCTATTGAATTCTGCCATTTTGGTTTCTCCAGAATTCTTGTTCATCCAACCTTTTAAAACCATTTCTGAATTGAAGAAAAGTTTTCGAGAAGAATTTCTGTCCGAAACTGCCAAAGTAGCTAATGGAAGATGCGTTTCATGAAATTTTACCAATTCATGAATGTTTAAATCGGTAAGAATATCAGCATTCATAATCAGGAAATTCTCTTCGTTTTCCAGATATTTTTGAGCAAAAAGCAAGCCACCTCCAGTTTCTAGAAGTTCATCTTTTTCATCAGAAATATCAATTTTGGTTCCAAAATGATTGTTTTTTTTTAGAAATTCTACAATTTGTTCCCCGAAATGATGCACATTAATCACAAATTCTGTAACTCCAAAACTTTGCAGATATTTTATATTTCTTTCCAGCAACGGAACATCATTCACCAAAGCCAAAGCTTTGGGATGACTCTCTGTAAAAGGTTTCAACCGAGTTCCTTTTCCTGCTGCGAAAATGAGCGCTTTCTTAATCATGTAGAATGAATATTGCAGATTTTACACTATTAATTAAGTTGAGGTTGTTCGTTATGCGTTACCTTAACATTTACCAATTCCGGATATTTTTCCTGCAAAAATTCGCCTAGTTTAATGGCGCAATACACACTTCTGTGTTGCCCACCAGTACAACCAAAAGCAATTTGCAAATGGTCAAAACCACGAGCGATATAATCATTGATGGTAATGCTTACTAAATTTTTGATGAGGTCTATAAATTGAGGCATTTCAGTTTTGGTTTCTAGAAATTCTTGAACGCCTTTATCATTGCCAGTTTGAGGTTTGTATTCTTCTATTCTTCCTGGATTGAGAATTCCTCTGCAATCGAATACAAAACCGCCGCCATTTCCGCTGTTGTCTACTGGTATTCCACCTTTTTTATAAGAAAAACTGTAAATGTCTATGTTTAGTTTATTCATTTTTTAAAATTAAGATTTTTATTTTTTACCATTAAGTATTTATTAAGGTATTAAGAAAATTAAGTTTTTTTGATAAATCAAAAAATATTTTTAAGTAATTGCAACTCCATTATTTTCACTTAATATTCTTAATCTCTTAATTAATTTTGAAACTCCAAAATCTTAATTTCATTAGTTTCTATTTTAAGTTTATACATTTTTAAAATTAAGATTTTTATTTTTTACCATTAAGTATTTTTGATAAATCAAAAAAACATTTTTAAGTAATTGCAACTCCATTATTTTTCACTTAATGTTCTTAATTCCTTAATTAATTTTGAAATTTCAAAATCTTAATGGTTAATTCTTTAGTTTCTATTTTAAGCTTATGCATTTTTAAAAAAATAAGATTTTATTTTTTACCATTAAGGTATTAAGATAATTAAGTTTTTTTGATAAATCAAAAATCAATCAGGAAGCATGTTAAAATATTCATTAACAAAAGGCTTCATGGATTTTGTGATGTTTTTGGAGAAAAAATTTATTAATAATCCTTGTGGTTTTTTTAGAACTTTCATGTATGTTAGGAGTTGAGCTTCATGAATTGGTAATGTTTCTTCAATTGCTTTTAATTCAACAACAATGGTGTCATTTACCAACAAATCAACAACTAATTTAGTTTCCATAATTTTATTATCATAAATAATAGGAACAGTTAACTGTTGTTTCACGTCATAGCCATTTTTTTCTAACTCATATTTTAAACAATCCTCATATATACTTTCTAATAAACCAGCGCCAAGTTCTTTATGAACTTTTATGGCAAGTCCTATTATTTCATATGATAATTGAGTTACTTTCTTTTTTGTCATTTTAAAAACTTTAGTTTTTAAACTTAATGTTCTTAATCTCTTAATTAATTTTGAAATTTCAAAATCTTAATGTTAATTTGATTAGTTTCTATTTCAAGTTTAATCATTTTTTAAAATTAAGATTTTTATTTTTTACCATTAAGTATTTTTGATAAATCAAAAAAATATTTTTAAGTAATTGCAACTCCATTATTTTCACTTAATATTCTTAATCTCTTAATGAATTTTGAAATTTCAAAATCTTAATGGTTTAGATCAATTAATTTTTGAATTTTATTTTTAGTTTCTGTTGTGTTCAATTGTAGAATTAAGTTTTTTAGCTCAGGATATTCATTCATTTCGAGTTCTGTTTTGGTGAATTCTACTAAATTTTGAATTCCTTGTTCTAAACTTGCGATAAAATGCGGTTTTCTCTGAATGAGTCCTCTAAAACCGTAGGCTCCTAAAACCTGAATAAAACGAATCATTTTACAATATTTCAAAGATTTTTCTAATTCATTTCTTTGTTCTGAAGGATGAAAAGAGAAGTAATATTCCAGCATTTCATTTTTGAAATTTTCAGAAAAATTGGCTTTAGCTTGGAAGAGAAAAGAAACCACATCGTATAGAGCAGGTCCTTCCATTGCCGCTTGATAATCGATGAAAAAAACTTCGTCTTTATCATTGACCAAAATATTTCTTGCCTGAAAATCTCTTATTATCAATGATTTTGGAGCTAAATTTTCTATTTTTTCTACAATTTTTTTGAATTCTTTCAGTAAAGTAGATTTGTGATAAGGCAACTCTAGAATGTCTATCAAATAATTTTTGAAGTAGTACAAATCATGTGTAATTGGTAGTTCGTCATACTTTTCGTACTCGAAAGTTTTAGAAAAATCTATTTTGTTTTGGGTCTTTTCTTGAAGTTCAAATAATTGTTTTAATGTTTTTTTGACCAAAGATTTTACTCTTTCAGATTCACCTTCTTGAGTGATGATTTCAGAAAGTGTTTTTTCGCCTAAAAATTCCTGAATGTAAAGTTTTCTTTCTTCTTTGATTTTAAAAATCTGAGGAGTATTCAACTTTAAATCTGAAAAAACTTGTGTGAAATAGAAAAACGCTTCGTTTTCTAGAAGATTTTCGTTGTAAGTAATCACGTAAGTTTCATTCGAGGATTTTCCAATGAAATTCATTCGCGCAGAACCACTTTGAGGCAATGCCAAAAATTCGGTTGCCTTTTCGCCTAAAAATTCTTCGAAAAAAAGTTGAGCTATTTCTTGATTTTTCATTACCAAGCAAATATAATAATTTGAAAAGGGATTTTTTGTGTATTTTTGTTATAATATGAAAGATTTCAAAGAAATATTGTGGGTTTTGCTTAGATTTTTGGGAATTTGGCTATTGCTATTTCTCTTGTATCAATGGTATTTGAACCAATTTTCTGGAAATATTGATGGCTTTACCAAAATTATTTCTGACCAAAGCGCTTTCTTACTGAATTTGACAGGTTATGAAACCGTTACTAAAGATTTTCCAAGTCATGAAACCGTTCAGTTTTACATCAACGGAAAAGTAGCGACCAGAATGGTAGAAGGTTGTAATGCGGTTTCGGTGATGATCATGTTTTTGGCGTTTGTTTTTGCTTTTTATAAAGGCGCAAAAACGTTTTATTTCACTTTTGCAGGAATTGTTTTGCTCTATATTTTAAATCTTTTTAGAATTTATGTACTGAATGTGATTGTGGTAGATTTTCCTGCTTTAACTAAACCTGCACACGATTATTATTTTCCTGCGATTATTTATGGTGGAGTAGTGGTTCTGTGGTTACTTTGGATTAATAAATTTGTCATTACCCATGAGAAAAATTCTTAATTGGCTGTTTGTTTTCGTAGGGATTTTAGGATTAATTTCTGTGCGTTTTTTAGAAGATAAAATTTTCTACGATCCATTTTTAGCATTTTTCAAAGGAGATTATAAAGTATCGACAATTCCAGATTTTGACTCGGTGAAATTAGTTACAAGTCATTTGTTAAGATTTTTGTTGAATTTATTTTTCTCGGCAATTGTAGTTCATTTTATGTTTTTAAATAAAAAATGGACTTTGCAAGCTATTGCTTTAATGACGATAGCGTTTTTATTTTTCTTCCCGATTTATCTTTGGTGTCTATATTCAAAAATGGAAGTAGGTTATCTTTTTACCTTTTCAGTGAGGAGATTCGTGATTCAACCGGTAATTTTACTGTTGATTTTTCCTATTTTTTATTACAGAAAAAAGCTTGGAAAAAATTAAGGATTGTTTTCCAGACAATGTTTAGAAACTTGAGAAACGCTTTCTGGGGTCCATTCTATTTTCTTTTTAAAAGTATGAATTCTGTGCGCACATTCTAGTTGACAAATTTCGCAAGAATGCGGTTTGCAATCATCCATGTGAAAATTAAATTCAACATGTCTTTCTGTTTCAGCAACCATAGTTTTGATGATGTTTTCCATTTCTTGGTGAGATTCTCTAAGCGTATCGTACCAAGGAAGCGTAATGTGAGCGTCGATATGTAAACCACTTCCGTATTGTTGGATCTTCATGTTGTGAATGTCAATCCATTCTTTTTTTCGGTTTTTGGCGAGAACTTCTACTACAGCTTTTAATAAATCTGGGTCAGCTTCGTCCATAATTCCACTGAGTGATTTTCTTACAATTTTGTACCCTACAATGATGATGTAAGAACCAAAAACCAAAGCTACGGCTGCATCTATCCAATAAATTTTAGTAAAATACACTAGAACTAAACTGATGACTACACCCAAAGTTGTCCAAGTGTCTGATTGAAGATGTTTTCCTGAAGAAATGAGAACCACAGAATTTTCTCTTTCTCCTTTTTTGATGGAGAAGTATCCCATCAAATAATTGATAATGGCTGTTGCTAAAACAATGAAAATTCCATAATCTAATTTTTTTAAAGTATTGCCATGAAGCAAACTGTCTACCGCTTCTACAATAATCATAATCCCTGCAAAAATAATCAGCGAACCTTCTACTCCAGAAGTTACAAACTCTACTTTCCCGTGACCATAAGGATGGTTTTCGTCTTTTGGTTGAGCTGCCAAATACAAGGAATATAATCCCATGAAAGCCGAAATAATATTCACAATACTTTCCATAGCATCCGAAAACACAGCATCTGAATTGGTGAGATGCCATGCAATCAGTTTTCCGATGAATAAAATGACACCTACGATGGCTACATTTCTCTGGAAAGTAAATTTTTGTTTGTTTTTATTGATGGTTGCGACTTCCATGTATTTAATTTTAAAAGTTTGAAGGTTCTAACAAAAAATCCCGCTTTTCGCGGGATGTTGTTTTATACTAATTGGTTTGCAATGAGATATTCTGCGATTTGTACCGCGTTCGTTGCGGCACCTTTTCTCAGATTGTCTGCTACAATCCAGCAGTTCAGAGTGTTTGGCTGAGAAAGGTCTCTTCTTATTCTTCCTACGAAAACTTCGTCTTTTCCTTCAGAGTAGAAACACATAGGATAAACTTTATTTTCTACATCATCTTGAAGAACAACTCCTGGAGTATTGGCTAAAATATTTTTAACTTCTTCTAAGTCAAAATCATTTTCGAATTCTATGTTTACGCTTTCTGAGTGACCTCCTTGTACAGGAATTCTCACCGCAGTTGCTGTAATTTTAATAGAATCATCACCCATGATTTTTTTAGGTTCTTTGATGAGTTTAAGTTCTTCTTTGGTGTAATCATCTGCATCAAAAACGTCACACTGTGGTAATGCATTTTTGAAAATTTGGTAAGGATAAACAGCGTTTACTTCTACAGAACCAGGATTTACAGCATTTGCAATTTCTGCGTTCAATTGGTCTACAGCAGCTTTTCCTGTTCCTGAAACCGATTGGTAAGTAGAAACGATTACTCTTTTTACTTTGTATTTTATATGAAGAGGATTAAGAACCATCACCATTTGAATGGTAGAGCAATTAGGATTTGCGATGATTTTATCTTCTTTGGTTAAAACGTGAGCGTTAATTTCTGGAACTACTAATTTTTTGGTAGGGTCCATTCTCCAAGCCGAAGAGTTGTCTATCACGGTGCAACCTACTTCTGCAAATTTAGGAGCGTATTCTAGCGAAGTAGAACCTCCTGCAGAAAAAATAGCAATTTCAGGTTTCATAGAAATCGCAGTTTCCATAGAAACGATGTCATACTGTTTACTCTTGAAAGTGATTTTCTTTCCTACGGATTTTTCTGATGCTACAGGAATTAATTCTGTAATAGGAAGATTTCTTTCTTCCAAAACTTTCAACATAACTTGGCCTACCATTCCGGTGGCGCCTACTACTGCGATTTTCATAATTGAAATTGTTTTAAATTTTTTAAAAAGTTAAAGGTGTAAAATGTTGCTTAAATCTAATATTTAATAATATTCGTTATAAATAATCCTTTTGAAAATTGTTTATTGGAAAATTTATCTAAATTTTTTACAAAGATAGTAAAAATTATCTTTTGCAATAAAATGATTTAAATCAATTTTACACATTTCTTTTTTATGCTCCGAAAACTTTAGCCCAAGGGAAAGCGTAGCCAAATAATAGCAATGCCAGAACTCCCATGAAAACTACTTTTAGTGCTAAGGTTTCGTTCTTTTTTAAATATTTGTTGATAATGGTCAATAAAATAGCTGCCACGAGCATAGAAAAAGGATGCTCTACGAAAGTTACTCTATTGTAAGAATCGCTCATTAATGTTCCGCTATCTAATGCTGCTTTTAATCCTGGGGAAAAAACAAGCATAGCAATCCCGATTAAGAATTGTAGGTGAAACAAAATCATGGTAAAAAGGGTAGATTTTTTTAATAGCTTGCTGATTTTACCAGAATAACCAAACATAGCCATCAATAATGCTACGATGAAAACTAATGCTGCTACTAAAATTAAATAACCGAAACCTTTGTGAGCTTCTCTAATAATGTTAAATGTATCCATATTTTTTATTTGTTACAAATATAAAAAATCCCGGCAAATATAGCCGGGATTCGTGATTTATAAAATCTAAAATTGTTTTTAGAATTTGTAAGAGATTGAAGCGTTCCAAGTTCTACCAAATCCGAAATAAACTTGGTTGTTCTTGTTAATACCGTTCCAGTTATTAGCTGCATTTGCATCAGCAGCGATGTTAGTTCTCATATCAGAGATATAAGTTTCATCTAGTACGTTATTTACGTTTAATCTGAATGATAAGCTCTTACCTACGTTAGTTTTAGTAGATAAAGTGAAACCTAGGTCAAGAAGACCGAATGAAGGTAACTTAACAGCAGGAGTGTTTTTATCAAGATTGTTAGCTGGGTTAAAGCCAGAATATAAGTTATCAGCATATCTGTAAGTAGCATCGAATTTTAAATTTTCTGTTGCTCTTACATCTGCTCCTAACGCCCAAGTTAATTGTGCAGCATCACCTACTTTTAAGTCTTTAATTAGAAGTGTTCCTTCTTTTTCTACAGTATTAGTCTCATCATTGATAAATGTAGCTTTTACATCTTTATCATAGTACCAATCTCCTGCAGAGAACATACCATTAACAGTAATCCAATTCGCTGGTTTTACGTTGAAATCAACCTCTACCCCTCTGTGAATTTCTTTAATTCCCAAAACGTTTGCATAATAAATAGTTGTGATGTTATTAACCGTTTTTCTATAAGAAACTCTTTTGAAGATATCTCCCCAAGAAGTGTTATATAGGTTAACGTTTGCATTGAAGAAAGAAGATCTAAATCCGTATCCTAATTCTGCAGAGAAAACTTTTTCGTTTTCTAAACTTGGATTGATTGTATTAGTGTTATCTAAGAAAACAGCTCCAAAGAATGGTTGTCTTTCGTAGTAACCAGTATTAAAGAATACATTGTGATTAGCGTTAAGGTTATAATTAACACCTGCTTTCACGTTATATCCTAATTTGTTCACCGTTTCAGTTTTCTGATTAGCTGGTGTATAAAGGAAATAATCTACTCTTTGGAAACCTTGGTTAGAGATAGAACCTTGAGCATATGCAGATAAATCCCCATTGCTATATTCTAATTGACCAAAACCTCCTAACCAGTTTACGATACCATCATTGTTGTAAACAATTTTAGTTTCATCAGTCTTTCCACCGAATGGATTCCAGTTTGGAGAAGCATCATATGCATCTGTGATTTTTCTATTAGGATTGTTTTTATCTGTGTTGTCAATGATGTACTTAGCTCCTAAGAAATCACTTACAACTCTGTAGTGTAATCCTTTGTAATATCTACCATCTACTCCGACAGTAAAGTTTAAGTTATCGTTAAGTTTGTGGTTTAAGCTAGAAATTGCTCCAATCCAGTTGTGAGAGTTAACAGATGCTCTTCTTACAAATACTGAATTAGCAGAGTTAGAATTTGGAGTTGCAATAGCAGCATTAGCAGCATAGATTGCATCAAAGTCGATGCTTCCATCAGCTTTTCTGAAGCCATTTTCAGTTTTGTTGTTAACTTTACCTAGAGTTCCTGTTCCACCGCCTCTACCAAATGAAGCGTAAACTACTGTAGATAATTTGGTCGCGTCTGTGATTTTATAATCCCAGTTCAAAGACATTACTGGTTTGTGATAGTAATTTCTTGCGAAAGAATATTCTTCACCACGGAAAGTTCCCCAGTTTAGATTGTATTTTCTGTTTGGTTCACCATCTTTTCCATATTTTAAATACTCATTGATTGTAGGAGATAAAGATCTTTGGTGGTGCCATTGTGGAGCACCTGTAATTGTAAATTGGAAATCGTGTTTACCATTTTGGTAACCAAGAGCCCAATAGTAGTTGTAACCTTCGAACTCGGTTCCGTCAGCATACATACTTCCAGCTGTTCTACTCATTAAGAATGAAGAAGACCATCCAGTAGTACCTTTTCCTGTGTTATAAGAGAATAAAAGTTTGTTGTAACCAGCGTTACCAAGTCCAAACATTACATTTCCTTCTCTTTTTTTGTCTGCAGCTCTTGTTAAAACGTTAATAGTTCCACCTACAGACGCAATTGCTAATTTAGAAGATCCTAGACCTCTTTGAACTTGCATTGCAGAAGTTACATCAGATAGACCAGCCCAGTTTGACCAATAAACAGCTCCGTTCTCCATATCATTAACAGGAACCCCGTTAATCATAACTGCGGTATTTCTTTGGTCAAAACCTCTTACGTTGATTCTTGAATCACCAAAACCACCACCTGCTTTAGTTGCATACACAGAAGGAGTAGTGTTTAGAATTTCTGGAAACTCTTGGTTACCTAGTTTTTCTACAATTACAGCTTCTTTGATGGTAGAAACCGCTACTGGAGTTTTTCTGTCTTTAGCGATATCTGCCACCCCAGTTAGAACTACCTGTTCGATGTCTTTTGAGTTGATAGAATCTCTATCTTTTTGCGCAAATGCCACGCTAGCAGCACTTAATACAATTACCACAGAAAGTCTTGATTTTCCTAAATAGTTGATTTTCATAAAGTTATATTATTTCAAACATTGTTTTATCGAGGTGCAAAATACATTATTTTTTTTTAACTAAAATTAACATAATGTTAAAATTTTATGAAATCCATAATTTTTTATCCACAATGAAGTTTTTGATTTTCAATTTGATACAAAAAAACACGCTATTAGCGTGTTTTCATTATTTTTAATTTTTTATGGCTTTTAAACTTAAATCTATATTTTCTGCGGAATGGGTAAGCGCTCCTGCCGAAATATAAGTGACACCCGTTCTTGCAATTTCATTCAATTGGTCTCTAGAAATTCCTCCTGAAGCTTCGGTTTCGCATTTTCCTGCAATAATTTTTACCGCTTCTGTCATGGTTTTTACATCCATATTATCTAGCATAATTCTATCAATGCCTTTTCCAGCAAGTTTTGCGGCTTCTTCTACTTCGGCTAGATTTCTGGTTTCTACTTCTACCTTCAGTTTTAATTTATTTTTTTTGAGGTATTCTTGAGTCATTTTTACTGCATTGGTAATGCTTCCGTTGTAATCTATATGATTGTCTTTCAGCATGATCATATCATACAATCCATATCTGTGATTGGTTCCACCGCCAATTGCTACCGCCCATTTTTCGCAAATTCTGAAATTTGGAGTAGTTTTTCTCGTATCAAGCAATTTGGTTTTGGTTCCTAAAAGTCTAGAGTCCCATTCATGAGTTAAAGTAGCAATTCCGCTCATTCTTTGCATACAGTTTAGCACTAATCTTTCGGTAGAAAGGATAGAACGCGCACTTCCAGTAACGATGAAAGCAATGTCGCCAACTTTTGCATTTTCTCCATCTTTAATAAAAACCTCTACTTTTAAATCTTTGTCAAAAGTTTTAAAAATAATTTCTGCTAATTCTACGCCTGCTAAAATACAGTCTTCTTTTACCAAAAGTTTTGCACTTTGTACCAATTCTTTAGGAATGGTCGAAAGAGTAGAGTGGTCACCGCTTTGAATATCTTCTTCTAAAGCAGATTTTATAAATTGTTTTAAGGCTTTATCGGTTACGTAATGAGGACGTTTCATAGATGTAAATTTCAAGTTTTTATCTGTGATGAATCTTTAAGCAAAATCTTTATTGTAAAAAGCACCTTTGTTTTCTTTCATCGCCAAAGAATGCTTAATAATAAGGTAAGAAACATTCACCAGATTTCTTAATTCTGATAATTCTGGCGAAATTACTGAATAATTATACAATTCTGTAACCGCTTCGTAGATTTCTCTTTGTTTTTTTTGAGCCAGTTGTAATCTTTCGTTGCTTCTTACGATGCCTACCAAATCACTCATCATTTCTTGAAGTTGTTTTCTGAGATAAGTGATGAGCACTTTTTCTTCCATTACTTTCATGCCTTCTTCATTCCATTCTGGTACGTTTTCGAGGTCGAAGTAATTAAATTCGTCTTTGTGAAGCAATTCTACAGATTTCATTGCAGCATTATGACCATAAACCAAACCTTCCAAAAGTGAATTAGAAGCGAGACGGTTCGCACCATGCAGTCCAGTGTTAGTGCATTCTCCTACTGCAAAAAGATTTTTGATAGAAGATTGTCCGTCTTTATCTACCACGATTCCGCCCATTAAATAATGACTTGCAGGAACCACAGGAATCAGTTGTTTAAATGGATCAATTCCTTCATCCATGCATTTTTGATAAATATTAGGAAAATGTTCTATGAACTTTTCTTTATCCATTTCTCTACAATCAAGGCCTACATATTCATCACCAGAAATTTTCATTTCGTTGTCAATGGCTCTTGCGACAATATCTCGCGAAGCTAATTCTTCTCGCTCATCATATTTATGCATGAATTTCTCACCATTTTTGGTTCTGAGTTTTGCTCCATCTCCTCTTACTGCTTCCGAAATTAGGAAGAGCATTCCGTCTCGTTTAGAATACATTGCAGTAGGGTGAAACTGAATGTATTGCATGTTAGAAACTTTACCGCGAGCTCTGTGAACAAAAGCAATTCCGTCTCCAGTTGCAATTTTTGGATTCGTGGTGTTTTTATAAACGTGACCAGCTCCTCCAGTTGCTACCATGGTTACTTTTGCGGTAATTTTCTTGATTTTTTTATTTTTTTGGTCTAGAACATAAGCTCCATAACAAGAAATATTTTCTAAATCAAAGTTTTTATTGGGAATGTGGTGTTGTGTGATTAAATCGATAACGTAATGGTAATCAAGAATTTCTATGTTGGGAGATTTGTTGCAATAAGCAAGAAGCGCACGTTCTATTTCGGCGCCTGTAATGTCTTTATGATGCACAATTCTAAATTCGGTGTGGCCGCCTTCTCTTCCGAGTTTAAATTCGCCGTCTTCTTTTTTGTCAAAATTTACACCCCATTCTACAATCTCACGGAAACGGTCTGGTCCTTCTTTGATGACCATTTCTACCACTTCTCTATTGTTTTCGTAATCTCCAGCGCGCATCGTATCGTCTATATGTTTCTGGAAATTATCTGTATCAAAATCCATTACTACTGCTAAACCACCTTGAGCATATTTGGTGTTGGTTTCGTCTTCCTCAGCTTTGGTGACGATGGTGATTTTAGCATCTGGTAATTTTTCAGAAATTTTAATGGCATAAGAAAGCCCCGAAATTCCTGAACCTATTACCAATACATCTGTTTTTATCATTTTAAAAATTGAGATTTGAAATTAGAAAGTCTGTAAAATTATATTTCAAATGTAAGGATTTTGAAAAGAATAGGCATAATTCTACTAGAGAAATTAATTATAATTTTTATTCAGATTTAGAACAATCCGCCCTCTTTTTGATTTTCAAAAAAAGTATCTATTTTTAAATTAGATGATTGAGAAGCTTTTACTGCGAGTTGGTCGCAGATTTCATTTTCAGGATGACCAGCATGTCCTTTTATCCAGTGAAATTCTATTTTATGTTTCCTGAAAAGCGGAACAAATCTTTGCCACAAATCTGGGTTTTTCACATTTTTAAACCCTTTTTTTATCCATCCGAAAATCCAATTTTGGTTAATGGCATCGGCTACATATTTAGAATCAGTGAAAACGTGAACGTTTTCTTCGGGATTTTTTAACTTTTCAAGTGCTTCAATCACCGCGAGAAGTTCCATTCTATTGTTGGTGGTCAAACGGAAACCTTCGGAAAAAGTTTTTTGATATTTTTTCTCAGGAACACGCATGAGAATTCCATAGCCACCTTTTCCAGGATTGCCACTACAAGCGCCGTCTGTGTAAATTTCGATTTTCATTTTTTGTAAACCACAAAAGTAACAAAAGAATTCTTTGGATTAAAGAAATAAAAAAAGCCCAAAAAAAGTTTTTTTGGACTACTAATATTTTGAAAATTACTTATTGCTCATTAGATATTACTTATAATTAAAACGGCATTTCCTCATCATCGTCATCGTCATTCATGGCAGAACCAGAAATATTTCCGTTATCTGGTAAACCAAATGCTGCGCCTGGATCTATGGAAACTCGCAATTTATCAAAACCGCTTGGTTCATCCTGTTGCGCAAAACCAGAAGAATGATAACTTCCGAAAACGTCTAAATCTGAGAATTTGGCTAAACTTCCGTTGAAACTTAACCTTACATCTGCAATAGAACCGTTTCTGTGCTTCGCAATGATAAGTTCTGCTTGGTTGGCAGAAGGAGTTTCGTCTTCCCAAGTGTCAATTTTATAATATTCTGGTCTGTAGATGAAAGAAACGATATCTGCATCTTGCTCAATCGCTCCAGATTCTCTCAAATCCGAAAGTTGAGGTCTCTTATTTGGACGGGTTTCTACGGTTCTGGATAACTGAGAAAGTGCAATAACAGGAACGTTTAATTCTTTTGCAATCGCCTTTAATGAACGAGAAATCGTTGCAATTTCTTGCTCTCTGTTTCCGCCGCCTTTTCCTCCAGAATTTGCGGTCATCAACTGTAAATAATCCACCATGATGATTTTTACGCCATGTTGCATTACCAGTCTTCTGCATTTTGCACGGAAATCAAATACTGAAAGTGCAGGTGTTTCGTCTATATAAAGTGGAGCGTTTTCAAGAGCGGCAACGTTTGAGAATAGTCTTTGCCATTCTTCTTCAGACATTTGTCCTTTTCTCAATTTTTCAGAAGAAATTCCCGTTTCAGAGGCAATCATCCTTGTGATGAGCTGTACTGATGCCATCTCCAGAGAGAATAGCGCCATCGGAATGTTGTGTTCTACAGCGATGTTTCTCGCCATAGAAAGTAGAAATGCGGTTTTTCCCATTGCAGGACGTGCCGCGATGATGATTAAGTCAGAATTTTGCCATCCTCCTGTTTCTTTGTCTACATCTCTAAATCCTGATGGAATACCAGACAGTCCTTCTTTGTCTTTTAAAGACTTAATTTTATCAATCGCTTCTTTTACCAAGGAATTGGCGGTGTCAAAACCTTTTTTGATGGTTCCATTGGTAATTTCAAAAAACGATTGTTCTGCTTTGTCTAGCAATTCAAAAACGTCTGTAGATTCTTTGTAAGAACTGTCAATTACATTCGCAGAAACGTTAATCAAACTTCTGAGAATGAATTTTTCTAGAATTACACGAACGTGATATTCTATGTGAGCGCTCGAAGAAACGCCCATCGTAAGGTCTATAATATAATGGTCACCTCCAGCAAAACCTAGTTTTTCTTCTTTTTTGAGCTCTTGGATTACGGTCATTAAGTCTACAGGCTCGTTTTTTTCGTACAATTTTAAGATTGCAGAAAAAATAACTTGATGTCTCGGGTCGTAAAAAACCTCGGGAGTTAATAAATCTATAGAATAATCTAATCCTTTTTTGTCAATCAAAAAAGTTCCAATAACCAATTTCTCGAATTCAACTGCATTAGGCGGCATTTTGCCTGCTGAAATAGAAAGTTCCTTCGCGAAATTACCATGTGTTAAACTTGATAATGTTTCCTTCTGTGCCATTTCACAAAGATAGAATTTTTAAATTTTTTTTTGAGGTTAAATCTGCTTTTTGCGGATAATAATCTGCAAATGCTTTGTTAATGGAAGATAAGGAGAAATTCCGAATGTTGATAAGTTTTTGACTTATTGATATTTAAATTTTTTTGAAAATAATTCTAGGCTTTTTTAATATTCCATTTTTCTCAATTTTGGAACAAATTTTCCTACAAAAAGTGCAATAAGAACCGTCATGGTTCCGCCAAAAACGACTGACCTTACTACGCCTAAAAGTTTCGCAGCAACACCACTTTCAAATTGTCCCATTTCGTTACTAGACATAATGAAAATAGAATTTGCACTCATCACTCTTCCTCTGATATGATCTGGAGTTTTCAACTGTACGATGGTTCCTCTAATCACGACTGAAATTCCGTCAAAAATTCCACTCAACATAAGGAATAAGAAAGACAACCAGTAGAGTTTTGACAAGCCGAAACCAATGATGCATAAACCAAATCCAGCTACTACACCGATTAAAATTTTGCCCTGATTTTTTCTTAATGGAATGAAAGAAAGTGTTACAATAATCATCATAGAACCAATATCTGATGCAGCGTTGAGAAGTCCGAAACCATCAGCTCCAACTTTTAAAATATCACTTGCGAAAACAGGAATCATGGCAACTGCACCGCCAAAAAGAACGGCAAACATATCTAAACAAAGAGCTCCTAGAATCTCTTTTGTTCTATAAATGTAAGTGATTCCTTCTTTCATAGAAGCCCAAACTTGCAACTCATTTTTATGGTATTCTGACTGTTGTTTTTTGATTTGAAAGAAAAATAAGGATGCCAATAAAATTAAAAATAAAATAACTACTAATGTCCATTTTATCGTGATGAGCGCGATGAGAAATCCGCCAATAGCATGCCCTGAAACAGATGCGGTAAGAAAAGTCGCTTGGTTTAAGGTAATGGCGTTAGCTAATTTTTCTTGTCCTACAATTTTGGGAATCATTACCGGTACAATCGGGCCGATGAAAGCTCTACAAATTCCTGTGAAAAATATAATTCCGTAGATGTAATACGTGATTTCGTGACCTGTAAAATGAAGATTAGAAGCATAAAATGCAGGAATTAATAACAAGGCAATCAGCAAAAAATATCCCGAAGTACACCAAAGAAGCATTCTTTTTTTCTCGTTCATGTCGATAACATGACCAGCGTACAAAGCAGTAGAAACTGCAGGAATAACCTCTGAAAGACCTATCAAACCAATAGAAAAAGGATCTTTTGTAAGCTGATAAACCCACCATCCTAATAACGTGGCGAGCATTCTAAATGCTAGAATTAGAAAAAATCTTCCGGTAAGTAGGTTTCGGAACTCTTTATTTTTTAGAGTTTTAATGGGCTCAAGAGAAATCATTGAGCAAATATAAAGGAATTAGAAATATTTTTTTAATAGTTAAAGTCTATATTTGTGCAATGAATTGGTTAATACTCATCATCGCAGGATTATTCGAAACTGCATTTGCGTTTTGTTTAGGAAAAGCACAAGAAACTACAGGTAAAGAAAACCTCTATTGGTGGTCTGGATTTGCAGTTTGCCTTTTTCTTTCTATGTTTCTGATGTACAAAGCTATTGCTGGCGAAAACGGTTTGCCAATCGGTACAGCTTATGCAGTTTGGACAGGAATTGGAGCGGTAGGAAGCGTTTTGATGGGAATCTTTTTCTTTAACGAACCAGTCACCTTTTGGCGCATCTTTTTTGTGTCAACTTTAATTATTTCAATCGTAGGACTGAAGTTTGTGAGTGAATAAAATTCTTAATTTTTATAACCACTTTTCATATTTTTTTCTTATTTCAGAATGTGGTTGTAACTTTCCAGAATTGGCATCTTCTAATCCTTTTTCAATTGACTCTTTTTCTTCATCAGAAGTTTCGTCCCACCAATCTTTACTTTCTTTATTTTTGAGTTCTAGAATTTTATCAATCATAGAAACATCGTTCAATGAAGTTAACCATTGAATAAGTGCCAATTTTTTGCTTTCTATGTTAAAATCTAAATTCATTTGAACAAATATTTATCAAAGATAGGAAATTATTTCATCCAAAATCTAGATTTTAAAATTCTTTAAAAAATCGCCAATCTTTCTATCATTTGCCAAACGTGGAATTTTATTTTGTCCGCCCAGTTTTCCTTCAGATTTCGCATATTCTTGAAAGGCGTTTTTCTGCAATTTGGTGATTTTCAAAACCTGCAAAATATTTCCAGAAATCAAATCATCATAATACGTGTTTCTTTTGCGCATTTCTGCATCAAGGTTTTGACGGAAATCTTCTAAATTTTCTGGCTCTTTTTCAAATTCTATAAACCATTCATGGTATGGCAATTCTCCATTTTCGGGATTTACCTGTGGTGCGAGGTGAAACTCCGTAATTTGTGCTGGGAATTTCTCCACTGTTGCTTTCATCGCTTCTTCCACTTCAAAAGCAATTACGTGTTCCCCAAAAGCTGAGGTGAAATGTTTGGTTCTTCCAGAAACTAAAATTCTATGTGGATTTTTAGAAATAAATCGTACCACATCACCAATAGAATAAGCCCAAAGTCCAGAATTTGTCGTCAAAATCAGCGCATAATCTTTATTGAGTTCTACCTCTTTCAACGTTAATCTTGGTGCATCTGGTTTACCATACAACTCTAGCGGAATAAATTCATAGAAAATTCCGTGATTGGTTTGCAGTAGAAGTCCTTCTTTTTGATAATCATCTTGAAAGGCGAAAAATCCTTCACTTGCAGGAAATGTTTGGATAATATCTACTTTTCCGCCCAATAATTCTTCCATTTTCTCACGATACGGTTCGTAGTTTACACCGCCTGTTACAATGAGCTGAAGATTAGGGAACAATTGTTTTATTTTTTTGCCATTTCTTTCGATGAGCTTTTCAAAATACATGATTAACCAAGGCGGAATTCCCGAAATCAGCGTCATGTTCTCCTTTTCGGTTTCTTCTACAATTTTATCTACTTTGGTTTCCCAATCTTCTATGCAATTGGTTTCGTAGCTCGGCAATCTGTTTTTTTGCAAATATTTTGGGATGTGATGCGCTACAATTCCTGAAAGTCTGCCTGTTTTTATTCCGTTAATGTCTTCTAATTCTGGCGAACCTTGCAAGAAAATCATTTTTCCGTTTACAAAATCGGCATTATTTTTTTGAGCGATATAATGGAACAATGCAGATTGCGCCGCTTTTACTTGGTAGTCCATTCCTTCTTTGGTGAGAGGAATATATTTGGTTCCAGAAGTGGTTCCAGAAGTTTTGGCGAAATATTCTGGTTTTTCTGGCCAAAGAATATTTTTGTCGCCGTGTTTTACTTTTTCTATAAAAGGTTTTAGGTCTTCGTAGTCAGAGATTTTCACATTTTTTTGAAAATCTTCTACCGATTTTATTTCCGAAAAGTTATGCTGAAGTCCGAAAAGTGTTTTTTCGGATTTTTTGACCAAGTCTAATAACAATTTTTCCTGAAGAACTTCGGCGTTATTTTTGAAGTCTTCCGTTTTAGCAACATGGTTTTTCGCCCAAATTTTGGCGATGCTTTTCTTTAAGAAATTTATCATTTGCCAAAGTTAAAAATAAGTTTTGAAAAAACTATCTTTGCACCGACAAACGATTTCGGAGCAACCCGAAATCGCTTTCGTCGTTTTATTAATTTTTGAAAAACGATGAAAAAAATTACAATTTTACGATATTACAATGCTGAAAAATATTAGCCAAACGCTTATTCCCGAGTTTTTAAGAAAGAATTTTGGAAAAGAACTTTTTGAGAATTTAGACCAAAACCAACATATTTCTGTGAAAGGTTTTGCTGGTTCTGTTCCGTCTATTTTGGTGGCAGAATTATTTCTTACACAGAAAAAAGATGTTCTTTTCATTATTGATGACAAAGAATCTGCGCATTACATCACTTCGGAATTAGAGGAAATGATAGGCGAAGAAAACGTTTTGTATTTTCCTGAAACGCACTTAGAACCTTATCAAGTCGAGAAAACCCAAAATGCAAACATCGTTTTACGAACCGAAGTTCTCAATCGTTTAAATTTTGATAAAAAGAAAAAAATTATCGTTGCCACCGCTTCTTCGCTTTCAGAAAAAGTGTTGAAAAAGGAAGATTTCAAAGCGATTTCTCACACGATAAAAGTTGGCGACCAACTGGATTTTGATTTTACTGAAGAATTATTGAATCAGTTCAATTTTAATTATACCGATTTTGTTTCTGAACCTGGAGAATTTTCGGTTCGTGGCGGAATTGTTGACGTTTTTTCTTACGCTTACGAAAAACCTTTCAGAATTACTTTTTTCGGAAATGAAGTAGAAAGCATTAAGGAATTTGATATCGAAACTCAACTTTCCACAGGAAAAGTTAATGAATTTGAATTGGTTTCTAATATGAATTTTGCGGTTTCAGGAAGCAAGGTTTCTCTATTGGATTTATTGCCAAAAGACAGTTTCATAGTGACTAAAAATGCTTATCTCACCGTAAAAAAACTGAAAGATTTCTACGAAAAAGCAGAGCAGAAATTTGAAACGTTAAGCAAAGAAATTAAGCATCAAAAACCAGAAATTCTTTTCGTTTCTGATGAAGTTTTTTTAAGAGATTTAGAAAAATTCAAAAGTATAGATTTTTCATCTGTCATTCTGAATGAAGCAAAGCGAAATGAAGAATCTCTTAAAAATAAAATAGATTCTTCGGCTTCACTTCGTTCCGCTCAGAATGACAAAACTAAAACGATAAATCTCAATCAAACCGCACAACCAACCTTCCACAAAAATTTTGAGCTTCTCGCCGAAGATTTAAAAGAAAAAAAAGAAGAAGGTTATGAAACTTGGATTTCTTTTTCAGGTGAAAAACAAAAGGAAAGATTAGAGAGTATTTTTGAGGAACTGAACCATGATTTACCGTTTAAATCTTTCAAATCAGAACTTCATGAAGGCTTTGTAGATTATGAACTAAAAGTTTCGGTGTATACAGATCATCAGATTTTTGACCGTTATCAAAGATATAAAGCCAAAAATTCTTTTGCCAAATCTGAGCAATTAACGCTGAAAGATTTAATGTCTCTGAAAGTAGGCGATTACATTACACATATTGACCACGGAATTGGGAAATTTATGGGATTGGTGAAAGTTACCAATGACGGAAAAACGCAGGAATGTTTCAAATTGACGTATAAAAACAATGATTTGCTCTACGTTTCCATCCATTCGCTGCATAAAATTTCAAAATATAACGGACCAGATGGAAGAGAAATCGTTCTCAATAAATTGGGTTCTCCAACTTGGAAAACTTTAAAGCAAAAAACCAAAGCTAAAGTTAAACAAATTGCATTTGATCTCATCAAATTATATGCTCAGAGAAAAACGGCAAAAGGTTTTTCGTTTTCGCCAGATTCTTATTTGCAGAACGAATTAGAGGCGAGTTTCATTTACGAAGATACTCCAGATCAGGAAAAAGCAACGCAAGATGTAAAAAATGATATGGAAAATGATGGTGTAATGGACCGATTGATTTGTGGAGATGTAGGTTTCGGAAAAACGGAAGTCGCAATTCGTGCGGCTTTCAAAGCGGCAACCGATGGAAAGCAAGTCGCGGTTTTGGTTCCTACCACGATTTTGGCGTTTCAACATTACCGAAGTTTCAAAGAAAGATTGAAAGATTTTCCTGTCAATATTTCGTATTTGAACCGTTTCTGTTCTACAAAACAAAAAAATGAAACCAAAGAAGGTCTCAAAAATGGTAAAATTGATATCGTTATCGGAACGCATCAATTGGTGGGAAAAGATATCGTTTTCAAAGATTTAGGGTTATTGATTATTGATGAAGAACATAAATTTGGCGTAAATGTAAAAGATAAACTCAAAACGCTAAAAGCCAATATTGACACTTTGACTTTAACCGCAACGCCAATTCCGAGAACGCTTCAGTTTTCTTTGATGGCTGCAAGAGATTTATCGGTCATTAAAACGCCACCACCAAATCGACAACCAGTTGATACACAAATTATTGGATTTAATGAAGAGATTCTTCGAGATGCGATTTCTTACGAAATTCAAAGAGATGGACAGGTTTATTTCATCAATAATAGAATTGAAAATCTGAAAGATATTGCAGGATTAATTCAGCGTTTGGTTCCCGATGCGAGAGTGATTACAGGTCACGGACAAATGGACGGAAAAGAATTGGAGGCCAGAATTCTCGATTTTATGGAAGGGAAATATGATGTTTTGGTTTCTACCACGATTGTAGAATCTGGAGTAGACGTTCCGAATGCGAACACGATTTTCATTAATGATGCACAAAAATTTGGAATGGCAGATTTGCACCAAATGCGAGGTAGAGTTGGGCGAAGCAACAGAAAGGCTTTTTGTTATCTGATTACGCCACCGTTTGATATGATGACTTCGGATGCCAGAAAACGTCTCGAAGCGATAGAGCAGTTTTCAGATTTAGGAAGTGGTTTCCAAATTGCGATGAAAGATTTAGAAATCAGAGGAGCTGGAGATTTATTGGGAGCAGAACAAAGTGGTTTTATCAATGAAATGGGCTTTGAAACCTATCAAAAATTAATGCAAGAAGCATTGGAAGAATTGCAAAATGAAGATGATTTCCAAGATTTATTTGAGAATGAAGAAGACCGTAAAAAATTATTCAAATCTCAGAAAGAAGTCAATATTGACACTGATTTTGAGCTGATGTTGCCAGATTCTTACGTGAATTCTACGGAAGAAAGACTTTCATTATACCAAAAATTAGCAGAAATCCCAACCAAAGAAGAGTTGCAGAAATTTGAAAATGAATTGGTTGATAGATTCGGAAATCTTCCAAAAGAAGCGATTAATTTATTAAAATCAGTAGAACTGAAATGGCTCGCAGCAGAGATTGGTTTTGACAGAATTGTAATGAAAAACGGAATTTTCTTGGGCTATTTCCCAGATAATCCTCAAGATAAATTTTACCAAAGCGAAAAGTTCAGAAATATTATCGCTTATCTTTCTCAAAATCCACGAGAAGCTCAACTCAAGGAAAAATCTGGCAAAGAAGGCAATCAATTGATGATGAGAAAAGATGGTGTGAAAAATGTAGATGAGGTGAATGTTCTTTTAAATAGAATTTTATCGAATTAAAAATTAAAAAATTAAATTTGCGCTCAACGAGCATTAATTAATATTCAAAAAAAGTGAAATACTTAATCGTAGGTTTAGGAAACAAAGGTGAAGAATACGCAGAAACGCGTCATAATATTGGTTTTAAAGTCGCAGAAAAAATTGCAGAAACTTTGGAAGCTCCGTTTAAATCTGCCAATTTTGGTTGGATTTCTGAAGGAAAATACAAAGGCAGAAAAGTTTTTGTGCTAAAACCAGATACCTACATGAATCTTTCTGGGAATGCTGTTCGTTTTTGGATGCAGAAAGAAAATATTCCTTTAGAAAATGTATTGGTAATTACCGATGATTTGGCGCTTCCTTTTGGTACTTTAAGAATGAGAAAAAAAGGTTCAGACGCTGGTCATAATGGTTTAAAAAATATTCAAGAGGTTTTACAAACGCAAAATTTCGCAAGATTGCGTTTCGGGATTTCTGCAAATTTTTCCGAAGGAAAACAAGTAGATTACGTTCTCGGAAAATGGAATGAAGAAGAACTCAAAACTTTACAAGATAGAATAGATGTTTTCGCAAAAGCATGTCTATCATTCGTTTTTGCAGGAGTTAATAATACGATGAATACTTTTAATGGGAAGTAGTTGACAGTTGATAGATAATGCCGACAACCATCAACCAACAACCAAATTCTTCCTAAAAATACAATACTCTTTATACAAATTAAAACCATCTAATTTCTCAATTTCGCCACGCATTTTCAGGTTGTCTTTCATAATGAGATGAGAATCTACTGTTTTGAATCCTAATTTCAATGCAGAACCGATAAGCATTGTCGCTAAAACCGCATCTAAACCTTTGTTTTGATAATTGGGATGAATCGCTCCCAACAAAAGTTGAAGCCTTTTTGATGTTTTCATTGCCCATAAAATTCTTGCCCAACCAAAAGGTAAAATTCTACCACGTGAATTTTTTATCGCTTCGCTTAAATCTGCCATTGCAATGATGAAAGCGAGCAATTCGCCGTTTTCATCGGTAATCATTTTGATGAGTTTCGGGTTGAGAAGTGGCAAAAAACGTTCGGCAAATTCCGTCATTTCGTCTTCGGTGAGTTTGGTGAAACCGTAAATTTTGGTGTAGGTTTTGTTGATGAGGTCAAAAACGGGTTTTACATAAGGTTTTACCGCTTTTGTTGAGGTAAATTCTACCGTTTTTATCTTTAAATTTTTAGAAACTCTTTCGTTGAAATTTTTATATCTGTTCAGAATTTGTGCAGTAATCGGAACGTCATATTGTACTAAATCTACAAAATTTTCGTAGTGATTTTCCTTGATGAAATCTACCATAAAAGGAAAACTGTGATTGGTGACGAGCATTGCTTTTTCTTCGAAACCTTTGGTAAGAAAACCTTGAGGTTCTTTGTCTGAAAATGCCATTGGTCCGATGATTTCTGTACAGTTTTTAGATTTTGCCCAAGTTTCTACTGCAGTAATTAAAGCATTGAAAACTTCTTTATTTTCAAAACATTCAAAAAAAGAAAATCTGGCGTCGTTTTTCCCGTGAAATTTATTGTAATCGGTAGGAATTACACCCATAATTCTACCAACAGCTTTTCCGTTTTCGTATGCAAGGAAAAGTATCGCTTCATTGTGTTTAAAGAGTGAATTTTTGTCTTTGTCAAAGAATTTTTCATCATCCATATACAACGGATGAAGCCAATTTTTATGGTTTTTATGAATTTTTTCGGGAAGATAAATAAACGTTTTTAAGTCTTCTTTGGTCTTAACTTCTTTAATCGAAACGGACATCTAATTTATGGTTTAAAAATTTGTAAAACTTAAAGGTAAGAAAAAATACAATCGGCGCAGAAATAAATCCAGCAACTACATCTACAAAATAATGTGCCTTAATGTAAACCGTAGAAAACATCAATAAAACAACAAATGGAAGGAAATATTTCACCGATTTTCTAAAATTTTGATACAACCAAAAAATGACAATCCAAGAAATCCCTACGTGTGAACTCGGGAAAGCAGCAGTGGGAACTTCGCCGTTTTTCTGTATGAGTTTGACCATATTTCCGAAAATTCCTTTGGCTTCAATCGTATTTTCTGGAAACGGAAAATAAAATTGAGGACCTTCTGCTGGAATCAATATAAAAGTGAAATAACACAATAAGAATGAAGTGATTAAAATGAAACTAAACTCTTCTATTTTCTGTGGGATTTTGAGATAAATAATCAAAAAAGCAGCCAATGGTAATAGGTAATATGAAAAATATCCGAAGTAAAATAGTTCGCTGAAATACCAAGAATCAAAAGTTTCAGAAAATCTTACTGAGGGCTGAAAACCGAATATTTTTTGCTCTAAATGAGATAGAAAGCCATCAACTTTTGGAAAAATTAAAGTATTTAAAATAGCAGTTTCTTTGTATAGAAAAGTCATCAAAGCATAAATTGTGATTCCTTCGACTAAGTAAAAAATCTTAGAAGAAATTTTATTTTTCAAAAAGAGAAATGCTAAAAAAATAATTAAAAACAAAACCCGAACTTCAAAAAAATTGAGGTCTAAAAAAAGGCTTGGTTGTGTAAAAAGTACTACCAATTCTATTCCGCAGAAATAGAAAAGTAGGGAGAACCAAATTATAGATATGTTTTTCAAGAGGGTGAAAATTTCATCAAAAGTACAAAAAAAGCCCCTAATTAAGGGGCTATAGCGAGAAAGTGTTAATTAAAAATCAAAGTTATATGAAGAAATTCTCGCTTGTGTTATCTTGTTAGTCGCAAAAACTAGAGCCATGTTACAACTCCAGTTTCCACATCGTAATTTGCACCTACAATTTTTATCTTTCCTTCTTTCTCTAAATTTCTTAAAGTAGAACTTTGGTGACGAATATCTTCGATGGTTTTTTGGATATTGTAAAGCGTTAATCTATCCAATAAATCCTCGTTTTTAGAAGAACGTTCTTCACCTTCTTTGATGATTGCGTGGATGCAAGGCTCGAAATGATAGATAAGGTGATTAAGATTATCCATTCCAAGTCCTTCGATTTGCGGAGCATCTAGTCCACCTTTTAGAGCGCCACATTTGGTGTGTCCTAAAACTACTACCAATTTAGAACCTGCTACATTACAAGCAAATTCCATAGAGCCTAAAATATCTTGATTGACAAAATTTCCTGCGATTCTGATGCTGAAAATATCTCCTAAACCTTGGTCGAAAATAAGTTCTGCAGAAGTTCTACTGTCGATACAACTGAGTATCGTTGCAAAAGGCCATTGTCCTTCTCTAGTTTCATTTACTTGCTCTAGAAGGTTTCTGTTTACTTTAAGATTGTTTACAAATCTTTGGTTTCCTTCTTGTAAAAAAAGAAGTGCTTTTTCTGGAGTAATGGTTGCTTGAGTTTCTGAAGTATGTGCTTTCATAATTTTTTCTTTTAATTTTTTTTAAAAACCTTTTCGGAACGCTGAATATTGGTTCCGAAAAGGAAACAATGTTAATTTAATAGGTATGAAGTTATGATTTTAAATTACTCTTCTGTGTGAGATGGTAATGTGTGAATGTTGGTCGTTTTCGTATTCTTTGTAAGAAGTTTTAAATCCTTCTAAAACCACTTCTATATCTTCTTCTTTGGCTCTTACGTTAGCAAAATCCGAGATTAAGTCGATAATATCATCAGAGATGTAAGACGTGTTTTTAGCATTGATGATAACTCTAGAGTTGGGTTTAATATTTTTTAGCGTTTTTTTGATGGCTGCTTTATTTAAGAATGAAACTTCTTCTGCCAAATCTATGGTGATTTCATCAGCGCTTTCTAGATCTTCTCTACTCAAATAATAAGCGCGTTTCATGTTTCCAAGTAGCAAGAAAAGAATACTGATGGCTAAACCAATTCCTACTCCTTTTAATAAATCTAATACTACCACCGCAATCATAGTAGCGATGAAAGGAATAAATTGATATTTTCCTTTGCTCCAGAAATGTTTAATTTTTGAAGGACTTGCTAATTTATAACCTACCATTAATAATACTGCCGCTAGAGTTGCCAAAGGAATTTTGTTCAATAAAAATGGAATAGATAAAACAGATACTAACAATAAAATACCATGAACAATAGTCGAAATTTTACTTGTTGCACCAGCATTAGCATTTGCAGAAGTTCTTACTACCACCGAAGTTATAGGTAAACCTCCAATAAATGAAGAAACTATGTTGCCAACACCTTGTGCTCTCAACTCTAAGTTAGTATCTGTTATTCTTTTGTGTACATCCATTCTATCTGCAGCTTCTATACATAATAATGTTTCTATGGAAGCTACTACTGCGATAGTTGCACCAATAATCCAAACTTGCGGATTCAGGAATCCTGAGAAATCTGGAAAAGTGATTAAGTTTTTAAAATCTTCTACCGATTGCGGAACCGGAAGCGTAACCAAATGTTCACTAGAAATTTCTAGAGCGCTTCCTTTGAAAACTTCATTGAATAAAATCCCAACAATTACCGCTACTAAAGCTCCTGGTAAAAGTTTAATTTTTTTGAGGAAATTTACTTTTTCCCATGTAATAAGAATAGCTAATGAAATAATCGTTACCAAAACGGCTCCAGGAGTTATGGCGTTTGCTAATCCTGATAAATATTCAGATAAATTAAAACCGTCAAAAATCTGAAGATTTCCTTCAAAATCTTTGTCGTAACCTAAAGCGTGAGGAATTTGTTTTAAAATAATAATGACTCCAATTCCGGCTAACATTCCTTCGATAACGTTATTGGGGAAATAGTTAGAAATACTTCCTGCTCTTAGAAACCCAAGTGCCAATTGTATAAAACCTGCAATTACACCTGCAGTTAAAAATAATTCGAAGCTTCCTAAATCGGTTATGGATCCTAAAACGATGGCTGCTAAACCTGCAGCTGGTCCAGAAACGGAAATGGGAGAGTTGCTGATGAATCCTATCACGATTCCGCCTACAATTCCTGCTAAAATTCCAGAAAGTGGTGGTGCACCAGATGCTAATGCAATACCTAAACAGAGTGGTAATGCTACGAGAAATACTACAATTCCCGAAGGAATATTTTCTTTTATTTCGCCGAATAAAGTGTTTGTTTTTTTCATTGTATGAATATCGATATGGGTTTACAATCAATTACTTAGATGTGAGTAATCAATTCTAATGTTTGAAAATTTAATTTGTTAAAAAGCGTCAAGGAATAACCCATTTTTTTGAAAAAAAGGCATAATTTTCCTATGAAATTTTAAAAATTAAACTTCTGGTGGCGGAGAAAATATCGATTTAAAAGGACTTAGATGAATAGAATCGTCCTTAAGGATGTGTGCGTTAGATGTATTATCTGAAAAGAAAACTCCCATAAAATCTTTGAAATTGTAAGGTTTTGGGGGGAACTTTTCATTGTAATTGGCGAGATTATTTTTAACCTCTTCTTCTGAAATATTATTATTGAGCGTAGGAATTTCCCAATCAAAAATCACAGCGATACTTGGTAAAGCTGTAAAATTGATGAAAACTGCCAGAACAAAAATGCTCAAATACTTCATATAGTAAACTTTCTTAGAAGTTTTTATTATTTTTTCTGCTCATCACCCAATCAGAATTGGTTAGGTCATAAACTTTTTGAATATTTTTCAATATTTCTTCGAAATCTATATTTAAGTCAATTAATTTCCCTGTTTTGAGGTCGAAAACCCAACCGTGAACTATAGGGTATTGGTCTAAAATATATCTTTCTTGTACGCAAGCCATTTTAATAACGTTGATGCATTGCTCTTGAACATTCAGTTCAATCAATCTATCATAGCGTAATTGCTCGTCTTTTATCGCGTCTAATTCTTCTTGGTGCAATCTGTAAACATCTCTGATGGTTCTTAGCCAAGGATTCATTAATCCAAAATCTTGAGGCGTCATCGCTGCTTTTACACCACCGCAACCATAATGGCCACACACAATAATGTGTTTTACCTTTAAATGTTGTACTGCATATTGAATGACAGCTGTAGAACTCATATCAAGGGTGTTCACTAAATTGGCAATATTTCTATGCACAAAAACTTCGCCAGGTTTCATGCCCATTAATTCTTCTGCGGTTGCACGACTGTCGCTGCAACCTATGTAAAGATATTCTGGACTTTGACCTTCTGCTAATTTTTTAAAAAAATCAGCATCTTGACCGAGTTTTTCTTCAATCCATTTTCTATTATTTTCGAAAATAGTTTCGTAGCTTTTACCCATAATTTTTCATTTACAAATGTAGAATAAAAAATTTCTAAATACATCTAAATTCCGATAGATAGCATCAATTTTTATTCCAAAATAAGGACTTTAAGACTTTTTAACAGTCTAGTTTGTGGTGCAAATTTATACTTTATGATTGATATAATCTTCAGTAGCATTAAGTTTTGATATAATTTGAGCAGGATTTCCTACTACCACAGAATTGTCGGGAACATCTGTGTTGAGATAAACATTTGGAGCGATTAAGACATTATTTCCAACTTTTATTTTGCCAACGATGACAGCATTTGTGCCAATCCAGACCTCGTTTCCAATTTCTGGAACGCCTTCATGTTTCCCTCGGTTCGCTTGTGCGATGGTTACTCCCTGCATAATATTGCAGTTTTTGCCAATTTTTACTTTTGGATTAATCACCACCGTTCCCCAATGTCCTAGATAGAAACCTTCTCCAATTTGAGTTTCTGGATAAATTTGAAAACCATATTTAATCTGATGATGGCGCAAAACGAATCTCCAAAAAATTCCGAAAACCGATTTCTTGGAGTGTTGTTGACATTTTCTCAAAAGATAAACGTAATGCAAATTAGGATTAATGCATTTTACCCAAATTTCGCCTGTTGAAAGCCATTTTCCGCTTTCTCTGTAAAAATCTTTTTGGATGATTGTTTTCTCTGACATACGGCAAATGTATAAAAACTCTCGCTGATTAAGCAGATTTTGCTGATTAAAAAATATCTGCTTAATCAGCGCAATCTGCGAGATTTAGTAGTAGTCAATAATTTCCATAATTTTATTCACAGAATTTTCTAGGTTGAACGGCATTTTATAGTCTTTCAGATTTTCTTGATATTGTTCAAAAAATTCAGGTTCAGTCAATGCTTTTTTCATTCCTTGGTAAATTCCTTCTTCTGAATTCGCTACAATAAGACCTAATTTCCCTTTTTCTAACATTTCTCTCACACCAGAAACATCTGTGGCAATAATATTTTTCTTCAAAGTGATGGCTTCAAACAAAACCGTAGGAAATCCTTCATATCTAGAGCTCAAAATATAAAAATCTGCTGCTTTGAAATAAGGATAAGGATTGTCTGTAAAGCCCAACATTTCTGCGGTTTCGTTAGCTCCTAATTCCGTTTTTAAATTTTTAATATTTTCAAAATCATAGCCATCGCCAATGATTTGAATCCGATGTTTAAACCCTTCATCAAGTAATTTTTTATGAACTTTCAACAATCTATCAAAGCCTTTTTGAGGGAAAACAGTTCCCACCGAAACAAAGGTTGGTGGATGATTTGTCATGCTGAGCGGAGTCGAAGCATCTGACTTATTCAAAATCTCATTTGTATCTAAAGGATTATAAATCCTCACGATTTTAGATTTTTCGACTTCGTTTTGGGCTAAATTTTCAAAATCTTTTTGGATGTGTTCAGAAATCACCATGATTTTATCAAAGCCAAAAAACTTGCGAATTTCTTGGTCGGTATAGTTGTGAAATTCGGTTTTTCTCAAGTCATTGTGAATCCAAACGATTTTTTTAGAAGATTTGATAGGAGAATTCAGAATGTCATCTCTCATTCCGTGAATGGCAGCAAATTCTACATCATATTTTTTGTTTTTTAGAATCGTAGAATAGAGAATTTTCGGAAATATTTTCAATAATTTTTGATACAAAACACGATATGCTTTCTTGGGAATATCTTGAATTCTGTTGGTGGTAATCATTTCACCTTTGTTCAGGTAAAGTACATTAATCCAATTAGGAACTTCTGCAAGATATTTCCCAGAGTATAAATTCAGCAGTAAATCGATTTCATACTTATCTTTCGGAAGATTTTTAAGAAAAGTCACCAGAACTTTTTCTGCGCCACCATGGCGCAGAGAACCAATTCTGATAAGGATTTTTTTCTTTTCCAAAACCTTAAAATTTAACAATACAATATATGATTTTTATACATTGGTTTCTTTTTTTAAAAACAAACAGGTAGCAGAATAATTTTTTTTAATCCCCGATAAATAATATTTTAGCATAAACCACCATTCTTTACTTTTGTACCAAGGCATAAAAAATCTCAATAATTTTATTAAAATTAATTTGGGTTTAGATTGTAAAAATTTATAAAAACTATATTCTGTTTTCGCTATATTTTGATCAATTAAATAAAAATTAGCAAAAAGACTTTTATACATTTTTTCAGGGGTTGCTCTGTAATAAGCTTCCACAGGGTCTGGTGACGGAGGAAATACCAAAGAATTGGTAATAATAAGATAGCCATTTTCGTCTAAAATTTCAAATAATATTTTGGATAATTCTTTTCTGGTATTTTTGTTGAGATACATCAAAATATTATTGCAGAGAATGAGTTTTGGTTTCAGTTTTTTCACTTCGTTTCTGAAATTTTCATCAGATAAATCTCCAACCAAGTCTATACCTTCATCTTCTTTCATGTCGAGATGGATAACTTGTTTTTTTTCGTCTGAAAAAAGATTAAAAATATTATTTTGTATAAATGGCTGTTTTTTCGTTCTATAGACAAGAGTTGAACTGCCTATATTAAGCACAGGGAAAGGTTCTTCGGGAAGAATTTCTTTTATTTTTTCGGCAATCCAGATAGATTCTTCTACAAGCATATTTGTGTTTTTAGGTATTGAATTTTAAAAATATTTTGTCGCTGTATTCTCTTATTTTAAATGGATAATCTATTAAATGGATGCTATTTTCAATCTCGTTTTTTTGTTCTTTTACAAAATTCAAAAATAATTCCCATTCTAAAAGAGAACATTTGGCAAATACTTCAGCAGCATAAAAATTTTGAGATTGTGCCCAAATTACATTTTGAATGGCAAACCTTCTAATGGGTGTATTTTTTTGGGAGATATAGCAATCGTCAAATATTTTTATTTTAGTTTGAATTTCCTTTTTAGAAAGAGGCAAATAATAACAATTTTTCATACTTTCTGGAGTTGGTACAGAAATATGATAAAAGTAAAGAGGTACGGATAAATCTATTTTTTTGAGAATTTCTAAAGCAATGTCATTCACTTTTATATGTTCCGGATGCCAATCTAACGGAAAAGGGATAAAAATAGCAGTAAAATTATTTTCTAAAATAAGTTCTTTTAAATCCGAATGATTTTCTCTATTTGTAGAAACTATTAGTTTAAAACCAGTTTTCTTACTTACATTTCTTATCTCGTTCTGTCTTATTGTTTCGTTTTCTTGATGATAATTTTTTCCCAAAAAATTGTAATAATAAACTGTAGATTCTTCTGCTTTAGAAATTACTTGGCTACAGCCAATCCACTCGTCATCAGCATGAGGGGCAAGTATCAAAATGTTTTTCAAATCAGAATCGGGAATGATTAATTCTGAATCAATAATTTTTTTGTTAGATAATTTAGATTTTATCTCACAAAAGCACCAGAGAATTTTATTTTTTAAAATCCTGATTTTCAGCTTTATCGTTCTTAGATTATTTCTTGCCATTTTTTCAGAATTTCATTTTGTTTCCAGTTTTGTGCTTCTTTAGATGCGCTTTCCATCATCTTTTCTAATTTTTCATCAGAATTAGCAAGCATTTCTAGTTTTTGGATAAAATCTTCTTTATTGTTTACATCAATTAAAAACCCTGAATTGTTTTTAACAATATCACTTGGGCCATAGTTACAGTTGTAGGAAATAATAGCATTACTACAAAATAGAGCTTCAACTAAAACATTCCCGAAAGCTTCTTTAAGTGATGTAAATCCAAAGATTTTAGATTTTTTAAGCAATTCTAAAATTTCATCAGAAGTTTTAGTACCGTAGAAAATTACACAATCTTGTAATTGATTTTCTTCTACAAATTTTTCCAAATTATTTTTTTCGTTACCATCTCCAATTATTTGCAACTTCCAATCAGAGGGTATATTGGCTTCTTTGAAGATTTCAAGAAGTGTTATTACATTTTTTTCTCGGTCTAGCCTTCCTACAAAAGAAATAAGATTTTCTTTGTCTTTAAAATTGATTTTCTCTTGATTCTCAAAAGGCTCTCCTATAATATTAGGAATATAATAGGTTTTGTTATACTGCTTGTAATGTTCTATAGCAGGAGAGTTAATGCAAACAATTCCTTTCAGATTTTTGTAATATCTTCTCAAAGTATCTTTAAAAAGAATTCCTCCAGTTTCATAGGAAACATGTTCCCAAGCTATGATTTTGTGACTAACTTTTTTATTTAAAGCCAAGAAAGAAGACAGTTTATACCAAGCAGAAATGACAGTGTCATAATGTTGATGGTTTTTTCTCATCCAATTTCTAAGCATCAGAAAAACACCAATATGGTAAATGTATGAATTGATATTTCTGATTTTTGGGACAAATCTCAGGTATTTTACATTGAATTCGCAAATTTTCCATGCCCAATGTGAAAAAGTATCTATATTGTGAACTTTAATATTAGGGTTTAAAGGGTAAAAATGCTCTCTTTCATTTATTAATAAAAGAATTTCTACAGTATATCCTTGTTCTGATAAAGCATTAGCAAGATTGGTAAGAACCTTGGCAACACCACCTGGTTTGAAGAGTTTATAGTAAACCAACAATATTTTTTTGGAGTTTTCCATTATTTTAATTTCTGATAAATAAATGAAAAAGGAAAAGTCAAAATTCCCAAAACTTTAATCCATGGATTTTTAACATCTGCAATAATTCTAAAAATTCCTCTTCCACTTTTTAAAGCATAGGTTTGGTAACCAATTATGTTTCTGAGCAATGCTTTTGGATAAAAAAACAATTGATTCCCGTAAGCGTTTAAGAATGAAAGATGACCTTCTGTCAATCCAAAAAGATTTTTTCCGCTCCATCTTGTATTTGAAACAGAAGCTGCATCATCATCATCTTTTAGGTAAAATCGCACTATTTTATTCACAAATCTGGTCTTAATTCCTCTAGCGTCATACTCATTGAAAATCACACTTTGCGGAATGTAACCTTTGCCTTCATAATGACTAAAATCTTTGCCGGAAATTTCTCTTTGATAGGTTTTGGTAATAAAAATCCCGAATTTATCTCCTCTAACTTTGTATTTGTAGCGCATCTCGAAAATGCTTCCATCAAAACCATTATTTGGATATTTATCGCCAACAATTTTACCGTTTTCATCAGCAGAAAGTCCCATCACAGAAATATAATCGTCTTGATTTTCTATTTTTTCAACTTCAGAAATTAAAGTTTCTAAAGCGTCTTCTGGATATGCATCATCAGAATCTACCACCATAAAATAAGGTGTTTTCACCATTTTTACGCCTTCTAAAACCGTTAGAAATTTATGACGGTTTTTATCTTTTTTATAAATAATTTCAAAAAAAGGATTCAGCAGTTGGAAATTCTCCACCACTTTCTCAGTATTATCCGTGGAACCATCATCTAAAATAATCCAAAGAAAATCTTTGAAACTCTGATTGAGAAGAGATTCAAAAACCTTTGGAAGCGTTTTTGCCCGATTGTAAGTAGGCGTGATAATGGTAATTTTTTTCATTTGTGTTTACAAGTTTTGAAATTTTTAAAATTCACAATTCACTTTTCCGAAGGAATAATTTCACTTATTCAATAAATTATATTGTTGTTCAAAAACTTCGGTGACTTGTTGATAGATTTTCTTTTCATCAAATTTTTCATCGGCAGAGAGCGTTCCTTCTGTAATTTTTTTGACCAATTCTGGTTCGGTAAGAAACCTTTTCATGGCTTCAAAAATTTCATTTTCATCAAATTTAACTAAAATTCCGTCTTTTCCATCATCTATCATTTCTGGAATTCCGCCCACGTTGGTAGAAATAATCGGTTTGTGCAATCCCATTACTTCGCCAATGGTCAAAGGGTAACTTTCAGATTTTGAAGGAAGTACAAAATAATCAGCCGCTTTTACGTAAGGCCAAGGGTTTTTTTGAGAATCTAGAAGCAAAAAGGTTTTTTCTACACCCAATTCTTTCGCTTGATTTTTCAAATTTTCCATCTCGTTTCCGCCACCAATTACAGCGATAGAATGCATCAAATTTTCGTCTAAAAGTCTGCGATGAACTTTCATCAGTTCTGCATAGCCTTTTCTGTGGTGCAATCTTCCTATGGAAATAAAAGTAGGTCTTATATCGAAATCAGTTTGAAATTCTTCTGCTTTTTTTCTTACTTCTGGAAGTTTTATCACATTATAAATCACAGAACTTTTCGGATAAGAAACACCGTACAAATCTTCTATCACTTGTCTGGTTTGCGCAGCACCAAAAATCATCCAGTCGAATTTTTTCATCAAATTGATGCGTTTCATGACTCTTTTTTGATCTGGATCAAAACTTACATCAGTGTGAAACCAGCCGATTTTTCTAGATTTTTTGTTGGGAGAATTCAGCACCATTTCAAATTCTGCATAACCTGGCGAAACTTCTATGTCAAAATCTTCCTTTACTTTTAAAGCATATAAAACGGAAGGAAAATGGTCATAAATTTCTAGTTTTAGCCTTCTTAATCCGAGTTGAATTTTTTGGATAAAAGGATTTTTCGACATTTGTTCACGGCCTTTTTCTACCACGATGAGTTTAATGTCTTTCGGAATTTCGGTAACCAATTCGCCTTGATACAAATTGAGCATCAAGGTAAAATCAAATTTATCCTTGGGTAAATTTCTCAATAAATCCAGGACCACTCTAGGAACCCCGCCCATTTCTAATGAGCGAAGCCTAAAAAGAACTTTTATTTTTTTTTGATTCTCCATTATTCTACTTCACAGCCTAAATTTTTGTACTGATTTTTAAATTTTAGCACCCAATTTCTAAATGCTGTTTTATCTATTTTTTCATTTAAAAATTTCTCAAAATATTCTAAAGAAAAATCTCTAGGGAAATTTTGCATTTCATCAAAACTACCATTGAGCCAAGCTTGATTGATGAGATGATTGAAGTAATTCACATCAAAATCATCACCGTATTTATGGTAAGAATTGGTAGCCGAAGATTGGAAAGTGGTTTTCAGTGCTTCTTTTTCTAATCTTGCGATAAAATTAGGATTGTTTTGATGCTTTCGGTAATAATTAGAAGCGTTTCTAAGTTGTTGTTTTTCATCTACCTTTCCTTTGGCGTTTTTCCAAATGTGTAGCCAATATTCTTTTTGCCAAAATCCCATCAAAATAGAATTGAGCGCCCAATACTTTCGTTTGGTGGCGTTATCTACGATTCCTAATTTGTAAAGAATGGTAAAAAACTTGAATTTATTATAAAAGAATAAATCGTTAAAAAATTCTGGAAAAAGGAGTAAATTTTTCGGTTCCACTCGAAGAATTTCTTCTGTGATTTCTGAAATTTCTACAAATTCATCGTCCTTTTTGTTGCCTAACCAACCTAATTTTAGCAGTGAAATTTGATTTTTTTTACAAGCTTCTTGTAAATCATTCACGTTTATTTTGTGGGTAAACCAAACATCATCTTCTATCATGATAAAGTAATCCGAAGCGTTTTTTGCAGCTCTGTACCATAAATTGGTAGGAATAGTGAAGCCGTCAATTTCCTTTCCAGATTGTAAGTTTTCTGCAATTGCTGCAACTTTATTTTGATAATTTTCAGATTTTATGATTTCTATTTTTGGATGCTTTTCTTTGATTTTAGAAAGATAAATTTCTGGAGTTCCATCATCAAGCACTTTTACGCAAAAATCCCCTTCTACAAAGTTTTCTATGCTTTGCAAACAGCGATCTAAGTAAAACGGGCGGTTAAAAGATTTGATGAAGATATTTACCATTTGAGTTTTCTATTTATTTTTTTTAGAAGTGTATTCTCTTTTTGGAATATAAATTTGGGTAAATTTTCTATATCATCAATTTTTTTTCCAAATAGCTTACTAATATTTCTTCTTTTGGCAGCATTTAGTAGTACAGTATGCCAAGTCTCATTTTTTATATAGGTTTTTGTTTCATCGTGAGAAAGCCCTGTTTTATGAATGCGGTATAAGTAAAGTGGTTTTTTTATAAATTGAAAACTACCAATTTCATATAATTTTAGAATATAATCAATATCTTCCGCCACTTTGTAATTGGGATTTATCCCTTCTGTTCTTAAGTATGCTTCTTTTTTAAAAGTAAAAAAATGCGCAACTTCAAAATGTATATTAAAAAACAAAGGATTGTTGTTTTTTACTTTTGTGGTGTTTTTGAAAATTTTCTTAATTTTTAAGTTTTCATCACACAAATAAAATTGAGAATAGGTAGCAATGCAATCGTTATTGTGAGCTTTTACAGAAATTTCTATAGCATTTTCAGTAAGTGCATCATCAGGATCTACAAAGCCACATATTTCTCCAGAAGCTAACTCTACACATCTTTTTTTGGTGAAGCCAACTCCTTTGTTTTCTTTGTTTTTATAGGTTTTTATTCTATCGTCATTTTTAGTAAGTTCTATAATCTTTTCAAAAGAGCCGTCTTTAGAACAATCATCTACCAGAATAATTTCAAAATTTTGATAGGTTTGGTTCTTCAAACTTTCATAGCATTGTTTGAAATATTCAAAGTTGTTGTAATGTGCTATAAGAACTGAAAACAGCATAGTTATGGTTTAATATTAAGTTTTTGGTAGATGTTATATTTAGAAAAAACATTTTTAATCTGTTCATCATTTTTACTCAAATTAATTTGCCAAAGTGTAACATTTTGTGCAGAACTAATGGCAATCATTTTATCAAAAGGATGAGAATCCTGAGCAATTTTTTTGCAAGGAGTATTGTTTAATAAAGACATTGCTCTAAACCAAATATCATCTGCAAAAGGTGCAAGTTCAACAAAAGCATTGGTATTTAGTACTTCTTTATTTAAGGATTTTGGTGGATATAAAATTCCGCAGTTGCCAAAAGGAAAATGAAACACAGAATCTTCTCCAGAACAGCCATTTTCGTCCCAGAATTTATAAGGCATCAGTTGGTTGTCTTTGGTTAAAGTCATTTTAGAACCATGATAAAAGTAAATGCTTGTTTTGTCTTTACAGTGTGCCTGTACAAATTTTTCTACAAAATCATAAGGATAGAGTACATCATCATCACAAGTGATAATGGTATCATTAGGATAGTTAATTAATGAATGAATGAGTTTGTCATAAGATTTATAATCTTCTGCAAATTTAACTTCCAGACCTCTGTTTATCTGTTTTTTTAAAATTTGAGGAATGTTGTCACTGTTATAAGGAGCATTAAGCCAAAGAATTATTTTGTTGGGTTTAATGGTTTGGTTTAATAAAGATTCTATGGTTAAATGTACAGTTTGAACTCTGCTAGCATAAGAAGTTAAAGAAATAATGATATCATTTTCGCAGTATTTTTCATCAGAAATTCCGGAGTTTACAGAATTCATTGCTTTGTCTTGCAAATTGCTGGTTAGAATTTCGTATTTTATTTTGTGTTCTAATGATTTAAAATGATTATTAAAAACATTTAATAAAAACTTTTTTATTAAGACTAGAATTTTGTCAATCATGTTTTTTTGTTTTAATATAAATATTATAAAGGTTTCTGAATTTAGTTTTTAAACTTAAAAAAAGCAGTTCAGTAGGTTTTATATTGATGAGTCTATATTCTGAAATAAGGTAAAAACTTTTTTTGAACTGTTCATTAAAATTGTGATTAAAAATCCATTCCTTAATAATATTTTGTTTTTTTTCTGAGATAATTTGATTGTCAACCACAAAATTATTTAAAATTTTCTCGTAAAATTTTATTTTTTCTAAAATTCGGGTTTCTCTTTTCTCTTTGGAGTTGTAATTTCTGGTTGTGAGAGAATGGTGTCTGAAATAATTAAGTTTTTCTGCAGCATAAAAAATATTGCCTTCTTTCAGCATCAAACACCAAAAAAGCCAATCACCCTGAGTTTTAAAATCAAGCACTTCAACTATGTGTTTCAAAGCATAATTTTTTTTAAAAACCGCAGAACTGGCATTTAGAATAATACATTTATGAATAAAAAAACGGTTGAAATATTTTAATCCTTCAGAAAAATGAGAAGAATTCCAAAGTTTGCTGTCCAATTCTTTTGTATAAGACTGTAAACTGTTATGATAAGGTTTTTCGTTTTCGTCTACCAAAACAGAATCTGAAAAAAAAATGGAAATATTGGGGTTAGAATTAATAGCTTTATTGGCCTCAGACAAAAAATTTTTATCAGCCCAATCATCACTTTCTGCAATCCAAATGTAGTCGTATTTTGCGGCTTCAATTCCTTTTTTCCATTGTTTGAAAGGGCTTCCAGAATTCTTGTCGTTAAAAAGTTTTAAACTAATTCTTTCGTCTTTATAACTATTTATTATGTCTCTGCTGTCATCCGTAGAACAATCATCCAAAATTATTACTTCAAAATCAGTAAATTTTTGGTTGAGAATACTATCAATTCTTTTTTTTAAGAATTTTGCATGGTTATAATTAGGTATGATTATTGATATTTTCATTTTATAGTATGCTAAAATACATCAAAAGAATTTTAAAATTTAGTACTTTATTAATTTATTTTAAGTTTACAAATTCGCTATAAATTATTATATTTTTTAATCTAAAATGGCATAATATAG
Organism: Cloacibacterium sp.; assembly: GCA_046296655.1. Taxonomy (GTDB): domain Bacteria; phylum Bacteroidota; class Bacteroidia; order Flavobacteriales; family Weeksellaceae; genus Cloacibacterium. Next base: position 6,860 of record JBKBLE010000006.1, on the reverse strand, counting down.
AAATAATATTGATCATCTTACAGAGGTTTAATAATCTGTTCTTGTTTATTGATCACGATAGAATTAGCAGGAATATCTTTGTGAATTACACATCCCGCTCCTAGAATTACATTGTCGCCTATTGTTACTCCTTTTAAAATAATGCAATTAGCACCAGTCCAAACGTTGTTTCCGAGTTTTACAGGAGCGGTATTAAATTCTGTTTTAGATACTGAAAAAGGTTCGGTAGTATATTGATGATTATGGTCGAAAATTTTCAAGCCTTCTCCAAGAATACAATTTTCGCCAATTTCTATTTTTTCATAGCACGCAATGGTAGCTCTGGTGATATAGGTGTTTTTTCCGATGATGAACTGACCATTTTTCTTGAGGGCAATATTATTAGATTCATTGATGGTTACTCCTTCTTCTATGGTAATTTCTGCATTTTCAGAAATGTAGATATTATTGTTAATGCCTAATTTAAAAGAAGAATGAACGCTATTTTTTTTGTTTTTAAAGAATTTTTTTCTCTGGTCTTCAGAAATTAATTTTTTTTGGAGATTATAGAATTTAATCAGTAAAGATTTCATTTTTCATCGGTTTTCTATTACAAATTTATCAAAATAATTCTATTTTTGCTTAACAACAAGTGTTTTACGAAAAGTTTCTCTATGAATCTTCCTTTAGTTACCATTTCCATCCCGATTTACCAATGCGAAAATCACATCATCAGTTGCTTACAATCTGTGGTGAACCAAACGTATCAAAATCTAGAAATTCTCTTGGTAGATGATTTGGGAAATGATAACAGTATGCTTTTGGTAGAAGATTACATTCTTAAAAATCCTCAATTTAATTTTAAAATTTTTAAAAATGAAAGAAATTCTGGACTTTCTGTGGTAAGAAATGTAGGAATTGATAACGCTCAAGGAAAATATATTTTCTTTCTAGATTCAGATGACGAAATTACGCCAGATTGCATCTCGAAAATGGTGGAAATTGCAGAACGTGGACAGGTAGAAATGGTTTGTGGAAATACTATTGGTTATAAAGTTTCTAATAAAATCTCTAAAGAATTATTTATAATTAAAAGTGAGAAAGACATCATCACAAATGCAGATGATGCTTTTGATTCTTTTATTAATGGGGAATATCCTGTGAATTCATGTAACAAACTAATACGAGTAGATTTTTTAAAAAAGAACAAGTTATATTTTACAAGAGACTTGTTTGCTCAGGATTCTTTACAAAGTTTTGAAACTGCTCTTAAACTTCAAAGAATTGCTTTTCTAAAAGAGTCAACATATATTTACAACCTTCATGATGAATCTGTAATTCATAATAGGAATAAAAGAAATTTTGACAATTGGATTACGATTATTTCAATCATTGAGAAATATTATAAATTAGAAAAAAATAAAGATAGAAAGAGTAAAATTCTAAGTCATATAGTTGATTATAAGGATGCAACGCTTCTCATGAATTGGAAGGCGCAGAAAAATGAGCAACTCTGGAAGTACAGTTATGATGCCTACAAAAAAATCGCTTCTCTATCTTTTGCAGATTATCTAAGTGGTGAATTTTCTAAAGAGACTAAAAAGAAGAACTTCTTACAAAATCTACCGACAGATTTAGGGTATAAAATTTTCAGGAAGAGATTTGGGAGTTAGTAATATCTTTCTAAAATTCTCAGCAGATAATTTTCCTTGTTGGTCAGCTGATGTTTGATGAAATATTGCTCTACTTCTGGAATAGAGATTTTATACGTTTGTCCGCTTTTGTGTAGTTCTGTTTTGGCATTTTTAGAGAAGAATTTTTCTAAAATTTCTAAAATTTCTGAAGTTGAGAAATTCTCCAAATAAGCTACATTAATGATTTGGTTCAATCTTCCTTGATCAATTAATTCTAACGTAATATTTTTAACATCATCTGCGTCAATAAGGTTTCTGGTAGCCAAAGTATGTACATTGATGATTTTTTCTTCTTTCACAGAATTGACCAAATAATTCATCAAAAGATTAGGATTTCCACCTTTGCCAACTGCGTTACTTACGCGGAGAATTAAATATTTAGGTGCTAAATCTTCTACCAATCGCTCCATTTTTAGTTTATGATTTACGTAGAGACTTCCATTTTTAGAAGAATCATAAATGCTACAAGTAGAAAAATAGATGAATATTTTTTCAGGATTTTCTGTTAGGTGTTTTCTAAGAAGATTTTCTTCTCGCAGAAACGCAGATTTTTCGGTTTCTAGAGAATTAGAAACGCCACTTGCAAAGAAGACGATGTCCTCTTGGTCTACATCAGTGAATAGTGATGCTATAAGTCCTTTACCTATGATCATTTTTGATATTATAATATTGAGCTACATTGGGATGTCCTACATGAAGTAATACTTCGTCTCCGATACCTTCGTCACCGTCACACACGCAGAATTGCTGGGGAAGGAGATAGGGTGAAAATCCAGTTTCTTGTGCGGCAAGCCACATAACACGGGATGCACGCGAAGGGTCTTTTATCATCCATTGGCAACACGCTTCATAAAAGGCTTTTCCTTTTTCAAAATCTTTCCACAAGGTCATAGGACTTTGGTTGTAAGAATGACCATAGCCATTGCTTTTATCATTTATTTCTTTTGTGTCTAAAGATATTTGCATATCTTTTTTTAGAAGATTGCGGGTGTTGTAAGGAGCGCAAGCACCAAAAGTTTCTGTAAGATATACCAAACAATAAATTTCTTCTGAAACAGCAAACATATCCGAATCTATTACACATTTGAAGTCCGCTGTAGAGTGTAAAAGCGAATAAAATTTATAATAATCCGCTACGCGATATAAATATCGAGGATGTTCCGGCTCGGGTACGGGTATGTGGTTTATTTTAATAAGTTCTACCCCTGGAATGATAAGATCAAAATCCGAGTAAACTGTAAATTTTGCATGAGGAAAAAAACGTTTTAGTGAGGAGAAAGAAGGTTCTAAACGGTTGCCACTGAAAGAGCTCCCTCCAGCATTTACTCGTTGCTCTCCAAATTCGGAGAAGCAAAATTCTATAGATATAGAATTCAGGTAATTGAGAAGATCTTTATTTATTTTGGGATCTTTGATATGTGAAGGATGCCATGAAGAACGTGTGGGTTTTGTGGGAATTGTTTTCTTTTTACCCAACAATACGTTTTTAGCTTCCTGAATACGCCAAAGGAGACTTCCAAACATGTTTATAGTTTAAGTTTTTTTAAAAATTTTTTACGAACAAATTTAAGAATATAACGGAAGGGTATTTGTTCTAAAATTTCATCTGCTGTAAATTGTCTATGATTGTAGATAAGATTTTGAAGTTCTTTTTTTCCATTAGGAATTTCGATAAATCGTTTTACAATACCATAAGTATTCACATAGTTTTTAAATGAATTCTCTTCTGCAGACCATGCTCCGTGCCAGCTACCTGAAAAATGGTGTGTGATGTAGTTTTTTGGAAGATCTAATGAAAAGTAATGGGAAGGGTAGAGCATAATACCTTCCTTTAGTTCTTGAAAGGTATCTTTTTGGGCATCGGCTCCATATTTTTCTACTAAAAGTTTAGAGAACATTAGAGTATTGGGTATTTCTTCGAAGCCGGCCTTTAGTTCGTAATGTTCTTTGATGTCTTTAGCGAGGGGATGACCTGCTTCTACTGCCCAAAAAGCAGAATAAGGGGTTCCTTTAATCTCAAATCCACATACAGCACGATGAACCCTAAATTCGTGTAACCCGTGTTTTACTTCCATATCGGTATCCAGATAGAATCCCCCATGTTCGTACAATACTTTAGCACGTGCATAGTCGGAAACGAAAGCCCATTTCTTCTTCTCATAAGCTTCTTTCACAAAAACATTGGCATTAACGTCGAAATTATCTTCATTCCATTCTATAATTTCGAAGTCGGGGTGGTATTTTTTCCAACTTGCAATACAAAATTCAGCAATTGGGGGCTTAGGGTTTCTTCCAAACCAAAAATAATGGACTTTTTTGGGAATCATTTTTTATTATTTGTGCTTTTTCCTAAAATTACTTTTATCCAATTCTTAAATCCATATTGTTCTATCATAGTTTCTGGCAATGGGTGATATGGTTTTTGGATAAATTCTAAAATACCATCTAAATGTACAAAATCTGTAACAAAAATATTATTGGGATGGTAAAATTCATAATTTTTAACAGAAGCGTTGTCGGTAATTATTTTTTTACCGTACTGCATGGCTTCGAAAAACCTTAGCGAAAGGCCATTATGCTCTTTTCTTTTAAAATCAATGATAATCTTTGATTTTTTTACAAAATCTAAGTTTCCTTCATACGAGGTACTGGTTTTATGCTGGAGAACCTTAGGGTGTAGAGGCTCAAAACATCTATCACGATATAGACTGGTGTGAGAAGTATAAGATAATTGATGCTCTTCTAAATACTGGTGCAGATTCTTAAGCTGTACATTTCTTTCATCTAAATATTGTCCAATGTACAAAAGGTCGATTTCTGAAGGAATACTAAAGTCTGGTTCCCCAAAATAGCAGTTTGGTAAGAATACAAGATTGAAAGAGGGGTGTCTTTTTACATCTTCTGGATCAAAGACAAAAATACGATCAAAATATTTGTGATAATCTAAAATTTTAGAAGAAACGGAGAGCCCGTCTAGTTGAAAATCGACCATTTTTTTTGAAATTGACCGTGCGTGTTTAATAACGAATTCTGGAATTAGGTCTCCTCTTATGACTAGGCAATAATCAAATTTTTTTTGTGGTAAATTTTTTAAAGATTTTTTACAAAAATTTTTAAAATTCTCTTCATCTGCTTTTATGGGATAGTTATTAACTTTAAAAAAAACACGGCAAATGATATTGATTATTTTTTGTAGGAAAGTGAGCCTAAATTGTTTAAATTGTTCTTTAAATAAAATTTCTAAATCATAGCCTTCTTTATATAGATTTTCTTCAAACACTTTACTTAGTGTCTGGTTTTTATAAATGAATAGTATTTTTTTTGATTTTTTCAAACTAAAATTTAAAAATATTTTTGAAGAATTTTACTTGATATTTACGTGGGAGATATAAAAAAAAAGTTTTATACAGATATTTTTCAAATATTTTATATTCTGTCTCAACTTTTGGGTCATTCATATTTGTGACTGAGGCTTGTGATTTATGTACGCGGAAGTAATATAGTTTTTCTTTAATTAATCCTATAGGATATTTATTAAGGATTCTATAACTGTATTCTGCATCTAAAATTTGTTTATAATTTTCATTAAAAAAGCCTATTTCCTTGAATAAATTTTTCTTGTATAAAAAAGTTCCTGGCTCACCAAAAATATTATCTGTTATAAAATGACTTTTAAGCCTTTTCAAATGTTTTTTTTCTAATATGTATTCATTATCTCTTAGAGTAATAGTATTTATTTGTAGATCTCCGAATCTTTCATACCAACTTCCCGATTTTATAATTTGAGAATTTTCATCAATAATTTCTCTTTTACTAAAAGTGCAAACTAAATTATATTTTTGTATAAAGCTAATTTTTTTTTCGAGAGAGTCTAGAGCCAAAAGGTCATCTTGAAATAAAAATTGAATGTAATCTCCTTTTGATTTTAATATGCAGTTATTCCAATTAGAACCTATGCCGTTTGGTAAGTGGTTATATATATATACAGGAAAATCTACTTCTGATTTAAATTTTTCGCAGATTTCTAGTGTTTTATCATTTGAATTATCATCAGAGATAATTACTTCAATGTTTTTGTAAGATTGATTTTTTATTGAATTTAGAGCTTCAAGAATATAATTTTCGCCATTATATGTTGGGATGCAAATAGAGATTAAATCTGGGGTATTTCTCATTTATTTTAATCTTTTTAATATATAGTCTATGGGAGATAAAATTTTGTCAATAAACTTATACCTTTTTGAGGATTGATAAAATGTTATTTTTTTTGCAAGTTCTTCTTTTTCTATATAGATGTGATTAAAATTTCCTAAATGCTTTACAAAAAAATCTGCATGTTTTATCGAAAGCAAATCAAACATTTTTGTTTTGTTTTCATTGATAAGGTTTTTAATCATAGAATTTTTTTTGATTCTGTAAAAGAATAAAGGATTTTCTATTTTATGAACTTTTCCTCCGTTTTTTAAAATGGAAATCCAGAAGTCATAGTCTTCTAATCCAAAAATAAAATTCTTATCATAACCTCCCACTTTTTCCCAATTATCTTTTTTATAAAAAGATGTACATGTTAAAATGTTAAATTTCGCAAGGGTATTAAGCGAAAAATCTGCAAGTTTCCATTCTCCTTGTTTGGCACCGAAAAACTTAGTAGTGCAATAAATCACTTTATAATCATTCTCAAATTCTTTTTCTGCCAATTCTAAGTATCTTTCGCCTATTTTATCATCAGCGTCTAATGGTAGAATCCATTCTCCTTTAGCGATTTCTATTCCTGCATTTCTGGCAGATGATAATCCTCCGTTTTCTTTAAATAAGTATCTAAAACGTGCATCTTTTTCTACCCATTTTTTTGCAATTTCTTCTGTATGATCTGGGCTGCCATCATTTACGATAATACATTCCCAATCTGTATAAGTTTGGTCTAGCACAGATTGCAAGCATTCATCTAAATATTGTGCTTGATTATAACAAGGAACAACTACAGAAATCAGTGGCATTGTTTTAAATTTTATCAAAAATAACTATTTTATTTAATTTTTTTTTGAATGTCCGTTTAGTGTCATAAAGCACTAAATTTTATGGTTTAGAAAAATTTGACAAAAGTAACTAATTGGTAAGTGGTCTGCTTTTTTGACAGTTTGTAAATATAGTTTTTTCGTTTGAAATTTGCACCCGCCAACTGAAACG
>JBKBLE010000005.1:0-92840 GCA_046296655.1 Cloacibacterium sp. | reverse complement strand
ATGCTACTTCTGATTTATAAAAAAGTAAACGATTTGGGATACAAAACCGCAAAAAGGCGCATTGCCATGGAACTTCGAGATATGATTACCGAAATACTTATCATTTTTGCTGGAGGAAATCCCGACAAGGTTTTTAAAACTTAACATAAAAAATGGCCGGAATTTCTTCCGACCATGACTAACTTTAGTCCGCTTTTTATTTTTCAATAGACATCAAATCAACAATCACTCTGAAAATTAGTTTTAAAACATTAATTTTGCAACGTTATGAGTAAGAAAAAGAAAAACATTATTTTAGAAAATATTAAATTAATTACTGCTGGTGCAAAAGGTGTAGCCGTAGGAAAAACTGAAGAAGGGAAAACTGTTTTGGTTTCTGGTGCGGTTCCGGGTGATGTAGTAAATGCCAGAGTGAAAAAATCTAAATCCAAATACTTCGAAGCAGAAGCAGTAGAAATTTTAGAAAAATCACCTTACAGAGTTGAGCCGAAATGTATTCATTTTGGAGTTTGTGGTGGTTGCAAATGGCAGAACCTTTCTTACCAAAAACAACTCGATTTCAAGCAAGAAGAAGTTTATAACAATATCAAACGAATTGGCGGAATCGAAAATTTTGAAACCTTGCCAATTCTCGGTTCAGAGCAAGAATATTTCTACAGAAATAAAATGGAGTTTTCTTTTTCAAACGCTCGTTGGCTTACTCAATACGAAATCAGTTCCGAAGAAAATTTCGGGAATAAAGATGCTTTAGGATTCCATATTCCAGGAATGTGGAGTAAAATTTTAGATTTACAAGAATGCTTCCTTCAAGAAGCGCCATCTAATGATTTAAGATTAGCTGTAAGAAATTATGCAATATCAAATGGTCTAGATTTCTTTGATGTAAGAAATCAAGAAGGCTTTTTGAGAACTTTAATGCTTCGTCAAAACTCTCAAGGAGAATGGATGGTTTTATTCCAATTGTACAGAGAAGAGAAGGAAAACAGAGAACAATTATTCGATTATATTTTAGAGAAATTTCCGCAGATTAAAACTTTGGTTTATGCCATCAATCCGAAACAGAATGATTCTATTTATGATTTAGACGTACAGACTTATTTCGGCGAAGGTTTTATTTATGAAGAAATGGATGGGCTGAAATTTAAAATCGGACCGAAATCATTCTTCCAAACCAATTATAAACAAGCGCTGAATTTGTACAGAAAAACACTAGAATTTGCAGAAATTTCTGAAAATGATGTAGTGTACGATTTATATACAGGAACAGGAACGATTGCACAATATATTGCCAAAAAAGCAAAATACGTAATCGGGATAGAATCGGTGCAAGAAGCGATAGATGCTGCAAAAGAACATGCTAAACTCAATGGTTTGGATAACTGTGAGTTTTATTGTGGTGACATGAAAGACGTTTTCACAGAAGAGTTTTTAGCCAATCATCCAAAACCAAATGTCTTGGTTACCGATCCACCAAGAGACGGAATGCACCAAAAAGTGGTAGAACAAATTCTGAAATTAGCACCGCCAAAAATTGTCTATGTTAGCTGTAATTCTGCTACTCAAGCCAGAGATTTAGCAATGATGAAGGAACACTATGATGTGGTTAAAATTTTACCAGTAGATATGTTTCCGCAGACACATCATGTAGAAAATATAGCGCTATTAATAAAAAAATAACTAAATTGGGGGTTCGAAACAGAATCCTCAATTTTTTTATCTTATAGTTGAGGTATTTTAACCAAATAAAAAATTAAAATAACGAATGAAAAATGTACTGAATTTGTTTTGCGCATTGTCATTAATGATGTCAGCGAGCGCATTTTCTCAACAGAAAGACAGTGTAAAAGTAGATGTAGAAGCTAAAAAAGACACCGTAAACACTGCAAAACCAAAAGACAAAAAACCAGAAAAAATTCAACCTTTCGAGAAAGTAATTACCAGCAAAGCAGTTAGCGATGAAGGAATTATTACCGTTCACAAGGTAGAAGACAAATACTATTTCGAAATTCCAGATAAAGTGCTGAAAAAAGAATTTTTGGTAGTCACCAGATTGACCAAAGCTGCCGCCGAAATGAGAATGGGAACGGTAGGTTATGCAGGAGATCAAATCAGTCAAAACGTCATCAGTTTCGAGAAAGGTCCGAATGATAAGGTGTTTTTACGCTCTATTTCTTACGTAGATTATGCTAAAGATTCTACCTCTGCAATGTATAAAACAGTGATGAGAAACAACGTAAATGCTATAGAACAAGCTTTTGATATTAAAGCTTTCGGTAAAGATAAAAACTCTACCGTGATAGATGTTACAGATTTTATCAATGCTGATAATAATGTAGTTTCTTTTGATACTCGTTTCAAGAAAGGATTTAGAGTAGGCGCTTTTCAAAAAGATAAATCTTTTGTCAATTTTGTGAAATCTTTCCCTACCAATATTGAAATTAACACTACTAAAACGTACAACAGAAGCGCAGGAGAAGCTTCGCCAATTCCAGGTGCTCCAAAACCTGAAGTGAGCGGAAATTATACTGTAGAAGTGAATTCTTCTATCATTCTTTTGCCAGAAAATAAAATGCAGGCAAGATATTTCGATCCTAGAGTAGGTTATTTTACAGTAGGTTATACCGATTTTGATGAAAATCCTCAAGGCGTAGAAAGAGTTTCTCTAATAAAAAGATGGAGACTTGAACCCAAAGCGAAAGATTTAGAAAAATATAAAAGAGGCGAATTGGTAGAGCCAGAAAAACCAATTGTTTTTTACATTGATCCTTTAACTCCAAAAAAATGGATTCCTTATTTAATTCAAGGGGTGAATGATTGGCAAAAAGCTTTCGAAAAAGCAGGTTTCAAAAATGCGATTTATGCAAAAGTTCCGAATGCTAAAGAAGATCCAGAATGGAGTTTAGAAGATGCAAGATTCTCGGCTATCGTTTATAAACCTTCAGATGTTCCTAATGCTTCTGGCCCTTCAATTGCAGATCCTAGAACTGGCGAGATTTTAGAAAGTCATATCAATTGGTATCACAATGTGATGAAATTGTTGAACGATTGGTATTTCGTACAAGCTTCACCGAATGATCCTAGAGCTAGAAAAGTAGATTTTGATGATGAATTAATGGGGCGATTAATCAGATTTGTTTCTTCACACGAAGTAGGTCATGCCCTCGGTTTGAGACATAATTTCGGGTCTAGTTCTACGGTTCCTGTAGAAAATCTTAGAAATAAAGCTTGGTTAAAAGCCAATGGTCATACTCCTTCAATTATGGATTATGCTAGATTTAACTATGTAGCACAACCAGAAGATAATGTAGGCGAAGCTGGATTAATGCCAAGAATTGGTGATTATGATGATTGGGCAATAGAATGGGGTTACAGAAGATTTTATAATTATAATTCTCCAGAAAAAGAAAAAGCTCATCTTAATAAATGGGTGATGGAAAAATTACAGAATCCTAGACTTTGGTTCGGTACAGAAACTAATCCTTATGATCCGCGTTCTCAAAGCGAACAAGTAGGCGATAATCCTATGCTTGCAGGAAAATATGGAGTGAAAAATCTTCAGAGAATCATGGAAAACATAGAAGCGTGGAGTACAAAACCAAATGAAGATTACAGCAGTCTTAATAACAGATTTACTCAAGTTTCTGGTCAGTTTGCTAGATATTTAGGTCATGTTGCAAAATATATTGGTGGCGTAAAAGAAACGCCGAAAATGGTAGAACAAAAAGGAGCTATCTACGAATTGGTTTCTAAATCAGAGCAAAAAGAAGCTTTGAAATTTTTATCAGAATATGTATTTACCACTCCAAATTGGTTGTTGAAAACATCTGTTTTAACCAAAATAGATAAATCGCCTGTAGAAGTGGTAGAAAATCTTCAAAAAACAGTGCTCAATAGAGTTTTAAGCGAAGGTGTTTTGAATAAATTATACGAAGGAGAATCTTTAGATGCTAATGCTTACACTGTGTATGATTATCTTCAAGATATTAAAAACAGTGTATTTTCTGAGTTGAAATCTTCTTCTAAAATTGATATTTACAGAAGAAATTTACAGAAAAATTTTGTAGAAACTTTAATTGCGAGAACTCAGGCAAGTAAACCAAGCACAGGCAGAAATGCTGAGACGATTTCTGATAACTCTGATGTGAAATCATTAACACGAGGAGTTTTAAGAGAAATAAAAGCAGATGCTTCTAAAAGTGCACAAAATGCACAAGATGCAGTGACCAAATATCATTTAGAAGATTTGGTTTATAGGATAGATAAAGCTTTAGAAGTAAAATAATTGAAAAATAAAGTTCATCATTTCCAGAAAATGGTGAACTTTGTTTTATAAAAGAGATTTTTCTGAAAATTTAAAATAAGAAAAATCAAAATAGTAAGTTAATTATCTGAAACCGACTTTGAAGTAGAATAGGCGTTTTCAGAATATTATTTCCTCGTTATAAAATGAAAAAATTAATCTTTCCCTTTTTGATTTTAGGGTTTTTGCTCACTTCTTGCGAAAACGATGACGATGTTTGCGTAAGTGGAGAAGCTACACCTCGACTAAAAATTAAATTTAAAAGTGCAGATAATAAAGTGCTGACTTTAGACTCGCTTTATTTAGATGTAGATTATGGTAATAATAACATTTTAACGGTTGTAAAAGCCGCTAAAGTAGATTCTGCATTGATTCCAATTCGAGTAGATGATGCAGGTTTTACAGAATTATACGTGAGAAAAACTAAAAAAGGCAGCGTTTCTAAAATAAAACTGAATTACAATACCACTTCTGAATATGTTTCGCCAGCTTGTGGTTTCAAAAGGCTTTATAAAAACCTTACTGTAACTCTAGAAACTGCCAATCCAGTGACTAAAGTAGAACTCAATCAAAATCAGATTATCAATGAAAACAAAGCTCACCTTTATCTTGTTTTTTAGTTTTTGTTTGGGTTTTTCTCAAGAGAAAGATTCAGTAAAAACCAAATATCAATATAAACCCAATTTTACAGTAGGAGTAGATGTACTGAATGCTGGATTATCTGCTTTTAGTGATAGAAAATTATTTCAAGGATATGTTTCTTCTGAGATTAAGAAAAATCTTCACGCAGTTGTAGATGTAGGTTTTGAAAAAAATATTTATCAGAAAAATGGTTATGACGCTACTGCAAACGGAATTTTCGGAAAATTAGGAGGATATTATATGCTTTCTATGGATACCGAAAATCCTGATAATGGTTTTTATGCAGGAGCGAAAATGGCCGCAAGTTTTTACAATCAAGAGTACAAAAAAGTTCCCATTCGTGGTTTTGGTGGCAGTGACCAATATCTTGCTTTTCCATCGGTGAATCAATCTGCTTATTGGTTAGAAGGTTTTGCTGGAGCAAGAGTTCAGTTGTTCAAATCAAATTTATATGTAGATGTAAATGCGCAACCAAGATTTTTATTTTATTCTACCAAACAAGAAGGGATGACTCCTATGATTGTGCCTGGCTTTGGTAAAAGTTCTACTAAATTTAATGTGGGCTTTAGCTGGAATTTAGCGTATCAATTTTAAAGAATTTAAATGAAATTTTAGAAATCTATTTGTTTTTCATAAAAATAAATTCATTTTTATTTTAATAATTAAGAGAAACTCTATAACTTTGGAGATTCTAAAAATCAATGTATAATTTAAAATCAGATGTAGATGAGAAAACTTTTACTATTTGTGTTTTTGCTTTTAGTGATTTCTAATTTCAATGCACAAGACTATTGGCAAGAATCTAATTTTTCTGGGGTTTCAGCTCGAAAATTAAGTTCTAAATCAAAATTTTACAAATTAGATATAAATCAATTGAACTTATATCTAAACGATACGCCAAGTATTAATGATAAATCAAGAAAAGATAAAATTGTAAAAATCCCAACATCTGATGGAAAATTAGAAAGGTTTTCTGTGAGAAGTTTTCCCGTGATGGATGCAGAATTAGCAACTCAATACAAACTGGGTTCTTACATAGGAGTAGGAATAGATGATCCTAGTAAAACCATTCGATTCAGTACTGCTCCAAATGATTTTCAGTCTATGATTATTAAAGATGGTGTTTACGAATTTATAGAGCCAGCAAATACAGATAAAAATGTATATGCGTTATTTAAAAAGTCTAAAAAGAGCGAGACTGGTTTTTTCTGTAAAACATCTGAATCTATTGAAAAAAGAAAGGAAATTAACACTTTAGTTTCGGCAGGAAATAAAAAAGTAAACTCGTTAGATTATAGAATCCAATCTTCTGATAAAAAATACAGAACTTTAAGACTAGCACTTTCTGTTACTGGAGAATATACCGCTTATTTTGGAGGTACAGTTTCAGGTGCATTAACTGCTATTAATGCAACACTTACACGTGTAAACGGAGTAATGGAAAAAGATTTAGCAGTTCACTTAAATTTAGTAAATAACACAACTATTATTTATACCAATGCATCTACAGATCCATATTCTGATTCTGACTTTATGGATGATTGGAATGCACAGTTGATGAATACTTTAAGAACGGTTGTAGGAGATGCTAATTTCGACATAGGTCATTTATTTGGCGCAACCGGAGGTGGTGGTAATGCAGGATGTATTGGTTGTGTTTGTAGTAATGATACTACTTTAGATTCATCCGGTTCTCCTGTTGCATATAAAGGTAGCGGATATACTGCTCCAGCAGATGGAGTTCCTAGTGGAGATACTTTTGATATAGATTATGTAACTCACGAATTAGGGCATCAATTAGGAGCAAATCATACATTTTCTCATGGTTTAGAAGGAACGGGCGTTAATATGGAGCCTGGTTCTGGAAGTACAATCATGGGATATGCAGGAATTACAGGAGCAACTACAGATGTTCAGTCAAACTCAGACCCTTACTTCCATTTTGCATCTATCAATCAAATTCAATCTAATCTAATCTCTACAACATGTGATGTAGAAACGGCTATAGCTAATAATCCTCCTACAATAGCTGCACTACCAAATTATACCATTCCGAAGAGTACAGCATTTGTTTTAACTGCTTCTGCTACAGATCCAGAAGGAGATGCTTTAACATATACATGGGAACAAGCAGACGATGCTAGTGTAAGAATATCAAATGCAAATCTTGGAAATACAACTTCCGGAGCAAGTTTTAGATCATTAACAGGAACGAGTAATCCTACACGTTATTTCCCTAAATTATCTACCGTTTTGGCGGGTAATCTTAAAAATTTAAGTGATTGGGAAGCTGTTTCTACTGTAGCAAGAGTTTCTAACTTTAAAGTTACTGTAAGAGATAATAATGCAGCAGGTGTACAAACTCAAACTGCCAATCAACAAATTACTGTAGGGAATGATGGTCCATTTGCTATTAACTCTTCTATAGTGTATAATAATGCAAATATTCCTTTTACTTGGGATGTTGCAAATACAAACGCCGCTCCATATAATGTAACGAACGTTAAAATAGATTATACAACCAATGATGGTTCAACTTGGACGGTGATTTCTAATTCTACTCCTAATGACGGTTCCGAAATTTTAGATTTTTCATCTTTTGCTACAAATGCTAATCTTAAAATTAGAGTTTCTGCAATTGGTAATGTGTTCTATGCCATCAAAAATGTTACAGTAACTCAAGCTAGTATATGTAATGGTACAGCACCTTCTAATATTTCCGTTTCTAGTATTACTACTAATTCTGCTCAAGTTTCTTGGGGAGCAATTCTTAATGCTACTTACTCTTTAAGATACAGAAAAATAGGAGATACAAATTGGACTACCGTTACTACTTCTAGTACTTCTTATACGATTAGTGGATTAACGATTGACACATCTTATGAAGTTCAAGTTGCAGCAGTTTGCTCTGGCGTAACAGGAACTTATAGCACCTCTAATAATTTTTCTACGCTAACATATTGTACTTTAAAGTCTTTAGATAATTCATACGAATATATTGCAAATGTTACACTTGGTACCATGTCTAGCAATTCTTTCGAAAGTTTCTATACAGACTACACTTCAGACCCTTCTAGATTAATCACCTTGGTTAAAGGCTCTGCAAATAACACACTTTCGGTTACCAAAGCTTGGACAGATCCTAATGATAAGTATGATGAATCTGTAACCGCTTGGATTGATTTCAATCAAAATGGTGTTTTTGATACTACAGAAAAAATTATGGGAACTGCTCTTAATCAGCAGACACCTGTTTCTGTAATATTTACCGTTCCTTCTGATGCTGTCTTAGGAAATACTAGACTTAGAGTTTTAATGACAGATATTGCTTCTCCAAATTCTGCTTGTGGTGAAGTGCGTTATGGCGAAGTAGAAGATTATAAAGTAAACATTACATCTAATTTAGCCACTAGCGAATTTTCTGAAAACAATATTCAGATTTTTCCTAATCCAGCGGTAGATGTTTTAAATATTACAAAAGTATCTAATAATGCTACTTTTACCATCTATAACGTTGCAGGTCAGTTTATTTCAAAAGGAAAAGTGACCAATAATAAAGTCAATGTAGCTACTCTTGCAAAAGGAGTTTATTTCATAGAAGTTTCTGAAAAAGGTGCAACTTCTAAAATGAAATTCATCAAAAAATAATCTTAGATGATATAAAAAAGAAAACCTTGAGTTCATCTCAAGGTTTTCTTTTTTTTTAAAATTAGAATTTACAAATCCATTCGTTGCAACTCGTCTATAACTTGATGAGTAAATTCCTTTAAAGTGTCTAAATCAGTATTATTTTGAATCACAAAATCAGCTAATTTCACTTTGTCAACTTCGGGCATTTGTTTATCGATGATTTCTTTTACTTCTCGGTATGTTCTGCCATCTCTATCCATCACTCTTTTTATCCTGATGTTTTCATCAGCGGTAACCAAAATAGATTGGTAGCAACTTTCATTCAATTTTAATTCAAAAAGCAAAGCCGTTTCTTTGAAAACAAATTCAGCGTTTTGAGCATTTACCCAATTCTCAAAATGAATTTTCACCGCAGGATGAATAATTTGGTTGAGTTGTAAAAGCAATTCCTGATTTTCGAAAACCTTTTCTGCAACAAATTTCCGGTTGTATTTTCCGTTTTCATCATAAGATTCTTCGCCAAGAAGTTCTATAATTCTAGACTTTAGATTTTCGTCTATATTCACCAATTCTTTTGCCCAAAAATCAGAATCATACACAGGAAATCCCAATTCTTCTATAAATTTAGAAACCGTAGATTTTCCACTTCCAATTCCCCCCGTAATTCCGATGATTTTTTTTCCAGTATGTAAACTTCCAGCTTCCATCTTCTAACTTCCCGCAAATTAATACCCAAAAACTTCGTTAAAACTGAACGTTTCATCTAGCTTCACGCCTTTTTCAGTCATTTTCAGACTTGCCAATTCATGATGAGCATCGTGTTCGAAGAACAGTAAGTATTCATTCTCTACACATTGTTTCAGAAATTTTCCTTTTTCTTCCATGGTAAGAAGTGGTCTCGTGTCATATCCCATCACGTAAACTTGCGGAATGTGACCCGCTGTTGGAATGAGATCTGCTGCAAAAACAATCGTTTTTTCTTGATATTGAATTACAGGAAGCATTTGTTTTTCGGTGTGACCGTCTACAAAGATCACGTCCATTTTCAAATCAGGTGCAAAACCATAATTTCCCGTTTTTGGAGTAGGCAGAAATTGCAATTGTCCGCTTTCTTGCATTGGTAAAATGTTTTCCTTCAAGAAACTTGCTTTTTCACGAGGATTGGGTTCAGTTGCCCATTGCCAATGATTTTCATTAGTCCAAAACTGTGCGTTTTTAAAAGCAGGTCTGTAACCTGTTTTGTCATCATTCCATTCAATGGCGCCACCACAATGGTCGAAGTGAAGGTGCGTCAAAAAAACATCGGTAATATCTTCTCTTACAAACCCGAATTTTTTTAAATTTTTGTCTAATGATTCGTCTCCATAAAGCGAATAATGTCCGAAAAACTTCTCATCTTGCTTATTTCCTAATCCACAGTCTATTAAGATGAGTTTTTTGCCATCTTCCATCAAAAGAGAACGAGTCCCGAGTTCGATTAAATTTTTAGAATCCGCAGGATTAGTACGTTCCCAAAGAGATTTCGGGACGACACCAAACATAGCACCGCCGTCTAATTTAAAATTTCCGCATTGTATAGGATAAAGTTTCATGTAAAGTGTGATTTTGTGGTAATTTAATTAATTTTCTGATAGTTTATAATTTTCATTTTCTTAACCTAATTCTTTGCCTCAACCTAAAAAAGTTCTCCCGGGTTTTTCGGCCTCGAAATTCCCAAATGTTTATAAGCTTTTTCCGTTACTTCTCTTCCTCTTGGAGTTCTGATGATAAATCCTTCCTGAATCAAAAACGGTTCGTAAACTTCTTCCAAAGTTTCAGGATTTTCGCCAATAGAAGTGGCCAAAGCAGAAATCCCAACTGGTTTCCCTTTGAAATTTTCTATCATTACGCGCATAATTTTATTGTCCATATCATCCAATCCATATTCATCTACATTCAGAGAATTAAGTGCAAACTTGGTAATCTCAATTTCAATTTCGCCGTTTCCTTTAATTTCTGCAAAATCTCGAACTCTGCGTAACAATGCATTGGCAATTCTCGGTGTTCCACGGCTTCTTCTTGCAATTTCCAATGCAGCATCTTCATAAATAGGAACGCCCAAAACTCTTGCACTTCTCTCGATAATCATTCCCAAAAGTTCTACTGTATAATATTCTAATCGAGATTGAATCCCGAATCTTGCTAGCATTGGTTTGGTAAGCATTCCAGAACGAGTAGTTGCGCCAACTAAAGTGAAAGGATTCAAGCCAATTTGTACAGAACGTGCATTAGGACCAGTTTCCAGCATAATGTCGATTTTATAATCTTCCATTGCAGAATACAAATATTCTTCCACCACTGGCGAAAGTCGGTGAATTTCATCAATGAAAAGCACATCGTTTTCTTCCAAATTCGTTAAAAGTCCAGCCAAACTCCCTGGTTTATCTAAAACTGGTCCCGAAGTAATTTTACAATTTACGCCCAGTTCATTGGCAATAATATGCGCCAAAGTAGTTTTCCCCAAACCTGGAGGCCCGTGTAAAAGTACGTGGTCTAAAGCGCTACCTCTATTTTTAGCAGCCGCCACGAAAACCTCTAAATTATCCAACGTTTTTCTTTGTCCCGCAAAATCCTTAAAACTTTGTGGACGAATCTGTTCTTCCTGCATTAATTCCTCATCAGAGAAATTTTCTTTATCTGCGTGTAAAAAATCTGGCATCAGTAATAGTACTTGTTATGTTCAAAGGTAATAAATTTTAGGTAAAGGCAAAGGCAAAGGTAAAGTTTGAGAATGTTAATAATTTTGTTGTTGAAATAAATTAATTCTATTTTTGTTAAAATAAAAATTCTAAAAAATGTTTAAGGATTTTACTGAAATGCCAGTTTGGCAAAAAGCGATGGAAATAGCCGTAGAGTGTTTTTTCCTTTCGGAGAGATTGCCAAGAAAAGAAGATTACGGATTAACTTCGCAGTTGAGACGTTCAGCAGAAAGCATTTCGGCAAACATAGCAGAAGCATTTGGAAGAAGAAGTAACAAAGATAAAAGTAGAGTTTACGATATTAGCAGGAGCGAAGCTTTTGAAACAAAAAATCATTTAATTTATGGAAATAAAGTTCAATATTTTACAGACGAAAAACGCAAAAAAATTAATTGAAGAATTAGATATAGTAATCTATGAACTCAATAAAATAATCAATTATCTCAATCGTGATTAAAACTTCTAAACCTCAATATTTACCTTTGCCTTAACCTTTACCTCAATCACATGAAACTAATCGGTCCTTTCAAACAAATTCTTACCCTCAATAATCTTCCACTTCGAGGGAAAATCTCTGATGAACAATTAGAAATTATCGAAAACGGTGGAATTTTAATCAATAATGATAACTTAATTGAGGAAGTTGGTGATTTTGAGGAGCTTGTCACACTGAGCGGAGTCGAAGTGTCTAATTCTACAACTCCCCAATTCTCCAACTCGATTGTTCTTCCCGCATTCATAGATTGTCATACTCACATTTGTTTTGGAGGAAACAGAGCTAATGATTTTGCGATGCGAAATGCAGGGAAAACTTATCTGGAAATCGCAGAAAAAGGAGGCGGAATTTGGAGCAGCGTTCAGCATACTAGAAATGCTTCCGAAAAAGAACTCTTAGAAACACTTTTAGAAAGAATAAATCGATTAATTTCATTGGGAATTACGACCATCGAAATTAAATCTGGCTACGGATTGAATGTAGAAAGTGAACTGAAAATGCTTCGTGTGATTCAACAAGCACAAACAAAAACCAAAGCAACTTTAGTCCCAACTTGTCTTTCTGCACATTTAAAACCAAGAGATTTTGAAGGAAATAATGAAGAATACTTACAATATATTGTAGATGAAATTCTACCAAAAGTAAAAGAAGAAAATTTAGCGAAAAGAGTAGATATTTTCATCGAAAAATCTGCATTTCAACCAGAAGAAAGTCGAAAATTTTTAGAAAAAGCAAAAGCATTAGGCTTTGAAATTACGGTTCACGCAGACCAATTTACCGCAGGAAGTTCTAGAATTGCAGTTGAGGTTGGCGCAGTTTCAGCAGACCATTTAGAAGCTACAATTGATGAAGATATAGAATATTTGGCCAATTCAAAAACCGTTGCAGTGGCACTTCCTGGTGCAAGTTTAGGTTTGGGAGAACCTTTTACCCCAGCGAGAAAAATTTTAGACCACAACGGAATTCTTGCTATTGCAAGTGATTGGAATCCCGGTTCAGCACCGATGGGAAATCTCATTACCCAAGCGTCCATTTTAGCCACTTTTCAGAAGTTAAGCACTGCCGAAGTTTTGGCTGGAATTACATTCCGTGCGGCAAAAGCATTAAATTTAACTGATAGAGGAATTCTGAAAAAGGGAATGAAAGCTGATTTTGTGGTTTTTGAAACAGATAATTTCCAAAATATTTTATACAATCAAGGAAGTTTGG
This sequence comes from Cloacibacterium sp., assembly GCA_046296655.1. Lineage (GTDB taxonomy): Bacteria > Bacteroidota > Bacteroidia > Flavobacteriales > Weeksellaceae > Cloacibacterium. The sequence goes on along the minus strand of JBKBLE010000005.1, from coordinate 79,825 downwards.
CTGCAAGTGAAGTGTATATTGATGGAAGAATAATTAATTGTAATCAATAAAAAAAACGCTTATTTTGTCATGCTGAAAGCATCTAAACAATTATAAATAATAACACTATGGAAGATTATCCTGAAGGAAGTTATAAATTCTATGTTTATATTATAACAAACAAAAGGAGAACCGTTCTTTACACGGGAGTAACAAATAATCTTCACCGAAGACTTTTTGAACATAAAACAAAGAAAAATCCAAATAGCTTTACTTCAAAATATAATGTTGAATTTCTTAATTATTACGAAAAATTCGGTTGGATTCAACAAGCAATTGAAAGAGAAAAAGAAATAAAACTAATGAACAGAAATGTTAAATTAGATTTAATCAGGAATGTAAATCCTAATTTAGAATTTTTGAATCATTTATTTGAATAACTTTGTCTAGATGCTTTCAGCATGACAAACTAACAGCATAATTTTATAATGTTAAACATTTGGCAAGGACGTAACGATGGAGATTCACCGCTTCATCACCGAATATTCCAACGAGTAGAAATAGTGGAGAAATACGAAAATATTTTACCGAATAATTTCGTTTTGCATGGTTTTGCGGTAGACGAAGGCGTTAGAAGAAACAAAGGAAGAATTGGCGCTGCCAAAGCTCCAGACATTATCCGAAAAAATATGAGCAATTTTCCTGTAGTTTCTCCAGATTTTCAATTACTAGATTTCGGAAATATCACTTGCGAAGACCAAAATTTAGAAAAAACTCAAGAAAATCTTGCAGAAAAAGTTTCTAAAATTCTGCAAAAAAATGCAAAATCCATCGTATTAGGTGGCGGCCACGAAGTGACTTTTGCGCATTATTCTGGTATCAAAAAAGCATTTCCCAACCAAAAAATTGGCATCATCAATCTCGATGCACATTTTGATAACCGTGAACCCGAAAATGGAGTAGGAGCAAGCTCTGGAACGGGTTTTTGGCAAATCGCCCAAGAAGGAGAAATCCATTCATTGCACATCGGGATTCAGAAAAATTCTAATACACTTAAATTGTTTGATACTGCTCATCAATTTGGGATGAAATACATTTTGGCAGACGAAATTTTCTTCGAAAATCTTCCTAAAATCTATCAACAGATTGACGAACTAGTTTCTTCGGTAGACCAATTGTATCTCACCATTTGTATGGATGTTTTCAACGCGTCTATTGCGCCTGGAGTTTCGGCTGCTGCGTACAACGGAATCTTTGCAGATGCTACTTTTCTGCATTTTTACAGACATATTTTGAAGTCAGAAAAATTGGTTGCGCTAGATGTTGCGGAGGTAAATCCTGAGTTTGACATTGCCGAGAGAACCGCCAGATTAGCTGCCAGTTTGGTAAATGAGTGGTTTATGATTTCGTAGGGACAAATCGAGATTTGTCCAATAATTAAAATTTTTAGGAGCAACACGTTTTCTGTTTTCTTTCACTTTCAGTCCTGCTTTCGCTACTCGCTTTTTTGTTTTTTTTTCATATTGAGCGAAATCGAAATATCTAAAAAAAACAAAAAGAGCTCAAACATGTCGCTCAATCAGGGCTAGAAATTGGTTTCGGTTTTATTTTCACTTTTTTAAATGATAAGCATTTAAAATTTTATCTTTGGCAAAACCACGTTTAGGATTTAGTACAGTATCTTTGTACACTTTTTTAATGAAAAAAATATGGAACAATTCCTTCAAAATACCTTACAAAATTCTCAAGACGCTTTCCAAAAATGGAGAAAAATTCCGTTTGAAGAAAGACAAAAATATTTCACTCAACTATCTGAAATTCTGAATGATAGAAAGCAAGAATTTGGCGAAATTATAACCAAAGAAATGAATAAACCCATTTCGCAATCTGTTTCAGAAATAGAAAAATGTGCAGCGTTATGTGATTATTATGCGGCCGCAAAAAATATACTAAAAACAGAACAAGTAGAAACAGAATTTCAAATTTCAGAAATCCATCACGAACCTTTGGGCGTTATTTTGGGCGTTATGCCATGGAATTTTCCTTTTTGGCAAGCGATAAGATTTGCAGTTCCTACCATTTTAGCAGGAAATGTAATCGTGCTAAAACATGCTTCTATTTGTGAAAAATCAGGTGAAACCATGCAAGAAATTTTCGAGAAAGCAGGTTTTCCAAAAGGTATTTTTACCTTTTTAAAAGTTTCTCACATAGAAGTTGAAGAAATGATTGCTCATCCGATTATTAGAGGCGTTTCTCTTACAGGTAGTGAAGCCGCAGGAAGAAAAATTGCCGAAACTGCAGGGAAAAATTTAAAAAAATGTGTTTTGGAATTAGGAGGGAGTGATGCTTTTATCGTTTGCGAAGATGCAGATCTAGAAAAAGCAGCAATTGATGGAGCACAAGCAAGATTACAAAATAACGGACAAACATGTGTGGCTGGAAAAAGATTTATCATTCACGAAAAAATATATCAAGATTTTGTAGAAAAATTCACAGAAGAGTATAAAAAATATCAACCAGAAAATCCTATGAATGAAGAAACGAAGTTAGGATTAATGGCGAGAGAAGATTTGGCTTCAGATTTAGAAAAACAATATCAAAAAGCGCTTAACAACGGAGCGAAAGCTATTGTAGCGTTAGAATCTGTAGGAAATATGGCTTTTAAACCAGGCATTTTAGAAATGAATCCAGATAATCCTATTGCTCAGGAAGAATTATTTGGTCCATTAGCAATGGTTTTTAAAGTAAAAAATGATGAAGAAGCTTTACAAATTGCCAATAATACCATGTTTGGATTAGGAAACGCCGTTTTCACCTCAAATAAAGAACGAGCTTTGTTTTTTGCAGAGAATTTAGAAAGCGGAAGCGTGGCAATTAACCAAATTTTTCGTTCAGATGTAAGATTGCCTTTTGGCGGAAGAAAGAATTCTGGATATGGAGTAGAATTGTCTCTGTATGCGCTCAAAGAATTTACCGCTCCCAAAACCATTATCGGTAAATTTTAGAAATTTAAAAAAATAAAAAAGCTCCAAATTTTGGAGCTTTCATTTTATATAGTGGTTAATCTGAGTGTATTGGTTTTTCCACCTTCATAAACTGGCATTGCATTGAGATTTACTACGAAATCTCCTTTTTCTACATAGCCATAATGATGTGTTAACATGTTCACTTGGATTACCGTTTCGTCTGTAGATTTGTTCATGTCATAGTAGAACGCTCTTACTCCCCATAAAAGGTTCAGCATGGTAAGAACTCTTCTGTTAGAACTGAAAACGATAATTCTAGAAGTAGGTCTGTGTGCAGAAATTTGGAAAGCAGTGTAACCAGAGTGAGTAAGCGTAATAATGGCGGCAGCTCCTGTGGTTTCTGCAATTTTAACTGCGTTAAGACAAATCATATCTGTTACGAAACGATCGTCTACACAAGTTATTTTTTCTATAATGTCATTTTTCTTTTCGTAAAGATTGGTAGATTCAATATTCTTAATAATCTTTGTAATGTTTTTAACTACATCTACAGGATATTTTCCTACAGAAGTTTCACCAGAAAGCATTACCGCATCAGCACCGTCTAAAACGTTGTTTGCTACGTCATTTACCTCGGCTCTAGTTGGAGTAAGGCTGTTAATCATGGTTTCCATCATTTGCGTAGCGATAATTACTGGTTTAGAGTAATATCTGGCTTTATCTACTAATTTTTTCTGAATGACAGGAACTTCTTCCATTGGAACTTCTACTCCTAAATCTCCACGAGCAATCATTAATCCGTCACATTCTAGAAGAATTTCGTCAATATTTTTTACACCTTCTGGTTTTTCAATTTTTGCTATAATTGGAATTTTGAAATCAGAATGCGCTTCAATTAATTTCTTTAAATCAATAATGTCTTGAGCATGACGAACGAATGAAAGTGCAATCCAATCGAATTCATTTTCAATCATGAATTTAGCATCTTCGATGTCTTTTTCTGTCAAAGCAGGAAGAGAAACATTAGTGTTTGGTAAATTCACTCCTTTTTTAGAGCTTAATGGTCCACCTTGAATCGTTTTTGCTTTTACCGTATCTTTTTGGTTGGTTTCGATGACTTCCAAAACTAATTTTCCATCGTCAATAAGGATCCTTTCGCCAACTTTTACGTCTTGCGGGAATTTTTCGTACGTCATGAATACTTTGGTTGAATCTCCTTCGCAAGGCTCATTGGTAAAGGTAAGTACGTCTCCTGGATTAAGGAAAGAACCTTCTTTTACCACACCTACTCTTAATTTAGGACCTTGTAAATCTCCTAAAATAGAGATGTTATAACCGTATTCTTGATTGATTTCTCTAATGATGTCTACATTTCTCTTAACCAGTTCGTAATCGGCATGAGAAAAATTTATTCTAAAAACATCGGCTCCAGCTTTTACCAGTTCTAGCATGATTTCTTTCGTAGAAGAAGCAGGTCCTAATGTTGCGATTACTTTTGTTTTTTTCGCTCTCTTATTCATAATAATTAATTAGCTTGTATAGTTCGCTATTGGGTTGTAAAGAAAAATCTTGTATTTGAAACATGATGTTTTCTGGCAGCAAAATTAGTGAAAAATCTTTAAAACTATCCTTTGCATAAATAATGTAGTCTACATCTTTATTTTTGGGCATCAGAAATTTGATTTCTTCAGTCTGTGCAAAGAGTTCGTTGTCTGTTTTTTTTCGTAATGGTGCTGATTTGTTAGATACTATAGAATAGCAATTTTTGGTTTCTTTGTGATATCCTTCGAATTTTGTAAAACAAAACTGTTTTATTTTTAAGTCGTCTGTTCTTACGAATTGGAAGGGATTTATTTTGTTAATTTCGAAAAATATTTCATGATCGGGTAATTTTTTAGCCAATCTTAGTAAACCAATGTCTATTGGTTCATCATCTTCTAAGTCAAGAAATATTTTTTTGTTTTTCAACAATGTTTTCTTTTTTATTTAAGGAGTAAAACGCTCTTTGTGCTGCTTTTTCTTCTGCTTTTTTCTTAGAAGTTTCTGTGGCAGAAGAGATTTTTACATTATTTAAGTAGATGCAACTCTTAAATAGAAGGTTCTTATTGGGCAAAGTTTCTTCGGTGATTTCATATTTGATAGTCACCTTTTTCTTTTGGCTCCATTCTAGCAATAATCCTTTGTAACTTACGATTTTGTTTTCTAGTTTTTCGATATGTTTATCGGTAAACAATTTTTCTAAAACAATTTTTTCGCAAGTTTCATAATTGGTGTCTAAATAAAGCGCACCAATAAAGGCTTCGAAGAGATTCCCCGAAATGTTTTCACCTAAATTACCATTGCCACCATTTTGAATAAAATCTGTAAGCTTCAGTTTTTCGCCTAGAGAGTTAAGGTTTTTTCGATTGACAATTTTTGATTTCATTTGGGTGAGAAATCCTTCATTGGCATCGGGATAATTTTTATATAGGTAGCAAGAAATGATGCTTCCTAAGACTGCATCTCCTAAAAATTCTAATCTTTCGTAGTTTTTGGCTCCCGTAGTTTTATTAGGAATTTTTAATGAAAAAGCTTCTTGATAGTAATCAAGATTTTTCACATTCTGCCCAATTATTTTACTAATTCTGGCAGAAAGTAGCTTTTCTTTTTCAGTCTTTTTTTTGAAAGGTCTTTTAAGTAGAAATTTTTGTAATGAATTTTTTAAGGCCATTATAATTTCTTGAATAGAACGCAAGCATTGTGACCTCCGAAACCAAAGGTGTTACTCATGGCTACTTTTACATCTTTTTTTACAGCGTGGTTAAATGTAAAATCTAATCTGCTGTCTATGTTTTCATCATCAGTAAAATGGTTAATGGTAGGAGGAACAATACCATGTAAAATAGTTCCTAACGCTGCTATAGCTTCTATTACACCAGCTGCACCAAGAAGGTGACCAGTCATAGATTTAGTAGAGTTGATTTGAATATCATATGCATGCTCGCCTAATAGTCTGGCAATTGCATTAGATTCTGCAATGTCTCCTAATGGAGTAGAAGTACCATGCATATTGATGTGGTCTACTTCATCTGGAGTTAATCCTGCGTCTTCTAAACAATTTTTCATTACTAAATAAGCGCCCAAACCTTCTGGATGAGGTGCTGTCATATGATATGCATCTGCACTTAAACCACCACCTGCAAGTTCTGCATAAATGGTAGCACCACGTTTTTTAGCATGTTCATACTCTTCAAGGACGATACATCCTGCACCTTCTCCTAACACAAATCCATCTCTGTCTTTGTCAAAAGGTCTAGAAGCAGTTTTATAATCATCATTTCTTGTAGAAAGAGCCATCATAGAATTAAATCCTCCCATTCCAGATGCGGTAACAGCAGCTTCTGAACCTCCACATACAATTACATCTGCTTTTCCTAATTGGAGAAGCATTTTAGCATCTATCAACGCATTTGCAGAAGATGCACACGCAGAAACTGTAGTGTAATTAGGTCCGTGAAAACCGTATTCCATAGAAATATGACCTGGAGTAATATCCGCAATCATTTTTGGAATGAAGAAAGGATTAAATCTAGGTATTCCTTCAGATTTTGCCCAGCCTAGAACTTCGGTTTCGAAAGTTTCTAAACCTCCAATTCCTGAGCCCCAGATTACACCCACTCTGTTTTTATCTACTTGATCTTCGATAATTCTAGAATGTGATACAGCTTCACGAGCTGCCACCACACCGAGTTGAGTGTTTCGATCCATTTTTTTTGCTTCCTTTTTCTCGAAATGATCTAAAGGATTGAAGTTTTTAACCTCACAAGCAAATTTTGTTTTGAAGTTAGTAGAATCGAAGAGAGTGATAGGAGCAGCGCCACTTACACCTTTTACAAGGTTTTCCCAATACTCTTGAGCATTATTACCAATTGGTGTAATTGCACCAAATCCTGTTACTACAACTCTCTTCAATTCCATAGTTTTGTTAATTTTTGTAATAAAAATTATTGTTTGATAACTTCTTCGATATAAGCGATTGCGTGACCTACAGTAGTGATTTTTTCTGCCTGATCATCAGGAATCTGAATGTTGAATTCTTTTTCAAATTCCATAATTAATTCTACAGTATCTAAAGAATCTGCACCTAAATCATTAGTGAAGCTTGCTTCAGGAGTTACTTCTGTTTCTTCCACGTCTAGCTTATCTGCGATGATAGCTTTTACTCTTGATGTAATGTCTGACATAGCAATTTGTTTTAAAAATTTTTGTTAATTCAAGTGCAAATATATAAAATTCTGTGCCAATACAAATTTTTTTAATATATTTTGATTTTAAATTATTGTAAATCAGTCTAATAATATTTTAGTAATATGATTTAGAGATTAATTCTTAATTTTGTGACATTATTTCAGACTATGAGTAACTTTTTTGAAAACGATGATGATGTTTTTACAGGTAAAGACCATACTCCTCTTCGTGAGGATGCTTTCGTAAAGACACCAGAAGAAAAAATAAAAATTATAGAAGAAAAGTTTGCAGAGATTATGCACACTTTAGGTCTTGATATGACCGATGATTCCTTGAAAGATTCACCAAAACGTGTCGCAAAGATGTATGTAAACGAAATTTTTGGTGGACTTTTACCAGAAAATAAACCAGGGATTTCTACTTTCAGCAATAAATATAAGTATAGACAAATGCTGGTAGAGAAGGATATAACGGTGTATTCTTTCTGTGAGCATCATTTTTTACCTATTATTGGCAAAGCGCACGTTGCTTACATTTCAAATGGAGAAGTAATTGGACTTTCTAAAATCAATAGAATTGTAGATTATTACGCAAAACGTCCGCAAGTGCAGGAAAGATTAACGATGCAAATTGTAGATGCTTTGAAAGAAGCTCTCGGAACGAAAGATGTAGCCTGTATTATTGATGCAAAACACCTTTGTGTAAATTGTAGAGGAATAAAAGATACGGCAAGTTCTACCATTACCGCAGAATTGAGCGGGATTTTTAGAACCAATCCTATTACAAGACAAGAATTTTTGCATTATGTAGGAAGTCATGCGAAATTTGATTAAGAATTTATCTAAAATAGTATAATGACCAGATTTAAAAAAATATCACACCAGATTTTTACAACTACAATTATTTGTTGTTGCTGATTTTTATAAAATAAAATCTTAATTCTTCAATTTTTTTAAATCAATCAATCATTAAATAAAAATTCAATGCAACTTAAAATATACAATTCGCTTTCTGGGGAAAAAGAAATTTTCACACCTATTAACGGCAACAAAGTAGGAATGTACGTTTGTGGGCCTACTGTTTACAGCAACGTGCACCTCGGAAACGTGAGAACTTTTATGAATTTCGACTTCATTTACAGAAGTTTGAAACATTTGGGTTATGATGTTCGTTACGTAAGAAATATTACAGATGCAGGACATTTAACAGACGATGGAGACGTAAATAACGACCGTTTCGTGAAGCAATCTCGTCTCGAAAAACTAGAACCTATGGAAATTGTACAAAAATACACCGTAGATTTTCATAAAGTTTTAGAAAAATTTAATCTTTTGCCTCCAACGATTGAGCCTACTGCAACTGGTCACATCATCGAACAAATTGAATTAACTAAAGATTTAATCGAAAAAGGTTTGGCTTATGAAAGCAACGGTTCTGTTTATTTTGATGTGCGTGCTTACAACGAAAAAGGCGGAAATTATGGCGAACTTTCTAAAAGAAATATAGACGAACTTTTTGTCAATACCCGCGATTTAGATGGGCAAAACGAAAAGAAAAATCCACAAGATTTTGCCCTTTGGAAAAAAGCTTCTCCAGAACATATTATGAAATGGATTTCACCTTGGGGAGAAGGTTTCCCAGGTTGGCATTTAGAATGTACAGCGATGTCTACTAAATATTTAGGAGAACAATTTGATATTCACGGAGGTGGAATGGATCTTAAATTTCCGCATCACGAATGCGAAATTGCTCAAGGAAAAGGTTGCAACGGCGTTTCGCCAGTGAAATATTGGATGCACGCGAATATGCTGACCATGAACGGACAAAGAATGAGTAAATCTACAGGGAACTACATTCTTCCGCATCAATTAATTTCTGGTGAAAATGATTTTTTTGAAAAACCGTTTCATCCAGCTGTAGTTCGTTTTAATTTTTTACAAGCGCATTACAGAAGCGTTCTCGATATTTCAAACGAAGCAATGTTGGCTTCAGAAAAAGGTTTCCAACGTTTAATGGAAAGTTTGAAAGTTTTAAACGCTGTCACGCTGAGCGGAGTCGAAGCGTCTTCTAGTTTTGACTTAAAAGAATGGAAACAGAAGTGTTATGATGCTTTGAATGACGATTTTAATTCGCCAATTTTAATTTCTCATCTTTTTGAAGCGGTAAGTTTTATTTTTAAACTAAAAGATGGAAAAGAAAATATTATTTCTGAAGATTTAGAAGAATTAAAAACCTTGATGAATGCTTTTGTATTTGATGTTCTAGGTTTACAAAATATTGAAGAAAATAACAATTCAAAATTGGACAAAACATTACAAGTGCTCATAGAACTTAGAAATCAAGCCAGAAAAGCCAAAAATTTTGAACTTTCTGACCAAATTCGTGATAAGTTATTAGAACAAGGCATAGAACTGAAAGACGGAAGAGAAGGTACTTCTTATGTTTTAAATTAAAAAAAACTAAAATATAGTAAAAGCTTCAGAGATTTTCTGAAGCTTTTTGTTTTCTTTTCCTTGAAAACAAATTAAAAATCATATAATTAATTTTTTCTAAAGCATATATATTTTTGTAAATTCGTGATTTGAAAAACGAAAAAAAAATGAAATTATATTTCACTATTAATTATGGAACTGAGTTTGGGCAGAGGTTAGCCATTCAAGTTTCTGAAGGGAAAAATGTGAAAACACATGACCTTCATTTCTCTGATAATAGAAATTGGAAGGGCGAAATCGATTTTTTCTCTAAATCTATAGAATACAAATATTTGGTTCTAGATGCTAATAATCAAATCATTAATGAGGAGATTTGCCATCATCGATTGAATTTTGTGAATAATTTCCAAGAGTATAACATTTACGATGTCTGGAACAATAAAAATTTCCCCGAAAACTATCTCAATAATAAAATTCTTCGAAATAAACTAGGAGATTTCAAAGCAGAGAAAGTTGCCATTCTTAAGAAACATACGCATCATTTCAGAATAGAAGCTCCGCTGTATTCACCTGATTGGAAGGTTGTGATTCTAGGAAATAATGAAGCTTTGGGTAACTGGAATTATGCAGACGCTCCAAAAATGGCTCAAACTTCTGTTGGCGTTTGGGAATTGGCGGTAGATTTAAAAAAACAAAAAGAATTTGTACAGTATAAATACGGGATTTTCGACGAGAAAAAAGGCGAAGTTATTGCACTAGAATACGGCGAAAACAGATTGGCTTTCCCTAATCAAGATGCGGAAGTTTTGCAAATTCATGCAGATCATTATTTCAGATTTAATGCCGAACAATTATACAAAGCAGCTGGAGTTGCCATTCCTGTTTTCAGTTTAAGAAGCGAAAACGGTTTTGGAGTTGGTGAGTTTGCCGATATTAAAAAATTAGCAGATTGGGCACATAAAACCAATCTTTCTATCATTCAGATTTTACCTATTAATGATACTACCGCTAATTACAGTTGGACGGACTCTTATCCTTATGCTGCGATTTCGGTGTATGCATTGCATCCACAGTATTTGAGTTTAGAAAATTTGCAGTATTCAATTCCAGAAAATTTAAAAGTAGAATATAAGCACAAGAAAGATGAACTAAATGCTGAAAAATTTGTGGATTATGAACAAATGATTTCAGGAAAATGGAAATTCATCAAAGCTGTTTTTGAAGAAAATAAATCTGAAATTCTTAAAGACAAAGATTTCTTAAAATTCTTGAAAGAAAATGCAGATTGGCTGAAACCTTATGCTGCTTTTTGTGTTTTAAGAGACAAAAATAACACTCCTAATTTCAATAATTGGAAAACGCATAAAAAATACGTTGCAGGAAAAATTTCTCAATTTTTTGATGAAAAACATGCCGAATTTGAAAGCGTAATGCTTCATTCTTGGGTGCAATATCAGTTGCATTTACAGTTAAAAGACGCTGTAGATTATACTCACGGTTTGGGAATTTCTCTGAAAGGAGATTTACCAATCGGTATTTACAGATTTTCTGCCGATGCGTGGACAGAACCAGAACTTTTCGGAATGGATTTCCAAGCAGGAGCACCACCTGATGAATTCTCTGATTTAGGTCAAAACTGGGAATTCCCAACTTATAATTGGGAAGTGATGAAAGAAAACAATTACGATTGGTGGAAAAAACGTTTTAACGTAATTGCGCGCTATTTTGATGCGATGAGAATAGACCATATTCTAGGGTTTTTCAGAATTTGGAGAATACCAATGTCTGCTACACAAGGAATTTTAGGGTATTTCTATCCGGCAGTTCCTGTGACTTTGCAAGAGTTTTCGGCAAGACATATTCCATTTAATTATGACAGATATTGCAGACCTTTTATTAATGACCAAATTCTTTGGGATAATTTCGGTTACGAAAAAGAGGTTATTGCAGAACATTTCTTGTATCAAGAAAATGGAGTGTATCATTTCAAACCAGAATATGATTCGCAAAGAAAATTAGTAGATTATTTTAAAACGCATCCTAGAGATTGGATGGAAGAAAAACTGATTTCACTTGCCGCGAATGTGTTATTCTTAACCGAAAATAACGGCGAAGACATTGTTTATCACCCAAGATTTAATATTCAAAAAACATCTTCCTATCATCATCTTTCTGATTGGGAAAAGTATGCATTGCATGAATTGTATATCGATTATTTCTTCAGAAGACAAGATGGACTTTGGCGTGAAAAAGCCATGGAAAAATTACCTATGTTGCTTTCTGCAACAGATATGTTAATTTGCGGCGAAGATTTAGGTTTGGTTCCAGATTGTGTCCCAGGTGTGATGGATGCTTTAGGAATTATAGCATTAAAAGTTCAGCGTTCGCCAAAAGAAGATGTTCCGTATTACAATCCTCAAAATGCAGATTATATGAACGTAGTTACAGCTTCTTCTCACGACAGTTCTACACTAAGACAATGGTGGAAAGAAAACAGAGAACTTACGCAGAATTACTATAATAATCAGCTTAATCAATACGGAACTGCACCTTCGGAACTTCTTCCAGAATTGGCAGAGATTATTATGAAACAGCATTTGCATTCTCAAGCGATGTTGGCGATTTTCCCAATTCAAGAGTATTTTGCTACAGATTATGAAATTGTAAATATTTATGCGGATGACGAGAGAATCAATAATCCAGCGGTTTTCCCTCATTATTGGAGATACAGAATGCATATTGCATTAGAAGATTTATTACAAAAAGAACATTTTAATAATAAAATTGCACAGTTTGTAAGTGAATCAAACAGACAATAATTGAGATTAAAATTCCTTAGTTACACAATAAAAAAGTTAAAATCGAGTTTAGATTTTAACTTTTTTTATTTTTCTACATCAAATTCTTAGTTGTTAAATATGGCTTAAATTCTACATTTTATAAAGATACACCCTAATCGTTATTAAAAAATAGAAAGTTTGGCACGTATTTTTAATAATGCTTAATAGAACCTTTAATAACTAGGAAGATGAAATCTTTATTCACAAAATTATTCCTCGTTTCTGCGTTATCAGTTACAGGAATTTCATACGCACAATATTATCCTAATGATGATTATGGCAACAATTATGGCTATGAATATTATTATGATGATTACAATTATCCAGACGAATATTATTATGAATATCCTAATGATTATTATACCAATGATTTATATAGAGGATATTATAATGATTACAGGAATGCAATTATCAGCATCAATTGGGACAGATTTTTTGTAGAATTCAGACTTTCTCCTTATCAAATCAGAGAGATAAGAATTTTGAACTCACGTTTCTCTAATTATGGACATTGGAAGAGATATTACAGATATAATCCTAACAGATGGTACTACGACAGATTTATTGCATTAGAAAGAATTTTAGGTACTAGAATTTACGTAGTATATTATCAAAGATATTATAGAAACTGTAATCCGATTGTTTACTATCAAAATTATAGAGTAAAGCATTATAGACCAACGGTTTATGTGACTCCTAGATATAGAAATGTAGATGTAAGAACATTTAAAAATGATGCTTACAGAACAGGAGGTTTCAGAAATAATGATAGAGCGTATAATGACAATAGAAACTTCGAGAAATCTAGAGAAAATTCAGGTTTTAGATCAGGTTCATCTGATGAAAGACCAAGAGATAATGGCGGATTTAGAAGCTCAGATTCTAGAAATGATAATGACAGAAACTACGGGAACCAAAGTCAACAACCATATAGAAATGAAGGCTTCAGAAGTGTTTCTCCTCAAAGAAGTGAAAACCAAAACAGTGGAAATGACGCAGTAAGAAGCGGTGGTTTTAGAGGTCAAGGACAAGAAAACAAAGCTTCAGAAAATCGTTCTTCTGGTAATAATGGTAGAGGAAATGGCAACAGTAACGGAAACAGAGGTGGCGGATTTAGATAGAAACATCATACTTTTACATACCAATATTTTGATTTTTTAATTGAGGAACGATTCTATTGTTCCTCTTTTTTATGATAAAAAACATAAACCAATTTTTAGGCACGAGATTTGATTATGTTAAATAAGAGAAGTAATTCTTCATATCAAATTAATTTTTACATTCACACAAAAGCGCAACTTTGGTTTCGCTTTTTTTATTTAACATTAAATTTATTTAAACTTGAATTTTGAGAAAATTTTTGTTCTAACTTCGTAGTTATGAAAATTTTATATGCGATTCAAGGAACAGGAAACGGACATGTTTCCAGAGCTAGAGAAATTATTCCCATCCTCAAAAAATATGGCGAACTAGATATTCTCATCAGCGGAACTCAAGCCGATGTAAATCTAGATGAAGAAATAAAATATCAGTTCAAAGGTTTCGGATTTGATTTCGGAACCAAGGGAGGGATAGACTACAAAAGCAGTTTCCGAAAAGCAGATTTTTCACAACTGATAAAAGATATTAAAAATCTCCCTGTAAAAGATTATGATTTGGTGATTAATGATTTTGAACCTGTTACCGCTTGGGCTTGTAAACTGAGAAGGAAAAAATCGGTAGCGCTGAGTCATCAATCAGCATTTTTGTCTCCTAAAACGCCTATTATTTCTGGAATTCATCTGGGTGCAATCATTCTCAAAAATTACGCGCCAGCTACTGATAAAGTGGGATTTCACTTCGAGCGATATGATGATTTTATCAGAACTCCAGTCATTCGTTCGGAAATAAGGAATTTAAAACCAGAGAATTTAGGACATTACACGGTTTATCTTCCTGCGTATTCAGATGAATTTATTTTGAAAAAATTATCAAAACATCCAGACCAAAAATTTCAAGTTTTTTCTAAACATACTCGCGAAGATTATTCTCAAGAAAATGTAGAAGTCTATAAGGTGAATAATGAAAAATTTAATCAATCTTTAGCAAAATCCGAAGGATTATTAACTGGTGGCGGTTTCGAAGGTCCCGCTGAAGCTTTATTCTTGGGCAAAAAACTTCTGTGTGTGCCTATGTTTCATCAGTATGAACAGCAATGCAATGCTTTGGCTGCCGAAAAAATGGGAGCAACTGTGATTTGGAGTGAGAAAGAATTTGACGAAAAATTAAATCATTGGCTCAAAAATGCAGAACCCATTCAAGTCAATTTTCCTGATGAAACAGAAGAAGTTATTAAAAACCTCATCGAAAAATACAGCTAAGTTTTTTTTAACAAAATTTTAGCTTTTTGGCTTTTAACTTTTGTAAGATTCTGTCATCAAAAAGATAATTAACCAAAAAATTACAAAAAAATGACAAAGAAAATAATTTTAAGTGCAGCTATTTTTGGTGCAGTATTTATGTTCGGACAAGAGAGACAAAAACTTACGCCAGAACAAAGAGAAGCTAAAAAAGCGGAAATGGTTCAGAAAGCGAAAGAAAGACAACAAGCACATTTAGACAAGATGACTACAGAACTTAATCTTTCTAAAAAACAAGTGGAACAAATAAAAGCTTTGCAAGAAAAAAATAATGCAGAAAGAGAAGCGAATAGAGCAAAAATGGAAGAAATGAGAAAGCAAAGACAACAAGAAATGCAAGCGAAAAGAGATGCTCATGATGCAGAAATGAAAAAAATCCTTTCGCCTGAACAATATGATAAATGGCAAAAACTAAGATTAGAAAACATGCAGAAACAAAGAGACGCATGGAAAAATAAAGCCATGAGAAAAGGAGGAAAACAAGGCGGAATGAAGCCACAAAATTCACCTCAGTAAAACACAAACTTCATAAACTTTTTATTTTAATTTTTAATTCACACAGCGAGAAAATTTTTTCTCGCTTTTTTATTTGCAAGGATTTGTGTAATTTTAGACAAAATATTTTAAAATGTTAATTTACGGAGTAGACCACTTTACTTACCAAGATGTCATCAATATTATCAATGGTAAGCAAAAAGCAAATTTGGATAAAAAATCAAAAACCCAAATCCAGAATTCTTACCAAAATGTACAAAAGATTGTAAAATCAGATAAAACCGTTTATGGAATTAATACCGGTTTTGGACCGCTCTGTGACGTGAAAATTTCCGAAGAAGAAACCGCACAGTTACAAGAGAATCTTATCATCTCGCATTCTGTAGGAGTAGGAAAACCAATTGCTAAAGAACTTTCAAAAATTATGATGGTGTGTAAAATTCACGCTTTGTCAAAAGGATTTTCTGGGATTTCTTTAGACGTTGTAGAACGATTGATGCTCATGCTAGAAAAAGACATTATTCCTGTAGTTCCAGAGCAAGGTTCAGTTGGCGCAAGTGGAGATTTAGCGCCGCTTTCTCATTTGGTTCTACCACTTTTAGGTTTAGGAAAAGTTTGGGAAGGCGAAAATACAGTAGAAACTGCCCAAGTTTTAGAAAAACATCAATTACAACCTTTGAAATTACAAGCTAAAGAAGGTTTAGCGCTGATTAATGGAACTCAATTTATTCTAGCACATGCGATTTTAGGCTTGGATAAATTCAAATATTTATTAGATTTAGCAGATGTAGCTGCAGCTTTTTCTATAGAAGCTTATCAAGGTTCTGCAAGTCCTTTCAAGAAAGAATTGCACGAAATTCGTCCGTTCAAAGGAAGTCAACTCGTTGCTAAAAGAATGACCAAACTGCTTAAAAATTCTGAAAATTTAGAATATCACGAAAATTGCGGAAGAGTTCAAGACCCGTATTCTATGCGTTGCGTTCCGCAAGTTCACGGTGCTAGTAGAAACGCTTATGAACATTTAAAACAAATGGCAGAAACAGAACTGAATTCTGTAACGGATAACCCGATTGTAATTTCTGATGAAGAAGCCATTTCTGGAGGGAATTTCCATGGTCAATTAATGGCTTTACCCATTGATTATGCAACTTTAGCCGCTGCAGAATTAGGGAATATTTCGGATAGAAGAAGTTATCTTTTACTCGAAGGGAAATATGGTTTACCAAAACTGCTCATCGAAAGTTCTGGATTGAATTCTGGATTTATGATTCCGCAATATACTACTGCTGCGTTGGTTACCGAAAATAAAACGCTTTGTTTCCCAGCTTCGGCAGATTCTGTTCCTACGAGTTTAGGTCAAGAAGACCATGTTTCTATGGGAAGTATTTCGGGGAGAAAATTCAATCAAGTCTTAGGAAATTTAGAAAATATTTTAGCGATAGAATTGATGTTTGCAGCGCAAGGTTTAGAGTTCCGTAGACCGCTGAAATCTTCTAAAATCATAGAAGAAAATTACGAAATCATTCGAGCTAAAGTGAAAAAACTAGAAAACGACAGATTAATTGGCGAAGATATTCTTACCATTGCAGAAATGGTGAAAAATAGAGCATTTAAAGTGGAGGTTTAAAATGAAAAACGTTTGGGTTTTATTTCTTTTTATATTAGCTTTTTCCTGCAATAAGGAAAAAGCATTAAATCCGTCATTTGAAAAAATTAAACTTTCAGACAAAGAAATTTTGAAAGAAATCAATGATTGTAAACTGTTTGAAATTGATAAAGAAAAAGAAATTAATGATGAGGTTTCTGCAATTTCTGTAGCAGAACCCATTTTATTTTCAAGTTATGGTAAAGAAAATATTTTGAAACAAAGACCTTATAAAATTGGAAAAGTTCAAAATTATTGGGTAATTTATGGAAGTCATCCAAAACCACATATTGGTGGTGTTTTTGAAATTATTATCAATTCAAAAACTGGGCGAATAGTTAAGGTTACTCATGGAGAATAAAAAACTTTGTCAAAGATTCTAAACTTTGACAAAGTTCTCTCCAGTCTTTAACTCAATCTCAACCTACAAAAACACTCGTCATACTTAGACTTCCACCGATGAGTTCGTCGTTAAAAAGTGATATGTTGTCGCTTTTTTCTTTCAAACCAAGCGTATAAATTAGCGGTAAATAATGATCAGGAGTAGGGATGGCATTTTTTCGCTTTTGGGCAATTGTTCAGAAATGTATTCTAATACGTTGATGTTCATTTTAATTAAAAATTGATGCAGAATGCTTTAATACATTCTGCATCTTTCATCGTTTGTGTTTGTTATTATCCTTTTACGAATTGTAATTCTCCTGAGATTTTTACTTCATCGCTTACTAAAACACCGCCAGTTTCCAAGGCTGCATTCCAGTTTAGACCGAAATCACTTCTTTTGATTTTTCCTTCAAAAGTAAATCCAGCTTTAGTATTTCCCCAAGGATCTTGGTTGATTCCACCAAATTCCACTTCTAATTGTACAGGTTTTGTAACACCGTTAATAGTTAAATGTCCTGTTACATCATCAGCTAAAGAAGCACTTTCGAAAGTAATGGTTGGGTTTTGTTCAGCGTTGAAAAAATCTGCACTTTTCAAGTGAGTATCTCTATCTGCATTGTTTGTATCGATAGAATCTGTTTGGATAGTCGCGCTTACTTTGAGTTTTTGAAAGTATCATCTTCTGCTTCTACTTCTGCAGTAAAAGTGTTGAAAGCTCCTTTTACGTTAGAAATCATCAAGTGTCTTACTTTGAAGGTAATTTCACTGTGCGTAGTGTCTAAGTTCCATCTTGTTGCCATAATATTTTGTATTTTAGTTATTTATTATGGTGCAAATGTACAGCGCACAGAATCCTAGATGCATTGATGTAAGATAAGAAATGATTTTTTTAATACAACTAACATTGATTTGAAAAGATTGATAATCTGTAATGTGCGTATTGTAATGTTTTCAATAACCATGCCACAGCATTTATTTCAAGAAGTAAACAGGTAACGCAAGTGTTATTTCGTGTCAGAAAAAAAAATTAGGGTAGATTGTTTTTATTTTACTTTTCGTTGGTATTTATTTCATCTGTTTTTTGTCTTTTTTGAGACATTTGTTCGAGTCAGGTTCGAATCAGGTTCGAATCAGCTTCGGAAAAAGGGTACTTTTTGCGAACAAAACTCGAGTTTGACTGCCACTTGATTCAACTCAAACCCTTATTTGTTTTCTTCAAAACGCCATATAAAGTTCTGGGTATAATAAGAAGCAAGCATCTTGCCTTTATCCTGCAAGTAAAATGCAAGGAGACATTCATTACCCTTTCCTTAAACATTCCTTTGGGTAGGGTTATTCTGCTAATGGTGTCGTCCTAAAATCAAAAAGTCCGATGAGAATCATCGGACTTTTATAAAATTAAATTGTTTAAGTTTATTAAGGTTTCCAGAAACTCCAAACAGTACCATTGAAGACCGCCAATTGTTTTTTGGTAGTGTCATAGACCATCATTCCGGGTGATGGGTTTACAATGTTGAGGTGAGGAGAGGCTACTTTAGGTAGAACCATCGCTTTATTAGTGTCTGCTAAGACTAAAATTCCCGGGGTGGTATCAGTAGCAGGATCTCCACCGATAAGCACTTTTGCAGTATCTTGATCTGTAAGAGAATCTTGTAGTGTAGTGGTTACGGTTCCAGTGTTGTCTACACTAAGGTCTCTCCATCCAGAAGCATACTTTACATAAACTTTTCTGTCTGCAGTATTGTAGACTAATGTTCCGTTTACTGCTCCTGTTACTGCAGCTGTAGAAGTAACCCAAGGTAAAATGATGCCTCTAGCATTGTCTGCGCCATCATAAAATTCTAATGATACTGCTGGGGAAGAAATTGAAGTTTTTCCTATGGCTACTTGAGCAGAAAGCGTAGTAGCAAATAATAAGGATAAGGTTGCAACTATATTTTTCATGTTATTGTATTTTTTGATTATAAATCAGGGCACGTTTGAGTGTTGAAACATTTCCAACCAGTAGCTGTCCCATCAATATTGATTTGGAGACAGTCTTGATCAATATTATATACCATCATTCCTTCTCTAAGATCAGCACTAGGAATAGCAGCGATTTGAGCATCTGTAAGTCTATTGACTACAAAACCTTTTGTTTTAGCTTCCAGAACAGTCCAAGCTCCTTTTCTTACCATAGGCCAATTGCTATTATCAGCACCAGCTCTACCAAGAGCTGTAATTCCATGATTGGTATCTAAGGCTGTTCCCGTAGTTTGAGCTGGTTTGTAGCAGAAACAACCTGATTGAATTGTAGCATTTTTAGAATCTCCTATGCCTTGTCCTTGGTCAGAACCAACGTCAGCAGCACCACCAGCATTAACCAAATTAGGAACGCCATTAGCATCTACTGTTCCAGAAATTCTATTTGCGGTAAGCTGAGAAGTGGTAACATTCTCGTCTCCTTCAAGAGCATCAGGACATCCGTCACCATCAGAATCTGTATCTAAATAGTTTGGCGTGCCATCATTATCTGTGTCACAATATAACCTTACTGCAAAACCTACACCTTGTCGAGAACTATTAGAGGTTGTAATATCAACTTTTACAGATGGTGAGTAGCCCTTTACAAATAATAATGCATTAACATTACTATCTTGTGTTTCATTGAGTGTTACATTGTTACTACCTATACCAGTGATATTAACGACTCCATCTGTAGTTGCTCCAATAGTTCCGGTACCGGTTTTTTCCAGAAGTTCTATAGTTCCAGCAGAATTATTGGTGAATTTTATTTGCTCTGTTTGATTGTTAGATTTATTAGTTGCTTCAGCGTCAAAGAATACAAAATCAACAGGATAAGCAACACCATCCTTACTAGCTGTAACAGATATGTTAAATGAATTCACTCCGGTTGTAGATGGACTATATAGCGCTTCTTTAAATGTTGTAGAATTAACATTGTAATATCTTCCTACCATTTGTGGAGGCCCACTACTCCAAGTTAAAATATCATCACCAACCATAGTATTAGGAGTACCAGTTCCTACAAAAGTATAATTAGATATTGTAGCCGTATAAGTAACACCATTATAAACCACAGATTTTGTAGCAGATGGTGAGGTTGGACTTAAGGTAACACCACTCCAATCAAAAAACAACAATTGTTTCGCATATAATGGTGCTGCTGCAGGTGAATTTGTTGCAGGATAAGTAACATTAGGTGCTGTTGTAGTATCACAATATAATTCTGCAGCATCTAAAATTCCATCATTATCATCGTCAAGATCTAAATAATCAGGAATAGTATCTTTATCAGTATCTTTTTCTACCACAACATTTACACTACAAGCAGTTGTGCTTCCGTTCAAATTTACAGAAAGTGTTCTCGTTCCAGAACTTCCTCCTCCATCATATACTAGAGGGACATTTATAGAGGTTGTTGAAGATGTAATATTAACTGTTGATGAGCTATTGAAATTTTCTCCTGTTATATTGATAGTATATGTCCCAGGTCCATAAACATTAGTAATTGGAATATTAAGAGATCTTACACCATTGCTTGCAACACCTTCAACAAATGGTGTTGTAGGGCTTTGCGTAATACCACTACAAGTTAATGTAAAAGGGACATAATAAGGAACTGACGCTAAATCGAGATTAGCAAAAGAGGGACTAGTATAAGTAGCTGCTAATATTGAAGTACCATCATGGATATTAATTCTACGGATTTCAATATTATTATTGGTTGAATTTATACTTGCAATATATACAAAACCCTTCAAATACGCTATCCCCTGAATCCCTCTTGATGTAAGTAAATTTTCAAAACTCGCACTACCTGAGATAGGAGCCGAGATTGCCTTTTCAGCAACTCCTGTAGCAATAGATATTTTAAAAAGATATCTATTTGAGCCATTATTAATAAATGTATAAATATTATTCTGATAATCAAAGAATGTATCCTTTCCAAACGCAGTTCCATTATTCCAGTCAGTATCTGTACTGGTAATAGGTATAGCAGGACCTGATGGATAAATTGGGTAAATAGTCTTGGTATCAGGTTGGAAACCATAAACATTTCCAAAATAAGGACCTGGAACGTTATTGGTTGCTATCCCTCCAATTTGTACACCTGGAATAGTAGTTCCAGATATAGCAGTTCCATTTTTATACAATGTAGAACCTGCTAAAGTATTAGAATTAATGAAAACAAGTGTTGATGGATTCCCGCCAGGCTGATCATAACCAACAGCTAAGTTGCTTATATTTGAAGGTGTTCCACTTGAATTAGGTATTGTTATAGGAGTTGGCAAAGCTCCACCTGTTAATGATGTTATATCATAAACTCTACCAGTAGACGCCGATGATAAATAAAGTCTGTCAACAGCTTGAGAAAAAAGAAAGTGATTACCCAATAAAAAAGCCACTATAATAAAAAATAGATTTAATTTTTTCATAAAAGATTATTATTAATAAATATATAATTCGCCTTGGAAAATTATTCCCAAAGAGAATATCTAGTAAAAAACGTATGATCAATTAAATCTGCGGCGGTGGTCTCGCAAAAAGGAAATCGTCAACGTTTTTAGAATGATAAAAGAGATATAGAATGTTATCTTTAGTCTGGTAATTAACTAAAGCTATTTTCCAGCTGTTTTCTGGTTTTAATAAAGATTCATTTCCATTATTAGACCTTTTGGTACATTGCTTTTGGAGTATGATTGTTATTTCAAAAGAACTGCTAGATT
Organism: Cloacibacterium sp.; assembly: GCA_046296655.1. Lineage (GTDB taxonomy): Bacteria > Bacteroidota > Bacteroidia > Flavobacteriales > Weeksellaceae > Cloacibacterium. The sequence goes on along the minus strand of JBKBLE010000005.1, from coordinate 57,728 downwards.
CTGAGTTTGTATTGCAAAATAAAGCAGAGTTTTTAATGTTTTCGAACTTTTTTAACGAATTACCTTTTGCTTTTTTTGCTATATTTTTCTTCGTGTAACCCTTTTTTTTATTTTGGTTAACATCAATTTTGGTGATTAGGAGTTTTTCTTCTTGTGTGTAAGTTTTTGTGGATGAAGAAGTAATTACAGTAATTTTATTATCAGTATGTTCTGTTATAATGGTAGCTCCTTCTGAAATATGAATATTTTCTAACCCAGTAATGATTGATTCCTGAGCAGACATTTGTGTGGAAAAACCAATAGAAAGAAAGTATATAAAAACAAAGAATATCTTAATGCTAGAAGCATTAAGAATAGATTTGGGTAATAGTAATCCCGAAGAACATTTATCTAAGTAAAGTTTCTTCAATTTTTTCTTCATTTGTGTTTTTAGAACCTGAGGCAAAAATACAAAAAATATCTATATAATAATTGATTTTCTGATATTTATGTAATGGATGTGAAATTTATACTCGTTATAAATAAATATAAATCTTATCTTTGCAAAAATTTTAAGGCTCCCAAAGTGGGAGATACCTATTAATAACTTAATCCTAGTTTCTAAAATTTTAAGGATTATTAATACAATTTTTATGAGTAATATCGTAGCAATAGTTGGGCGTCCCAACGTAGGAAAATCCACATTATTTAATCGTTTATTAGAGAGAAGAGAAGCCATTGTAGATTCTACAGCTGGTGTAACCAGAGACCGTCATTATGGTAAATCTGACTGGAATGGAGTAGACTTTACCGTAATAGATACTGGTGGTTATGATGTAGGTAGTGATGATATCTTCGAAGAAGAAATCCGTAAACAAGTTCAATTGGCAGTAGATGAAGCTACTTCTATCATTTTTATGGTAAACGTAGAAGAAGGACTTCAAGATATAGACCACGAAATCTATAATCTTTTAAGAAAAGCCAATAAACCTCTATATTTAGTGGTAAACAAAGTAGATTCTGCTAAAGAAATGCTTGCAGCTACAGAATTTTATCAGTTAGGAGTAGAAAAATATTATACGATTTCTTCTGCTACAGGTTCTGGAACTGGTGAATTGTTAGATGATTTGGTTGCAGATTTCCCAACTACAGAATACAAAGATCCTTTCGAAGGTTTACCTAAAATTACCATTGCAGGAAGACCAAACGTGGGAAAATCTACACTTACCAATGCACTTTTGGATGATAACAGAAACATTGTTACTGATATCGCTGGTACAACCAGGGATTCCATCGAAACGTTATATAATAAATTCGGACATGAGTTTGTGTTGGTAGATACTGCTGGAATGCGTAGAAAATCTAAAGTTTCTGAAGACTTAGAATTCTATTCCGTAATGCGCTCTATTAGAGCGATTGAACATTCTGATGTGGTGATTATCATGGTAGATGCTACTTTAGGTTGGGAATCTCAGGATATGAACATCTTCTCTTTGGCTCAAAAAAATAGAAAAGGAATCGTAATTGTAGTGAATAAGTGGGATTTGGTAGAAAAAGAAACCAATACCATGAGAGATTTTGAGAATAAAATCAAAGAAAAAATCGCTCAGTTTAATGATGTTCCAATTCTTTTTGTTTCTGCATTGAAGAAACAAAGAATCTTAAAAGCGGTAGAAACTGCCATGATGGTTTATGAAAATCGTAAGAAAAGAATCAAAACTTCTAAGCTTAACGAAATTTTATTGCCTATTATTGAGCAAACTCCACCACCTGCAATCAAAGGGAAATATGTGAAAATAAAATATATTACCCAATTGCCAACTCCAGTTCCGCAATTTGCGTTTTTCTGTAATCTACCTCAGTATGTGAAAGAACCATACAGAAGATTCATCGAAAACCAATTGCGTAAGCAATTTGATTTTACAGGAGTTCCTATTGATGTATATTTCAGACAAAAATAATTTACCAACCCTTTTAGAATTCTAAATTCTGAAAGGGTTTTTTCATTCAAAATGAAATTGATGTTCAAAATCATTTTAAACAGACAAAAAATATCAATAAATTTGTAAAGATTTTATTTGAAAAATCATCAAATCAACAAATCAGCAAATCAACACATCAACACATCAACATATCCATATGGTAACTGTTCTTTCTCAAAATTTCTCATTAGTCAATTCTTGGATCAACGAACTAAGAAACGTAGAAACCCAAACCAATAGAGCCAATTTCCGTAAAAGCATGGAAAGAATCGGCGAAATTGCAGCTTTTGAAATTTCTAAAGGTTTAGAATTCAAAGAAATAGAAATTTCTACTCCATTAGACAAAATTATGGTGAAAGAAATTGCAGTTCAACCTGTAATTACGACTATTTTGAGAGCAGGAGTTCCACTTTTTGAAGGAATTCTTAATTATTTTGACAAAGCAGACTGTGGTTTTGTGGCAGCCTACAGAAAACACGATGCCAATGATTATTTCTCTATCAAACAAGATTATCTTACTTGTCCTAGTGTAGACGGAAGACCATTAATCGTAGCAGATCCCATGTTAGCAACAGGAGCAAGTTTAATTGAAGCGCTGAAAGATTTATTAAACCACGGAACACCTTCTCAACTCCATATTGTAGCCGTTATTGCAAGTAAACAAGGAGTAGAAACACTTTCCAGTGCTTTTCCCGATGCGCATATTTGGGTAGGAGCCATCGATGAAAATCTTACGTCAAAAGGTTATATTTCTCCGGGATTAGGAGATGCTGGAGATTTGTCTTACGGACAGAAATTACAGAGATAATCACTACGAATCAAAAGCCATCACCAAAACACTCACTTTATTACTTGGATTTTTTAAAATTTCCCAAGCAATGGCGCTTATTGTATTTCCCGTGGTGAAAACATCGTCTATTAACAAAACATGTTTCCCAGAAATTTCTTCAGTGAGTGAGAAATCGTATTTCGTTTCGGCACGGTGAGATTTGTCTTTTTGGGCTTGTGCTTTTTGGTAAGAATTTCTTTTGAGCGCTTCTTTATGATGTGGGATTTCCCAATTTTTAGAAAGCGTGTCTGCAAAAAGATGCAACTGATTATAACCTCGTTTTTTTAATTTTTTAGGATGAAGCGGAACCGTAATTAAAACATCTGGTTTTTCCGAAAGGTAAATTCTTTCCAAAGTCCATTCAGCCATGATTTTTCCAACTTTTTCCTGAGAACGATATTTGAGTTGATGAATGATTTTTTGGCTCAATGCTTCTTCTTGAAATTCCATCACAGCATAAGCGTTTTTCACAGGGAATAAAAGTTTACATCTCTGTTTCAGAGGGTTTTCTTCGTAGAAATTAAAATGAAAAAACTTAATTTGAGGGAAACATACATGGCAAACCAATTCGTCTTTTGAAATGATGGTGTTACAATGCAGACATCTGTTCGGGAACAGTAAATCAAGCAGCATAGAAAATGGTTTTTAGTTTTAGAAAACTAAAATAGTGAAAAATAATAAACCAACCCGCCTTTTATGAGTGATTTTGATGATGTTTTCTCTCAGATTTGGCTGATTATGCTGATTTTATTTGCTAAATCTGCTTTATCAGCAAGAGTTTCTCTAGTTTTTCACTTTAAAACTCCAGGTAAAAGCAAATTTAGAAACCAAATCGCCTTTTTGGTCTTTACCTTCAGAGAACATGGTGAGAGTTTGTCCTTCTCCAGTTTCGATGGCTTTTTGTAAAACGGCATCCAGTTCTTTTCCTTGATGACAAGAAAAAGTAACTCTACCCACAGCTTTTTTGGTAAATTCGGCTTCGTTTTTTACGACGAGCATAGAGATTTTCTTACCCGATTTTCTAATTTTTTCGGCACAAAGAAATCCTGTAGAAAATTCTGCAGCCATTCCTTGAACTGCCCAAAACATAGAATTGAAAGGGTTTTGATTGAGCCAACCGAATTTTACTTTGGTGATGCAGATTTCATCATTCATTTCTTTTAGGCGCACTCCTGCAATCCAAGAAATCGGGATTTTTAAAAACAGAAATAAGTGTAATTGGAATTTGTTCATGACACAAATCTAAAAAATTTAATCTTTGAAAAAAGAAAATTTACTATTCTTAAAATACAAAAAACCACCGAATAAAAATCAGTGGTTTAAATATCTTCGGACTTCCGTCTTCTAACATCGGTCTCTACTATTTCACAAATCCTTTGTTTTGTAAAAGTGGTTTAATATCTGGAGTTCTTCCTGTAAAATCTTTGAACGCTTGATTCAAGTCTACAGAATTTCCTACAGATAGAATATATTTTCTGAAACGATCGCCGTTTTCTCTGGTCATTCCACCATTATCCGTAATCCATTTCCAAGCATCTGCATTCAGAACATCGCTCCATATATAAGCGTAATACCCTGCAGAATAACCGCCTCCCCAAATGTGAGCAAAATAAGGAGAATGATATCTTGGTGGAACTTGTGGCAATGTAAATCCGTATTTGGTTAAGACTTCTTTTTCAAAATCTAAAGTAGGTTTTATTTCAGCTTCAGATTTTACAGAATGCCAAGCCATATCTAATGTTGCCGCAGAAACCAATTCTGTAGTGGCATAACCTTGGTTAAAAGTAGCCGCTTTTTTAATTTTATCTACCAAAGTTTGAGGCATTGGTTGTTTGGTTTCATAGTGTAGTGCATAATTTTTAAGAACTGAAGGTTCTAGCGCAAAAAATTCATTGATTTGAGAAGGGAATTCTACAAAATCTCTAGGAACATTGGTTCCAGAAATGGTAATGTATTTTTGGTTGGCAAAAAGTCCGTGTAAAGTATGACCAAACTCGTGGAACATGGTAGAAACATCATCATAAGAAATTAATGAAGGTTTTCCTGGAGCAGGTTTTTGGTAGTTGAAAACATTTACAATTACAGGTTTAGTTCCTGCCATAAATGATTGTTCTACGAAGTTGCTCATCCAAGCGCCACCATTTTTATTATCTCTGGTATAAAAATCTAAGTAATAAATCGCTAAAGATTTTCCGTCTCTATCAAAAACTTCATAAGCTACTACATCTGGATGATAAACTGGTAAATCTTTTCTTTTTTTGAAGGTAATTCCGTAGAATTTTTCTGCAGCATAGAAAACGCCTTTTTCTAAAACGGTAGACACTTCAAAATAAGGTTTGATTTGGTTTTCGTCTAAGTCATATTTTGCTTTACGCACTTGTTCTGCATAGAAATTCCAATCCCAAGGTGCGAGTTCGAAACCGCCTTTTTGAGCATCAATTAGCGCTTGAATATCCACAATTTCTCTTTTCGCTTGCTCTACTGCAGGTTTTCCTAATTGGTAAAGAAGGTTCATTGCATTTTCTGGTTTTTTTGCCATTTGGTCTACCAAATTCAGTTCAGCGTAAGAAGATTTTCCCATAAGATGCGCTTTCTCCATTCTCAGTTTCGCCTGTCTTTCGAGGATAGCTCTAGTATCGTTTTCGTCTCCTTTTTCTGCTCTGTACCAAGAAGCTTTGAATAATTTTTCTCTGGTCGCTCTGTTTTTAAGATTTTGAAGAAGCGGTTGTTGAGTAGTATTGAGCAAAGTCAAAAGATATTTGCCTTCATAACCAGCATTTTTAGCATCTGTAGCTGCAGCAGCGATTTCATCAGCAGATAATCCGTCTAATTCCTTAACGTCTGAAATTAAAACAGCTCCTTTTTTTCTTGCTTCTAATAATTTACTAGAAAATTGAGTAGAAAGTGTTGCCAATTCTGCGTTTATTTTTTTCATTTGCTCTTTGTCGGCATCAGAAAGATTAGCACCAGCCAATTCAAAACGTTGCTTGTACACTTCTAACAATCTTTGATCTTCTGCATCTAAACCATCTGTTTTAATGGCTTTAATTCTATTATAAAGTGCAGAATTTAGATAAATTTTATCTGCATGAGATGCAAAAATAGGAGCGTATTGTTCTTCTATTTTCTGTAGAGTAGGATTGGTATTAGAACCTGTAAGGTTGTAGAAAACAATTTGCGCACGTTTCAATACTTCACCACTTTTTTCAAGTGCCAAAATGGTGTTTTCAAATGTTGCTGCTTCCTTGTTGTTCACTATTGCAGCAATTTCTGCTTCGTTTACTTTTAAACCATAGTCAAAAGCTGGAGCAAAATGTTCGTCTTTAATTTTGTCAAATTCTGGAGCCTGATACTGCAATGTACTTTTCTTATAAAAAGGATTGTTTAAAACAGCAGTATCATCAATTTTTGTGGTATTTTCTTTCATGGTAGAACAAGAAATGCTGAAACCTAATGCAGACATCAGCAAAATTGATGTAATATTTTTCATTGTTAAATTGTTGAATATTTATAGGGTTAAAGATACAAAATTTGTAGAAAGCAATTCAGTATTCTTCTAAAAGGAATTTTGTAACAAAAAATAAATCTAAACGTCTAATTATTAAAATATTAATCATGCAAAAAACGATTCCTGTCTTTCTTTTAAGCTTATCATTAGCTTCTTGTATCAATGTGAAATCTGATAATGGAAGCATTGGTGATATCTTCACAGGCAAAAAAGGAAATGGACCGATGACTGAAAAAGTATTTTCGAGAGATTTCAATAGCATAGAAGTTTCTACTTCTATTCATGCAGATATTGTAAAATCTGATGTAGAAAAAGTAGTTATTTCTGCGCCTTCAGATATTTTAGAATTTGTGAAAGTAGAACAAAACGGACAAAACGTAAGAATTTATGTAGATTCTGATTATACAAATCCTATTTCTACAGAAAGAGTAAAAGCTGTTGTTTATGCTAAAGATTTTGATGAATTGAGAGCGAATTCTAGTGCTTCTGTAAAGGTGAAAGATACTTTTATGCAAGATAAACTGAAAGTAGATGTCTCCAGCTCTGCGGACGTTGACGGACATTTAGAAGCCAATCAATTAGATATTTCAGTAGGAAGTAGTGGTAGTTTTTCTGGGAAAGTTTGGGCAGATTATGCTCGTTTCGAAGTTTCTTCGAGTGGTGATTTTCTGTAGATGGAAAAGTGCAACACGGTAGCATTCACGCGAGTTCTTCTGGTGATTTTAACGGGAGAAATTTAGAAGTAAAAGAAGGAGAGTTTCATGCTTCATCATCAGCAAGTATTTCTGCGATGGTTTCTCAAAAAGCTTCGGCAAAAGCGTCTTCTAGTGGAGATGTAAATCTTAAAAAACTAGGAAATCCCGTTATTTCTTCTTCTGAAAGCAGCAGTGGAAGCGTAAATGTAAATTAGTAACTTTATTTTTCTTCATATTCCAATTATTAAACCGAAAAAGCAACTCGATTTTGAGTTGCTTTTTATTTGATTTTTAATGTTTTATGGTCTGTTTAAAACTATTTCATTTGTCATTTTGAGAGTAACGAAGTGGAGCCGAAAAATCTTTAAGAAATAATTTTAAATAGATTCTTCATTTCATAATGCTTCGCAAAATTTCATTCAGAATGACAAAATACATTTAAATAAATTCTTATTCTTTTTGATTTCTAATAATTAAGTATGAGGCAAGGTTTAACATAAATCCTATTGATAAGAAAAATCCAGAAATTAAACTAGTTCTATTTGAATTTGGATATTCAATAAGTAAAAAAATAGAAACAGTAATTAATAAAATACTAGAAATGTACATTAAGTTTTTCATGGTTATTTTTCTTAAATTTTAATATTCTACCAACTTCCAGAAGCGCCACCTCCTCCAAAACTTCCGCCACCACCGAAACCGCCAAATCCACCGCCTGAACTTCCGCCACCAAAGCCTCCTCCAAAACTTCCTGGGAAGAAACCACCTGGATAGACTCTTCTTCCTCTTCTGGTAAGAATTACATCTCCATCGTCATTGCCAAAACCGCCACCATTATTATTTTTTGACAAAATATAAATAATGAAGAACAGAATAAGTGCAAAAATTAGAACGTGTTTCAGGGAAATATCAATCGGTTGAGGTTCTGATTCAGAAAGCGGTTTAAATTTACCTCTTACTGCATCCATTATTGCAGAGGTTCCAGCATTTATTCCTGCAAACCATTGACCTTTTTTGAAATATGGTGTTACCAAATAATCTAGAATTTGCCCTGCAACAGAAGCGGTAAGATATTGCTCTACACCACGACCTTGCTGAATAGACATTTTTCTATCTTCGGTTGCAATGAGGAAAACAACGCCGTTATCTTGTTCTTTTTCTCCTATTTTCCATTTTTCTCCCCATTGTGTCGCCACAAAATTTACATCTTCGCCATTAGTTGTAGGAATGATGACTACCAGAATTTCTGTAGAAGAAGAATCTGCAAATTTGATGAGTTTTTGATTAATTTCTTCTTTTTCCGTAGCATTCAGTAATCCTACTTCGTCATAGACAGGATAAATTTTACTGGGAGGTTCTGGAACGTTATATTGTGCTGAAATAAAACTATAACAGCTCAGTAAAACTAAAACGAAGAAATTTTTAAGAGAAGGTAATTTCATTAGGTAATTCATTGTTATTTTCTCCGTCAATAGGGAAGAATTTTTTTAATTCTAATCCGGTTTCTAAAATAGCATCTCGCAAACCTTCGAAATATTGCCCTTGAGAGAAAGCTGAGGTTATTTTGTCATGCAAATCATTCCAAAATTTTTGATGCACTTTTTCATGAATGCCTTTATCACCAATAATGGTTAAGTATTTTTGTTTAAAATTTACATGAAAAAGTACGGCATTTCTTTCTTTGGTTTTGTCCATTCCCAGAGATTTAAAAACGTCAAAAGCAATTTTGGCATTATTGTCAACTGAGTTTTGGTCTATATGCACACGAATTTCTCCGGTAGAATGGTCTTCCGCTTGTTGAATGGCTTCCACTAGGGAAGCCATTTGAATATTGTTTAAAAAATTACTCATTATTCAGTGAAAACTTCAGGAGCTTTTTCAGCACCTGCATCTGCTTTAAATAAAGGTTTTTCTTTGAAATTAGAGAAATTTGCGATGATGTTATTCGGGAAAACTTTAATAGAAGTGTTGTATTCTTTCACCGCAGCGTTATAGTTTACGGTTTCCGCTCTTATGCTGTTTTCAATCGCGGTATATTCTCTTTGGAAATCGATAAATTGTTGGTCAGCTTTTAGATTAGGATATTGTTCTACCACTGCCATTAATCTGCTCAAAGCACCAGATAATTCACCTTGTGCAGCTTGGAATTTTGCCAAATCTGCTTCAGTCATATTAGTTGGGTCTATCGTAACTTGAGTTGCTTTAGAACGTGCTTCGATTACTTTGGTTAAGGTTTCTTGCTCGAATTTAGCATAAGATTTTACAGTTCTTTCTAAATTAGGAATAAGGTTTGCTCTTTTTTGATAAACGGTTTCTACATTAGCCCATTTTTCGTTTACGTTTTGTTCGCTTCTTACAAAACCATTTCTAATGCCAATTCCCCAAAATATTACCAATGCAATTACGCCAATCAGCACCAAACCTATTGTTCCAATGCCAAAACATCCTTTGTTGTTCATAGTTTAATTTTTTTTAATTGTGTATTAAGTGATTCAGTAAACCAAATATACAAATTTTATGCTAATTTTGTAAAATATAACTTAAAATGATTACAATAGTAGTAGCAATGGGAAAAAACAGAGAAATTGGTGTTGATAACCAGTTGCTTTGGCATTTACCTAAAGATTTAAAACATTTTAAAGAACTTACGAGTGGTCACCCTATTATTATGGGCAGAAAAACATACGAAAGTATTGGTAAACCACTTCCTAATCGTACCAATATTGTGATTAGTAGAAAAAATGATTGGTTTGAAGAAGGAATTCTTATCGTAGGAAGTATTAAAGAAGCATTGAAATTTGCCCAAAAAATAGACGAAAATGTTTTTGTCATTGGTGGTGGTACTATTTATGAACAAACAATAGATTTGGCAGACCAATTAGAAATTACTTTGGTAGATGCTACGCTAAATGCGGATACTTATTTTCCAAAAATAGACGAGAAAATTTGGCAGAAAACTCAAGAAACTTGCCATGAAAAAGACGAAAAAAATCAATATGATTTTTGTTTTCAAACTTTTACAAAAAAGACTAGCGTCTAATGTCTGAAATCTAACATCTAATTTTTATATTTGCACACCTAATTTTAAGAGATGAATAAGTACATAAAATTTTTAATTGCTGGCTTAATGATTGCTGCGGGAGTTTACCTGATGATGAACCGTCAAATAGGATGGGGAATTGTAGTTGTATTCTTTTCGCTGAGTCCTATTTTATTATTTTTCAAAAATGAATACATCTTATTGGCTTTATGGCAAATGAGAAAACAGAATTTTGTAAAAGCTGCACATTGGTTAACTTACATTAAAAATTACCAATCTCAGTTGCACAAATCTCAATATGGTTATTTCCATTATTTGCAAGGGTTAACTCTAGCGCAAGAACATCCCACAAAAGTAGAACCATTGATGAAAAAAGCTTTAGAATATGGCTTAAATATGAAGCATGATAGAGCAATGGCTACGTTAAATATAGCTGCAGCAGCACTTTCTAAAGGAAGAAAAGCAGAAGCTAAAAAATTATTAGAAGAAGCCAAAAGATTAGACGATCAAGGTATGATGGCGGATCAAATAAAAATGATCAAAGACCAATTGAAAATGCCTTCTATGCAAAAACACATGCACAATCCACAAATGAGACATAGAGGAAAATATTTCTAAAGAGCCACGTTAAAAGTAAAAATAGCCAAGAAAATGGCGTATTATAAATAAAACTTCTGAGAAATCTTTCAGGAGTTTTTTTATGGTTTGTATTGTCCTTCAAATAGTTGCGAAATATGAATTTTTACTTCCGACTTCGGACTTCCAAACTTTCTACATTTCTGCATCATTGAAATTTCCGTAGAATTTTGGCATTTGCCAATGATATTTTACAGCAAGAGTTCTAATGCTTACGATAAGAAGAATGGTTAAGATTTGATTGATTTCTTCTGATAAACCACTGAAATTTTTCAGAAGGATGTAGACTATTCCACCTACAATTGCTGCAGTCGCATAAATTTCTTTTCTGAAAATCAAAGGAATTCTATTCAGTAAAATATCTCTGATGATTCCACCAAAACAACCGGTAATGGTGCCTAAAACCACTCCAATAACGGGATGTAAATTGGCATTTAATCCTTTTTGAACCCCAATAATTGTAAAAAGTCCCAATCCAAGACTATCAAAAATAAATAGCGTTACTTGAAATTTTCTCTCAATTAATTTGAATATCATCGTAAAAATAGCAGTGAAAAAAATCAAACTCACGGCTAATAAATCGTGCATCCAAAAAACAGGCACATCTAGTAATAAATCTCTTACAGTTCCGCCACCTACAGATGTTACAAATGCAATGATGAGAACGCCAAAAGGATCGAAACGCTTTTGCATAGCCGCAAAACTTCCCGACATCGCAAAAGATATCGTACCAAGGACTTCTATTAAAAAGGTAAAATCTGGAAGCATGGGTAGAAAAAGTTTAAAAAAAATTGAGTGAAAATAAAAATTTTAAACTCTCACTGCATCAGGAACAAATAATTGATATTCTCCTTTGTTTGAAATAATTTCTCTTACAATACTGCTGCTGATGAATGATTTACCAGAAGAAGTAAGCAAGAAAACGGTTTCTAATTTTCTTTTCGCCAAAGTTCTGTTGGTATGAGCAATTGCTTTTTCAAATTCAAAATCGGCAGGATTTCTGAGACCTCTCAGAATAAATTGAGCTTCTTTTTTGATGCAATAATCGATGGTTAATCCTTCAAAGTAATCTACTTCTACATTGGGGAAATGCGCTACAGATTTTTGAATAAATTCCTTGCGTTTTTCTAGCGGAAACATATATTTTTTCTGAGAATTCTGTCCGATAGCGATGATGAGTTTATCAAACAGAGGAACAGCTCTTTCAATAATGTCAAGATGTCCTAAAGTAATCGGGTCAAAAGACCCTGGAAATACAGCGATTTTCATAGTTTATTTGTTTTCGTTTGATTGTTCATAAAAAAGTTTTAAATTTTCAAGATTTATAGAACAATCATTGTTTAAAACTTGGTTTGCTGAAAGATTGAGAACTAATTTTCCTCTTCCAACAATTTCGGAATTTTTGTATATTTTATTTTCTAATAAATAAAATGTAATAGTATCAGTAAATTTATTTTCAGGATTAAAATTCGAAATATTTCCAGAAAATAATAAATCTCCATTTAAAGATTTTATTTCATAATAGTTTTTTATTTGCTCACCATTTACTTCAACATCATGAAATAGTTCATAGTTAAAACATTTTTTATCATCAATTAAAATTTCATTTTTTTCGAATCTAATTTTTTTAGGCTCTAATTCATTTTTAGGTAAATTCAATTTTAAAGGAATAATATTTTTATCTTTTTGAGCAAAAGAAAAACAGTTAAATATCACTAAGAAAATAAAAGTAAGTTTTTTCATTATTTAGCTAATGCTTTTTCTACTTCGTTTCCACAAAGATCTTTGATGGAAATTCCGTAAATTTTTGCTTGTTGAGGTAAGATTGAAGCTGGTGAAAATCCAGGATTGGTATTCATTTCTAGCATGTATGGAGTTCCATCCATAATGATGTATTCACTTCTAGAAAAACCGCTCATTCCCAAAGATTCATAAGCATGTTTTGCGATTTTTTCTACTTTGTATCTGGTTTCTTCGTCTAATCTTGCTGGTGTAATTTCTTCGGAAGCACCTTCATATTTCGCTTCGTAATCGAAAAATTCTTTGTGTGGTACAATTTCTGTAATTCCCAAAACAATGGTTTCTCCTTTGTAATCGATTACACCTACAGAAACCTCCATTCCATTTAAGAAAGATTCTATTAAAATTTCATCATCTTCTTTGAAGGCAAATTCTATTGCTGCTGCCAATTCAGATTTGGCTTTAACTTTAGAAATTCCGAGTGAAGAGCCACTTTGATTGGGTTTCACAAATAAAGGAAGTCCTAATTCTTCTACAATTTTATCTTCATTAATATTTTCTCCTTTTCTCAGGTAAAAACTTTTTGCAGAAGGAATTCCATACTTTGCTAAAACGGCAAGAGTATCTTTTTTGTTGAAAGTAAGAGCGCTTTTATAGAAATCACAGCCTGTATATTTTTGACCAATAGCGTTCCAATAGCCTTGTAATTCACCATTTTCGCCAGGAGCACCATGAATAATGTTGAAACAAACGTCAAATTTTAAAATTGCTCCGTCTGAAAGCGTTACCGAAAAATCTCCTTTGTTAATGGGAAGTTTTTCTTCATTTTCGTTTAAAAAGTACCATTCGTCTTTTAGAATTACTACTTTATATACATTGTATAAATCTCTGTCTAGAGAATCATAAATCAATTGGCCGCTTTTCAGAGAAACCTTGTATTCATCAGAGAAGCCACCCATTACTACGGCTACATTTTTCTTGCTCATACTTTTTAAAAAAACTAATAAACGCAAATGTAATTATTTTTCAGCTTAAATATTTCATAATTTTATATTTATATTTGCGTTTATATTTCGAATAAATAAAAAATTTATGCTTCGATCTTTTTTCCACTGGAAAGTTTTTGTAAACTTAATAGCAGCACTTGTAATTTTTGTAGGAGTAGTTTGGCTTACCTTTCGATGGCTAGAATTTCACACCAATCATGGTGAAGAAATTCAGGTTCCGAATGTTGTTAACATGAAGGTACACCAAGCAATAGAGGTTCTAGATGACCAAGGCTTAGAATATGAAGTAGATAGTTTTAAATACGATCCAAAATTTAAGCCTTATCAAGTTCTGCAAATTTATCCATCACCTGGTTCTAGAGTTAAAGATGGAAGAACTATAGTATTAAAAGTGAATCCTAAAACTTATGCACCAGTTGCGGTTCCAGATGTTTTAGATAGATATAAGTATTTGGCTTTCAGGAAGTTTGATTTACTGGGTTTAAAGGTAGGAGATACTATTTATGAGCCTAATATTCAGAAAGATGCGGTCATTAGAATGATGTTTAATGGCAGAGTGATCAAACCAGGAGAAAAAGTACCGATGTATTCTACGCTAGATTTAGTCATTGGTTCTGGACCGATGAGAAATGTGGTGATTCCTAATTTGGTAGGAAGAACAGTAGCAGAAGCGAAAGCTATTATCACTCAAAATTACTTTGAAGTAGGATTGGTAGAATATGAAGACGGACAAAATAATGATTCTGATATTGTTTACTATCAGGATCCTGCAAGTGGTTCTGTAAGAGATCAAGGAATGCAAATAGATTTGTGGGCAAGTAAAAAAACACCAGCCGAAATGCAAGCTAAAATTCAAAAACTGAATAGTATTTATAGAACTACAGATATTAATACCATGCCAGAACCTTCTGACAATGAGTTTATCCCAGTTCCAAGTGAAGAACCTGTAAATACTACACCACAACCACCTGTAGAAAAACCCAAACCAACTACGAATACAAATAATACAAAACCTACAGAAACAAAACCAGCAGAAGAAAAACCTGCTAAAAAGGTAATTGTAGAGTAGTTTTTTAGAAATTAAAATAATTATAGAACTTTGCCGAAAATTTTTTGGCAAAGTTTTTTTGAATAATATGAGCGAAAAAGAAGATTTTTTAGAAGAAGATTTATTGTTAGAAGACGAAAATTCTAATGACGAAGAAAACTCGGGGTTGTTTGAACATCTCAATATTACCGTGGATAAAAAGCAAGAACCTTTGAGAATAGATAAATTTCTTTTGATTTATCGCCAAAATTCTTCTAGAAATAAAATTTCGCAAACGTGTAGAGCAGGAAACGTCATCGTAAATGGTAATCCTGTAAAACAAAATTATCGTGTAAAGCCGGGAGATGAAATTTCGGTTTTATTAACGCATCCTCCACGAGAAAATGTTATCATTCCAGAAGATATTCCTTTTAAAATTGTCTACGAAGATGAAGATGTTTTGGTGGTAGACAAAGAACCAGGAATGGTAGTGCATCCAGGTTTTGGGAATTGGCAAGGAACATTGGTGAATGCAGTTGCGTTTCATTTTCAGAAAAATGGCTTTACCTCAGATTTAGATAGAGTAGGCTTGGTTCATAGAATTGATAAAGATACTTCTGGATTGATCGTTTTAGCCAAAAATGAATATGCATTGAGCTTTTTGGCCAAGCAATTTTTTGACCGAAAAACCAAACGTTTGTATTGGGCGTTTGTTTGGGGTAATTTAGAAAATGACGAAGGAACAATAAGAGGACACATCGGAAGACATCAGAAAAACCGAATGCAAATGGCAGTTTATGAAGATGGAAGCCAAGGAAAACATGCCGTAACACATTATAAAGTTTTAGAAAGATTTAAATACATGACTTGGGTGGAATGTAAACTAGAAACGGGAAGAACTCACCAAATTAGAGCGCATTTTAAACATATTGGTCATACACTTTTTAACGACGAAAGATATGAAGGTCATCAAATTTTGCGTGGTGTAAACTTACCAAAATATAAACAATTTGTAAAAAATGTCTTCGAAGTTTTACCTAGACATGCTTTACACGCTCATACTTTAGGCTTCATTCATCCTACGACAAAAAAAGAAATGTATTTTGAATCACCGATGCCAAAAGATATGCAAGATGCGGTAGAAAAATGGAGAAATTACTTGCAAAATTCTTAATTCCAATTGTTTTGGGGCAGGTTTAAGACAAAGAAATTTTCAATTCCATACTTTTTACTTAAATTTGAAGTTTAGAAATTCACGACCATGAAAAAAATATTATTCACATTTTTTGCTGCTTTTTCAGGATTGAGCTATGCTCAAGAAACTATTCCTATGTATCAGCAGTATTTATTTGATAGTGAATTTCTCTTTAATCCTGCGCATATTGGAAAAACAGATGATGTGAATTTGGTTGCCAACTATCAAAAACAATTTTCAAAATTTGATGAATCTCCCAATGTACAATCGGTAGGAATTCATGCCAATGCTTTTGATAGAGTAGGAATAGGCGCTTATTTTTTCCGTGACCAAAACGGGCCGATTTCTGCAAACGGAATTGCAATTGGTGCTTCTTACTTTGTTCCGCTCAGTGATGAAGATGGCAGAAAAGACCAATTTTCTTTCGGGACATCAGTAAATTTTTACAATCAGAACTTTGACGTTTCTAAAGTAAATGCGCAAGATCCAAATGATCCTTTGCTTTACGAAAATAACAATAGTATTTTCATTGCTTATGCTAATTTAGGATTACAAGCTACTTATAGCAGAGCTTTTGCTGGGATTTCTGTTGCAGATATTCCATTGAGTAACAATACACCAGTGGTAAATGGTATAGAACCGTCGCCAACCAGATTTTACCTTAATGCTGGGTATGACTGGGAAATTACCGAAGGATTTTCGGTAGAACCTTCTGTGATGATGAATTTGAATACCAATTCATCTAGAATGTTTGACATCAATGTTTTGATGAAATTGTATGGTGAAAGTGACTATTTTGCTGCGGGAATCAATTACAGAACTGCAAAAAGTGCTGTGGGAAGCCAACAGTTAAGCATGTCGCCTATTATTAAATTTAAACTCAATAAACTCCATTTCGGAGCTTCTTATAATTTAGGATTGTCTGATATTCAAGAATATGGTGGAAATTCTTTCATGCTGAGTTTAGGTTATGATATTCCTAATTTTATCAATCAAAGAGGATTTAGATATCGTTAAATTTGCTGGAAGCATGATGCTGGAAGTTTGATGTAATTTAATTGAAGATGAGCTTTAAATTTGAAAAATTAACAATTTGGCAAGACTCCATGAGTTATGGAGAAAAGATATTTAAATTGTCTTTTAATTTTCCAAAAGATGAAATATTTAATCTAACTTCTCAGATTAGAAGAGCTTCTGATTCAATCGCTCTTAATATTTCAGAAGGAAGTATTTTACAAAGTAATACTGAATTTAAAAAATTTCTAGGATATTCAATTCGTTCATTAGCAGAAGTGGTAACTTGTCTTTATAAAGCGAAGGATAGGAACTATATTGATGAGAGTGATTTTAAAGAATTATATCAAGAAGCATATAAATTAATGAATTCTATAATTGCATTTAGAAATAAACTCAATTAACTTCCATCATCTAACACCTAACATCCAACAGAATTGATTTACCTCCACATTCCTTTTTGCAAGCAGAAATGCAGTTATTGCAATTTTCATTTTTCTACTTCATTGAAGCAGAAAGACGAAATGATTTTGGCAATAAAAAAAGAAATTTTTCTAAGAAAAGAGGAACTAGAAAGCAAAACACTTTCGTCTCTGTATTTTGGTGGCGGAACTCCGTCTATTCTTTCTGTGGACGAAATCAAATCTTTAATAGATGAGGTTTTGAAGTACTTTGACTTTGAAAAAAATATTGAAATCACACTAGAAGCTAATCCTGATGATTTAGATAAAAATTTTCTGAAAGATTTAGCCAAAACCGAAATCAATCGACTTTCCATAGGGACTCAAAGTTTTTTTGAAGAAGATTTAAAGCTCATGAATCGTGCTCATAATGCTTCTGAAGCCGAAAGTTCTATCAAAAGAGCACAAGATTTTGGCTTTGAAAATTTAAGTATTGATTTAATTTATGGTTCGCCAACTTCTAATTTTGAAATTTGGAAAGAAAATCTTCAGAAAACCATAGAATTGCAAGTTCCTCACGTTTCTTCTTACGCATTGACCATCGAGCCTAAAACTGCTTTGAATGCTTGGATTAAGAAAAATAAAATCGCAGAACCGAAAGAAACGGAACAAAATAAAGAGTTCTATTATATGTCTGATTTTCTAAAAGACAACGGTTTCATACACTACGAAATTTCTAATTTTGCTAAAAAAGATTTTGAATCAAAGCACAATTCAGCGTATTGGAAATACAAAGAATATCTGGGAATCGGGCCTTCTGCACATTCTTATAACGGTAGAAACGAGCGCAGTTGGAATGTTGCGAATAACACCATTTATATTAAAAATTTAGCAGAAAATATCCTTCCCAAAGAAACCGAAAAACTTTCTGAAAAAGACCAGTACAATGAAATGCTTATGATTGGTCTCAGAACGATTTGGGGAGTAGATTTAGAAAAACTCCACGAAAAATTTTCTGGCGAAATTTTAGAAATTTTTAAAAACAGCATTCAGCCAAAATTAGAAGAAGGAATTCTTGTGATAGAAGAAAATCACTTAAAAATTCCAGAAAAACATTGGTTTTTAGCCGATGGAATTGCTTCTGATCTCTTTATTCTTTAAAAAATCTAAAATCTAAAATCTAAAATCTAAAATCTTTAGTATTTTTGTAAAAATTTCAAGCCTTTGAAACCAGATTATTCTCATCTTTCATCATCACAACCGATTGGGATTTTTGATTCCGGTGTTGGTGGACTTACCGTAGCCAAAGAAATAAAACGATTAATGCCGCACGAAAATTTTATTTATTTCGGTGACACTGCACATTTACCTTACGGCGAAAAATCTAGAGAAGCAATTATCGGTTTTTCTTTAAAGATTACCCAATTTTTATTAGAAAATAATTGCAAAGCCATCGTTATTGCGTGTAATACAGCCACAGCAAATGCTTTGCAAGAGGTGAAAGAATTGGTGGAAAATCAGGCTTTGGTTTTTGATGTGATTAATCCGGTTGCTGAAAAAGTAGCTTTCGAGATTCACCAAAATGTAGGAGTTATTGCGACTAAAGCAACGGTAAATTCTGGTTTGTACAGAAAATCTATCCGAAAACTGAATAAATATATTCAAGTAGATGAATTGGCGACACCTTTATTGGTTCCTGCCATCGAAGAAGGTTTTGTAAATCACCCAATTACACACGCGATTATTTATAACTATTTGAGCGACAAAAAGTTAAAAAATATAGAAACACTTATCTTGGGTTGTACGCATTATCCGCTTCTGATTGAAGAAATCAAAAAATATTACGGAACCAGAGTAAGAGTAATTGATTCTCCTAAAATTGTGGCGAGTTATGTAAGGGATATTTTGAGTAAAAATGACTTGCTTAATCCTCAACACGAAGAAGGAAATACAGAATTTTACCTTTCTGATATCACGAAAAACTTCGAGAAAATTTCGAAAAAATTCTTTGGAAATAAAATTAGTCTAGAGCTGAAAAAACTTTAGAATCTAAAATTAAATTTCAGAGGTTTCCTCATTTTGATTTGCTTCAAAGAAAGAAAAACTCACATTTCCGTATTTTCTGGTTTCGATTAATTGAGGATGCTCTAATTTCATTTTAGAATGATGTTCTAAAACAAAAGTTCCGTTTTCTTTTAAGAAATTATTATTGAGAACCAAAGAAATCAGTTCATTGTACTTTTTTTCTTCTAATTCAAAAGGCGGATCTGCAAAAACAATGTCAAAAGTTTTCTTGGTTCTGTTTTTCTTTAACCATTCGAAAACATCACCACGCTGTACATTAATTTGAAGCGCCATTTCTAGTTCTGCGGCAGTAGAATTAATGAAAGCCGCATGTTTAGGATTCATTTCTACAGCGGTAACGTCTTTGCAATCTCTAGAGGCAAACTCTAAACTGATAGAGCCAATTCCAGCAAAAAGGTCTAAAACTGAGCAAAATTCTACTTCGTTACGATTCGCCAAAATGCTGAAAAGTGCTTCTTTAGCAAAGTCTGTGGTAGGTCTTACATCGAAATTTTTCGGCGCAACAATTCTTTTTGCTTTCCATTTGCCAGAGATGATTCTATACATGGTTGATTTTTGATAAATGATTTTTTAAGAAAGAACAAAATTCTTTTTCGGAGCGTTGTCAAAATGAACTTTAATATTTTTAACAAACTTTCTCAATTCTGAAATAAAGGTTTCGTTTTCGTGAGTTTCTCCATAAATATGAAAATGCGTTTCTGCGGTTCCAAAATTTATTTTACTCAAAGAAAACATAATAAAATATAAGAAATCTACTTCAGAATCAGCATCTAAGTTATTGTAAAGCACTACTTTTTTATTTTCAAAAGCGAAAAACTCTACTTGATGATGATATAAATTGATGTGAATTTCTTTGTGGTTTTTAACAGTTAAAGCATTTAAAAATTTTTCGCCAGAGAAATTAAATTTCGTGGGTAATTTTTTTGCTTTAATTTTTTGGTAAAAATGCTTTGGAAAAGTGTAGTAAAATTGCACCGCAAATCTTTTGTTCACAGAAAGCATCAATTCTTCATTTTCTTCATTTACTGGCGCATTATAAGAAATCAGTTTGTAGCCCAATTCGTGTTCTGTAAAAGTATCTGGAGTAAGCGAAAAATGATTGAGTGCAGAAATTACTTCTATTTCTTTGTAGTCATCAAATTTTAACACATCATCTAGTTTTTCTTCTACTAAATGAGGCGAAGTTTCTTCTGTCACGAAATGAAATGCTTCTTCTAGCACTGTTTTTCCTTTAGAAATGTGCCATTGTAAACCATCTTTGGTGAAAAGTAAAGAAAGTTTTTTCATAGTTTTTTACCAATAAATGCAAAGGTATTGATTTTTAAACTATTTTTGAAAGATAGTTAAGGTAATATGAAAAATCTCGTTTTATTTATTGCACTTTTGAGTTTCACTTTTGGATTCTCTCAAGAGAAAAAGAAGCAAGTTGTAGAAGCAGCTTGTGGACAATGTCAGTTCAAAATGAAAGACAAAAAAGGTTGTGATTTAGCGGTAAGAATTGACGGGAAAAGCTATTTTGTAGAAGGCACTAAAATAGATGAACACGGAGATGCACATGCTGATGACGGTTTTTGCAATGCAATCAAAAAAGCAGAAGTCATCGGTGAAGTGAAGGATGGGAAATTTGTGGTAAGTTATTTCAAATTACTGCCTAATTCTACAAAAAAGTAACCAAGACATTTCCCATGCTGTGATAGAAAAAATCATGGTCTTCGTATTCTATTCCCGCGAAACCTTGTAAAACTTCGTGCACCATATTTTGCAAAACGCCATCACCAATTCCGTGGATAATGTTCAGTTTTTTTATGTTATTGCTTCGGCAATATTCTAATTTTTCAATGAGTTTTTCACGCTGAATCATTAATCTTTCCCAAGATTCAAAATCTTGAGGATTATTGACCAATTTTTCAAAATGTAAATCGATGGACTGCGGTTGAGTTTGATTTTTTTTAGAAATTTTGGTAGAGGTTTCCTTTTTTGCAGTAATAGAAATATCATCATAAATATTATGATTGTGGAGTACGACTTTGCTTTTTTCAATGTCATAATGAAAACCATGTTCGTCTTCTATTTGCACCAAATTTCCTTTGAAAGCAGAAATTTTCCCTTTCAAATCATCATCTATCACCGAAACCAAATCACCTATTTTCACAATTTTTTCATTTTTAAACATTAAGATTTTCATTGATATATTAAGTTTCATTAAGTATTTGAAAATTTTGAAGAATTTTCATCTTAAATTTCTTAATTCCTTAATTGAAACTTAATGGCTTACTTTATTCCCAATTCCACCACTTCTAAATTTTCAATTTTCTCACCATTGATTTCAAATCTCAGCATGGTTCTCATTTTATGCCAACCGTGTTTTCCAGCAGCGCCAGGGTTGAGATGCAGAATTTCTAGCTCTTTATCATACATTACTTTTAATATGTGAGAATGTCCTGAAATAAAAATTTGAGGTTTTTCTTCCTTTAATATTTGTTTTACTCGTGGTGCATATTTATTTGGATAGCCGCCAATGTGAATCATCACTACTTTTACTTTTTCACATTCGAAAATATTTATTTCTGGGAATTCAGCTCTTATTTTTGCCTCATCGATGTTCCCGAAAACACCACGTAATGTTCCTGCTTTTTTCAGTTCGTCTATCACTTCTAAATTTCCAAAATCACCAGCATGCCAAATTTCATCAGCATTTTTGGCGTATTCTAAAATTCTATCGTCTATATAAGAATGGGTGTCTGAAAGTAGAAGGATTTTCATTTTGCTAATTTCTTTAAATTTCTTTAATTAAAATAATATTTATAAGATTTTCATTGTAATTTGACATTGCGTTCCTACGGAACGCTATTTGTTTTTTGTAGCATTATTACACACATTTCGTTCCTACGGAACGGTTTTAAATTTTATGAGTTTATATTATATTTTTAAAGTTCTGTTCCGTAGGAACTATAGGTTTGTAGGAAAATGTAAATTGTTTTTAATAAGTTCCGTAGGAACGACACAAAAAAATATTCTGGCGCGAGCGAAGCGAGCGTAGAAGTTTCCGAATTGCGCATAGTTGAAATGAAGAACTGCCCGTGAAATTAGCCACGATGGAAATGAAAATCCCGCAACAAGCATTGGTAGTAGCTTTGGCGTGAGGAATTGTAATGGACAGCGTGACGGATAATGAAAAGAAACAAAATCTTATTGCTCCTAAAAATTTCATTAAATTTGCCGAAAATTATGCGCTACTTTATTGAGTTTTCCTATAATGGTTCTACGTTTTTTGGCTATCAAATTCAGCCAAATGAGATTTCTGTGCAAGAAGAATTAGAAAAAGCACTTTCTACAATTTTACGAACTGAAATTAAAACTACGGGAGCAGGAAGAACAGATACTGGAGTTCACGCCAAGAAAATGTTTGCACATTTTGATTTTGATGGAAAAATTTCTGAGAAATTAGTTCATCAACTGAATTCTTTCCTTCCACCAAGTATTGCTGTGAAGAAGATTTTTGAGGTGAAAGAAGATTTTCACGCGAGATTTTCAGCAAAATACAGAACGTATGAATATTATATTTCGCTGGAGAAAAATCCTTTTTCTGAAAAATTTGCGTGGCAACATTGGAGAAAATCTCTGGATGTGGGAAAAATGAATGAAGCGTGCAAAATTCTCTTTGAGTACGAAGATTTCGGGAGTTTTGCAAAAGTGGGAGCAGACAATAAAACCAATATTTGTAAAATCTATCACGCAAATTGGGAACAAAACGGAAATGAACTTAAATTTACCATCTCAGCAGATAGATTTCTCAGAAATATGGTTCGTGCGATTGTAGGAACTATGGTAGAAATAGGCAGTGGAAAACTAAAACCTGCCGATTTAAGAAATGTGATAGAGGCTAAAAATAGAAGTGTTGCAGGAACTTCTGCACCAGCTCATGCATTATTTTTGGTAGATGTAGGATACGATTTTTAAAAAATTATGAACAAAAAACCAACCACCAGTAATATCATTCAGCGTCTTTTTTTCATAGGAATGAAATTTAGAACGTGGTTTATTTTAGCCCTAATTATCTCTATTATTTTAGCGATAGTTTCTGTTTACAGACCTATTCTTACCCAGCAAATTGTAGATATTGATATCTTGAAACTGAAGGACAATAACGTCTTGATGAAGGATATTTATTTCTTAATTGGTTTGGTAGTAGCAGAAACTATTTTGAATTTCTTTCTCGTTTTTCTTTCTAATTATATTGCTCAAAATGTAATTAGAGACATTAGAGAAAGACTGTATCATAAACTTATTTATTTTAAAACTGCTTTCTTTGATAAAACTGCCATCGGAAATTTGGTGACCAGAGCAGTAGGAGACGTAGAAACCATTGCTACGGTTTATACGGATGGATTTTTGATGGTTTTCGGAGATATTTTGAAAGTGGTTTTCGTTTTGGTGGCGATGTTTCAAGTGAATACCGAGCTGAGTTATATTTCGCTTACCATTTTACCTATCATGTTGGTGACTACAAGGTTTTTCCAGAAAAAATTAAGAAAAGCATTTGGTGACGAAAGAGCTTGGACTTCTACTCAAAACAGTTTCGTGCAAGAAAGACTTTCGGGAATGTCACTCATTCAAGTTTTTAATAGACAAGAAGCAGAATTTAAGAAATTTGATGATATTAATGTAAATTTAAAAGCAGCTTTACTAAAAACGGTTTTCTATTTTTCACTATTTTTTCCTGTGGTGGAACTGATTTCTTCTGTTTTTATAGGGTTGATTCTTTTTGTGGCAGGATATAATGCATTGACGGCGAGAGATATTTCTCCGGGACAAGTGATTGCGTTTATTTCTTATATTAATATGTTAATTCGTCCGCTTCGTCAGATTGCCGATAGATTTAATAATATTCAGCGTGGTTTGGTAGGTGCAGAAAGAGTTTTAGGAATTATGGACGAAGAAAATTCGATGCCGAATCTCGGAACCATCAAAAAAGACCATATCGAAGGAAAGATAGAATTCCAAAATGTGAGATTTTCTTATGACGAAAAGCAAGAAGTTCTGAAAGGTGTAGATTTCAAAGTAAATCCGGGTGAAATAGTGGCGATTGTAGGTGCAACAGGAGCAGGAAAGTCTACCATTATTCAGTTGATTACAAGATTTTATGATATTAACTCAGGTAAAATTTTACTGGATGATATTGATATCAGAGATTATGAATTGTACGATTTGCGAAGCAAAGTAGGAGTAGTTCTACAAGATGTTTTTCTTTTTCATGGGAGTATTTATGAAAATCTTACTTTAGGAGATACTATTCCGCTCGAAAAAATTAAAAAAGTTGCCCAAGATATAGAAGTAGATGAATTTATTGAGCGATTACCAGGAGGTTATGACTTTGTAGTAAGCGAGAGAGGAAGCAGTATTTCTCTCGGTCAGAGACAGTTGTTATCTTTCTTAAGAGCTTATCTTTCTGATCCTAAGATTTTGATTTTAGACGAGGCCACTTCTTCTATAGACCCAGAAAGTGAAAGATTGATACAGAAAGCTACTGAGAAAATTACTCAAAACAGAACTTCAATTATCATTGCACATAGATTGTCAACCATAGAAAAAGCCGACAAAATTCTCGTGATGGATTCTGGTAAAGTAGTAGAAGAAGGCAAACACGAAGAACTATTGGCGAAAAATGGATATTATGCAAATTTGTATAAAGCACAGCTTCACAAAGAAATTTTTTAATTTTTATAATTAAATTTTGTGGAGTTTAAAAATTTTTATACTTTTGCAACCACAAAATGAGATGTAATATATGTTAATAATTCCAGTAAAAGACGGAGAGTCTATCGACAGAGCACTTAAAAAGTATAAAAGAAAATTTGATAAAACTGGTGTTGTAAGAGCGTTAAGAGCTAGACAACAGTTCACAAAACCTTCTGTGATTTTAAGACAATCAAAACTTAAAGCAGCTCATAAGCAAAGAGAATTAAGCAAAGAAGAACAAGCTTAATTAGTTTTTCTTTAAAAAATATCGAAATCACTTTTCAAATTCTTATATTTGAGAAGTGATTTTTGTTTTATATACCTATTAATTTATGATTGACAAGTTTCTAGATTATATTTCTGTAGAGAAGCGTTATTCTCAGAATACGCTGGTGAGTTATAAAAAAGATTTAGAAGACTTGCTGCTGTTCATTTCAGAAACAGAAGGAACGGAAGATTTAAAAAAGGTAGATAAAAAAATCATTCGTAATTTCATTGTCTCACTTTCTGAGAAAAAAATCCAAAAAAGAAGCATTAACCGTAAACTTTCTAGCCTAAGGAGTTTTTATTTATATCTTCTGAAAATAGGTGAAATTCAAGTTTCTCCTTTAGAAACGATACCTTCTCTTAAATTTTATGCTGAAAAGCAAATTCCTATTTCTGAAGAAGAAATGGAAAATTTAGGAGAAATTTTAGAAAGTGAATCAGGCAATTCTTTAGAAAAGCTCATTATAGAAACGCTTTACCAAACTGGAATGAGAAAATCGGAACTCTGCAATATATTGTTAGAGCAAGTAGATTTTTCTAAATCCGAAATTTCCATCAAAGGAAAGGGAAATAAACAAAGAGTAGTTCCCATTTCTGAAAATCTATTAAAACAGATGCAGGCATATTTAGCAATTAGAAAGCCTAATGAAGATTCTGGTATTTATTTTTTCGTTCGTGAAAATGGAAAAAAACTATCCGAAAAATTTGTGTATTCAGTGGTAAATCGCTACCTTAGTCTTATAACTTTAAAGAAAAAAAAGAGCCCACATATTTTAAGGCATAGCTTTGCTACTCATGTTTTGAATAATGGCGCGGAAATTTCTAAAGTTAAAAAAATCTTAGGTCATTCTAGTTTAGCTTCTACACAAGTTTACACGAATGGCAATATAGAGCAATTAAAAAGAGTGTTTAATCAGGCTCATCCCAGAGCCTATAAAAAAGAAGACTAGTTTTTCTTTTTTTAATTAAAAAAAATGTTAGCGTTATGAAAATTACAGTACAATCAATCGGTTTAACACCACATGCACCACTAGAAGAATATTTAGACAAAAAATTAAATAAGTTAGAAACCTTTTATGATAAAATTATCGAGTGCGAAGTTTTCTTAAAAGTAGAAAATTCTTCTAAAAAAGAAAACAAGACTGCTGAGATTAGATTACATGTTCCCGGTGATGATATTGTGGTAAAGAAGACAAGTGCTAGTTTTGAAGAAAGTTTAGACCAGTGTTATGATACTGCTAAGAAACTGTTAATCAAGAAAAAAGAAATGGCATAGAAAAATAATTAAAAATTTTTTAAAAAATATTTGTGGATTTCAAAAAAACTGTATTATATTTGCACTCGCAAAAAGGGAATAACAGTTCTTTTGAAATCTCAAATTTTGCCTCCATAGCTCAGTTGGCCAGAGCACGTGATTTGTAATCTCGGGGTCGTGGGTTCGAATCCCTCTGGAGGCTCATAATTTATAAAAAAAAACAAGCGGGGAGATTCCAGAGCGGTCAAATGGGACTGACTGTAACTCAGTTGCTTCGGCTTCGTAGGTTCGAATCCTGCTCTCCCCACTTTTTTATAAATTTAATTTGCAGGTTTAGAAAAATTTTATAAATTTGCACACCGTTTACCAACAATAATTTGTAAACACAAATTGCGGAAGTAGCTCAGTTGGTAGAGCGTCAGCCTTCCAAGCTGAATGTCGCGGGTTCGACCCCCGTCTTCCGCTCAAAAAAATCACATTCCAAATAAGCGGTATGTGATTTTTTTTTCCAAGCCGACTTAGCTCAGGGGTAGAGCGCTTCCTTGGTAAGGAAGAGGTCGTGAGTTCAAATCTCATAGTTGGCTCAAAATAAAAGTCTCTCAAAATATTTTGAGAGACTTTTTTATTTAAAATAAATTCTTAAATTTGTACCCTCAAAAATAAGATAATATCATAGCGTCAAACGTATTGAAACTGAATGTTGAAATTTTTTTAATAAAAAGATTTTGATATTCAAAAAATCACTATATTTGCGCACTGAAAATTTCAATAGTTAATAAATTAAATATTAAAATCATGGCAAAGGAAACGTTTAATCGTAACAAACCACACTTAAACATTGGTACTATTGGTCACGTTGACCATGGTAAAACTACCCTTACTGCTGCTATTACTAAAGTATTAGCTGATAAAGGATTAGCTGAAATGAAAGACTTCTCTTCAATTGACTCTGCTCCAGAAGAAAAAGAAAGAGGTATCACAATTAATACTGCTCACGTAGAGTACGAAACTGAAAACAGACACTACGCTCACGTAGACTGTCCTGGTCACGCCGATTATGTTAAAAACATGGTTACTGGTGCTGCTCAAATGGATGGAGCTATCTTAGTATGTGCTGCTACTGATGGTCCAATGCCTCAAACAAGAGAACATATCCTACTTTGCCGTCAGGTAAACGTACCAAGAATCGTAGTGTTCATGAACAAAGTGGATATGGTTGACGATCCAGAATTATTAGAACTAGTTGAATTAGAATTAAGAGATTTATTATCTACATACGAATATGATGGTGATAATTCTCCAATCATCAAAGGTTCTGCTCTAGGTGCTCTTAACGGTGAACCAAAATGGGTTGCTACAGTTGAAGAATTAATGAATGCTGTAGATACTTGGATCGAGCAGCCGGTAAGAGATTCTGATAAGCCATTCTTGATGCCAATCGAAGACGTATTCTCTATTACAGGTAGAGGTACTGTAGCAACTGGTAGAATCGAGGCTGGTGTTATCAACACTGGTGATCCTGTAGATATCGTTGGTATGGGTGAAGAAAAATTAACTTCAACTGTAACTGGGGTAGAGATGTTCAGAAAAATCCTTGATAGAGGTGAAGCTGGTGATAACGTAGGATTACTACTTAGAGGTATCGAAAAAACTGATATCAGAAGAGGTATGGTTATCGCTAAACAAGGTTCTGTAACTCCACACAAAAAATTCAAAGCAGAGGTTTATATCCTTTCTAAAGAAGAAGGTGGTCGTCACACTCCATTCCACAGCAAATATCGTCCTCAGTTCTATGTAAGAACTACTGACGTAACAGGTGAAATCTTCTTACCAGAAGGTGTAGAGATGGTAATGCCTGGTGATAACTTAACGATCACTGTAGAATTGTTACAACCAATCGCTCTTAACGTAGGTCTTAGATTTGCGATCAGAGAAGGTGGTAGAACAGTAGGTGCTGGTCAGGTTACTGAAATCTTAGATTAATCATCTTAAATAAATAAAGCTTCCGTAAGGAAACTTACGGAGCTTTTTTAACTACGGGCATCGTCCAATGGTAGGATACCGGTCTCCAAAACCGTTGATCAGGGTTCGAATCCTTGTGCCCGTGCAAATATAAATTATGAACTCACTTATCAATTTTTTAAAAGATTCTTATTCAGAATTTAGATATAAAGTAGAATGGCCAAAGTGGGCTGATTTACAATCTTCTACAATAGTAGTGGCTGTAGCTACTGTTATATTAGCATTGTTTACTTTCGGAGTAGATTCATTATTTAGCACAGCTATTAAAAATATATTAGAAATTTTCATAGGTTTCTTTAATTAAAAATTTTTCCATGAGCGATTTAAAATGGTATGTATTAAAAGCTATTAGTGGCCAGGAAAATAAAGTAAAGGCCTACATTGAGAGCGAAGTTAAAAGATTAAATCTTGAAGCTTACGTTACTCAAGTAGTTATTCCTATGGAAAAAGTAATCCAATTAAGAAATGGTAAAAAAGTGCCTAAAGAAAAGCCTTTTTACCCTGGTTACTTAATGGTAGAAGCTAATCTGATAGGAGAAATCCCACATATTATTAAAAATATACCTGGTGTAATTTCTTTTTTAAGTCTTACAAAAGGTGGTGATCCTGTTCCAATGCGTAAATCTGAAGTAAACAGAATGCTTGGTAAAATGGATGAACTTTCTGAATTTGCTACAGAAATGGAAATTCCTTTCGTAGTAGGAGAAAGTGTAAAAGTAATCGATGGTCCTTTCAATGGATTTAATGGTACTGTAGAAAAAATCTTAGAAGACAAGAAGAAATTAGAAGTTTCTGTAATGATTTTCGGTAGAAAAACTCCTATGGAACTTTCTTACATGCAAGTAGAAAAATTGTAAAATTTATCATACAATATAATGAGCCACTCTAAACAGAGTGGTTTTTTTGTGGATAAGTCTTTCTGAAAACGCCCTCTTTTGTCGTACAATATTTCTAATTTTACGTTCTCATTTTTAGCGTTTAATTCTTCTAAATTTCTTCTATTATGTTTGCGCTATTAGACTGTAATAATTTTTTTGTGAGTTGCGAAAGAGTTTTAGACCCTTCTTTACAGGAGGTTCCAGTGGTGGTTTTGTCTAATAATGACGGATGTGTAGTTTCTAGAAGTAACGAGGCAAAAGCTTTAGGAATTCCTATGGGAGCGCCAGTTTTTAAGTATAGAGACTTATTTGAACAACATGGAGTGAAATGCTTCTCGGCTAAATTTGAATATTACAATTTCAAAAGTCAACAAGTTTCTGCTATTGCCAGTGAGTTTTCTCCCAATTTTGAAATTTACAGTATAGATGAACTGTTTCTAGATTTTCATGGGTTCAAATATTTTAATTTGGACGAGTATTCTCAAAATATCAAAAACGTTATTTTACAAAAAACAAAAATTCCCGTGAGCATAGGTATTGCGCCTACCAAAACATTGGCAAAAGTAGCCAATAGAATTGCCAAGAAATATCCAGAAAAATTTCAAGGAGTTTGCACACTTGATACTCCAGAAAAAATAGAAAAAGCACTTCAGTGGTTAGAGATTGGTGATGTTTGGGGAATTGGTAGAAGATTAGGAAATAAGATGAAAGACGCTGGCGTTTATAAAGCGGCAGATTTGCTTAAGAAACCAGAAATTTGGGTTAGAAAATTGATGGGAATTCACGGCGTGAGAATGATAAATGAATTAAAGGGAATTAAACAATTAGAACTTGATTCTCCTTCTAAAAAACAATCCATTGCTACTACCAGAAGTTTTATGGAGATGATTTCGGATAAAGAAATGCTGAGAGAACGCGTAGAAACCTTTGCTTTCTCTTGTGCTGAAAAGTTAAGGAAACAAAACAGTTGCTGTAAAGTCATTTCCGTATTTCTACAAACGAATAGATTTAGAAAAGATTTGCCAGAATACAAAAACGGATTTTCTGTGGTTTTGCCTAACCCAAGTAGTTCTTCCATTGTTTTGTCTAAAGCGGCAAATGCTATTTTTGAAGCCATTTATAAAGATGGTTTTTTGTATAAAAAGGCTGGCGTAATGGTATCTGATTTTGTGCCTGAAAATCAACGATTGATTAATATTTTTGAAGAAGATGTAGAAAATAAACACCTTCCGATTATGAAAGCCATGGATGCTCTGAACAAGAAATATGGCAAAAATAAAATAAGATTGGCCTCACTGAACGGAAAGCCTACCTACGAAAGAAAATTGCTTTCGCCAGAATACGAAGAATTTCTGAAAAGCAATACTTTACCCGAAGCTAATTTTAGGTTTCATTAGAAAATATTGAATATCTTTTTAAATTTCAGCGATTTGCACTTGTTAGTTAAGAAATTTTTCTTAATTTTGCACCCACGAAAAGTAAGTTAGGAAGGTGAGATAATCTAACTTGCTGATTTATAAATGCTTCCACATTCATAAATTAAAAATTTTTAAAAATTAAAAAATGGCTAAAAAAGTCTTTAAAATGGTGAAACTCCAAGTGAAAGGTGGCGCTGCTAACCCTTCACCACCAGTTGGTCCTGCTTTAGGTTCTGCTGGGGTAAACATTATGGAGTTTTGTAAACAATTTAATGGAAGAACACAAGACAAGCCAGGGCAAATTTTACCGGTTCTAATTACTGTTTACGAAGATAAATCTTTCGAATTTGTAATTAAAACTCCACCAGCTGCAATTCAATTAATGGAAGCTGCTAAGGTAAAAGGAGGTTCTGGAGAACCAAACAGAGTAAAAGTAGGTTCTGTAACTTGGGAACAAGTGAAAAAAATCGCTGAAGATAAAATGGCTGATTTGAACTGCTTTACAATGGATTCTGCAATATCAATGGTTGCAGGAACTGCAAGATCTATGGGGTTGAGAGTAACTGGAACTAAACCGTCTAACGCTTAAAACTTATTGAAATGGCAAAATTAACGAAAAAGCAAAAAGAAGTTGCGAGCAAAGTAGAGAAAAACAAGGTATATAATCTTGATGAGGCTTCTGCATTAGTAAAAGAATTAAACTATGCTAAGTTTGATGCTTCTGTTGACCTTGCAGTTAGATTAGGGGTAGATCCTAGAAAAGCAAATCAAATGGTAAGAGGTGTAGTATCTCTTCCTCACGGAACTGGTAAAGATGTTAAAGTATTAGCATTAGTAACTCCAGATAAAGAAGCAGAAGCTAAAGAAGCTGGTGCTGATTATGTAGGTCTTGATGAATATTTACAAAAAATCAAAGACGGTTGGACAGATGTAGACGTAATCGTTACTATGCCTGCTGTAATGGGTAAATTAGGTCCATTAGGAAGAATTTTAGGTCCTAGAGGTTTAATGCCAAACCCTAAATCAGGTACTGTAACTATGGAAGTAGGTAAAGCTGTTGCAGAAGTAAAAGCCGGTAAAATTGATTTCAAAGTAGATAAATATGGTATTGTACACGCTAGTATTGGTAAAGTTTCTTTCTCTCCAGAACAATTGAAAGAAAACGCTGCTGAATTAATTCACACATTAATTAAGCTTAAGCCTACTGCTGCTAAAGGTACTTACGTAAAATCTATCTATCTTTCTTCTACAATGAGTCCGGGGATTGCAATTGATACTAAATCTGTTAACTAAAATCTGAAAGACAATGACAAAAGAAGAAAAAGTATTAGTAATACAAGAGATTAAAGATATGTTACAAGACGCTAAAGTAGTGTATGTAGCAAGTCTTGAAGGATTGAATGCTGCTCAGACTTCAGATTTTAGAAGACAAGCATTTAAAAATAATATTAAGCTTAAAGTAGTAAAGAATACTTTATTACAAAAGGCTATGGAGCAAATTGAAGGTGTAGATTATTCAGAAATGTTCCCAACTTTCAAAGGGAATACCGCTGTAATGATTGCAGAAACTGCAAACGCTCCTGCTAAATTAATTCAAGGATTCAGAAAGCAAGAAGCTTTCCCAGCTCTTAAATCTGCTTATTTACAAGAAACATTCTACGTTGGAGATAACAACCTAGATACTCTTGCAAATATCAAGTCTAGAGAAGAAATGATTGGTGAAATCATCGGATTACTTCAATCTCCTATCCAAAGATTAATTTCTGCTTTAGAAAATAAAGAAGAAGCAAAAGGTGCTAAAACTGAAGAAGCTCCTGCTGCTGAATAATTAAACCGTCTCAATAGACACTCAAAAAAATAACATAAATCGTTCAACAATTTAAACATTAATACAATGTCAGATTTAAAAAATTTAGCTGAAACGCTAGTAAACTTAACTGTAAAAGACGTAAACGAACTTGCTGCTATCCTTAAGGATGAGTACGGAATTGAGCCTGCTGCTGTAGCTGTAGCTGCTGGTGGAGCTGCTGCTGCTGTTGCTGCTGAAGAAAAAACTGAATTCGACGTAATCCTTAAATCAGCTGGTGCTTCTAAATTAGCTATCGTTAAATTAGTAAAAGATTTAACTGGTGCTGGTCTTAAAGAAGCTAAAGATATGGTAGATGGTGCTCCAACTGCTATTAAAGAAGGTGCATCTAAAGATGAAGCTGAAGCTCTTAAGAAGCAATTAGAAGAAGCTGGTGCAGAAGTAGAATTAAAATAATCTATTTACACCGTATAAGACTTAGACCTTCCCAAAATTGGGTAGGTCTATGTCTATTTTAAGAGTTAAATTGTTTTTAAATTATAACTCATTGATTTTCAATTATTTGAAAATTTTAGATTCTAAAGAAAAAATATTTTGCACTACGCTGTGAAAAGATATACCAGTGTTGCAGTTAAAAATGTAGGAAGCTAGATGCAGGAAGCAGGATGTTAAACATCTGGAATCAAACATCAAACGCCCCGCATTTTTGATATTTTTCAAAATAAAGTAAAATATTTTTTAACCCAACTTTTCTTACCATTTTATGAGTAAATCAAAAGCTATCACAAGCACTCAGGAAAATCAAAGAATTAGCTTTTCTTCTGCGAAAGGGAACGTTGTGACTCCGGATTTCTTAGATATCCAGTTGCAATCTTTCAAAGAATTTTTCCAGTTAGATACACTTCCTGAGGACAGAGTGAATGAGGGTCTTTACAAGACTTTTCAAGAAAACTTTCCTATTACAGATTCTAGAAATCAATTCGTATTAGAATTTCTAGATTATTTGGTAGATTCTCCTCGTTATTCTATTGACGAATGCATGGAAAGAGGACTTACTTACAGCGTGCCTCTTAAAGCAAGACTTAAACTATACTGTACTGACCCGGAACATGAAGATTTCCAGACAGTAATTCAAGATGTATATTTAGGTCAAGTTCCTTACATGACTCCTTCTGGTTCTTTCATCATCAATGGTGCAGAACGTGTAATTGTGACACAATTGCACAGATCTCCAGGTGTTTTCTTCGGGCAAACTTATCACGCTAACGGAACTAAATTGTACTATTCAAGAATTATCCCTTTCAAAGGTTCTTGGATGGAATTTACTACGGATATCAATAACGTAATGTATGCGTACATTGACCGTAAAAAGAAATTACCTTTAACTACATTACTTAGAGCAATCGGTTATGAGTCTGATAAAGATATCCTTCAGATTTTCGACCTTGCAGAAGAAGTAAAAGTATCTAAAGCGAATCTTAAAAAAGTTGAAGGAAGAACTTTGGCGGCGAGAGTTTTGAACACCTGGTTCGAAGATTTCGTGGACGAAGATACCGGTGAAGTGGTTTCCATCGAAAGAAACGAAATCATCCTTGAAAGAGAAACCGTTCTTGAAAAAGAACACATCGATATTATTCTGGATGCCGGCGTTAAGTCAATCTTGATCCACAAAGAAAATTCAAACGAATTCTCTATCATTCAAAATACTTTACAGAAAGACCCTACAAACTCTGAAAAAGAGGCTGTAGAGTACATCTACCGTCAGTTGCGTAACGCAGATCCACCTGATGAGGAAACGGCAAGAGGAATTATTGAAAAACTGTTCTTCTCAGAGCAGCGTTACTCTTTAGGTGAGGTAGGGCGTTACCGTCTGAATAAAAAATTAGGTTTAAATATTCCTGAAACGACTGAGGTTCTTACCAAAGACGACATTATCGCCATCGTGCGCCACCTGATCGAGTTGGCAAATTCAAAAGCGGAAGTTGATGATATCGACCACCTTTCCAACAGAAGAATTAAGACTGTTGGCGAGCAGTTGGCAGGTCAGTTCGGTGTTGGTCTTTCCAGAATTGCAAGAACCATCCGCGAGAGAATGAACGTGCGTGATAACGAGATCTTCACGCCGGTTGATTTGGTTAATGCTAAAACTTTAACTTCAGTAATCAACTCGTTCTTTGGTACTAACCAGCTTTCTCAGTTCATGGACCAAACGAACCCGCTTTCAGAAATCACTCACAAGAGAAGACTTTCAGCTTTAGGACCTGGTGGTTTATCAAGAGAAAGAGCAGGTTTCGAGGTGCGTGACGTTCACCATACTCACTACGGAAGAATTTGTCCGATTGAAACTCCAGAAGGACCAAACATCGGTTTGATTTCTTCATTAGGATGTTATGCTAAAATCAATAATTTAGGTTTCATCGAAACTCCGTATAGAAAAGTAGAAAATGGTAAAGTAGATTTCTCTGCAGCACCAATCTATTTAAATGCAGAAGACGAAGAATCTAAAATCATTGCTCAGGCAAACGTTGAGATGAATGATGACGGTACGATTGCTACCGAAAGGGTAATTGCCAGGTTGGATGGTGACTATCCGGTAGTTGAACCCAACCAGGTTGACCTTATCGACGTAGCACCGAACCAGATTGCTGGTATTTCTGCATCTTTAATTCCTTTCTTGGAGCATGATGATGCTAACCGTGCATTGATGGGATCTAACATGATGCGTCAGGCTGTTCCATTGTTAAAACCAGAAGCTCCAATCGTAGGTACAGGTTTAGAAAAACAAGTGGCTACAGATTCTAGAATCTTAATTAATGCTGAAGGAAATGGTGTAGTAGAATATGTAGATGCAGACAAAATCGTAATTAAATACGAAAGAAGCGAAGATGAAGACTTAGTAAGCTTCGAATCTGCTACTAAAACATATAACTTAACTAAGTTCAGAAAAACCAACCAAAGTACTACCATTACACTTCGACCAAACGTAAGAGTGGGTGATACCGTAGTAAAAGGACAAGTGCTTTGTGATGGTTACGCTACTGAAAACGGTGAACTGGCACTGGGTAGAAACCTTGTTGTAGCGTTCATGCCTTGGAAGGGATACAACTTCGAGGATGCGATTGTAATCAACGAAAAAGTAGTAAGAGAAGACTGGTTTACTTCTATCCACGTAGATGAGTATTCACTAGAGGTAAGAGATACCAAACTGGGTATGGAAGAATTGACTGCAGATATTCCTAACGTTTCTGAAGAGGCTACGAAAGACCTTGATGAAAACGGTATGATTAGAATTGGTGCAGAAGTAAAACCTGGTGATATCTTAATTGGTAAAATTACCCCAAAAGGTGAATCTGATCCTACACCAGAAGAAAAACTATTGAGAGCAATCTTTGGTGACAAAGCTGGTGATGTAAAAGATGCTTCATTAAAAGCAGACTCTTCACTAAGAGGTGTTGTTATCGACAAAAAATTATTCTCAAGAAACATCAAAGACAAGAAGAAAAGAACTGAAGAGAAGTTAAAACTTGAAGAAATCGAAAACAGATACAAAGCTCAATTCGATGAATTAAGAAATACCCTTCTTGAAAAATTAAATACTCTTGTTAATGGTAAAACTTCTCAGGGAGTGAAAAATGACTTAGAAGAAGAAATCATTCCAAAAGGAGCTAAGTTTACGCTTAAACTTCTTCAATCTGTAGAAGATTATGTAAACGTAAGCGGTGCAGATTGGACTGTAGATGCAGATAAAAATGAATTAATCAAACAGTTAATTCATAATTATAAAATTAAATATAATGAAATTCAGGGGGTTAAAAACCGTGAAAAATATGCTATTTCCATCGGAGACGAACTACCAGCAGGTATCATTAAACTAGCTAAAGTATACATCGCTAAAAAACGTAAATTAAACGTAGGTGATAAAATGGCAGGTCGTCACGGTAACAAAGGTATCGTGTCTAGAATCGTAAGAGAAGAAGA
Source organism: Cloacibacterium sp. (assembly GCA_046296655.1). GTDB lineage: Bacteria > Bacteroidota > Bacteroidia > Flavobacteriales > Weeksellaceae > Cloacibacterium. Next base: position 21,226 of record JBKBLE010000005.1, on the reverse strand, counting down.
TATGCCATTCTTAGAAGACGGAACTCCAGTAGATATCGTATTGAATCCACTAGGTGTACCTTCTCGTATGAACATCGGTCAGATTTACGAAACCGTTTTAGGATGGGCTGGTAAAAAATTAGGATTAAAATTTGCTACTCCTATCTTTGATGGTGCAAGCTTAGAACAAATCACAGAATACACCGAAAAAGCAGGTCTTCCTATCTACGGAAGTACTTATTTATATGATGGTGGTACTGGTGAGAGATTTACTCAGCCTGCTACAGTTGGGGTAATTTATATGTTGAAACTAGGACACATGGTAGATGATAAAATGCATGCACGTTCTATCGGTCCTTATTCATTAATTACTCAGCAACCATTAGGAGGTAAAGCACAATTCGGTGGACAGAGATTCGGAGAGATGGAGGTTTGGGCTCTAGAAGCATTCGGAGCGTCTAATATCTTGAGAGAAATCTTAACCGTGAAATCAGACGACGTAATCGGTAGAGCGAAAACGTATGAAGCAATCGCAAAAGGTGAGGCTATGCCAGAACCTGGTATTCCAGAATCTTTCAACGTATTGTTACACGAATTACAAGGTCTAGGTCTTGATATAAGATTGGAAGAGTAATCCTCATTTTTTTAATTTTTATTTGAACAGATTATGTCAAAAAATAAAACAAGTAGATTTAGTAAAATCACTATCGGTTTAGCTTCTCCTGAAGTCATTCTTCAAGAGTCAAAAGGAGAGGTGCTAAAACCAGAAACGATTAACTATAGAACTCACAAACCAGAAAGAGATGGTTTATTCTGCGAGAAAATCTTCGGTCCTGTAAAGGATTACGAATGTGCTTGTGGAAAATATAAGAGAATTCGATACAAAGGCATCGTTTGTGACCGTTGTGGTGTAGAAGTTACCGAGAAAAAAGTACGTAGAGAGAGAATTGGACACATTAACTTAGTGGTTCCAGTTGCTCACATCTGGTATTTCCGTTCACTTCCAAACAAAATTGGTTACCTTTTAGGATTACCTTCTAAGAAATTAGATATGATTATCTACTACGAAAGATATGTAGTAATCCAACAAGGTATCGCTAAAAAAGCAGACGGTTCCGATTTTGATGAAATGGAATTCTTAACAGAGGAAGAATATCTGGATGTTCTAGAAACCCTTCCTGTTGAAAACCAGTATCTTGACGATTCTGACCCAAACAAATTCATCGCGAAGATGGGTGCAGAAGCCGTTGAAGAATTGTTAAAGAGAATTGATTTAGATGCTCTTTCTTACGATCTTCGTCACAAAGCTCACAATGAATCTTCTAAACAAAGAAGAACTGAAGCATTAAAAAGATTATCTGTAGTAGAAGCTTTTAGAGGTGCAAATACTAGAATGATTAACCGTCCAGAATGGATGGTGATGCGTGTTCTTCCTGTAATTCCACCAGAATTAAGACCATTAGTTCCACTAGATGGTGGTAGATTCGCTACATCAGATTTAAATGATTTATACAGAAGAGTTATCATTAGAAACAACCGTCTAAAGAGACTTTTAGAGATTAAAGCTCCAGAAGTTATCTTGAGAAATGAGAAGCGTATGCTGCAGGAAGCGGTAGATTCATTATTTGATAACACTAGAAAATCATCTGCTGTAAAATCAGAATCTAACAGACCATTGAAATCCCTTTCAGATTCATTGAAAGGAAAACAAGGTCGTTTCCGTCAAAACTTATTAGGGAAAAGGGTAGACTACTCTGCACGTTCGGTTATTGTTGTAGGTCCTGACTTACAATTACACGAGTGTGGTATCCCTAAAGATATGGCAGCAGAACTTTACAAACCATTTATCATTAGAAAGCTAATTGAAAGAGGTATTGTAAAAACAGTAAAATCTGCTAAAAGAATTATCGATAGAAAAGAACCAGTAGTTTATGATATTCTAGAAAACGTGATGAAAGGTCACCCAGTTCTATTGAACCGTGCACCTACTCTTCACAGATTGGGTATCCAAGCGTTCCAGCCTAAAATGATTGAAGGTAAAGCAATCCAACTTCACCCGTTAGTAACTACGGCGTTCAACGCCGACTTCGATGGTGACCAGATGGCGGTACACTTACCATTAGGCCCAGAAGCAATTCTAGAAGCGCAGTTATTAATGTTAGGTTCTCAGAATATCTTGAACCCTGCAAATGGTTCTCCTATTACTGTACCTTCTCAGGACATGGTTCTTGGTCTCTATTTCATGACCAAAGAAGCGCATTCTACAGAAACGCACAAGGTAAAAGGTGAAGGTTTAGTTTTCTATTCTCCAGAAGAAGCAGAAATTGCTTACGCTGAAGGAAAAGTTTCTCTTAACGCTAAAGTAAGATGTAGACTTCCATTTAAAACAGAAGAAGGAGAAATCGTAACTAAACTTCAAGATACTACAGTTGGTAGAATTTTATTTAACCAAATTGTTCCTAAACAAGTAGGTTATATCAATGAACTATTGACTAAAAAATCATTAAGAAACGTAATTGGTAAAATCTTAGCAGATACAGATTTCCCAACTACTGTTAAGTTCCTTGATGATATGAAAGATCTTGGTTATATGAACGCTTTCAAAGGCGGTCTATCTTTCTCACTGGCTGATATTGTAGTACCAGCAGAAAAGAAAACCATGATTGCTCAAGCAATTGAAACAGTAGACGAGATTAAAGGGAACTATAACATGGGTCTTATCACAGATACAGAACGTTATAACCAGGTAATCGACGTTTGGACCAATACCAATGCTGCTCTTACTGAGATGATTATGAGCAGAATGAAATCTGACCAAGGTGGATTTAACTCTGTATACATGATGCTAGATTCTGGAGCGAGGGGTTCTAAAGAACAGATTCGTCAGTTATCTGGTATGAGAGGTTTGATGGCAAAACCACAAAAAGCTGGTGCAGTAGGAGCAGAGATTATCGAAAACCCAATTATTGCTAACTTTAAAGAAGGTTTATCAATTTTGGAATACTTTATTTCTACCCACGGTGCTCGTAAAGGTCTTGCGGATACCGCTCTTAAAACTGCGGATGCTGGTTACTTAACAAGAAGATTAGTAGACGTAGCTCAAGACGTAATCATTACAGAAGATGATTGTGGTACTTTAAGAGGTACAGAAGTAGCTGCATTGAAGAAAAATGATGAAATCGTAGAAAAACTATCAGAAAGAATTCTTGGTAGAGTTTCTCTTCACGACATCTATAACCCAGAAAACGACGAAATTTTAGTTCATGCAGATGAGTTAATTAACGAAGAGCTTGCTAAAAAAGTAGAAGAAGCGGGTATAGAAACCGTAGAAGTTCGTTCACCATTAACTTGTGAAGCTAAAAAAGGTATCTGTGCGAAATGTTACGGACGTAACCTAGCTACAGGTAAGATGATTCACATGGGAGAAGCTGTAGGTGTAATTGCGGCACAATCAATTGGGGAACCAGGTACTCAGCTTACACTGAGAACTTTCCACCAAGGGGGTACTGCAGGAAACGTTTCAGAAAATCCTACTATCGTTGCTAAGAGAGATGGTATCGTAGAATTTGACGAATTAAGAACCATTATTTCTGAAGATGAAAACGGTAATGAAGCAGATATCGTAATTTCTCGTTCTACAGAATTCCGTTTAGTAGCAGATAATGCAGCTAGAACTCCATTAATGGTAGCAAACGTACCTTATGGTTCTGCACTTTCTGTAAAACCTGGTGATAAAGTGAAAAAAGGAGACCTTATTGCAAAATGGGATCCATATAACGCGGTTATCATCGCAGAAACTGCTGGTAAAGTAGAATACGAAGATATTATTCAAGGGGTTTCTTTCCAATTAGAAATCGACGAACAAACAGGTTTCGAAGAAAAAGTAATCTCAGAATCTAGAAATAAGAAAGCCATTCCTACCTTGAAAGTGGTAGATTCTAAAGGAGTTGAGCAAAAAGCATACAACTTACCAGTAGGAGCTCACTTAATGGTAAATGATGGTGAAAAAATTAAGGCAGGTAAAGTCTTAATCAAAATTCCTAGAAAATCTGCAAAAGCAGGGGATATCACAGGAGGTTTACCAAGAGTAACCGAATTATTCGAAGCGAGAAATCCTTCTAATCCTGCTGTAGTTACAGAAATTGACGGGGTAGTTTCTTATGGTAAAATTAAGAGAGGTAACCGTGAATTAATCGTAGAATCTAAAACGGGTGAGATTAAGAAATATTTAGTAAAACTTTCTAATCAAATCTTAGTTCAAGAAAACGACTTCGTGAGAGCTGGTTCGCCACTTTCTGACGGTTCTGTATCACCAGATGATATCTTAAGAATCAAAGGTCCAAAAGCTGTTCAAGAGTACTTAGTAAACGAAATTCAAGAAGTTTACCGTTTACAAGGGGTAAAAATTGACGATAAGCATTTCGAAATCATCGTAAGACAGATGATGAATAAAGTAGAAATTGTAGACGGAGGTGATACCCAATTCTTAGAAGGTGCATTAGAACACAAATACGACTTCTTAGAAGAAAACAATAGAGTTTTCGGATTAAAAGTAGTAACTGAACCAGGAGATTCTAAAATTTTCAAAGCTGGTCAAATGATTACCGCTAGAGAATTGAGAGACGAAAATTCTAAACTGAAACGTGAAGACCTGCAATTGGTGGAGGTAAGAGAAGCGCTCCCTGCTACAGCAACACCTGTACTTCAGGGGATTACAAGAGCAGCTCTACAAACCAAGTCCTTCATGTCTGCAGCATCATTCCAGGAGACTACTAAAGTTCTAAACGAAGCAGCAGTGTCTGGTAAAGTAGACGAACTAAACGGTCTTAAAGAAAATGTAATCGTAGGACATAGAATTCCTGCAGGTACAGGTCTTAAAGTTTATCAAAATGTAATCGTGGGTTCTAAAAAAGAATTCGAGGATTTAAATTAATATGAATGTAAGGTTTAAAGACAGTTTTACTGTTCTTTAAACCTTCTTTTTTTTGAATGTAAAATATTAACTTATTAAAACTTATAAAAATGGATAACAACCAAAACCAAGATCAAAACATCAATATTCAATTAAACGAAATGGTAGCAGCTGGTGCTTATTGCAACCTTGCATTAGTAAACCACTCTCCATCTGAGTTTGTATTAGATTTTATTCAATTAATGCCAGGAGTTCAGCAGGCTCAAGTAAGAAGCAGAGTAATCCTTGCTCCTCTTCATGCAAAAAGAGTTTTAGCTGCTCTTCAACAAAATATCCAAAACTATGAAGCTCAATTCGGAGAAATCAAAGAAGTAGAGCCTTTCGTAGTAGGTGCTGGTAATGCTCAGGCATAATCAATATTTAATAAAATATTCTAAATCCTAGTCATTTAAAATGGCTAGGATTTTTTTTTAATAAAAAAGTCTTTATCTTCGTAAAAAATTTCAAATGAAAAAAATATACTTATTTCCTTTTTTACTTTTACTATTTATAAGTAATGTTTATTCGCAAACTCTTAATAAAAGAAGAGCTACTCTCGAAAGTCACATTAAGAATATAGAAAATAATGCCAGCAAATTAAAATCTGATGGACAAGTTCCGCCAAAAGAATATAACATCAGAGATTTAAAAAATACGATTGATCCAGTAACTGGCGAGAATAAGTTTCAGAGTTTAGTGAAACTAAATAATGAAATTAAATCTGGTAAATACGCTCCAAAACAAAATATCTCTTTTCTAGGAAATATTATTTCTAATTCCAATCAAAGAATTAACTCTATTAATAACACACAATGGATTGAGAGAGGGCCATATAAAGTAGGAGGAAGAACTAGGGCAATTTTATTTGATCCAAACGATCCTACAGGAAAAAGAGTTTTTGCCGGTGGAGTTTCTGGAGGACTTTGGGTAAATAATGATATTACCAATGCTTCATCTGAATGGTCTCCAATTAATGATTTTTGGGAAAATACATCAATATCTTGTATCGCTTCAGACCCAAATAATCCCCAAGTTATATATGTAGGTACTGGTGAATCATGTACTAATGATGCTATTGGTTCAGGAGTATGGAAGACAACAGATGGAGGAACAACTTGGACTCAAATTTTTAATCCTGCAATAACTTATACTGCTAATGGAAGAAGGAATGGTATTTTTTATGTTAATGATATTAAAGTAAGAAATAATGCAGGTACTTCTGAATTGTATGTTGCTGTTAGTGGTGGATCTGTAGATGGTACATTAAGTGGTTATTATGATACAGGTTTGTATAAATCTACAGATGGTGGTTCAAATTTTACAAGATTAAATACTTTTTATATAACAACAAGTGGAAGTACAGGTTTACCAATACATCATTCAATCCAGCAAATAGAAATTGCTTCTGATAATGCAATCTGGGTATCCACTAGAACTTCTGGATTTACAGGAGTTAATTCTGGAGGTAAAATTTTTCGTTCGACTGATGGGGTAAACTTTACAAATGTTTATAATGCAGACTTGCCACGCTCTAGAGTACAAATTGCACTTTCTAAGACCAATGGAGCTGTAGCTTATGGTTTGCTTCAGGGAAGTGGTTCTACAGAACCCGTGAGAATTATTAAAACTACAGATACAGGTGCTACATGGGCAGCTAGTAATGTAGTGAATTCTGGTGTTACTCTTCCAAAAGATAAAGATACAGGAATTCCTGCCAATGATTTTACCAGAGGCCAAAGTTTCTATGATTTGGTAATTGTAACAGATCCAACCGATGATGCTACGGTTTATGTAGGAGGTATTGATTTATTTAGAAGTACCAATTCTGGTTCTACGTGGACTCAAATTTCTAAATGGTCTAATAATAATCAATTGGCTACCCTTTCGGTTTCTCTAGTCCATGCAGACCAGCATGCTATTGTTTTCAATCCTAAAAATAGCAGCCAGATTGCATTTGGAAATGATGGTGGAATATATTTCTGTTCTAATAAAGCTAATGTTACCACTAATACAGGAATTTCAGTAAGAAATAATAGATATAATGTTACCCAATTCTATGATGCAAAAATGAATCCTACTAAGACCAATTCTTCTGAAGAAATTTTAGCAGGTGCTCAAGATAACGGAACAAGAATATTTACAGGGGCTCCATTAGCAAATAATCTTTACTCAGATGCTTATTATGATGGTGGAGACGGAGCGTTTGTAGAGTTTGATGATAATAACCTTTATAAAATTAATAGCTATGTTTATAATAATCATTATCTATATCACGCTGCAAGTAACACTTATATAGACTTAATTGACGCGCCAGATAACGATTTAGGACATTTCATCAATGAAGCTGCTTTAGATAGAAATTTAGATATATTTTATTCTTACGGAAATAAAGATAATACTACAAAAGAGATTACATTAAATAAAGTAGATGGTTTATCAACTAATCCGCTTAATTTGGGAAGAAGTAAAATCATATTAGGTAATTTTACAGCAGAAGATGTATCCTATTTATCAGTATCTCCTTATCAAGCAACTTCTACTACGCTTATGGTAGGTTTTGATAATGGAAGATTATTTAAGGTTACTAATGCTAATCTTTCTTCGCCTACTATTACAGAATTAACTGTTCCTTTCGTAGGAGCTATTTCTGATATTCAGTACGGGACCAATGATAATGAAATCATCGTTACCATTTCTAACTATAACACCGTTAGTGTTTTCTATACTACAGATGGAGGGACAACTTGGAATAGTAAAGAAGGAAATCTACCAGATATGCCAATTAGAAGTGCTTTGATGAATCCAGAAAATAAAAATGAAGTGATTCTAGGTACAGAATTAGGAGTTTGGGGAACTACCAACTTCCTAAGTGCTACACCAACTTGGTCTCAATATACAAATGGTTTAGGAAACGTAAGAGTCACCAATTTAGACTATAGACCAAGTACGAGAACTGTCTTAGCTTCTACTTATGGTAGAGGTATATTCACAACTATGAATGATACCAATCTTGCAACTACAGAAACTTCAGTAGAAGAAATCTATAGAGTATATCCTAATCCTACAAGAGGAGATTTCTACTTGAAAATGAATGCAAAACATAAGAACGTTACCGTAAATGTTTTTGATATTTCAGGAAAATTAGTTTTCACTAAAAATGGAGTGAATGCAGAAGAAAAAATCTCACCGAGTTTACCAAAAGGACATTACATCGTAAAAGTTGAAAAAGAAGGTGAGTACATTTTCTCTTCTAAACTTATTGTAAGATAAATTTTAAAAAAAAAATTAGAACTTGAAAAAGCTATTTTTATTTCTTTTGATCAATCTACTCTTTTCTTTTTCTTGTAAAAAGGATATCATCATCGTAGAAGCTTATTACACCAATTGGTTTGGTGGAGTAAAAGACGTTAGAGGAAAGGATTTTATAATGGTAATTGACAAAGAAACTTCTAAAAATCTACAGATAAAACATTTTTTGATTAATGATAAAAAATTCAATGTAGAAGTAGAAGAAAAGGGAAATACAATAGAAATAAAATCCAGAATTTCTGAAGGAATAGACAAAGAAATTGAACTCAAGAATCCTATTGAAAAAAATAGTTTTGGGATAGAATATTATAATACAAAGACTAACAAAACAAAAGTTTTTAAGTTGAAAAAATTACAATATAAACCCCGTTCTAATCAACAAGATAAAGTTTCATAAATCATAAAGAGAGGTTTCTAAGCCTCTCTTTATTTCTATACCAAAATATAATCAAGTATTTAATCAATATTTTAATCAGTTTTAACCGATAGATATTAATGAAAAAGACTTTATTAGCAGTGATTGTATTGTTTGTACAATATAGTTATGGACAAACTTCTGCTACAGAAAAAAACATCGAACAAATTGCTTTAAAAGCACGTAAAAAAGTAAATCAAGAGCGAAATGAATTCGCTAAAAATGCTCAAGCGACAGAAATTCTCTCAGATGAAGACCTTAATAGAAATAATTCCGCGCTTATAGAACAATCTCTTTCTACCATTTCGGGTGTTCAAGTAGATAAAAGGACAAATATTGGCGGACAGAGAATTGTCATCAGAGGATTTGGGAATGACCAAAAATTTAACAATTGGGGCGTTAAAATGTATTGGAACAATATGCCATTAACCAATGCAGAAGGAGTTACACTATTAGATGATATAGATTTTTCTTACGTCAATAATATTGAAGTGATTAAAGGTCCTGCTTCTACTTTCTACGGAGGTGGAATTGGCGGAACTGTAAAATTTTATACAAGACCAAGCTTCGAAAAAGGAACTTCTATTGCCCAAAATACCATGTTGGGTTCTCACAAACATTTTCAGTCGATAACTCAGCTTAATTCTTCTGACACTAACTATTCTTTGAATGTAAACTATGGTCACATAGAAACTGACGGTTACAGACCAAGTGGAAATGGCTTGAAAAATTTCGTGAATATTAATGGCGAATATAAATTAAACCCGAAACAGCGCCTAACTTTATTCGCAAGTCAAGGCTTTTCTCATGAAAAAGTATCAGGACAAATTTCCTATAACGATTACTATGCAGGAGTTGATAACGGAAATCCTTCTTACATAGTCAAAGGTTCTGGCAGTAAAATTCACTCTACTAGAATAGGATTAGGTCACATTTGGGAAATTTCTAAAAATTTCAAAAATTCCACCACTGTTTTCTATTCTTCCATCAATCAGGACAGAATTGCAGATAAAGCTTTCGAGGTTTCTAGCAGTCCAAATGTAGGTTTTAGAACAGTATTTCAACACAATCATCAGTGGGGAAGTTTTATCAATCAATTAGATTTTGGTGCAGAAGTTCAAAATTCGCGCTCACAGATTTCTAATTATCGTTTTACAGGAACCAATCCCAATAATCCACTAGAAATGTCGCCTATTTCTAAAGGTTCTTATTTTAAATATAACAATAACCAAAGCAATTATTTCGCAATCGAAAGACTCACCTACAAACCTTGGGATTTTACGTTTTTGGCTGGAGTAAGTTTGAACAGAATAAATTATGACCGAGAAGATCTTTTGGCTTTTGGCGGTTTAGTTCCTGGATATAATAAAGATTTGTCTTTCAGTAAAGATTATAAAACTGTGGCAACTCCTCATATGGCCGTTCAAAAAAGATGGAAAAATCAAATTTTTAATTTGAGTTACAGCGAAGGTTATAATGCTCCTACTGCTTCTACTTCTTTTGTTTCTGGCGGAATCATTAACACCGTAAATGATGATTTAGAAGCCGAAAAAGCAAAAATGTGGGATTTCAGTGTACATGGTTTATTGATGAAAACCAAATTTGATTATCAAATTTCATTGTTTAATATCAATGTTAATAATAAACTCACACAGTTAAACGGAACAGATTCTAACAATAATGTGTACAGTTATTGGGCTAATACAGGAAATCAAAAAAACAAAGGTCTAGAAATTAGTTTAGGATATAATTATACCAATGAATCTGCTTTTATTTCTAAAATTACACCATTTGTCAATTATTCACATTATGATTTTAAATACACTGATTTTGTAAATAGCGGAACTGATTTTTCGGGCAAAAAAGTAGTTGGGGTTCCTGATGATAAATATGCCATCGGAATTGATTTCAATACAAAATATGGAATTTATTTGAATAATACTTTCAATTATTTAGGCAAAGTTTATTCGGATTTTGCTAATGAAAATTTGGTTAAAGATTATTCATTACTGAACATGAAATTAGGTTACAAAAAAACATTCGGGAAATATGATGTAGATGTTTTTGCCATCGGAAATAATCTCACCAATCAAAAAAACTATACTTTTTTATTTGTAGGAAATAATACCAATGATAACAAAGCGACCAATTTGCTTAATTACGCAGATGTAAATCCTGGACCTAGAAAGGCTTACTTTTTCTTCGGATTGAATTTAAAATATCATTTATAAATTATGAAACCACTTTTCGAAGTGGTTTTTTAATTTTTAGTTCAATGGAATTTCGACAAATCTGAGTATTTTTGTAGCAAATCATCTGTAATGAAAAAAATATTTTCGGGTTTCACTGTTTTTCTGTTTTCTCTCTTTTTTGCTCAACAAAATCTCGCGGTTGATACAGCCCAAGTTATTACTCCTAATAGATTTAATTCAACAGAAGCACTAGAAAAGCCATACCTTATTTTTATTTCTGCAGATGGTTACAGATATGATTATACCGAAAAATATAAAGCCAAAAATCTTCAAAAATTTTCAAATGAAGGCGTAAAAGCAAAAGCCATGTTGCCAAGTTACCCAAGCATCACTTTCCCGAATCATTGGTCTATTATTACAGGTTTATATCCTTCTCATCACGGTTTGGTAGATAATTTTTTCTATGATTACTCCAGAAAAGAAGCCTATGCAATGAATAAAAAAGAAAATGCAGAAGATGGTTCTTGGTACGGCGGAATTCCGCTTTGGAGTTTAGCAGAGCAACAAGGAATGGTTACCGCTTCTCTACAATGGGTTGGTTCTGCAAGTGACGCTGGCAAAACCCGACCAACTTATTATTATCACTACCACGAAAAATTTTCACCAGAAGAGAAAATTAATAAAGTAGTGAACTGGTTAAAATTGCCAGAAAATGTTCGTCCGCACTTTATTTCACTGTATTTTCCAGAAGTAGATGGAGCAGGTCATCGATTTGGACCAGAATCTCCAGAAGCCGAAAAATCTGTACAATTGTTAGATAACGCCATCGGTAATTTGGTGGAAAAAGTGAATCAATTGGGTTTGAAAAACGTGAATTTCATCTTCGTTTCAGACCACGGAATGATTAAAGTTGATAAAGAAAATCCGCTTTCTATTCCAGAAATGCTACTCAATAAAGAAAGATTTGATATTTATAATTCTCAAACCTTACTCAGAGTGGTGGTTAAAAATCCTGATGAGGTAAAATCAGCATATCGTGAATTGAAAAATTCAAAAACTGAAGATTACCAAGTTTTTTTGACCAAAAAATTTCCTAGAAAACTACATTATAGAACGAAAGATGATAAATATAATCGCATCGGTCAGATTTTATTAGTTCCCAATGCACCAAAAATATTTTTAGAAAAAGGAAAATCTACTTCTGCAGGAAAACATGGCTACAATCCTAGAAAAACACCAGAAATGAAAGCCGTTTTTTATGCTTGGGGAAATGTTTTCAAAAACCAAACAGAAATCGATGAATTTCAGAATGTGAGTGTTTATCCTTTGGTTGCGGAGATTCTCGGTTTAAAAATTTCAGAACCTATTGATGGGAAATTTTCAGAGGTTAAAAAAGCTTTGAAATAGACTATTCAGGAATCCAAACGCTTACATTTCCAGCGGGAACAGTGAAATTTCCCCAACCATTTTCATCAATTTGAACAGTATGTTCGAATCTTCCTAATGCGTCATAAAAAAACTGACCAGCATATTGAGTTCCCATTTCCATAGGTTTTTCGTATTGTTCTTTATTGCTGATGACTACTGCACAACCTTTATATTCTTCATCACCTTCTCGAGTCCAACCGATGCAATTAGCATCTTCAAAATAATCTCTTTGCATTCCGTAAGCATTGTTTTTTCTCAATTTCAAAAGTTCTTCTATTTGGTCTACTTTTTCTAAGAAAATTTCGTGTTCATTGCCATCAGTTCCATAATCTTTGTAAGTGGCTCCAAATAAATCTGGATAAAAAACACAAGGAAAACCTTCTTGTCTCAGCAAAATTAATGCATAAGCAATCGGTTTAAACCAAGATTCTACAGGAGCTTCTAAAGCTTGCAAAGGTTGAGTATCATGGTTATCAACCACCGTAACTGATAAATTGGGTTGAGATTGAACCAAAGTGTTGTCAAAAATTGTACGCAAATCAAATTCGCTTCCAGATTGTGAAGCAGTATGCAAATTATGATGCAAAGAAGCATCAAAAAGGCTCATACAACCTTCGGTTTCTTCAATATATTTTTCTAAAAGTGGTAATTCACCAGGAGCCCAAAATTCTCCTACTGCAAAGAGGTTTTTACCAGTATTGGCTCGTAATATCTGAAGCCATTCTTTATAAAATTCTGGCGATTGATGTTTCACAGCATCTAAACGAACGCCTTCAAAACCTACGGTTTCATGATACCATTTCCCCCAATAATTCAGCTCTTCTCTTACATGAGGATTGCGATGTTCGATGTCATTGTACATCAAAAAATCGTAATTTCCTTTTTCATCGCTGGTCATTTCTTCCCAACCATCACCATGTTCGGTAATAATTTGATAAATGAAATCTCCTTCTTCACCTTCGGCAAAATCTACGCCTGTAAAACAAGTGAAATTCCATTCGAAATCTGAATATTTTTTATTTCTTCCTGGGAAAGTAAATTTAGTGTAACTTTCTATTTCAAAAGGCTCAGAAATGAAGTTCTGTCGATTGTTTGGGTCTACTTTGTACACTTGGAAACGTTCTTTTTCGTCACCGCCAGCTTTGTGATTCAGCACAATATCTACAATTGTTCCAATTCCCTTTTCACGAAGCGCATTGATAGCAGAAACATATTGTTCTTTAGTTCCATATTTGGTAGGGATTCCACCTTTTTGGTCAAATTCTCCCAAGTCAAATAAATCGTAAGGATCATAACCCACAGAAAATCCGCCACCATTAGCTTTGTAAGCAGGTGGTAACCAAGCCATTGTAATGCCAAGTTCTGCTAAATATTCTGCGTTTTGTTGTACTTCTTCCCAAAGTTTTCCATCGCCTTCTGTGTACCAATGGAAATATTGAATCATGGTTCCGTTCATCATTTCTGTTTTTTTATGTTGCAAAGTTAGAACGATGAAGCGAAATTAATTTACAGGTTTTCAGGGAATTATTTTATAATTATTCGTTTTCGAATTCTTCAAAAGGAATTTTGAGTTGTACAGAAATTTGTTTTTTCTCTTCTGTGTTGAGGTTAGAAAGTGATAAACCTAATAAACGAATAGCTTTATTATAAGGTCTTAGTTCCCAAAGTTTTTGGGCAGTTTCGTAGAAATCTTCTGCGTTTTCATAATACACTTCTTGTGTTTTGCTACGCGTGTATTGAAAAAAATCTTTGTATTTTATTTTTAAAGTCAATGTTTTACCCTTAATTTCTCTTTTCGAAAGTCTAGATTCTAGTTCTTCGCTTAGTGATTTTAGTTTTTGGTAAAGTTCTTCATCTTCGTTGATGTCATCCCAAAAAGTATGTTCTACACCTACACTTTTTTGAATTCGGTGAGGTTTTACTTCTCCATGATGAATTCCACGAACCACATTATAGTAGTAAATCCCAGATTTCCCGAAAAGTCTCACCAGTTCTTCCAGAGATTTCGCCTTCAAATCTTTGCCTTTGAAAATCTGTAAACTGTACATTTTATTGGCGGTAACTTTCCCGATTCCGTAGAATTTTTCAATCGGAAGTTCTTCTAAAAAGTCTAAAATCTGAGTAGGATGAATGGTTTTTTGTCCGTTGGGTTTATTGATATCTGAAGCTACTTTGGCCAAAAATTTATTCACCGAAATTCCCGCAGAAGCAGTGAGTCCTGTTTCTTCAAAAATTTTTTGACGAATTTCTCTTGCTATTTCATTAGCAGATTCTATGTTTTTTTTGTTTTCGGTAACATCTAAATACGCTTCGTCCATAGAAAGCGGTTCAACCAAGTCAGTATATTCATGAAAAATTTCTCTGATTTTCTGTGAAATTTCTTTGTAACGATGAAATCTTGGCTTTACAAAAATAAGATGCGGACATTTTTCTTTGGCAATTTTGCTAGACATAGCAGAACGAACGCCAAATTTTCTAGCTTCGTAACTTGCTGCGGCTACTACACCTCTATGTTCACCGCCTACTGCAATGGGTTTTCCTTTCAGTTCAGGTTGATCGTGCTGTTCCACAGAAGCGTAAAACGCATCCATATCTACATGTATGATTTTTCTCTGTGGAATTTGCATACACAAAGATAAGGAATTGGGGATTTTAGAAAATTATTATAAAAATGAAACCTTAAAGGATTTAAAATCCTTTAAGGTTTGAGAATATTATAAATATTTCAAAAAAGGTTTTACTTTTTCGATTTGTTTTAAATAATTTTTTTGAGCTGATAATGAATAAAATACACCAAAAATAATTAAGTAAAATGACATGAAAACAAATACAATTTCAATAAAAATTGGTTTATCACTTTGGAAGGTGATGATTTTTTGATATTTCTCAGGATTATCTATTAACCTTGTGTAAATATTCAGTAATGGAGAAAAAATAATTAAAAAAATAAAAACAGAATGTTGATGTAAAGTGAGAACATACTTTTCATATTTTTTAGCTAGTTTAAAATCTTGGTAATTTGAAAAATATTTTATTAAAGTGTAAAACGTCAATCCAAATACTATTGACAAGGTTAAATATCCAAAAGTTTCTGCTTTAAAATTTAAAGCAATGAAAAAAATTAAAAGGGTAGGGATAGTTGAATATTTTAATGCGAAAAACAAATTAGTCTTGTCAATTTCCTTTTTAGTTTTAACCATAAAATCAGAAATATCCTCAAGATTTAAATTTCCTCTCCAGTATGGTTTCAATTCTTTATCCCAACTTAATTTAGTCTTTTCAAAAGCCTCTTCAAAACTCAAATTTTCTTCTCTCTGCAAATCATTAATTTGAGAAATAAAATGGTCATTTACTTCTATTAAAATATCAATCGGCAGTTTTTTTGAGAGCAGATAATTGCGGATTTCTGTGAGTTGAAGTTCGGTAATCATGGTTGTTGTTTTTAAATATTAAAAATTGCATTCAGATTAAATAGGTAAGATTTCATTTCTTCTTCCTGTAATGCTTGTTGTTTTTTTCCTTTTTCGGTCAGCAAATAATATTTTCTATCTCTACCATTTACTTGTTGCATTTCAGAATAAATAACTCCTTCATTCTCTAATTTGTGTAACAAAGGATAAAGTGCACCTTCTGTCATTTCCAGTTCCCCTTTTGTAAGTTCTTTAGCACGTTGCGTCAACTGATAACCATACATTTTTACTTCGGAAGCGAGAAGTTTCAGAATAATATTTTGTAAAGTTCCTTTATATAATGCGTTTTTCTTCATACCTAAATAAATTATGCATTACAAATATATACATAATTTTCTTATGTATGAAAATTTTTTTTAAAAACTTAGAAACAAAAAAAACACCTCGAAAATCGAGGTGCTTCCTATGAAAAATATTTAGATTAGGTATAGTTATCTTTCCTTCTGAGAAGGAAATAGGCTACTTTAAAGGCAACTAATCTAAACGTATTCATTTTTTTCCTTTTTTACGTTGAAGCAAAGTTAGGCTAATGCTGCCATTAAGTTTTTACAGAATTTTATAGTAACGTTATAGAATTTTCATAAAAAAAACGCTCCAAAAAAATTGAAGCGTAATATTTTAAAAATTCACTGCGAAGCAAAAATTCATTTATTGATAATTTTTCACCAATCCTTTTACAATTTTAATCACATTTGGCATTGCTTTATTGGCAGCTTGTAAAACCTCTTCATGAGAAACGGTGAAAGCGATTTCTGGTCCACCAACATCCGTAATGATAGATATGCCGAAACAATCCATTCCCATGTGTTTGGCTACAATCACTTCTGGAACAGTGCTCATTCCTACTGCATCGCCACCTATTGCTCTTACCATTCCGTATTCTGCAGGAGTTTCGAAGGTAGGACCT
This sequence comes from Cloacibacterium sp., assembly GCA_046296655.1. Lineage (GTDB taxonomy): Bacteria > Bacteroidota > Bacteroidia > Flavobacteriales > Weeksellaceae > Cloacibacterium. The sequence goes on along the minus strand of JBKBLE010000005.1, from coordinate 4,575 downwards.
TGAAGTGCAACATAACAACCTTTGTGCACTTTAATTTCTAAATTTTTAGCGGTTTCTTCTGCTACAGCAATCATTTTTCGGTTGTAAGGTTCGCTCATATCTACGAATCTTGGTCCCAATTCATCAATATTTTTTCCACGAAGCGGATGTTCTGGCATCATATTGATATGGTCTTCGATAATCATAATATCTGCCACTCTGAAATTAGGATTTACACCACCGGAAGCATTAGAAACGATTAAATTCTGAATTCCCAACAATTTAAAAACTCTGAAAGGAAAAGTTACTGTTTCCATAGAATGACCTTCGTAATAGTGAAATCTACCGCTCATCATCAATACTTTTTTGCCTTCTAAAATCCCGTAAATCAATTTTCCACCATGACCTACCACTGTAGTTTGTGGGAAATTAGGAATTTCGTGATATTCTAAAGTGTGAATAGCCTCTACTTCTTCTTGTAATTTGCCTAAACCAGAACCCAAAACGATGGCGAAATCAGGAGTTTCTTGAATAATATTTTGGATGAATTCGGCGGTTTGTTTAATTTTTTCTAACATAATCTTGAATGATTTGATTAAATTCTTCTGCGCGGTCTATTTCTACATTAATCGGCCAATAGTATAATTTTTCTCTTAAATAATCGAAACCTTTTAAGCGAACATAATCTTTTTCTGTGGTTAAAATCAATTTATATTCTCCTAGTTTTTCATATTCTTTTTTGATGAGAGAAATATCTTCTGTGGTGAAACTATGATGATCCTTGAATCGTAAGTGTTTTACATTGGAACTGTATCTTTTTACTTCTTCCACAAAGGTTTTTGGGTTGGCAATTCCTGTGATGAGGAGAATGTCATAATAACTCATGTTGTTATCTGGAAGTTTCAATTTTGGGTCAAAACAAAAAATTTCTTCATCATAATTGATGGTAGAGAAGAACACTTTTTGGTAATGTCTAGGTTTAATTCTAGAAATATAGAATTGTTTTTTTTCTTCGGTAAGATTTTCTGGACACTTGGTCACTACAATGATGTCAGCACGTTTCGCACCACGTCTTGATTCTCTAAGATTTCCTGCAGGTAAAACAAAATCTTTAAAATACGGGTCATTATAATCCGTCAAAAGAATATTAAAACCGGGTTTTATTCTGCGGTGTTGGTAGCTGTCATCTAATATAAGTACATCTAAATCCATGTCTTCGATGATTTTTTTTGCCCCAAAAACGCGATCTTCACAAACGCCGATGACAAATCTGTTTTTAAATCTTTCAAAGAGTTGCATAGCTTCATCACCCACCATTTTAAAATTACTATCGTAATTTACAATAACATAACCTTTGGTTTTTCTTCCATAACCACGAGATAGAACACCAGTTCTAAAATTTTTAGCAAGATAATCTGCCAAATACATTACCATAGGTGATTTTCCACTGCCACCTACAGATAAATTTCCTACGCCAATCATAGGAGTTTTAAATTTCGTAGAAGAAAAAATTCCCCAATCGTACATTCTGTTTCTGAGGGCAGTAACAAAATGATAAACCAAGGAAAAAGGGTAGAGATACCATCTTTTCATGCAATAAATTTTCTTTCTGACGACTGAAATTCGTCATTTAATCAAGGGGCAAATTTACGAAATTTTTAAGGATTTTTTGGGACTATTTCATCTACTTATTAACAATGAGAAGTCTTAGCGGTTTTAAGTTTTAAGAAAAAATTAACTTTCAGCATCTTTTCTTATCTTTGTGCTTACATATACACATTATGATTTTATCAATGACAGGCTTCGGAAGAGCCGAAGGCATTTTTGAAGGAAAAAAAATTAGCATCGAACTCAAATCGCTTAACAGCAAATCATTTGACTTGAATCTAAGAATTCCGCTTCGTTATAAAGAGAAAGAATTCGAAGTAAGAAAATTGTTAAATGATACCATTCTCAGAGGAAAAGTAGATTGCTATATCAATTGCGAAACCATCGATGACTGCAATGATGTAAAAATCAACCAAGACATTGTAAAAGCATACATGAATCAGTTGCGTGAGATTTCTCCCAATGCTGAAGAGTTCGAATACCTGAAAATGGCCATCAGAATGCCTGAAGCAATTAACGGAAAACCCGCAGAATTAAATGAAGAGGAGTGGAAATTTTTGGAAAATTTGATTAAAGAAGCTTTAGCAAAATTTGTAGATTTCAGAAAGACAGAAGGCGCAATTTTACACGAAGAACTGGCTAAAAATCTTAAAAATATCGAAGAAAATCTTCTCAAAGTCATTCCTTACGAAGATGAGAGAATGGTAGCAGTAAAAGAACGTTATCAGAATGCTTTGAAAGAATTTGAAAACGTAGATGAAACCAGATTCTATCAAGAACTGGCTTATTACACCGAAAAATTAGACATTTCCGAAGAAAAAGTACGTTTGACACAGCACTTAAAATATTATCTTGAAGTGATGCAAAACGAAACTTTCAACGGGAAAAAATTAGGATTTATCTCTCAAGAAATCGGTAGAGAGATCAATACATTAGGTTCTAAAGCCAATCACCACGAAATCCAAAAACTGGTAGTGATGATGAAAGACGATTTAGAAAAAATTAAAGAACAAACGTTAAACATATTGTAAAAGTAGGATGTTGGGCATGGATGTTTGATGTAAACTTCCCGCTCCCAACTTCCCGCATCCAACATATTTATGAACAAAGTAATTATATTTTCAGCACCTTCAGGAAGTGGAAAAACCACTTTGGTAAAATATTGTTTAGGCGTTTTTCCTGAACTTCAATTTTCCATTTCTGCTACAACTAGAGCATTGAGAGGTGAGGAAATTCATGGGAAAGACTATTTTTTCCTTTCGGTAGAAGAATTTAAAAATCTGATTGCAGAAGATGCTTTTGTAGAATACGAAGAAGTTTATCAAGATAAATTCTATGGAACCTTAAAATCTGAAGTGGAAAGAATTTGGCAAGAAGGAAAAGTGGTCATCTTCGATGTAGATGTAAAAGGTGGCGTAAATCTGAAGAAGATTTTCGGAGAAAATGCCTTTTCTATTTTTATTGCACCACCTTCTATAAACGAATTGGAACGAAGATTGATATCTAGAGCTACAGATGATTTAGAAACCATCAAAACCAGAGTGGTAAAAGCCAAAGAAGAAATGACGTATGCTGAAGAATTTGACCAAATTATCATTAATGATGATTTAGAAACCGCTCAGAAAGAAATTGAAAGAATTGTAAGAAATTTTATTGAAGAATAAAACCAACACCAAATACGATTACATTATGGAGAAAACATTAGATATAGCAAAAAACAACCTTCCAGTAAAAGGATTTTTGGATTTGAAAGATATTCAAATTCCTCAAGGTCAAGATTTAATTGATGCAATTTTAAAGCTCAAAAAAGAAAAAAATGCCGTGATTTTGGCGCATTATTATCAGCCTGGTGAGATTCAAGATATTGCTGATTATTTGGGAGATTCTCTACAATTAGCAAGAGCTGCGAAAGATACAGATGCAGATATGATAGCGTTTTGTGGGGTGCATTTTATGGCTGAAGCGGCAAAAATCCTTAATCCTACAAAAAAAGTAGTTCTTCCAGATACTTTGGCAGGTTGTTCACTTGCAGATGGTTGCAGTGGAGAAGGTCTTAGAAAAATGCGCGAACAGCATCCTGGAGCTTTGGTGGCAACTTATATCAATTGTAACGCAGAAACCAAGGCAGAATCTGATATTATTGTTACCAGTTCTAATGCAGAAACCATTATCAATGCATTGCCAAAAGACAAGCCGATTATTTTCGCGCCAGATAAAAATTTGGGAAGATATTTGATGAAAAAAACGGGAAGGGACATGATTTTGTGGGACGGAAGTTGCATCGTTCACGAAGCATTTTCTATGGAAAGAATTGCAAAACAATTGGCAGAAAATCCTGATGCTAAATTAATTGCACACCCAGAATCTGAAACTCCAGTACTAGAATTGGCGCATTTTATTGGTTCTACTTCAGCTTTGCTGAATTATGTGGAAAAAGATGATTGTCAGAAGTTTATCATCGCTACAGAAGAAGGAATTCTTCACGAAATGAAAAAGCGCGCTCCTCATAAAGAATTGATTCCAGCTTTGGTTTTTGACGAAAGTTGCAACTGCTCAGAATGTTTCTTCATGAAGAGAAATACACTAGAAAAGTTGTATTTGTGCATGAAATACGAATTGCCAGAAATCACTATGGACGAAGAACTTCGCTTAAAAGCTTTAAAACCAATTGAAGCGATGCTGGAGTTAAGTAAAACTATTAAGTAATTTTCACTTTGTCAAAGTTCAAAATCTTTGACAAAGTTTAGACAATAATAATACGTTCAGGAAAATTTTCTGAACGCTTTTTTTATATCTAATTACATTTTTCCAATAGCGTCCTAAATAAAAAAATAAGAAGGAATTAAAGTAACTCAAAGTATCTTTGAGGTTGCACAACAAAAAAACCTTCTTATGGATTCAAAATTAACATTACAAATTTGGACGGCTCTAATTACCATTCTTATCCTAAAATACCTAAAATCAATCGCAAAATATCCTTGGCAATTA
>JBKBLE010000004.1:0-118617 GCA_046296655.1 Cloacibacterium sp. | reverse complement strand
TCCGTTTCAGTTGGCGGGTGCAAATTTCAAACGAAAAAACTATATTTACAAACTGTCAAAAAAGCAGACCACTTACCAACGTAAAAAATTTACTGCGTTCGTTATTTTGAAAAATTTATTTGAAGTTAAACTTCAGCGTGAGTACCACTTGTCTCGGTCTAATGTTAACCGTGGTGTAAGAAGTCTGATTAAAGGTAGAGTTAAAAGTTACATTTTCGAATACATTATTATTGGTAATATTCAGCACTTTCAGTTCTAAATCTATTTTTTCTTCGGACATAGAATATTGGTAAGAAAGGTCAAAGAAAGCATTTTTAGCCGTTCTTTCTCTGTTGCTAGAATGCAATTCATCCCAAGTGAATCCTAATGTGTGATTTTTGAAAGGATAAACATATGCAGAAAGTGCGTGATTAAATGAATTGGTTTTGTTATTAAACCTTGCATCATCTGGAGATTTTGTGTTGTTAAAATTCCAATTAGCATTATAATCTACACTTAACCAAGAGAAATAATTGTTATTAAATTTAACACTTACGCCTTGATTTACGCCTTCTACATCTATAAAACTAGATTCTGTAGGTGTAGAGTTGGCTGGTAACTGTTGGTAATTGTTCAATGAGTAATTATATCCTACAGAAGCGTTGGTCTTAAATTTAGGGAAATATTTTCCGAGTTCTGTTCTTGCAGAATTAGTTTTACTGTTATTCTCTAAATTATATCCTTTGATGATAAACTGCTGACTTGCTTCATCTAATTCATTAAGGAAAGTTACGTTATTGGTTCTGTCATTAAAGTTATAACTTACATTAAAGAAAATGTTATTCAATGGATTTCTGTATTCTAATCTTGACCCAACGAAATTAGACCTTGTTTGCTGAATATCAGTATTTCTAGAAGATAAATTCTTAGCAGACAAAAGAATAAAACCATTATAAACATCATTGATGCTTCCAAAAGAATTGGTAATTCCCGCGAAAGTTGAAAATTTCCAGAATGAGGTTAAATCATATCTCATGAACAATCTTGGTTCATAAGTCACTTTATTCAGAGTTTTGTCTAAATTATTAGTTCCAGTAGCAGAAATATTATTAAAATTAACAGGGAAACTTAAATTCACATCTAAACCTTCTCTCTTGTAATTCACCATCATTTGTGCATAAGGTTTTAGATTTTTAAAGTTAATGTCATTTTCTAATGCAGTTCCACTAAATTGATAGTCTTGAATAGAGTTTCCTGTAACGCCATTTACATCTGTAAGTAGCTTATTGTTGGTGTAATTAAGACCAACTTCTGGTGTAAAAGTCCAATTCTTTTTTGATAAACCAATTGATGCAGAATGTACTGCTTCGAAAGTTTTCAGATTAAGGAATTGATGTACCACTTCACTATTATTTCCACCATCTACATTTTGTAAATTCACCACATAATTTGCTGGATTGATGAATAAATCTTGCTTGTCATCTCTATAGCTGATGAAAGACATGGCATTTACTAATCTTTCTTTCCAAGGAATAATAGCACTTAATGAGTTTTGAAAACTATTAGATGGCGTTTTTGTTCTTTGGTTAGAAGCGATATTGTTGTTTTTAGTATTCGCCAAATCTCCGTTCCAAAGTCCGTAATAAGTAGTGGTATTTTTAAAGAAACTTTTATTGGCGTTTTTAGAGAAAATAATTTCACCTTTTGCTTGGTTGGTATAGAAATTATTAGACACTAATGAAGTATTTGTCAAATCATTATTCGCATTGAAGGTTTTTACCATGCTTTCTCTTTCTATAGCATTATTGCTATAACTTGCATTAGCTTTTAATTCCCATTGCTTCGAGAGATTGGTCAAAACATTAGCAGATAAATAATGTACATTGTTCAACAAATATCTTTTTACAGGAACGTTTTGAGGAGTAGCAGCGTTTTCTACAGAAAGCCAAGAATTTTCAGAAAAATTTCTTCTCATTCCTTCAAATCTATTCCCAAAAGCCAGAATATTATTCTCTTTTTCTACTTCTTCTCCCATATTATTGGTTTTGTAATTCAAAACCCATTGGTATTTTTGAGTAAAAAGCATTGGCGTAAGTTTTACATTCCAAAGAGATGGCGCCACGCCAAGAGAAGTTTCTCCTCTTCCTGTCATGGTAATAGATTTTTTGAGCTGCACATTAATCGCCGCATTTTCCGAAGAAAGTTTATCCTGAAGAATTTTTACAGGCTGGTGATTTTCAAGCACTTCTACTTTTTGCACAGCATCTTTTGGGAGAGAATTATTGATTAAGCCGTAACTTCCTTCCATTAAATCTTTTCCGTTTACGTAGAATTTGTTAATCGGTTCACCTTGATAGAGAATAGAACCATCTTTATTTACTTCAATCCCAGGAATTTTTTTCAAAACATCTGCTAAACTTCTATCTGCCTTACTTTCGAAAGATTTTAAATCATAAGAAATGGTGTCACCACGTTTGGTAATGAGTTTAGTTTTCAGTTTTACTTCTTTAATTTCTGTGGCTTTTTCTTGAAGCACAAAATTCAAAGTCTGAGTTGCGTTATTATAATTTTCGGTGATGGTTTGATGGTTAAAAGCTTTTACTTTTACAAGAATTTTTTCGTCATTACTTGTAAAAGTCACTTTATAATTTCCTTTGGCATCGGTAATTGCATATTCTAAAATGGCATTTTTGCCTATTTCTTCTATGGTTACACTTGCACTTGCAATCGGTTTTCCTTCATCATTTTTTACCGTTCCAGAAATGGTTTTTTGTGCGAAAATTACAATTGAAAATAATAAAATAAAGGTAAATGAAAGTATTTTTTTCATGTTTAAAAGTTTATCACTAAAGTATTAGTAAAAGAAAAGGATATTGTGTTACAAAATTTTTAGATAATCATTTCGGATAAATGTTAAAACTAACGTTTGTTGATATTTAAGTATATCAAAAAAGGTTTATTTTTCCACAAGAAACGTATTCCTGTTGCAAAATTCAGTAATTTTGCAGAAATTTAATTTTCAAATAATAATTTATCTCAATATCATATGTCTTTAATCAAAAGTATTTCAGGAATCCGAGGAACCATCGGTGGTAAAGTAGATGATAATCTTACACCAGTAGATGTAGTAAAATTTACTGCAGCTTTCGGAACTTGGCTTCAAAAAAATAAAAATAAAAAAGATTTAACCTTAGTGATTGGTCGTGATGCCAGAATTTCTGGCGCAATGGTTAGTTCATTGGTTACCGCTACTTTACAAGGTTTAGGAATTCATGTAGTAGATTTAGGACTTTCTACTACGCCAACTGTGGAAGTGATGGTTCCAGGACTCAATGCTGATGGCGGAATTATCTTAACCGCTTCTCACAACCCAAAACAATGGAACGCGCTGAAATTGCTCAACGAAAAAGGAGAATTTATCAGTGGTAAAGATGGCGCAGAAATGCTAGAAATCGCCGAAAAAGAAGATTTCAACTTTGCAGAAGTTGACGATTTAGGAAAATACGAAACCAGAACAGACGCTTTTGATATTCATATTCAAAAAATTCTAGATTTACCAATGGTAGATGTAGAAGCTGTAAAAGCTAAAAAATTCAAAGTCGTTTTAGATGCTGTAAATTCTACCGGTGGAATTTCACTTCCGCCACTTTTAGAAAAATTAGGTTGCGAAGTCGTGAAGTTATACTGCGAACCAAACGGACAATTTCCACACAATCCAGAACCTTTGAAAGAGCACTTAACAGATATTTGTGATTTAATCAAAAAAGAAGGTGCAGATGTAGGAATTGTAGTGGATCCAGATGTGGACAGATTGGCACTTATTGACGAAAATGGCGAAATGTTCGGCGAAGAATACACTTTGGTAGCTGTGGCAGACTATTTGCTGAGACATAAGAAAGGAGTTGCCGTTTCTAATCTTTCTTCGAGCAGAGCTTTGAGAGATGTTGCTAGAAATCTAGGTTCAGAATATTTTGCAAGTGCTGTAGGAGAAGTAAATGTGGTGAAGTTAATGAAGGAGAAAAATGCAGTCATTGGTGGAGAAGGAAATGGCGGAATTATTTATCCAGATTTGCATTACGGAAGAGATTCTTTAGTTGGCGTTGCATTATTTTTAACGCATTTGGCTAAAGAAAACAAAACCGTTTCTGAGTTAAGAGCTACATATCCAGCGTATTACATGGGTAAAAAGAAGATAGAACTTACTCCAGAAATAGATGTAGATGCATTATTGGTAAAAATGCAGGAAGAATATAACATTTCGACTTCGCTCAATGTGGAAGAAATTTCTACGATTGACGGTGTGAAAATTGATTTTCCAGAAAATTGGGTTCACCTTAGAAAATCAAACACAGAACCTATTATTAGAATTTATACAGAAGCCTTTTCTCAGCAAGAAGCAGATGAACTGGCAGACAAAATGATAGCAAAAATTAAAAGTTTGATTTAATTGTTGGGTGATGGTAGTCAGAAGATGGAAATTTTAAAAATTTTCTTTAAAATCCAAACATCTGACAAATCAAATAAAGCACTGAAAATCAATTTAAAATATTAAAATTCATTCGATTTCTGAAACGAGAGTTCAGACCAATAAAAGTCTAAAATCTTGAATCTAAAATCTCAAATCTTATATCAATTGGAAGAATTTTTTGAAAATGAGCTTGCTAAAAAGTTCGAAGACATGATAGAAAATAACGAACAATTCTACTTTGACACAGAAGAAGTAGAAGACATTGTTATTTTTTATTTAGAAATGGGAGACATCAATTTTGCAGAAATGGCTGTGAATTATGGCTTAAATCTTCATCCTAACTCTATCGAACTGAAAGTTAAGCAATTAGAAGTCTTTTTAGAACTCGAAAAATACGTTCAAGCTCGTCAATTAATTGAAGAGTTGAAACCTTCATGTTCAGAAAGCACAGACTTTTTGGTTTGTTGTGCCAAATATTATTCTAACAACGGAAATCCTAGAAAATCAATAGAATTTTGCGAAAAAGCATTAGAACTAGAAGAGGAAGAAAGCTTCTTGCATAATTTCATTGCAGATGAATATTACAATCTTCAAGACCCTTTTAATGCATTGAAAAACTACAAATTAGCATTAAAACACGATCCTCAAGATGAATATGCACTAGAAAGTGCGATGATGTGTTATGGCGAAATGAATCGTCATGCAGAAGCAGAAGAATTTTTGCAAAATTATATCAATCAGTTTCCTTTTTCAGAAACCGCTTGGTTCGAAATGGGACAATTCTACTTCAACCGAAAAAACTACGAAAAAGCAATTCAGTCTTTCGATTATTTACTCGCGATTAATTCTGATGCAGCTGGAGTTTATGCCAATAAAGCAGCGTGTTATGAAGCGATGGAACAATGGGAAAAAGCGATTGAGGTTTACGAAGAACAGCTAGAATTAGAATACACCAAAGCTTTTACTTTTTACAAAATTGGATTGTGCTACAAAGCGGCCAAAAAAAATATGGAAGCGCTTCGTGCTTTTCAGAAATCTTTAAGAGAAGACCCACAGTTTTATCTTTCGATGATGGAACAGAGCGATCTTTATTTGGAAATGGGAAGCATGAAAGAAGCCCTACATTTTGCTAAAGAAGCTGTTGCATTGAACGAAAACAACCTAGAATTTCAGAAGAAATTGGCTTTTCTTTACATAGATTCTGGTAGATTCGAAGAGTCACTTTCTTGTCTTAAAAAATTGGTAGATGTAGAGCCAAAAAGATTTTACAATTGGTATGCATACAGCGAAGTAATCATGCTCATCGGAGAATATGAAGAAGCAATTACCGTTTTAGAACAAGCTACCAAAATTCACCAGAGAGCAGAATTGTATTATCAGCTCAGCAATTCTTATTTTCACTTAAATGATGAGGAAAACGGACAAAAAGCATTGAAAAAAGCCCTAGAATTAGATGAAAGTCTTTCTAGCGATATGCAAGAAAAATATCCTTTTATTAAGGAACAGATTTCTAAAGAAAAGAGTAAAAATAAATAGCAAATCCCGAGAAATTCTCGGGATATTTTTTTATTTATAATTCTGGTCTAAAAACCAAATAAATTCTTCCATTCTATACACATTATTCGCGACTAAGAAAACGAATAAAATTCCTACAAAAACTGTCAGAAATGAAAGCATTTTCGGAGAATTTTTATACCCGAAAAATAACCAACCGAGCATCATCGGAACTACAAAAATGAAATGTCCGCCGTAAATATAAGAGGTATGCAAACCAAACTTCAACACGCAATGAATAATGATATCTACGAAAAATGAAAGCATTAAAATCTGAACAAATTTGTTTTTGAAATTTTTAAAATAACTCCAAAAAACAAGAATCAGAACTGCGCCAACAAAAATATACGGAGCTACAGATGTGAAAACATCCATAAATAGCGCGTTATAGTGAAATCCTTTTTTATTGTGATAATCTCTCACCACGAAATTTGAAAAAATCATATTTCCCCCGAAAAACCAAGACGAAATCATATCCCAAAGTGGCGTAACTTTCGGTTTTGAGAATTTTTCGTATTGTTCACTCGTTTTGATGAAAATCCTCATGTAATCCCAATCTAATCGGTATAAAAATAACAACACGAAAACCGCTGCTGAAATCACAACTCTAATCGCGGCATTGAAAAAGTTTTTAAAATTCTTGAATAAACCTTTCTCAAAAAGGATAGGAATGTAGACTTTTACAATATTCGTAATGGTTAAACCACCTACTAAAACCGAAGCAAATGTGAGCGGAAATAGAGAAATTTTCTTTTCTTTTTTGAGTTTTGCCGCTGCGTAATAATTAAAAGCTATCAAAAAAAGCAAGGTGTAAGTATAAGTTTCTGGCGTAAAGGAAAGTAAAACTGGAGTTGTAAAAAAAGCAAAGAAAAAGGTAATTAATACATTGATTTTCAGTGGAATTCTAACAATATTTCTTAAATATTTGAATAATTGAACCAAAGCCAAACTCACGGCAAAATTACTGCACCAAGACAAAACCAAACGGAAAATTTCGTTCTTTTTACCATCCGAAATCCAAAGTGCAAATTCTCTGATAAAATCGAAGAAATAATTAGAAAGCGGATGTCTCTCGAAACCACCACCTGTCATTACAATCGAGCGATTATCAAAACTGAAATACGCGTCCCAAGGAATTCTATCATCAAATATAATTCTGTAATTCAGTGCGATATAGCTTCCTAAAATTCCGTAAGAAGTGAGGAAAATGATGAACAAAACCCATTCAATCCCATTGCTTGGAAAAATGAGTTTTAAAGTGTCTTTGAATTTTTTCAAGGATAAAATTTTTTGCAAAAGTATTGGTTTCTCACAGATTACACAGATTTTCACAGAAATTTTTTTCTAAAAATATTTTTACCACAAAAGAGAAAAAAGATAAAATTCGTTTTAAGCCATCCAAAAACAAAAAAAAGGTAAAAAAAAATTCTTTTTTTACTTTTGAAATTCTTGTTTTCAAACCATTCTTTTGTCTCTTTTGTGGTTAGATTCTTAGGAAGAACAAGAAAGCGAACTGCAACCCACTACGCCTTCATATTTTTCTGGTCTTTTTACCGAAAATTCTGGGTAAATTTCTTCGTAAGGTTTTTGTAAAGCATTCCAAAGTTTGTCAAAAAGTTCTGTTTTGCCTTCTTCCATTTCTGCAATGCAATCGTACAGCAAATAGTTTCTCAAGACAAATTTCGGATTGGCTTTTTGCATTATTTTTCGGCTTTCTTCTTTGGAAATTTGATTAGAAGAAAGTCTTTGTCTGTAATTTTCAACAAATTCTATCACCAAAGTTTCTTGATCTTTATTCAAGTTTTGATAGAAAGAATTTTTGAAATGTTCTATAATATCTGAACCTTCTTCAAGGCTTTCTAACCGACTGAAAAACAAAGTGTAATCTGTAGAAATTTCTTCCATTAATTTTTGCCAAGAGGTAAAGAAATCGGCATCATATCTTTCTAATTTTTCGAACCCGAATTTTTTCGCCATCATTTCATCATGCTTTTTCCAAAACATCTCACTGTAATCAATCAAGATTTTTTCTAGCGCAGCTTCATCTTTAATTAATGGGAAAAGTGCGTTCGCTAATTGAATTAAATTCCAATGGGCAATGTGTGCTTGTTTACCAAAAGCGTATCTTCTTCCAGGTAAATCGGTTGTATTGGAAGTGAAATTCAGATTATATTCATCTAAAAATGAGAATGGACCATAATCTATCGTATTTCCAATAATACTCATATTATCGGTATTCATCACGCCATGTGTAAATCCTACACGAAGCCATTCTACAATCATATCGGCGGTTTTTTCGCCTACTATTTTGAAAAATTCCAGATATTTTTCGGGTGAATTTTTATCAATTTCAGGGAAATAATTTTCGATGGTAAAATCTGCGAGTTTTTGTAAAGTATCCAATTCATTTCTCGCAGCTAATAATTCAAAATGCCCAAAACGAAGAAACGTTTCCGAAGTTCTGATGACAACTGCTCCTTGTTCGAAATCTATATTTCCGTTGTACATGATATCTCGTGCCACTTTTTCGCCAGAAAGCGAAAGAGAAAGCGCTCTTGTAGTAGGAATTCCCAAGTGAAACATGGCTTCACTCATGAGATATTCTCTGATGGATGAACGCAAAACGGCTCTACCATCAGCGTGACGAGAATAGGGAGTTGCTCCTGCTCCTTTCCATTGAATTTCTGTAGATTTTCCTTCAGAATTTTGAATTTCTCCTGCATAAATAGCTCTTCCATCACCTAATTGACCAGCCCATTGTCCGAACTGATGACCTGCATAAGCGGTAGAAAAAGTTTTCACATTTTCTGGAAGTTTGGTAGCGTTTAAAAAATCTGTATCCTCTTGGCTTTCAATTTTTCCCAAGCCAATTTCTTCGGATAAATTTTCGTTAAAGTGCAATAACTGTGCTTTTTTGAATCCATAAATGTCGGTAAGTGCAAAAAAGAAATTGGGCGTTTGTCTTTGTACAGGATTTCCTGAAAAATCTCCTGGAAATAATTCTAAATATCTCTGTGTAATTTTATCTAAATTCATTTTGCAAAACTAAATGATTTTCAAGAAAAAACCGCTTCAAATAAGATTGAAACGGTTTATCATTTTTATTGATTGAAATCTACTTCGTCTTTGTTCAGATTTTCGTTGAGATTTACTTCTTTAGGTTTGTTGTTTTTAGGCTGATTGTCTTTCGGTTTAGGATTTTTGATTTGGTCTATGGTTAGTAATCCGCCATCGTCTCCATAACCTCCAAGTCCTTGTAAATCTGCACAATCTCCTGTCCAATTAGAAGGTTTAGCAAATTTATCATCTGGTGTAATTCCGAGTTCTTTATCTGCCCAAACTTTCTTCATGAAAATTCCCCAAATTGGCAATGCCATTTTTGCACCTTGACCTTCACCTGTATTCCAGAAGTGGGTTGCTCTGTCTTCCCAACCTACCCAAACTCCAGTTGCTAGATTAGGTGTAATTCCTATGAACCAACCATCTGAGTTATTCTGAGTAGTACCTGTTTTACCAGCAATTTCTACAGTTTCTGGGATTCCCATTCTTCTTAGTTCACCAGAAGCTGTACCGAATCTTGTAACGCCTTTCATTAAATCTATCATGGTATAAGCGTACATTTCGTTCATGACTTCTTTGGTTTCGTTTTTCACTTCTTTAATTACTCTACCATTAGCATCTTCTATACGCCAAACCATTTCTGGTTTTATGTAATTTCCAAAATTTGCAAAAGAACTGTAAGCTCCCAACATTTCGTAAATGGTAATATCTGTAGAACCTAGTGCGATTGCATATTCATTTGGCATTTCTTCTGTTACTCCTAAATCCCTAGCCAATTGGATTACTTTTTTAGGACTTACAGATTCTATTAATCTTACCGCAACAGGGTTTTTAGAATGTGCTAAAGCGTCTCTCAAAGTAAGATTACCACCATTACCTTCTACTACCCAATCTCCTTTAGTATAAGTAGCATTAGAAACGGTAGAACAAGGAGTCATTCCTAAATTCATAATCGCAGTAGCATAAACAAAAGGTTTAAATGTAGAACCTACTTGTCTTTTTCCTTGTTTTACGTGGTCATATTGAAAATATTTCCAATCGATTCCTCCTACCCAAGCTTTGATATCACCAGTTGCAGGTTCCATAGACATTAAGCCCGCTTGTGCAATTTGCTTGTGGTATCTGATAGAATCATACGGAGACATTACGGTTTCTTTTTCTCCTTCCCAAGTAAAGATGGTGGTTTTGGTAGGCGTTTTGAAATCCATCATAATAGAATCTTCTGAAACTCCTTCTGCAGCCAATTGTTTATATCTGCCTGTTCTTTTCATTGCAGCTAGCATAATATCATCTATTTGCTTTTTCTTCAAGAAATAGAAAGGTCTATTAGGATTTCTGCGTTGTTCTGAATCAAAACTTTTCTGAAGATTGGTCATGTGTTCCTTAATGGCTTCTTCTGCATATTTTTGCATTTTAGAATCTAAGGTTACAAAGATTTTAAGACCATCTCTGTAAATATTTACATCTTTACCAGTCTCTTTTTCGTATTCTTCTAGGTAATTATTGATTTCTTTTCTCAAATAATGTTTGTAATAAGCAGAATATCCTTCGTCTACAGATTCTACAGGATGGAAATCTACTACGATGGGTTCCGCTACTACTTTGTCATAAGTAGCTTGGTCTATATAGTTGGTTTTAAGCATTTGCTCTAGAACCACATTTCTTCTTGCTTTTGCCTTTTCCGGATATTTTATCGGGTTATTTCTTACTGGATTTTCGAGCATTGCTACAAAAGTGGCTGCTTCTGAAAGCGTAAGTTCTTTGGTAGGTTTATTGAAATATATTCTAGAAGCGAGTTCTATTCCGTTTGCATTGTGCAAGAAATCAAACTTATTAAAATAGAGCGTGATGATTTCTTCTTTGGTATATCTTTTCTCCAAACTTACTGCAACAGACCATTCTTTAAGTTTTTGGAAAGCTCTTTGAAATTTATTTTGAGAAGCACCTTTAGTAAACAATAATTTTGCCAACTGCTGAGAAATAGTAGAACCACCACCTCTTTTCCCACCATAAGCTACCGCTCTTGCAAATGCCTGTAAATCAATTCCTGAATGCTCACGGAAACGTTCATCTTCTTTTGCCATCAATGCATACACCAAATGTGGTGGCAAATCTTTATAGGTAACTGGAATGGTTTTTTCTTTCTCGAATTTCCCTAAGGTAACGCCATCAGAAGAAATAATTTCTGAAGCCACGTAAATATCTGGATTTTCTAATTCTTTTACATCTGGCATATCTCCCAAAAATCCTTGAGATACAGCAAAAAACAAAAATGCTGTTCCTAGAATTATTCCTCCTAAGCCAAGCCAAATGAATTTGACCCATTTTTTATAACCGAAGTTTTTTTGCTTTTTGGGTGGCAACGGAAAATTAAGTGTGCTGCCTTGTTTTACAGTGTTTTCCATATAATGATTATGGTTGTGTTGAATTTTCTAATTTTACGCCAAAATCTTCAATTCCTACTAGACTATTGGTTCTCATTCCTTGTTTTACACCAATAATGTATTTTCCTTTTTTCGGGAATTTATATTGGTTTTTATATTGAAACAATATTTCTTTAGTCTCGCCAAAACCTTCTCCTAACCATTCTCCATTAGGTTTTGCCATGATGTAGTTAAGCGTATCTATTTTAAAATTTTTCTCATTTTCAGCTTTGAGGTAAGTAATTAAAAACAGGTTACTGTATGGATAATCGTTATTATTTCTTACAACAAATATAATGTTTTTAGGAGTGCTGGTGTCTTCTATATTCATAGTGAACAGCAGTTCCTTTTTCTTATCCCAAGTTCCGTTTACTTCATTCATAGAAACCACTTCATTATTATAGGAACATGAAATAAGCATTATAGAAACGAAAAATATCTGAAAATATTTAATCATTATTATTTCTTTTTGGAGGAAATCTTTTTTTTGTTTTTATTAAACTTTTTAGGAGCGTTGGATTTTTCAGGTTTATTATTATCCTTTTGAGCTTCTGGCTCTTTGGTTACCTGCTCTGCTCTATTATTTCCTATATTTTTATTTCTATGTTTGTTCGGTTTCTTTTTCTCAAACCTATCCAGATTATTTTCCTGAATTAAATCTACAGTTTCCACTTTATCTGCTCCTGTGAAGGATTTCAATTCTTCTAATGGAATAGATTTTTGACCTTTGCTATTGATTTCCATCAATTTTTTAACCTCAGCCACGTCTAAATCATACCAAGCCATAGAATTATCTACATAGGCAAACCACATTTTCTTTTTGAAAACGTCTATTTTAATACAAAATGCTCTTCCTTTTTCGGTTTCTAGAATAGTATTAGAAGAGGGAAAATCTGATAATGCATCTACATAACTGTCTAATTCAAAGTTAAGACAGCATTTTAATTTACCACATTGTCCTGCTAATTTCTGCGGATTGATACTTAACTGCTGATATCTTGCCGCATTGGTATTTACTGAACGGAAGTCTGTAAGCCAAGTAGAACAGCATAATTCTCTACCACAAGAACCTATTCCGCCTACTTTGGCAGATTCTTGTCTATAGCCTATTTGCTTCATATCAATCTTTGTTTTGAAAGATGAAGCGTATTCTTTAATCAATTGACGGAAATCTACTCTCCCTTCTGCGGTATAATAAAAAGTAGCTTTCGAGCCATCTCCTTGATATTCTACATCGGTGATTTTCATTTCCAAACCTAGATTTTTAGCAATTTTTCTTGCCTGAATCTTTGTTTGGTCTTCTTTTTTTCTGGCATCTTGCCAAATCTCTACATCTTTTTGTGTAGCGACTCTATAAATTTTGAGGGCAGCATCTTCAGAAAAATGTTTCTTTTTCATCTGAATTTTAACAAGTTCTCCTGTTAAACTTACTACACCTATATCGTGACCCGGGTTAGATTCTACTGTTACTACGCTTCCTATGTGCAAAGGAAGATTGTTAGCATTGTTATAATAACTTTTTCTATCATTCTTAAATCTTACTTCTACAAAATTGCACTTATTCTGTTTAGGTGCTTGTATTGTAGATAGCCAATCAAAGACGTTTAATTTATAACTATTCCCACAGGTGTTGACATTTTCGCAACCTTTAGCACTCTTAGTAGCACAAGAATGTTTAGAATCTCCGGATGAATTACATCCACAACTCATAATAATATTTTAATTCTTGCAAATTTAGTATAATTTTTAAACAATTTGACATAAAACAATAAGTCTATCATCAGGAAGTCTAAATTATCATATTTTTATTCATTATTTATTTTTAACATAAAAATAATAAATATTACATAACTTTATTAAAATATTCGTATTTTATTTTTTTGAGATTTACATGCAATACATAGTAATTGTTTAATAGTTTTTTAATTAAACATTCGTTTAATAATTCTTTTTAAATAGTTTTTCAAATATTTGATAATCAATTGTTTATTTTTTTCAATTCAAATAAAAAATTATAAAAAATAAATTAAATTTAATTTTTGTTTAATTTTTTTAATAAAATTTTAACATTTATATATAAATAAATTCTATATTTGGTGCAATAATTATTAATTAACATGAAAAGAATTTTAATAACTACAGCTCTTTTAGCTGGCGTATTTTCTTACGCAGGAGGTTTTAGAGTATCATTACAAGGTGTGAAACAGCTTGCAATGGCTCACACTAGCGCGCATACTGAAGATGCGAGTGTAGCTTTTTTTAACCCTGCAGGTATCTCTTTTATTCCTAACAAATTGAGTGTTGCAGTGGGTGGTTTTGGTGCAATTTCTGAAGTAGAATACCAAAGTCTAGAAACTTTACAATCTTACAAAACAGAAAACCCTTTGGGAACACCACTATATGCAGCAATTGCATATAAAGTTACAAATAATGTTTCTGTAGGTTTAAGTGTTACTACACCATTCGGAAGTACAATAAAATGGGCAGATGATTGGACTGGTAGAGAAATCGTTCAAAAAATGGAATTGAAAAGCTTCTATTTCCAACCTATGGTTTCTTATAAATTTAATGACTGGGCTTCTATCGGTGTAAGCTATATCTATGCAAAAGGAATGGTAGATTGGGATAAAGCAGTTACCAATTTAGGTGGAACTCTTAATATTAATGACGAAAAAGCAACAGGTTCTGGTTTTGGATTAGGTTTTTATCTTAAACCAAGCAGTAATTTAGATTTAAGTATTGCTTATCGTTCACCAGTTATTATGAAAGCAGAAAATGGAGTTGCCACATTTACAGGAGTACCAGAAGCAGTACTTACATCTCCTCAATTAAACGTAGGAGCAGATGGTCAAGATGCATTTACCGCAGAATTACCACTTGTAGATGAGTACACAATTGGTCTTACTTATAAAATCACACCAAAATGGTTAGTATCTGCAGATTTCAATTACCATGGTTGGGAAAGATACAGTAAATTAACGCTAGACTTCGAAAATGCTCAAGTTGGGAACCAAGCAGATAAAACGGTTTTAGTAACTCCTAAAAACTTCAAAAACGCTAAAACATTTAGAATTGGTACACAATATATGCTAACTGATAAATTAGCCGGTAGATTAGGATACTATTTTGATGAATCTCCATATGAAGACAACTATTTCATCCCAGAAACTCCATCTTTTGATGCAAGCGTATTTACTGCTGGTCTTGGATATAAATTTGGAAAGTTAGGTGTGGATTTAGCAGCTGCTTTATCATTCCCAGAAGCAAGAAAAGTAAACAACGATTACTTAAGCTTCAGAGGACAAGCTAAAGCTAAAGCAATGTATCTAGGTTTAGGTTTCACTTACAATGCATTTTAATTTTAAAAATTATGAAAAAAATAATATTATCAGCTTTCGCAATTTCGGCTTTAACATTAGTAAGCTGTAATACTGATTTCGAAAGAGACGTAAATAACATGACTGTTTCAACGGGGAATGCAGACTTCAAAACTTTTGTATCTATTGGAAACTCTTTAACTTCTGGATACAGAGATGGTGCCTTATATCTTGACGGGCAAAAAGAATCTTTTCCTTCTATGCTTGCACAGCAAATGGCACTTGCAGGAGGCACACAAACTTTCACTCAACCATTAATGCCAAATAATGTAGGTGGATTTAAAGACTTATTTGCCGCTTCAGGAAATACAGAGTTTTATGGAAAACTTACGCTAAGTCCAACTCTTTCACCTACTCCTTCAGCTCCAGGTGCTAACCTTGACGTTATTGGTGGAGCAGGAAAATACTTTAACAATATGGGAGTTCCTGGTGCTAAATCTTTTCATTTAGTAACTCCAGGTTATGGTAGCGCTGCTAACTTATCTGCAGGAAAAGCAAACCCTTATTTCGTAAGATTTGCAACATCTGCAACTACAACAGTTTTAGCTGATGCTGCTGCTCAAAAACCAAGTTTCTACACTTTATGGATTGGAAACAATGATGTTCTTTCTTATGCTACTTCTGGAGGTTCAGGCGTAGATAGAAAAGGAAACTTAGACCCATCTACTTACGGTTCTAATGATATTTCTGACCCTAATGTGGTTGCAAACGTTATTAAAACTGTCATTACAACTCTTAAAACTGCAAACGCAAATTCTAAAGGAGCAATTGCAAACATTCCTTACGTAACATCAATTCCATACTTTACAACAGTTCCTGCTAAACCTATTACCGGATTAACTGCTGCTCAAATCACACAATTAAACGGTGCATACGCAGCATATAACGCTGGCTTAGGTCAAGCAAAAGCTGCAAACTTAATTACTGAAGCAGAATTCAATCAAAGAAAAATCAACTTTAATAATGGGCTTAATGGTGCTGTTATTGTTGACAAAGACTTAACAAACCTTTCTGGATTAGGACTACCTTCACTTAGACAAACTACAGCTAATGATTTAATCCTTTTACCAGCATTAACTTTACTAAGAGATACAACTGTTAAAGGAGGAACAGCAACTCCACTTGCGGACAAATATGTATTAACTGAAAAAGAAGCTGCTAAAGTAATCGCTGCAACAGACGCTTACAACGCTTCAATTTCAAGTTTAGCTACTGCATACGGACTAGCATTAGTAGATGCAAATTCTAAAATGAAAGAACTAGGAAGTACTTCTGGCATTCAATACAACGGTGTAAAATACACAGCATCATTTATAACAGGAGGCACATTCTCTTTAGATGGTGTTCACCCTAACGGTAGAGGATATGCACTTATTGCAAATACTTTTATTGACGCAATAAATAAAACTTATGGCTCTACATTGCCTTGGGTTGACATTAATGCTTATTCTGGAGTAACTTTCCCATAATAATAAAAAATAATTTTATAAAAACCACCTGATATTTTTCAGGTGGTTTTATTTTTTTTTAAATTTGCCAAACCAAAAAAAAGTAAAAATGGCTGATCAAGCAACCTATTTATTTTGCACCAGAACAAGTCGAGATTTAGCAGAAAAAATTGCAAATCACTATGGGCAAGAATTAGGGAAAATTAATTTCCAACAGTTTAGTGACGGGGAATTCGAACCCGTATTAGATCAATCTGTAAGAGGAGGAAGAGTTTTTCTTATCGGCTCTACCTTTCCACCAGCAGATAATCTTCTAGAACTTCTTTTAATGATTGATGCAGCAAAAAGAGCATCAGCAAAGAGTATTACCGTAGTGATTCCATATTTTGGATTAGCTAGACAAGACAGAAAAGATAAGCCTAGAGCACCAATCGGAGCAAAATTAGTTGCTAATCTTTTAACTGCAGCCGGCGCTACAAGAATCATGACTATTGATTTACACGCAGACCAAATTCAAGGTTTCTTCGAAATTCCTGTAGACCATCTTTATGCTTCTACCATCTTTGTAGACCACATTAAGTCTTTAAATTTAGACAATCTTACGATTGCTTCACCAGACATGGGTGGTGCAAAAAGAGCGAAAAATTACGCAGGATACCTAAGTGCAGAAGTAGTAATTGCTTATAAAGAAAGAAAAAAAGCAAATGTAGTAGAAGAAATGTTCTTGATTGGTGATGTAAAAGACAGAAATGTTATCCTCATTGATGATATAATAGACACAGCCGGAACACTTTGCAAAGCAGCAGAAATTCTAATGAAAAATGGAGCAAAATCAGTAAGAGCGATGGCAACTCACCCCGTTCTTTCTGGTAAAGCTTATGAAAATATAGAAAACTCTCAGATAAGCGAAGTTATTGTAACTGATACGATTCCAGTAAAATCAGAGCTTTCTTCTAAAATCAAGGTTTTATCTTGTGCAGCACTTTTTGCAGACGTAATGAAAATGGTACACGAGCACAAATCAATTAGTGATAAGTTTATTATATAATTTTTTTCACTATATTTGCAGCCTGAAAAATTTAACATACTTAAATATTTTTTAAATGAAATCTATTACAATTCAAGGTACAAAAAGAGAAAGCGTGGGCAAAAAGTCTACCAAAGCTCTACGTGATGCTGAATTAGTTCCTTGTGTTGTTTATGGAGGTGAGCAACCAATCCATTTCTCTACTACTGAGAAATCTTTCAAAGACTTGGTTTACACTCCAGATGCACACACGGTAGTAATTGAGCTAGATGGTCAAAAAATTGATGCTATTTTACAAGACATCCAATTTCACCCAATTACAGACAAAATTCTTCACGCAGACTTCTATCAATTAAGAGCTGATAAACCAGTAGTTATGGAAGTTCCTGTAAGAATTACCGGTCGTGCAAAAGGTGTTTTAGCGGGTGGTGTTTTAAGACAATCTTTCAGAAAATTAAGATTGAAAGCTATTCCTGCTAACTTACCAGACGAAATCGTAGTAGATGTTACTCCACTTAAAATTGGTAACAAATTATATATAGGAGACATCAAAAACGATCAATACACTTTCTTACATCCAGATAATGCAGTAGTAGCTGCTGTGAAGATGTCTAGAAATGCTATGAAAAATGCTGGTGCAATGGTAGAAGATGATGAAGATGAAGTAGCAACTGATACAGCTCCAGAAGCAGAATAATTAGAGAATCTTTTTTCTACATATGAAACCATTCCGAATATCGGGATGGTTTTTTTATTTTTAAAACGATTGTAATTTTTTTATTTTTAAATTTAACTTTCCTTAAAAAGAACAATCAAACCATTGAAAACTAAATTATGAAGTGTAAAGACGACGAAATCATCAGCTTGATGTTGCAGCCCAATTCTTCGGAAAAAGGACTTCGTGCGATGATGGATACCTACCAAAGTCGTCTTTATTGGCATATTAGAAGGTTAATTGTACAACATGACCTTGCGCAAGATGTGTTGCAAGACACTTTTATTAAGGCATATAACAATTTTGGGCAATTCAAGCAAGACAGTAAATTGTACACTTGGCTCTACAGAATCGCTACCAATGAAGCGCTTCAGCAGTTGGCAAAATTAAAAAAAATGCAAAAAACAGACGAAGATGCAGAGTATTACATGCAAAACTTAGTCGCCCAAAATGCAGAACATGACGCAGAAGAAATTCAAGTTTTATTGCAGAAAGCCATTCAAACATTGCCAGAAAAACAAAAATTAGTTTTCAATATTAGATATTATGACGAATTGCCTTTCGAAGAAATAAGTAACATTCTAGAAATGAGCGTAAGTACTTGCAAAACCAATTACCACTACGCCAAAGAAAAAATAGAAAACTACATCAGAGAAAACTACGAATCATAAGAAAATTTAAAAATTTTAGAAAATGAAAGATTTTAATATAGAACAATTAGCTAAAAAAACACCCTACAAAATTCCCGAAAACACTTTCGAGGAAATGCAGCAAAACGTGCTCAATAAAACCGTAAGAAAAAAAGAACATCACCCGAAGATTTTTAAAATCAATTTTTCTATGGTAACTTCTTTTGCTGCCGCTTTAGCATTAATTTTTGGCTTTACTTTCTTATGGAAAACTAACCAAACAGACATTACAAAACCTGCTACAGAAGATACAATAGCTGTTAATTCTACAACTAACGATCAAACAAATTCCGTAAAAAACAACGCCAATAATAATTATACAGAAACTCAAAAAATAAATTCTGAACCCAAACAAGAAGTTGCTCAAAACGAAACCACAATAATTGCAGAGCAAATAATGAATTCTAAAAACACCAATGAAAACTATGAGCAACTTCTTAATTCTTTGACTCAAGAAGAATTGGCAGAATTATCAAAAAACACCAGTCACGACATCTATTTAGACCTATATAATTAAACCTATTATGAAAAATTTTATCTATATCCTCCTATTTTTTGGAACTTTTATGAGTTTTAAAGCTCAAGAAAAGCCAAATTTCAGAGACATGACACCAGAACAGCGCAGAGAATACATCAGACAAATGTCTCCTGAGCAAAGAAAACAATTGATGGAAGATGCCGCTACCATGATGGCCATCAAAAACTTACAGGTTCCTGCCGAAAAACAAGAAGCTTTTAAAGTCCTTCTAAAAGAATATCTAGAAAGTAAAAAAACCATCAAAAATAAATTCAGAGTAGATTTCTCTCAAGAAAACCTTTCTGATGCAGAAGCCAAGAAAATGCTGAACCAAAGCTTTGACTTAGGCCAACAACTGCTCAACAACCGAAAAGTCTATGCTGATAAGTTTCTCAAAATTTTAACACCTCAACAAGTGCTGAAACTTTTTAATCAAGAAAGCAAAATGCGCGAAAAATTTATGGAACGCAGACAAAAAATGGGACCACCAAAAGGTCGCGAACCGATGCCAAATCCTTAAAATCTTTAAAATATACTCCGAAAATCAATTCGGAGTTTTTTATTTTTAGGATTTTACCTTAAAATCAATATCTTTGCAAATCATTGAAAAAGAAGAATGAAGAACATTAGAAATTTTTGCATAATCGCACATATCGACCACGGGAAATCTACCCTTGCTGACAGACTTTTAGAATATACCAATACGGTTTCTCAAAGAGAGTTGCAAGCGCAAACTCTTGACGATATGGATTTGGAAAAAGAGCGTGGAATTACCATAAAATCTCACGCCATTCAAATGGATTATGAATATAAAGGCGAAAAATATATTCTCAACCTGATCGATACACCGGGACACGTAGATTTTTCATACGAAGTATCTCGTTCCATCGCTGCTTGTGAAGGTGCACTTCTCATTGTAGACGCTGCACAAAGTATTCAAGCACAGACAATTAGCAACTTATATTTAGCGCTAGAAAATGATTTGGAAATTATTCCAATTCTGAATAAAATTGACTTACCTTCTGCTAATCCAGAAGAAGTTACGGATGAAATTGTAAATCTTTTGGGTTGTAAACCAGAAGATGTTTTGCGTGTTTCTGGGAAAACAGGAGCTGGCGTTCATGAATTGCTTGAACAAATTGTAGAAAGAATTCCTGCGCCAAAAGGTGACGAAAATGCGCCGCTTCAAGCATTGATTTTTGACTCTGTTTACAATCCTTTCCGTGGAATTGAAGCTTACTTTAAAGTGGTAAACGGTAAAATTTCTAAAGGTGAGAAAGTAAAATTCATGGCGACGGATAAAGTCTATGAAGCAGATGAAGTAGGAACGCTGAAACTAAAACAAGTGCCAAAATCTGAAATTAAATGCGGAGATGTAGGCTATATTATTTCTGGAATTAAAGACGCAAGAGAAGTAAAAGTAGGTGATACCATTACTTCTATGGCAAATCCTGCAACCGAAGCTATTGATGGTTTTGAAGATGTAAAACCAATGGTTTTTGCGGGAATTTATCCTATAGAATCAGAAGATTTTGAAGAATTAAGACTTTCTCTAGAAAAGTTAAGATTGAATGATGCTTCTTTGGTTTTCGAACCAGAAAGTTCTGCGGCTCTTGGTTTCGGTTTCCGTTGTGGTTTCTTAGGAATGCTTCACATGGAAATTGTACAGGAACGTCTTGAAAGAGAGTTCAATATGAACGTAATTACTACGGTTCCTAACGTTTCTTACCATGGTTATTCTAAAAAAGAACCGAATGTTCCGATTTTGATAAATAACCCGTCAGAAATGATGGATCCTATTGCTCTAGATCGTGTAGAAGAACCTTATATCAAAGCTACCATTATTACAAAATCTGATTTCGTAGGTGCAGTAATGACGCTTTGTATCGAAAAACGTGGCGAAATTGTAAACCAATCTTATTTGACTTCAGACCGTGTAGAATTGGTATTTAACATGCCGCTTTCAGAAGTTGTTTTTGATTTTTATGACAGATTAAAGTCAATTTCTAAAGGTTATGCAAGTTTTGATTACCATCCAATTGGTTTCCGAGCTTCGAAATTGGTGAAAATGGACATTTTGATTAATGGTGATATGGTAGATGCACTTTCTTCGTTAATTCACGATAGCAACGCGTATCACATTGGTAAAAAAATGTGCGAAAAACTAAGAGAATTGATTCCTCGTCAACAGTTTGATATTGCAATTCAGGCAGCTATTGGTTCAAAAGTTATTGCCCGTGAAAACGTAAAAGCTCTGAGAAAAGACGTAACCGCAAAATGTTACGGAGGTGATATTTCTAGAAAGCGTAAACTCCTAGAAAAGCAGAAAGAAGGAAAGAAAAAGATGAAACAAATTGGTAGAGTCGAAGTTCCACAATCTGCATTTATGGCAGTTTTGAAATTGAATGATTAAACGAGGGACAAGTCGCGACTTGTCCTTACTTTAAATAGCAATCCACAGAAATTTCTGTGGATTTTTTATTACTTTTATCAAATGAATTGGAAAACAATATCTAGTACGATAATTCTTTTTTATATTTTATTTTTGGTTATCTCAACCAAATTATTTCTTAATATTGGAATTACTTTAGGAACACTAATGGAGTTTTCAGTTATCCCACTTCTGATAATTACATTTACACAACTTATTTTATATTTTTTACTTTGGAGAAAAGATAAGTTTATACAAAATTCTAATTTTTATGCTTTTCTCCTGAATCTTCTTTCATTTCTTCTCTTGACTTTTTAATTTAAATTTTCCTCTCAATGAAAAAAATCACACTATTATTCCTCCTTCAAACGATATTTTCTTTTGCTCAAGATTTCAAAACACCTTACGAAAAAGGCAACGGAAATCAAACCACCACCTACGAAGAAATGGTGAAATTCTATGAAGATTTAGACAAAAACTTTGAAAGTATTTCGGTGGTAGAAAAAGGAAAAGATGACAACGGAGAACCTATTGAGTCGTAATTTTTGATAACTCAAAAAAACAAAATATTCCCGTAATTTTCATTAATAATGGCATTCATCCTGGTGAAAGTGACGGAATTGATGCTACAATGATGCTGATGCGAGATTTGGCTTTAGGAAAAATAAAAGTTCCAAAAAACATCAAAGTTGCAGCAATTGAAGCATACAACATTTCGGGAATGTTGAGAAGAGGAAAATTCTCACGAGCCAACCAAAACGGACCAGAAGAGCACGGTTTCCGAGGAAATGCCAGAAATTTTGATTTGAACAGAGATTTCATCAAAAATGATACAGAAAATGCCAAAGCTTTTCAAGAGATTTTTCATTGGCTAAAACCGATTTATTTTATTGATAATCACGTAAGTAACGGCGCAGATTATCAATACACTTTTACCTATATTTCTACCAATAAAGAAAGATTAGGAAATTCTCTCGGGACATATTTTCATCAAGAAATGCAACCGAAACTGATTCAAAATATGGAGAAATCTAAAATTTTGAACGTTCCTTACGTCAATATTCACGGATATTCTCCAGATGAAGGTTTCCCTGCGTTTATGGATTCTCCTCGTTATGCAACGGGTTACACTACCCTTTTCAACATTCCGGGAACCGTGGCAGAAACGCACATGCTAAAACCTTACCAAGACCGCGTAAAAGCAACGTATGAATACATGAGACACTCCATCAATTTTGTAGATGAAAATTACTTAGATATTTCTAAAAAAATGATGGAAGAATTAACCAATTATTTACCGAACAAGAAATACACAATTCGTTGGGAATTAGACAGCACCAAATACAGTTTTATTGATTTCAAAGGTTATGAAGCAGGTAAAAAACCAAGCGGAATTTCTGGAAAACCAAGACTTTTCTACGACAGAAATAAACCTTTCACCAGAAAAGTAAAATTCTTTGACACTTACAAAGCTGACAAAGAAATTGTAATCCCAAGTTACTATGTGATTCCAAAATCTGAAGGGAAAATCATAGAAAATTTAAAACGCAATCAAATCAAATTCAAAGAAATACAATCCGATTCTTTGATAACAGTTGAATCTTATAAAATTGTAGATTTTAAAACCGTAAAAAATCCTTACGAAGGTCATTACTTGCATTTCGATACTCAAGTTTCATCAGAATTAAAGACTAAAAAATTCAGAAAAGGAGATTATTTGGTTTCTACAAAACAATCTGGCGTGAAATTCCTTTTAGAAACGCTAGAACCAGAAGCAGTTGACTCTTACTTTAACTGGAACGAGTTTGATGGAATTTTGGGGCAAAAAGAGTATTTTTCTGACTACGTTTTCGAAGATACTGCTGCCGAATTATTAAAAACCAATAAAGCGTTAAAAACAGCCTTTGAACTGAAAAAAGCTTCAGATGCAAAATTTGCAGAAGATGGAGCAGCGCAATTAGATTGGGTGTATAAAAATTCAGAATATTACGAAGGTACTGTAAACCAATATCCTATTTATAGAATTCGGTAATTTAAAAATAGATTTTTAAACCATTAAGCAAGAAAGCTATTAAGAAAAAACTCGAAGAATGGAAACTTATTTTTCTTAATTCCTTAATAAACTCTTAATGTTAAAAAAATGTTTTCAACGTTTTAAAAATCATGAACAGCCGCAATCTTTATCGCAATGTGTTCTTTTACTATCGAATTTTTTTGGAGAAAAAGTTTTTTTAATAATTTTATAAATAGAATAAGATGCCGCTAATAAAGCTGCAAAAATGATAACGTATTGAAGGACTAAACTTTCCATGACTAAAAACTTATTACAAAATTACATAATTATTTTGAACTATTCTAAATAAAGATTAATTTTGTCTCATGGATTTCAGAACTAACCCTTATTTCAATCTTGTTGTTCCAACTTTGGAGAGCAAAAACTACGAACAATATTGTGGTAAAAAGAAATGTTGCAAGAAATTTAAGAAAGGGAAAAGATGTAAAAAATGCCCAGGAAGAGATAAAATTTCTTAAACTAAATCACATTTTTTTCTTATCTTTGAATAAATTCATTTATCATGAACAGAGGTTATATATTTGATTTGCTGAATCAGCAAATTGCAAAAGAACAATATGCGGCGCAATTGTACCTATCCATGAGCGCTTGGTTTTTAGAACAAGATTTAGACGGAATTGCCAATTATTTCAGAGTTCAATCTAAAGAAGAACTGATGCACTCAGAAAAATTCTTTGATTATTTGAACGATATCGGTGGAAGAATTGTACTACAAGAAGTAAAACAACCTCCTCATGATTTCAAAGATGCTTTAGAAATTTTTGAAAAAGCTTTAGAGCACGAAAAATTAGTAACCAAAAGTATTTTTGACATTGTAAAAGCTGCTAATGATGCAGGAGATTACTCTACTGCTACTTTCTTACAATGGTTCGTGAATGAACAGGTAGAAGAAGAAGCCAATGCTTCACAATTGATTTCGAAAATTAAAATGGTGAAAGACAATCCTTCTGCTTTATATCTTTTTGATCAAGAACTGGCGAAACGCGTTTTCGTAGCTGAATAAAATGAAAAACTGCTTTTAAAAGCAGTTTTTTTTATTTGAAAAATTGGTAAACCAACATGGAAGCTAGATAAGCTAAACCAGACATGAAAACCAACTGAATCGCCGTCCATTTCCAAGATTTTGTTTCTCTGTAGACTACAGCAATCGTAGAAATACATTGCATCGCAAAAGCGTAGAATATAAGTATGGAAAGCCCTGTTGCAAAACTGAATACTTTTTCGCCATTCGGTTTTACATCACTTCTCATTTTTTCGATGACCGATTTTTCTGGAGCATCATCATCAAGACTGTAAAGTGTTGACATTGTGCCAACAAACACTTCTCTCGCTGCAAAACTGGTAAGAATTCCTACTCCCATTTTCCAATCGTAACCCAATGGTGAAATCACAGGTTCCATTTGCTTGCCGATTTTAGCCAAATAAGAATTTTCTAATTTCACATCTGAATGATGTTCTAAAATATGGAAATCATCTTTCGGTCCGAAATAACTTAAAAACCAAAGAATCACACTTACCGCCAATATAATTTTTCCAGCACCTGTAATAAATTCCCAAACTTTACCTAAAACCAATTTGAAATCATATTTCCAAAGTGGCATTTTGTAGGTTGGTAAATCCATTACCAAGAAGGTTTTTCCTTTATTTTTAATGAAATATTTTAAAATAAAAGCAACTATAAGCGAAGTCGCAAATCCTAAGA
Organism: Cloacibacterium sp.; assembly: GCA_046296655.1. Classification (GTDB taxonomy): domain Bacteria; phylum Bacteroidota; class Bacteroidia; order Flavobacteriales; family Weeksellaceae; genus Cloacibacterium. Next base: position 93,153 of record JBKBLE010000004.1, on the reverse strand, counting down.
AATACATTCCCAGAAGCGCAATCGCTTTATATTTTACACCAAAGAAAGTTCCATCAGTAAAGATAAGCGCAATGATGATACTGTAAACCGGAAGTCTTGCAGAACACGTCATAAAAGGTGTAATCAAAATTGTAATCAATCGCTCTTTTACATTTTCGATGTTTCTGGTACTCATAATTGCAGGAATGGCACAAGCTGTTCCCGAAACGAGCGGAACAATACTTTTTCCGTTTAAACCAAACGGTCGTAAGAATCTGTCCATCAAGAAAATAACTCTTGCCATGTAACCAGAATCTTCTAATAAATACAAGAAATATAAAAGAATCCCGATTTGTGGAGCAAAAATCACAATTCCGCCTATTCCTGGAATAATTCCGTCTGAAATTAATGAATTCAATGGACCTTCTGGAAGCCAAGTTCTGGAAGTTTCTGATAGCCAAGCAAAAGCGGCATCAATCCAATTCATAGGATATTCTGCTATGAAAAACACACTTTGGAAAATGGTGAGTAAAATAATCCCAAAAACCAAATATCCTAAAACAGGATGTACTAAAACTTTGTCTAATTTTTCGGTGAGAAGTTCCTTGAACTGAGGTTTTTTAGAAATGGTTTGGGTGATAATTCCGTCTATTTGTTGGTATCTTCTAATGGTTTCCTGCACTTGTAAACGCTTGGGAACCATACATTTTCTATCTTCTTGATTCAGTTGTGTTTTTACACTTTCTAATTTGCCGAGATAAGTATCTGCAGCAATAAGCGTCCAAACTTTATAGAAATTTTTCTCTTCGATTTGTCTGGAAATCTTGAAAACCAATCCTAAATTTTCTGAAGGAATATCAAAATAAGGCTTATCCGAAACCGAAAATTCATCTTTAAAAATAGATTCTCTTATTTCTTCAATTCCGATATTTTTTTTGGCATTGGTTTCAAGAATATTTTGACCTAGAAGTTCGCTCAGTTTTTTAGAATCGATGTGTAAACCTCTTTTTTCCGCCAAATCTACTTGGTTAATCACCATAAAAACAGGAATTCCCAAATCTTTAATTTGTTGATAAAGCAGTAAGCTTCTTTTGAGGTTCAGCGCATCTGCAATGTAAATTACACCGCTGTATTTTTCTTGTTCTTCAATTAGATATTTGGTAAAAATAGCTTCGTCTTCAGAAGTGGGATAAATACTGTAAGAACCTGGCAAATCTACAATTTCTACTTCTTCGTCTTTGTATAGGTAAGTTCCTTCGTGTGAAGCAACGGTAACTCCAGCGTAATTGCCGGTTTTTTGGTTTTTGTTACAAAGCAAATTGAAGATGGTAGATTTTCCTACATTGGGATTTCCAACCAAAAGAATATGTTTTTGTTTTTTTGCTGAGTTCGGCATATAATTTTCCAAATTTCAGTAGAAATTTTGGTTTAATTTTCTGGTTCTACGAAAATAAATCTCGCTTCTTCTTCACGAAGAGCAACTCTCGTTTTTTCTTCTCCGTATTCTATGTACAGAGGACCGCTAAAAGGCGCTTGATGTAAGATAACAAAAGATGTTTCTGGCAATAATCCCATTTCGATAATCTTGTTGGGCATCTGCAAGTTTTCGTTATCATAACCTTTGATTTTCCCCTTTTTATTTCGAGGAAAACAGCACAATTTATTTGAAATATTTGTCTGCAAGATTTCTATAATTAATTGAGGAGCAAATATACTTTATTTATTTTAATTCTAAATAAGACTTCAATAGTTTTTTTCAAAAGAATTGCTGATTAAAAACATATTCTCACGAAAAACGATTCTCCAATTGATGAAATGAAAAAGTATTTTAAAAATTAAACCGTCTTTTCGCAAAAATTCTTCCTAAATTTGTTGAAAACTCATTCATTATGAATATGCTGTACACCAAATCATTCGAAACTCCTCTGGGTAAAATGGTGGCTTTTGCCAATCAAAATGCCTTGCTTCTACTCGATTTTGAAGATTCTAAATATTTTGAAAAGCACATGGAAGAAATTTCGCAAGGTTCTGGCGTCATCAAAACATCTAATAACAGAGTTTTAAAACTTTTGGAAAAGGAATTGAGCCAATATTTCAAAGGAAAATTGACAAAATTTACCGTTCCTGTAGAATTTACGGGTACAGATTTTCAGAAAAAGGTTTGGGAAGAATTGCAGAACATTAGTTTTGGAGAGTACAGAAGTTATCAATCTCAAGCTGATGCCATGAAACGCCCAAAATCGGTAAGAGCAGTTGCCAATGCCAATTCTAGAAATAAATTATGCTTGGTGGTTCCTTGTCACCGAGTAATTGGCAAAAATCTTTCATTAACGGGTTATGCTGGTGGTGTCGATAGAAAAGCCGCCCTTTTAAAACTTGAAGGAATAGAATTGACGTTCTAAATAAAAAACTCCTCCAAAAATTTGGAGGAGTTATTAATACATCAAAGATGTTTATTTCAGTTCAGAGATAATATTTACAGTTTCTTGAAGGAAAATATCTCTTTTCAGATTTTTGATCCAGTTTTCAGATTTTTTAGCAAAAACCTCATCGGTTTTTCCTCTGGCAACTTCGTCTGCGTGAAGCGCGAAGTTTAATCCGTTATTGTATTTAATCAATGGTTTGAATTTATCAATCTGTGCTTTTCTGGTTTTCATCACCGCTTCAAATTCTTTTAGATTAAGAGAAATCTTTTCTTCTTTGTCTAATTTTTCTCTCCATTGTGCAGATTCTAGCAACAATTGATAAAATTTATTTTGAGCCATTCTTGACTGACTGTTTTTCGCCAACTCTGCAACATTTATTGAGTTGTTAACCGTAAAACTACTAGAATTTACTTGATCCCAAGGTAAAGCATAATTATCAAATCTTTCGCCGATTTCTTCATAAGAGAATACATCTTTCATCGGGATATGAGCCTCTACACCTTTTAACTGGGTAGATTTTCCATTAATTCTATAGAATTTCTGAATGGTTAATTTCAGTGAGCCGAAATCATCCGTACTGTTTAAAAATCTATTCAGTTCTACGAAAGTCTGTACTGTTCCTTTCCCGAAAGAATTAGGAGAACCTACAATCACTGCTCTTCCGTAATCTTTCATCGCACCTGCTAAAATTTCAGAAGCCGAAGCCGAAAGTTCATTTTGCATGATTACCAAAGGCCCAGTCCAAATTGGGTCATTTTGTTTGTTTCTCATCACCTGAACTCTACCGTTTCCGTCTTTTACTTGAACTACAGGTCCGCTATTCATAAAAAGTCCCATAATATCTACCACTTCGGTAAGAGAACCACCTCCGTTATTTCTTAAATCAAGGATAATACCTTCTACCTTTTGAGCTTTTAGTTTAATGAGTTCTGCTTTTATGTCGTCTGAAGCATTTCTTCCTTTAGCATCTTCAAAATCTGCATTGAAACTTGGCAAATTGATAAATCCATATTTTTTACCATTCGCTCCATTGATGATGATACTTCTCGCAAAAGTGTCTTCTATCGCTACTTCTTCACGAATCATTTTCACTTCTTTGATGGTTCCGTCTTTTTTCTTGAGCGTAAGAACTACTTCTGTTCCTTTTTCGCCACGGATAAAACGCACCGCTTCATCTACCAACATTCCCGTTACATTAATCGGTTCTTCTCCTTTTTTAGACTGAACTTTTAGAATTTCGTCTCCTTCTGAAATCTGTTTCGATTTCCAAGCTGGAGCGCCAACTACCAATGTTCCGATTTTTATTTTTCCTTTGCTTTCTTGAATCGTTGCCCCAATTCCAATGACTTTTCCTGCGAAATTCACATCAAAATCTTCTTTGTCTTGAGGAGAAAAATAATTGGTATGCGGATCAAAAACTTCTGTGTATGCATTTATGTAAACCGAGAACCAATCCATTTTTTTACGTTTCTGGAATCTCTTAAACATAGAAGTCATTAGATCTTTTACTTCTTCCGTTGCTTTTACTTGTTTCTGCGCAGGTGTAAGAATTTCTAACTTGATGGTATCTTTCAGTTTCAGACGGTTTACGCTGTCTTTCTTCTCACGCTGCGTTTCTTCTTTCGCATTGAGCGTTTCTATTTCTTGAAGAATATTGTACTTGATGAATTTTTTCCACTCGTTTTTTAATTCTTCTTGATTCTGAGGATATTTTTTCAGTTTTGGATCCAGAATTAATTCATCATTTTCTTCAAAATTAATTGGTTTGCTCAAGATTTCCTGAGAATATTTTTCGATTTCTGCGGTTCTGTCGTACAATTTATCAACCGTCAACTTATAAAAAGTTAAGTCGCCTCTGTTCAGATAATCGTCTAATTTGGTTCTGTGTTTGCTGAATTCATCTACTTCTGATTGCAAGAAAAATCTTTTTCCTGGGTCTATCATCTCCATGTATTTATCGTAAACATCAGCAGAATAAGCATCATTAATAGGTTTGGGAGAATAGTGCAAATAAGAAAGTGTGTTTTTCACGCTAATCATAATGGTTTGCATCTTTTCGTCGTCATTTTGTGGAGCATTGAAGCAGAACATCAGCGTGATTAATGGTGCGAAAAATAATAATTTATTGAGTTTGAAATTTTTGAACATATTGTTAAAAGTATTATTGGGTATAAGTTATATATTGATAAAGTTTGTTACAATGATTTAATGAGCATTCTATTTTTTTTAACACATAAGTCACATAAAAATTTAACATTGAAAATATAAAAAGAACATATAAGAAAGAAAATCAAAGATTTTCAAAAACTAATGTGTTCTCATGTTTCTTTATCCTATTTTTTAATCAACTTATGTGTTAAGAAATAAATTTTTGACTGGTAAATTTATAACAAAATAAGCACCAAATTTAATGCCTTATTCAAAAATAGCGCTAATTTTTTAATTAAATTTGTCTAAAATTAAAATTTATATGAAAAAACCTTTGATATTGGTGACCAATGATGACGGAATTACCGCTCCAGGAATTAGAAATTTGGTGAATTTTATGAACGAAATAGGCGAAGTAGTTGTAGTAGCGCCTAACTCACCTCAATCTGGAAAAGGACATGCCATTACCATCAATTCTACCCTTACTTTCGAAGAAATCAATTTAGAAGGACCTCAGCGTGATTATTCACTGAGCGGAACTCCTGTAGATTGCGTAAAATTTGCTCTAGATAAAGTCTTGACCAGAAAACCAGATTTAGTGGTTTCGGGAATTAATCACGGTGCTAATTCTTCGATTAATGTCATCTATTCTGGTACCATGTCAGCCGCAGTAGAAGCAGGTGTAGAAGGTTTACAGTCTATAGGATTTTCTCTGCTGGATTTTGCGTGGGATGCAGATTTCTCACAATGCAAAGACTATATCCAGAATATTGTGAAAAAAGTTTTAGAAAATCCATTGCCAAAAGGAATTGTGCTGAATGTGAATATTCCGAAACTGAAAAAAGAAGAAATAAAAGGCATCAAAGTTTGCAGACAAGCCCAAGCAAAATGGGAAGAAAGCTTTGACGAACGTGTAAATCCTCACGGTAAAAAATACTATTGGCTTACAGGTTATTTTAACAACCAAGACGAAGGAAAAGACGCCGATGAAAACGCACTTGCCGATGGTTACATTTCTGTAGTTCCCGTGAAATTTGATCTTACAGCCCACGAATATTTACAGGAATTGGGAGAGGTTTTGAATTCTTAAGATTTCGTATTTTATATAGAATAAAAAAAATAGAGCGCAACTAATTTTCAAAAATTCTACATAAAATACAAAACAAAATACAAATAAAAACACTGAATTATAGTACTATACTCAAGTTTTTTTTAAAATACATATACTGATATAAAACTTTCGTATATTTGAGTGTTGTAGGAAATTTTAAAACAAATTACGTCAAAGTAGGGCTGACAATCCAAAGTCGAAATCTAATGCGACACCAAATAAAGTATAGAATTGAGTATTATGAGTACTACCAAAACTCAATTGAATTAAAAAATTAATTGTAGTTAGTAAAAGTTCTCGACTAACTATATTTAAATTGAGAACAAAATTATTGTTATGAAAAATTTTTTAACATTAATCTTAGGATTATTTTTAATGACAGGTAATTTGTTTGGTGCAAAACAAATTGATGATGTAAATTTGACAGAGGTTTTCGCAAATAAGTTTTATAATCTATCTGATAAAGGAAAAGTTGTGAGACTTAACAAGGAGAGTATAAAAAAAATATGGGAACAACAGATAAAGCTTGAAGATGGATTAACTGTTGAACTTGTTGATTTTGTAATTTTGACATCCAAGAACAATGAAGGTAAAACTGTATATTTTTTAAAAGCTATAAGTAAAGATAAAAAATTGGAAACAGGTGCTTTTTTTACTCCCACGAAAAGTGGTATGAGATTAGGAGGAAAAACCTGTTCATGTAAAGGTTGTGCAGATGGTTGTAATTTATCAATTAGCGGGGATTACTGTAGATGTTCCAGTTGTTTTGGAAATGGTACCTGTGAAAAAACCGAAACTCAAACCGTCGGATTAACGCCTGAATATCCTTAACTTTAGAAAATGGGGCAATTTTATTGCCCATGTTTTTATATACATGAAAAAGATAATATATATAGTTTTTCTGTTTTCATTAGCAAATAGCTTCGCGCAAAACCGGTTTTATTATTATGTAGATTATAAAATAGATACAATCGGAAACAGAAATCAAGATTTACTAGCCCTACAAATAGATGAAGTTGGGAATAGCATGTTTTTAAGCGACCAATATATTAAAACTGACTCAACAAATTCGTTATCACTTGTCCAAAAAAAATATATTACACCAAATTTCAATACAATATTGAGTTTTAACAGAGAAAAAAATAAATTTACAATTTACAGAAAATTAGCTAGTAATTTTTATTCTTATGAGCAAAATAATAATATTAAATGGACAATTCATAATGAAAAAAAATATATAGGAAACTTTATAGCACAGAAAGCAATCGGAAAATATGGAGGAAGGTAATGGACAGCTTGGTTTACAAATGAAATACCATTTCCTTACGGTCCATATGTATTCTACGGTTTGCCAGGTTTAATTTTACAAATAAGTGACGGGAAAAATGAATTTAATTTTAGTTTTTATAAAAATATAAATCTTAGAAATAACCATCAAATTAAAATTGAAAATTTATTTGATGAAAAAATAATTAATATAAAAAAAACAGATTGGGTAAAAGTTCAAAAGAATAATTATGATAACCCTATAGCTGAGGTAAAAACTCAGGGATGGAAGATGTATCATACAGATGGTAGAGAATTTAGTTTAGAAGAATACAACAACTTAGAAAAACGAGCAAGAAAAAACATTAAATTATATAATAATCCAATAGAATTGGATGAAAAAATAAACTATTAAAAAAAACTTCCTACAACAGTGGTAACTGTTGCACAACTCCTTTTTTTTAGAAAATAGTTTTCAAAAACATAAAATTTTGACCTCGTTTAAGTACTTTTAAGCGAGGTTTGTTTTTTAGTTAAGATTAAAAATCCGCAAAAAGCGGATTTTTTTTGGGCAATCCTTTGAGTTTTCTAGCAGTCAAATAGGAGTTTTGCTTGGGGTTTGTTCGTGGTTTCTTCGTGTTTCCTTCGAAACAGCCTCGGAAAAGTACCCTAAATTACGAACAAACCACGAACAAACGTAAAACTTGAGTCAACTTTGACCCAAATGAAACTCCAGAGAATTGCTCTGCTTTCTAAATCATTTTGAATTATACATTTGTCTAATTTTTCTGCTCAACAAATCCAAAAATTCCTTATTTTTAACAAAATAATTTTACCAAATGCGCATAGAATATGATATAAAATTGGGATTCAAAGACGTAATGTTTCGCCCAAAACGTTCTACACTTAAATCTCGTTCACAAGTAAGTCTGGAAAGGGAATTTATCTTTAGAAATTCTAAAAAAACTTGGCGTGGTGTTCCCATTATCGCTGCCAATATGGATACAGTAGGGACTTTTGAAATGGCAACGGCTCTTGCAGAAGAAAAAATGATTACCGCCATTCATAAGCATTATACGCTAGAAGAATGGTCGGCATTTCTAGAAAATTCTCCAGAAAGCATTTATCAATATATCGCCATCAGCACTGGAACAGGAAGCAGTGACGAAGAAAAAATTAAAGAAATCATCAGTAAATTCCCGAAAATAAATTTCATCTGCATCGATGTAGCCAATGGTTATTCGGAACATTTTGTGAACTTTGTGAAAAAAGTTCGCGCAGATTTTCCAGATAAAACCATCATCGCAGGAAATGTGGTGACTGGTGAAATGGTAGAAGAACTCATTTTAGCTGGTGCAGATATTATAAAAGTAGGAATTGGCCCTGGTTCTGTGTGTACTACTCGAGTGAAAACTGGAGTGGGTTATCCTCAGCTTTCTGCAATTATAGAATGTGCTGATGCAGCGCATGGTTTGGGTGGACATATCATCGGTGATGGTGGTTGCAAAGTTCCGGGAGATGTAGCCAAAGCTTTTGGTGGAGGCGCAGATTTTGTAATGCTGGGCGGAATGTTTGCTGGTCACGATGAAAGTGGCGGTGAAATGGTAGAAGAAAACGGCAAAAAATTCAGATTATTCTACGGAATGAGTTCTAAAACGGCCATGGAAAAACACAGTGGTGGCGTTGCAGAATATCGCGCTTCTGAAGGAAAAACTGTAAAGGTAAAATACAAAGGACCAGTTGCGGAAACGGTGAAAGATATTTTAGGCGGAGTACGCTCTACTTGTACGTATGTTGGCGCTTCTCAACTCAAAGAATTATCGAAAAGAACTACTTTTATCAGAGTGCAAGAACAGCATAACGAAGTCTTTGGAAACGAATAACTTAGATAAAAAAACTTTTTATTTACGCTAATGCAATTATTTTATTTGTAATAGCTAATTGAAATGGTAATTATTATCTAAACTACTGTAAATAAAGCGATTTCTAATCAATTTTTTTGGAGATAAAAAATATTATTTTTATATTTGCACCCGAAACACAAGTGTTCCTATAAAATATAATTCTTTGAATTATAATGGCTTAATCCTCGAATTACTCGAGGATTTTCTATTTTAGAAGGGTTTCTCTGAGTTTTTGGGCTGCTTTTTTTACTTCAGTACTCCAATCATCTACTGCGTTTCCATCTGCTCCATCAGAAATATATTTAAGACACAAAAATGGTAATTTTTCTTCTTTGCACACTTTAGCCAAAGCAAAAGCTTCCATTTCTATCACGTTGTATTCTGTATTATTGTGTTCCATTTCGAATTGGTCTCCGCTTCCGCAAATTCCACTCGGAACATCTTCTAAAGCGATGCCGTGTTCTAGAATAATTTCTCCATTTGCAAAAGGCGTTTCAAATTTTTGAAAACCGAGTGCCATCACATCCATATCTCTTTGGATAAATTGCGTACAACACACCACACTTCCCTTATTAAAAGCCGTGCTTCCAGCGGTTCCCAGATTAATGATAAGATCGGGATTGTACTTTTCTATGCCTTTAAAAAGATGATACACTGCATTAATCTTCCCTACTCCAGTAAAAATTTTCTGAAAATCCTTAAACTCTTCTTGCGCTTCTACTTCTAAAGCAAAAACCAGAAGTGGATTTTGGTAAATAGTTCCGTTGATATTTATTTCTTTCATTTTATTTATTTTTTTAAACGCAAAGAATATCATCTATCCTATCGTTTCTAAGAAAGCAAAGTTCATTCGCTAGCGAATGGTAAAAGCTTATGGAAATCAACTTGTTGATTCAATCTTTGCTTCCTTTTTATCGTTTTAATCTAATTTGCTTTGCGTTTTAAGGCTTTAAAAATGAAAAGACTTCCGAAGAAGTCTTTTGTATTTATTGATTTATTTTCAAAATTTTAAGTAAGCATTCCGCCATCTACATTCATGACTTGACCGGTAACATAAGCAGACATTTCGCTTCCGAAGAATACACATGCATTGGCTACATCTTCTGGAGTTCCGCCACGTTTTAAAGGAATGGCATCTCTCCAACCTTGTACAGTTTTCTCGTCTAAAACAGCCGTCATTTCAGTTTCTATAAATCCTGGCGCAATTGCATTACATCTGATATTTCTAGAACCCAATTCCAAAGCTACAGATTTTGTAAAACCAATTACTCCAGCTTTAGAAGCCGCATAATTCGCTTGTCCAGCGTTTCCTTTTACCCCAACTACAGAAGTCATGTTGATAATAGAACCGCTTCTTGCTTTCATCATTGGTTTAATAACCGCTTTTGTTAAATTGAAAACAGAATCTAGATTTACTTTGATAATCGTATCCCAATCTTCTTTTGACATTCTGAGCATTAAATTATCTCTGGTAATTCCGGCGTTATTGATTAAAATATCGATTTTTCCAAATTCTGCCATTACATCATCTACCAATTTCTGAGCTGCTTCGTGGTCTGAAGCATCTGATTGATAACCTTTGATTTGGGTAACAGAACTTAATGATTTTTCTAATTCTTGTGCTTTTTCTACAGAACCTGCATAAGTAAAAGCCACTTTCGCACCTTGTGCTGCAAAAACTTCTACAATTCCTTTTCCGATTCCGCGAGTTCCTCCTGTGATAAGAGCCACCTTTCCTTCAAGTAGTTTCATAACAATTGTTTATTTTTTTAATTTGTGCTATGGATTTCGCTTTCGCTTAATTCATTTTATATCAAGTTTAATATTTCTATATGAATTTCTGCAAATGTAAGAGAATTTATTCATTCTGTATTTATTGCATAATGATGGATTATTATATTGCGTTATTCACAATTAAAACAATTTCGCCTTTCAGTGTTTTACTTTTTGAAAAAGCAATGAGTTCATCAATTGTTCCGCGCTTGGTTTCCTCGAATTTTTTAGAGATTTCTCGGCTTAAACTTACTTTGGTATTTTCACCAAAAAATTCTTTAATCTGTTCTAAAGTGGTATTAATTTTATGCGGACTTTCGTATAATACGATGGTTTTTTTCTCTTCGGCGAGTTGTTTTAGTTTGGTTTGTCTTCCTTTTTTTTGAGGCAAAAATCCTGCGAAATAAAAATCGTGATTCGGTAAACCCGAAACCACCAAAGCAGGAACAAAAGCCGTAGCTCCTGGCAAACAAATCATATCCAAACCTTCATCTGCACAAGCTTTCCCCAGCAAATAACCAGGATCCGAAATTCCTGGAGTTCCAGCATCGGTAATGATGGCAATGTTTTGTCCAGATTTCAAATCTGCAATTACTTTTTCCGTTGCAGTATGTTCATTATGAAGATGATACGATTTTAAAGGTTTTGAAATTTCGTAATGTTTTAACAAAATTCCCGAAGTTCTGGTATCTTCACAAAGGATATAATCTACTTCTTTCAGCACTTTTATCGCTCTGAAAGTCATGTCTTCAAGGTTTCCAATCGGTGTTGGAACAAAATATAGGATTCCGCTCATTTTATTTTCTTTTATCTATGAATGAATTCATAGATTTTCAAATCGTTCGTTCCTCCGGAACTCTCTTAAAATTACAAAGTCGCAGAGCGACGAACGAAATATTAGTCTGAGATTTTAATCTTAGACCAATTACAATTTCTCATATAAATCTTTACAAAACTCCTCCAAACTAGGATCTCTCGCTCCCATCAATAGTAAAACTGAATTTTCTGATAATGAAGGTCTTACCGTTTCTAAAAATTGATTTCTATCTTCTACAAAAAAAGCTTTTTTGCCTTTCGCTTTTATGTCTTCAATTAAATCATTCGCAGAAATATCTTTCACAGCAGTTCCGCCAGCATAGAAAATTTCGCTCATCCAAATTTCATCATTTTCACGAAGTGTATTCGAGATTTCTTCTACAAAATCTTGTCTCAAAAATCTTGTTGGTCCATAACCATGCGGTTGAAACCAAGCCACCACTTTCTCTGCCAAAGGTTGACAAGCCTTAATACTTGCAGCACATTTTGCAGGATTGTGTGCGTAATCATCAATCACCCAAACTCCATTTTTTTGACCTAGAATTTGATGACGACGATAAATTCCTTCATATTTTGATAAACTTTCGGCACAAGTTTTTAAATCTACTCCAATTTGACTGGCTACCGCAACTGCAGCTGTAGCATTTTCTACAGTATGCTGCCCGATTGCGTTCATTGTAAACTCTTGATTATCAATTTCAAAGCTTAATTTAAAACCTTCTTGTTTGAACTTTTTAGCAGCAAAACCAGCTTCAGTTTCAAAACCGAAATCATTTTTTATATTCGCCGACAAAGTTTTGGCCAATGCATTCGATTGATTTACAACGAACAGTCTTTGACTGTTCTTTTTAAAAGTTGTGAATAAATCCATTAACTCTTCAATTTCTTGATGGTCTTTATCTACGTTAAGTAAAAGTCCAATTTCTGGTTCGTATTGAACAACCGAACCATCGCTTTCATCCGCTTCTATAATGAGCCAATCTCCTTTCCCAACGTAAGCATTACCAATTTTTCCTTGTTTGATAATGCTTGTTAAACCCGCTCCAGAAATAATAGACGGCTCTAAACCTGCATCCAACAAAATTTGAAATAACATGGCAGAAGTAGTTGATTTTCCAGAAGTTCCCGCAACTGCAACTGTTTTTTTACTTTTCGCAATCATCGCGAGAAGTTGGCTTCTTTTAATAATTGGAATTCCGAGTTCTTTGGCTTTTTTTACTTCGTAAATCGTGTCTTCAATTGCGGTGGAAACTACTACTAAATCTGTTTCTGCGGTAATTCCGCTTCCGTCTTGTAGAAAACACTTTATCCCTTCATTTTCAAGGTGTTCCTTGGTTTTATTGTATTCATCAGGATGAAAATATCGGTCGCTTCCCGATACATTTTTGCCAATTCCCTGCAAGTATTGAGCAATTGCACTCATCCCAACTCCTGCAACTCCTATGAAAAAAGGATTTTTAAAATCTGAAATATTCATTATTTTTTAGTTGATGGTTAATGGTTGATGGTTGTTGGAATTCTTCTATCAACTAACAACCTTCAACAGACAGCCAATTTTACATAAATTTATTTTCTACTAAGCTCCACAATCTCTGTGCGTATTCATCTACTTTTTCCCAGCCTTTTTCATAATAAACTTCGCTGAGATATTCTTTTGCTTGTTCTAGAGTAGTATAAGAATTCAGACGATTCACCACTTGATTGAGTTCTACCTGACTTCCGTTAAAAAGAATTTTGGTAAAAGCAATTCTATCATTAATATCTAACTTAAAATCTGGAAGTGTTTTTTCGGCTTCCATAGAATCTGTAGGAAGATTAGTTTTCAATAAACTTGGTGCTTTTTTCTCTTCTGGAAGGTGAGTAACGTCTATTTTTTCTTGAATATGTTCTAAAGGATCATCATCAAAAAGGCTTTGAACAGTTGCTTTCAGTCCTTTAATGTGCGCCAATTTGAATTTTTTCTCTTGATGTTCTTTGGTTTCGTGATGAGATTCTTCTTGGCTCGCAGATTTTTCTTCTGAAGTTGGCTCAGATTTTTCTTCGTGATGATGAACGGGAGCAGGAATGTCTATAATTTTTCTTCTTTCTTCATGAAGTCTTTCTTCTTCATCTTTTTTCTCCATTTCTTCTTTAGCCAAAGTAATTTCAGAAATTTCTTGCTCTTTTTCTTTTTCTATATTTTCAGCTAATTCATTGATATTCTGTTCTTTTTCAATGAAATATTCTTCGTCAAGTTTTTCTGCCACTGCATTTTCTCCAACTAAAGGTTCCTCTTCTAATTCTTCTTCAATTTCTACAGCAGGTTGACTGAAATCATCTACTTTTTTAGTATCAATTTCAAAGTTTATCACCTGTCTTTCAATATCTTGTTCTACATAGTCTTCGGCACGAATAACAGAAAGCATCTCTGAATAATTTTTCAAAGAAATAACTTTTTCCTGAAGTTCTGTGAAAACTCCTACTTCTGCTATAAAATCTTCTTCATTTGAAAAAGATGAAATCTTTGAAATCAATTCTTTAATTTCAGCGAATAATCTTTCTTGTGTTTCTTGTAATTTTTGCATGGCAAATCTTTTAATTTTTGCGTAAATTTGAAACTTATTTATATCTGCTAATTTAGAGAATGTTTTTAGAAAATACAATAAACCACGCAAAACAAAGTGGATGGATGGAAGTAATTTGTGGCTCAATGTTTTCGGGGAAAACCGAAGAACTGATTCGCAGATTGCGCAGAGCTGAAATGGCTGGACAAAAAGTAGAAATTTTCAAACCGAAGATAGATACTCGCTATGATGAGGAAGAAGTTGTTTCTCACAATCACAACAAAATTAGAAGTACTCCTGTAGAAAGTTCAAACGAAATTTTACTACTGGGTTCTACTTGTGATGTGGTAGGAATAGATGAAGCACAGTTTTTCGATGATGGAATTGTAGAAGTAGCTAATCAATTGGCTAATAACGGAATACGAGTAGTAATTGCCGGTCTAGATATGGATTTTTTAGGAAGACCTTTCGGACCGATGCCTTTTTTAATGGCGACCGCAGAATACGTAACAAAAGTACACGCAATTTGCAAAAAAACAGGAAATCTTGCCAATTATTCTATGAGAACTTCTAACAGCAAAGACTTGGTACAACTTGGGGAAACCGATAGTTACGAAGCCGTAAGTAGAAGAATTTTCATAGACGAAGTTTTGAATAAAAAATAATGAATTACACCACAAAAGAAATAGCAGAAATTACTCAATCTCAAATCATTGGGAATAAAAATCTGCAAATTCATCATATTGCTTTTGACAGCAGAAATATTTATTCTACCCTCAAAACTGCATTTATCGCCATCAATACTCACAAAAATTCTGGTGAGAAATACATTTCGCAAGCGATAGAAAAAGGAATTAAAATCATTATTTCTGAAAATTTTTATCCAGAATACGAAGGAATTACATGGATTATTGTAGAAAATTCTGTGAAATTTCTACAAGATTTAGCGCATTATCATATTGAAAATCATCCTATTAAAACCATAGGAATTACTGGAAGTAATGGGAAAACCATCGTAAAAGAATGGTTATACCAATGTTTGTGGAATGAATTTCCCACCGTGAAATCTCCAAAAAGTTTCAACTCACAGATTGGTTTACCGATTTCTCTGTTACAAACTTCAGAGAAACATCAAGTAGGAATTTTCGAAGTGGGAATTTCTAAACCACAAGAAATGAAGACTTTAGAGGAAATTTTTTCTCCTAAAATTGGAATTTTAACTCACATTGGAACGGCGCACTCTTCTAATTTCGAAAATGAACTTCAG
Source organism: Cloacibacterium sp. (assembly GCA_046296655.1). GTDB lineage: Bacteria > Bacteroidota > Bacteroidia > Flavobacteriales > Weeksellaceae > Cloacibacterium. Next base: position 77,920 of record JBKBLE010000004.1, on the reverse strand, counting down.
CTGATTAAAGAAAAACTGATTCTTTTTAAAAATTCAGAAATTATTATCTATAATGGTGATAATGAGCAAGTTTGTGAAGAAATAAAAACGCAATATTCTGACAAAAAACTCATTAGCTTTGGTCTAAAGACTCATAATGATGTAAAAATAATCTGTGATTATAAAGACAGAAATCAAGAGATTTTAGTTCAATATTTCTCAGAAAAATTGAGTTTTCCTGCGAACCAAAGAGACGAAGCTACGCTTACCAATGCTTTGGCGGTAATCTGTATTTTAAAAGAATTTGGTTTTACCAACGAAAAAATAGTTGAAAAAATCAACAATCTGAAAGCGGTAGAAATGCGATTAGAAAGTGTAAATGGAGTTCGTAATAATTTGATTATCAATGACTATTTTAACTTAGATTTAGACTCGCTCATTATTGCATATCAGTTTATCAATCAGTATAATAGAGATGAAAAAACCTTAGTTCTTTCGGATATTTTTGATGTAAAAAATGATGATGTTTCGCTGTATCATAAAGTGGCAGAAATTACCAATCAGCAAAATTTCAAACAGATATTTTTAGTTGGCAATCAAATTTCTAGATTTCAAGAAAAATTTAATGCTAAAACATATACTTTTTCTACCACAAAAGAATTATTAGAGAGCCAACAACTCAATTCCATTGAAAATCAACTGATTCTGCTGAAAGGAGCAAGAATTTTTGAATTTGAGAAAATAAAATCTCATTTAGAACTTCAAAAACACGATACTGTTTTAGAAATAAATCTCAACGCTATTCTGCATAATATTAATGTTCATAAGTCATTGCTAAAACCAGAAACCAAAATGTGTGCAATGGTAAAAGCCTATTCTTACGGACTTGGCGGTTATGAAATTGCAGAATTTTTGCAACATCATCACATTGATTATCTGGGAGTTGCATACGCTGATGAAGGAGTAGACCTTAGAAAAAATGGAATCACTACACCCATTTTGGTCATGAATCCTGAACAAGGCAGTTATGATGTGATTATAGATTATAATCTCGAGCCAGAAATTTACAGTTTGAGAGTATTAGAACTTTTTGCTAACCAATTGCAATTAAAGGGAATTCAGCAGAAATATCCTATTCATATCAAGGTAGAAACTGGGATGCATCGTCTTGGTTTTAAGGAACATGAAATAGATGAATTGCTTGAAAATCTTAAAAAATACAATGTAAAAGTTGCCAGTATTTTTAGCCATCTTTCTTCTGCAGACGTTCCTGAAGAAGATGATTACACGATGGAGCAAATTCGTACATTCCAAAGAGTTTCTTCTAAAATTTCTGAATCTTTGGGTTATCAACCCATCAGACATATTTTAAACACTGCTGGAATTACCTATTATTCTGATTATCAGTTTGAAATGGTAAGAATTGGGATAGGAATGGTAGGAATTTCTGCCAATCCCGAAGTGAAAAAACAATTACAAAGTGCAGTAACTTTTAAAACCGTAATTTCACAAATTTCTGAGGTAAAACAAGGAGATTCAATTGGTTACAACAGAAAGTACAAAGCAGAAAAAGACACCAGAATTGCTACTATTCCTGTAGGTTATGCAGACGGAATTCCTAGACTAATTGGCAATAAAAAAGGATTTGTAGGCATTCAAAACCAAAAAGTATCCATCGTAGGAAATATTTGCATGGATATGTTAATGGTTGATTTACAGAATATTAAAGTCAAAGAAGGAGATGAAGTGATTATTTTTAACGGTAATCCTACTTTGGAAGAATTTTCTGGATATTGCCAAACCATTCCTTATGAAGTGCTTACTTCTATTTCTAGAAGAGTCAAAAGAATCTACATAAAAGATTAAAACATCACACCAAAACACCCAAATATTACTCACAAATGAAAAAATTAATATTTTATATATTATTGATTTTCTTTACTTTACATATAAATGCTCAAGTGAAAGAAAATCTAAAAATTCCCAAAAATCCTAAAATTGGATTGTCACTTTCTGGTGGCGGAGCTAAAGGATTTGCGCATGTAGGCGTTTTAAAAGTGCTGGATTCTCTAGGTGTAAAAGTAGATTACATCTCTGGAACTAGTATGGGAGCGATTGTAGGCGGTTTATACGCTTCTGGTTACACCGGAAAAGACATTGAAAAAATTATTTTAGACACTGATTTTTATAATTTGATTTCTAATCAAAATAACCGCGCCGAAAGTTCTTTTTTCAATAAATCCGTTGATAAATATCTGCTAAAAATTCCCATAAAAAATGGAAAAGCTACACTTCCCACTTCTATTTCTTCTGGTCAAAAAAATCTATACTTGCTCAAAGAATTATTCAAAAATGTATCTAACATAAACGATTTCAGCAAGTTACCAATACCTTTTATGTGTGTAGCCACCAATTTAGAAACTGGAAAAATCAAAATTTTTGAAAACGGAGATCTCTCAGAATCTATTTTGGCAAGTTCTGCATTTCCCTCATTAATGGATCCTGTGAAAATTGGCGATAGTATCTATGTGGATGGAGCTTTGACGGTAAATTATCCTTCAGAATTTCTAAAGAAGAAGGGAATAGACATTGTGATAGGTGTAGATTTAAATCAAGGACTTAATAAAAGAGATAAAATTAACAGTATTGTAGATATTTTGAATCAAATCATTGATTTTGGGATTGTAGAAGAGACTAAGAATCAATTAAAATTTACAGATGTAAATATCAAGCCTAATCTTGAAGGTTTAGGAGTAACCAGTTTTAATGATAAAGCCAAAATTCTAAAATCTGGCTACACAGAAGCGATGAAATATGTAGAAGTTTTTGATAAACTTCCTAAAAAAGGCTACGAATATCTTAGAATTCCTATCAATCCTATTTATTCTAATATCTATAAAATTGATGCATTAGAATTAGAAAACAACAAAATTTACAGCAAATATTACGTTCAAGGAAAGATGAATCTCCTGATTCCATCGGTACAAACCTATGGAAAGATTAATAAAATGGTAGATAAACTCTACGCTACTAACAATTATAAAATCATTAATTACGATATTATTCAACGGGATAACAAAAATATTCTTAAACTTAATGTTAGCGAAGATGACACAAGGTTTTTCTTAAAATTCGGTCTGCATTATGATGAGATTTTCAAATCTGGATTATTGGCCAATATTACCATTAAAAGACTTGTTTTTAAAAACTCTAACATCTCTATAGATGGTGTTTTTGGGGACAAACCTAGGTATTACATCAATTATTTCATTGATAACGGTTATATTCCGGGATTTGGCTTTTATGCTTCTGGAATGAGCTTTGATACAGAAAATGCAGACGGAACTGCTGTGAATAAATGGAATTGGTACAGAAATGAAGCGTTTATTCAATCCATTTGGAAAGATAAATTTGCTTTTGGTCTAGGTTTAAGTCATGATAATTTTTCTACTAAAGAAATTATCACTAATGATGAAAAATTCGGGAATTATTTCAATCCTTTTGTTTTTATGAGAGCTGATAACCAAGACAGCAAATCTTTCCCAAAAAGAGGATTTTATACCAATATAGAAGCCAAAATTTACAATATATTTGACGACGAACAGAATAAAAGAGCTTTCCAAATCAAAGCAGATTTACGAGGAAATTTCCCTATCACCAAATGGTTAACTTATCGTTTGTCTACTTTTTATGGAATTTCTATCAATACTGTTAATGATTTTTACCAATATCATTTAGGAGGAGTTTTTGAACAAAGAATCGTTAATTTTGTAAGATTTAATGGGTATAACCTTGGCGAAGAAAAAGGAAATAATATTTTTACGGTTTCTAATAACTTTCAATTTAATTTCTACAGAAATTTTTATGTGATTGCAGGAATTAATTCAGCCAATATTTTTGAAAATTTTGATGATTCTAAATTCCTTGATTTGAAATATAATTCAGCTGCAATTACACTAGGATACGACTCACCTTTTGGTCAAATAAAACTTAATTACAGTCACGCATTTAAATCTAAGCCTGGAATTTTTACAGTAGTTCTTGGTCACTGGTTCTAAAAAAATAAATTAATGATACACTTTTTTTACGAAAATATAGACGAAAATATAGACGAAAATCTTAAAAATTGGATAGAAAATATCATTATTTCCGAAGAAAAAAAACTCGGAGAGATCAATTATATTTTCTGTGATGATGAATATTTGCTCAAAATCAATCAAGATTTTCTAGACCATGATTATTATACAGACATCATTACCTTCGACCAAGTTCGTGGAAAAACCATTTCAGGAGAGATTTTTGTATCTTTGCAGCGAATTAAGGACAATGCTAGTCTTATTTCAAAAAATTACGAAGAAGAAAAGAAAAGAGTAATTGCACATGGCATTCTTCACCTTTGTGGTTATAAAGATAAAACCGAAGAAGAACAAAAAACAATGCGTGCAAAAGAAGATTTTTATTTATCATTAAAAACAGAATAAAATTTTTCAGAAGCTATTCCCGCTTTCCGCACTCGCTTTTTTATATTTTCCAGACACTTTTTACCCAGACAAAAAATATAAAAAGAGTTCAAACAAATGCTTCAAAGTGAGGAACGAGTTTAGACGACTCAAATTGAAAAATTAATTAATTTGGAGTCAATCGGGGCTAGTTAGACTCCATAATTTGTAGAAAAAATATACAATGTTTCACGTGAAACATTTGAAAAGAATAGAAAATTTATAAATAGATATAAATGTTATTTAACGAAACATATGATGTAATCGTAGTAGGAGCTGGTCACGCTGGTTGCGAAGCCGCTGCTGCTGCTGCTAATCTGGGTTCTAAAACCATGCTTATTACCATGAATATGCAAACCATCGGACAAATGTCTTGTAATCCAGCAATGGGTGGTATTGCAAAAGGTCAAATTGTAAGAGAAATAGATGCAATGGGTGGTTTTAGCGGAATTGTAGCTGATAAATCTGCTATTCAATTCAAGATGCTCAACCTTTCAAAAGGACCTGCAATGTGGTCTCCTAGAACACAAAATGATAGAATGAAATTTGCAGAAGAATGGCGATATGTTCTAGAAAATACACCAAATCTTGATTTTTTTCAGGATATGGTGAAATCTTTAATCATTAATAATGGAAAAGCAGAAGGTGTAATAACTTCTCTAGGCATAGAAATTAAAGGAAAATCTGTGGTTTTAACCAATGGAACTTTCCTTAATGGACTCATTCACGTTGGTGACAAACAATTAGGAGGAGGAAGAATGGGTGAACCAAAAGCCCATGGAATTACCGAACAATTGGTAGATTTAGGTTTTGAAGCTGGAAGAATGAAGACGGGAACTCCTGTTCGTGTGGACGGAAGAAGCCTTGATTATTCTAAGATGGAAGAACAAGCTGGAGACAAAAATCCTCAAAAATTCAGTTATTTAGATACTCCTAAATTAACGAAACAGCGCAGTTGTTACATTACTTATACTAATGAAACTGTACACGAAATTTTAAGAACAGGATTTGATAAATCTCCTATGTTTAATGGTACTATTCAAAGTATTGGACCAAGATATTGCCCAAGTATTGAAGATAAAATCAACCGTTTTGCGGAAAGAAATCGTCATCAATTATTTGCAGAACCTGAAGGTTGGAATACAGTAGAAGTATATGTAAATGGCTTTAGTTCTTCATTGCCAGAAGATGTACAATTGAAGGCACTACATCATGTTCCTGGCTTTGAAAAAGCTAAGATTTTCAGACCTGGTTATGCTATAGAATATGATTATTTCCCTCCTACTCAATTAAAACATACTTTGGAAACTAAATTAATAGAAAATCTTTATTTTGCTGGTCAAATTAATGGAACTACTGGTTACGAAGAAGCTGCAGGACAAGGTTTAATGGCAGGAATTAATGCTCATAATAAAGTTCACGAAAAAGATGAATTTGTTCTTAGTAGAGACGAAGCATATATTGGTGTTTTAATTGATGATTTAATCACCAAAGGAACCGAAGAACCATATAGAATGTTTACTTCTAGAGCAGAATACAGACTGCTTTTAAGACAAGATAATGCAGACATTAGATTAACTGAAAAAGCATACAATCTTGGATTAGCTAAAGAAGAGAGGTTAAAAAATATGGAAGAAAAAGTGGCTAAATCTTCGGAATTAGAAGAATTTCTGAGAGAAACTTCTTTAAAACCTGGTATTATCAATCCTATCCTAGAAGCTAATGAAAGTTCACCCGTAGACCAAGCGTACAGAGCTGCACAGATTCTTACAAGACCTAACCTTTCCTTAGAAAAATTAACTGCAATTGATTTCATTAAAGAAAAAGTAGAACAGTATAATGAAGAGCAAAAAGAACAGGCAGAAATCAATATTAAATACAAAGGTTATATAGAAAAAGAAAGAGATAATGTAGCCAAATTACAAAGATTAGAAACCATTAGAATTCCAGAAGATTTTGATTATTCTAAAATTTCATCTCTGTCTGCTGAAGCTAAACAAAAGCTCAATAAAATTCAACCTAAAACCATTGCACAAGCCGGAAGGATTTCTGGAGTTTCTCCAGCAGATATTAATGTATTGCTTATTTATTTGGGAAGATAAAAGTAAAATGTTTCACGTGAAACATTTTAGAAATTTGTAATAAATTTAGATTGGACTTAGCAAATTAAACATGAAAATAAAAGATCATTTTTTAAGCAAAGAAATTTTTGAAATTAAAGAAACCGAAATAGAAGGAATTTTTAAGACCTACCCTATTCCAGAAAATTTAGGTAAATATTATGAGAGTAAAGATTACATTTCTCATCACCAAGATTCTAATTCTTTAAAAGAAAAAATTTACAAATTTGCTCAATCTTTTAATCTCAATTATAAAAGGAAAATTCTTTCTTCTGTAAGTTTTGAAAATGCTAAAGTTCTAGATTATGGTTGCGGTGCTGGTGAATTTTTAAAACATATAGAAAATGATGTTCAAGCTTTCGGATATGAACCGAGTGACGCTGCCAGAAATTTTGCCAAGCAAAAAACTACCAAAACAAAATTTATAAAAAACTTAAATGAAATAGAAAATGGTAGTTTAGATGTGATTACACTTTGGCATGTTTTCGAACATATCGAAAATCAGACTGAGATACTCTCATTATTTTATGACAAATTGAAATCAAACGGTCATTTAATAATTGCGGTTCCCAATTGTACTTCTTACGAAGCAAAATATTATAAAGATTTTTGGGCAGCTTATGATGTACCTCGTCATATTTTTCATTTCTCAAAAAAAGGAATGGAAAAATTTTTCAACACCGAAAATTGGAAATTAGAAAAAATAAAACCTCTCCTACTCGATTCTTATTATATTTCAATTTTGAGTGAAAAATATAAGAAAAATCCACTTTTTTGGATTTTTGGAGGAATTATTGGAGCGATTTCGAACATAAAAGCATCAAAAACGGACGAATTTTCAAGTTTGGTATATATTATCAAAAAAATCTAGAAAATCGATTTTTGAGCTATTTCTGAAAGTCAATTTTCAGCTATTATGATTAAAATTTCAAGTTTTTAGAAATTTTATACTTTAAAAAAACTTCCCTTTTAATAAAACAAAAAAATCTTCAGAAGAATTTCTGAAGATTTTTTTTATAACCTTTAAACCTAAATAAAGTTTAAATCAAAATTTTTTAATTATTAATCGCAGCAACTCCTGGAAGTTCTAAACCTTCTAAAGATTCTAACATAGCACCTCCTCCTGTTGAAACATAAGAAACTTTATCAGCATATCCATTTTGTTTTACAAAAGCTACAGAATCACCTCCACCTACTAAAGAGAAAGCTCCTAGTTTTGTTGCTTCATAAATACTATCACCTAAAGCTTTAGTTCCAGCTGAGAAATTTTCCATTTCGAAAACTCCAATCGGTCCGTTCCAAAGGATAGTTCTAGAATTCATGATCACATCGTGGAAGATTTCTCTAGTCTTAGATCCTGCATCCATTCCCATCATATTTTCTGGAATGTGATAAATATCTACTTCTTCTCTGTGTGCATCATTATTAAATTCGTCTGCAGCAATTACGTCTACAGGCAAGAAAACTTTTACATTATTTAATTTAGCTTTTTCTAAAATTTCTAAAGCCAAATCCATTTTATCAGCCTCTAATAAAGAATTACCAATATTTCCTCCTAAAGCTTTGATAAAAGTAAAAGACATACCACCACCAATAATCAAATTATCAACTGCTGGTAAAATATTTTCGATAATAGTAATTTTAGTAGAAACTTTAGAACCACCTAAAATTGCAGTAACAGGTCTTTCACCGCTTCTTAACACTTTATCAATCGCTTCTAATTCTTTAGCCATCAATAAACCAAAAAATTTAGTTGAAGGAAAAAATTTAGCAATTACAGCAGTAGAAGCGTGAGCTCTATGTGCTGTACCAAACGCATCATTTACATATACATCTCCTAATTTTGCTAATTTTCTTGCAAATTCCTCATCTCCAGCTTCTTCTTCATTATAAAATCTAAGGTTTTCTAACAATAAAATTTCTCCTGGTTGAAGATCAGCAGCTGTTTTTTCTGCAACTTCACCAATACAATCAGAAGCAAATTTCACTTCTTTACCTAGAACTTTAGAAACTTCATCTACTATTTGAGAAAGAGAAAACTCTGGATTTACTTTACCTTTTGGTCTACCAAGATGCGTCATGATAATTACAGAACCGCCATCATTTAAGATTTTATCAATCGTAGGTTTTGCAGCAACTATTCTGGTATTATCCGTTACTTTTTTATTTTCATCTTGAGGTACATTGAAATCTACTCTAACTAATGCTTTTTTTCCAGCGAAACTGATATCATTAATGGTTTTCATAAATTTATTCTTTTTAAAGTTTTTAGATTATTCTGCTTTTTTTAAGCATTACAAATTTAAGATTTCTAAAATGGTAAAAAGAAAAATCCTGAGAAAAATTTCCACAAACTGACGAAAAACATTTTCTAACATATTTTCTTCTTTTTAATAAAAAAAGAAATGAATATTATTGTTGTAGTTGTGAATAATGGGGAAAACTATTTTCTAATTTTTTTACGGAAAGAGTTGTAGTACAATTCATAAGTTTTTCATAATATAAATGATTAATAATCAAATAAATAATAAGTTTACTAACAATTGTGAATATCTCTTATTTCATGCATATATTGAAAAACATGTTATGGAAAAACTAAAGAATTTGACCTCAAAAAAATAGATAAACAAAATCTATAATCTTGCAGGTTTTTTTTCTATTACACAAAAATTCTTTAACTTTTTATTTTATTTAGCAGAAGTTTTAAACATAGTAATTAACATTCTGTTAATAATTGTGTAACTTTATCTTAAAATACTGTAAATTAGGATGATACAATTAAAAGTAATTTGCCAAGATTTTCTTAAACACTTGATTTTAAAGCTCATTTAAAAAATAGATTTTAAAATTTAATCCACAATTCACATTTAAAGTGTTAATTTTGTAGAAATAATAAGAATAAAATGAAAAAAATAGCAATCGCCGCAGATCACGCAGGCTATGAATACAAGGAATTTGCAAAGAAACAATTAGAAGGAAAATATGAATTGGTAGATTTTGGAACCCATGGTTTAGATTCTGTAGATTATCCAGATTTTGTACATCCTGCTGCAAGTGCTGTAGAAAACGGAGATTGTGAATTTGGAATTTTATTTTGTGGAAGCGGACAAGGTGTACAATTAAGTGCTAATAAGCACCAAGGAATAAGATGTGCTCTAGCTTGGATGCCAGAAATTGCAGAATTATCTCGCCAACATAATAATTGTAATATGGTAGCAATGCCTGCCAGATTTATCGCCAAAGAATTGGTGCTAGAAATCATAGAGAAATTTCTCACCACCGATTTCGAAGGAGGAAGACATCAAAACAGAGTAGATAAAATTACTTGTAAATAAAACCATCTCCGACGAAAGTTGGAGATTTTTATTTAAATTTATAAAAATTAATAAACACAAAGACAAAATATGAAACAACAACATAAATCACAAAAACAAGACCAGAAACTTCGCGATATTGGGAAGCTCATTCTGCGTTTTATGAATAAAAAAGCGTCTAAAATCTACAATTACAAACAGATTGCAGACGGAATAGAATATAAAAATCCTAGACAAAGAGAACTTGTTATTCAGGCACTTCATAAATTGAAAGCCGAAGATAAAATTAAGGAAACGGAGAAGAATAAATACATTGTAAACCTTCAAATTACCGATACGTTAACCGGAGTTATCGATTTTGCAGCCAATGGAAATGCCTATGTAAAAGTAGAAGGAATAGAAGATGATGTTTTTATTCATCAAAAAAATGTAAAAGATGCGTTGCAAGGAGACACCGTTCTTATCGTCACCTATCATTTTAAAGGGAAAAAATTAGAAGGTTCTGTTTTAGAAGTTCTAGAACGTGCTAATGATACTTTTGTTGGGACTTTTCAGTTTGTTCCGCATAAAGATTTTGGATTTGTAGTCATTGACAAAAAACAAATCAATAACGACTTCTTTATCCCGAAAAATAAAATAAATGGCGCTAAAGATGGCGAAAAAGTAGTGGTAAAAATGCTGAATTGGGATGCTAATTCTAAAAATCCAGAAGGCGAAATTATTCAAGTTTTGGGACTTCCTGGTGAACATGAAACCGAAATCCACTCTATTTTAGCAGAATATGGTTTACCTTATGAATTTCCACCAGAAGTAGAAGCAGAAGCAGATAAAATTGATAGAAAAATTACCGCTGCAGAAGTGAAAAAACGCAGAGATATGCGTAACATTCTCACATTTACCATTGACCCAAAAGATGCGAAAGATTTTGATGACGCCCTTTCTTTACAGAAATTAGAAAATGGAAACTGGGAAATTGGTGTTCACATTGCAGACGTTTCGCATTACGTAAGACCCGGAACTATTTTAGATGATGAAGCGTATAAAAGAGCCACTTCAGTTTATTTGGTAGACAGAGTAGTTCCTATGCTTCCAGAAGTTTTGAGTAATGATGTTTGTTCGCTTCGTCCCAATGAAGATAAATTAACATTTTCAGCAGTTTTTGAATTGAATGACAAAGCTGAAGTTCAGAATCAATGGTTTGGAAGAACGGTTATTCATTCAGACAGAAGATTTACCTATGAAGAAGCGCAAGAACGAATTGAAACGAAAACAGGTGAATTGGCAGAAGAAATACTGGTATTAGATAAACTCGCTAAAATTCTAAGAAAAAATAGAATTAAAAATGGAGCAATTGCCTTTGACAGAAGTGAAGTAAGATTCAATTTAGACGAAAATAATGAACCTATTGGTGTTTATTTTAAAATCAGCAAAGATTCTAATCATTTGATTGAAGAATTTATGCTTTTGGCCAATAGAAAAGTATCTGAATTTGTTTCATTAAACAGAAAAGGTGAAACTACAGGAAATACTTTTGTATATAGAGTTCACGATGATCCTAATCCTACAAAATTAGAAGCTTTGAGAGAATTCGTAGGAACTTTTGGGTATAAAATGAACCTTGCCAATTCTAAAAAAGTAGCAGAATCACTCAATAATTTATTACGAGATGTAAAAGGAAAAGGCGAAGAAAACATGATTGAAACTCTTGCCATGCGAAGCATGAGCAAAGCAGTTTATTCTACCAATCCTATTGGACATTACGGTTTAGGATTCGAATATTACTCGCACTTTACCTCTCCTATTCGTAGATATCCGGATTTAATAGCTCATCGTTTGTTACAGCATTATTTAGATGGAGGAAAATCTCCCTTTGCAGCAGAATACGAAGAATATTGCAAACATTGCAGTGATATGGAACGTCTCGCATCAGATGCAGAAAGAGATTCTATTAAATTTATGCAAGTAAAATTCATGGAAAAACACGTAGGAGAAGTTTTCGAAGGCGTTATTTCTGGAACTGCAGACTTCGGATTCTGGGTAGAAATTCCAGAAAACGGAGCAGAAGGATTGATTAAATTGCGTGATTTAATGGATGATTCTTACTTCCACGAAGCTAAAACCCATTCTATTGTAGGAATGAGAACAGGTAAAACCTATCAGTTGGGAGACACTATAAAAATTAAAGTGGTGAAAGCAAATTTGGTGGCAAAACAATTAGATTTTAAAGTGGTAGATTAATGCTATTCATCGCAAAGAAGTAACTTTAAAATTTGTAAGATTTTAGTTCAAACAACAAGCAAAGTTTTAAAAAATATTAATCTTTAAATACTTATTTCTTACCTTTGTTAAATGCTTGAACTTATACTTTCGGCAATCGGATTAGGATTTATGTTGAGTCTTGTTTTTATAGGACCAATATTCTTTTTATTGATTGAGACTAGTTTTTGTAGAGGTCACCGTCATGCATTGGCATTAGATTTAGGCGTGATTACTGCAGATATTTTGTGTATTGTAGCTGCTTATTTTGCCAGCGCAGACTTGGTAGAACTTATAGACAAACATCCAGGATTTTACAGAATTACAGCGCTTATTATTTTGGTTTATGGTATTTTTATGATGCTTACCAAAACTCAAATGCACGTTGCTAATGAGAAAAAAATCATCAGTCAAAATTATTTCAAAACCTTTGTAAATGGCTTCTTGTTCAATATTTTGAATGTAGGGGTTATTTTATTTTGGTTGGTTACCGTAATTTCGGTGAGAAATGAATATCCAGATTTGCAGAATTTCTTGCTTTACATCAGTTTAGTGATTGCGACTTATCTTGTGATAGATTTACTCAAAATATTATTAGCCAAGCAATTTCATTATAAATTGACTCAAAATTTAGCCAATAAAATCCGAAAAACTGTAGGAATTATTCTTATTATTTTTAGTTTTTTCATCTTTCTGCAGAGTTATAAAAAATTCAATCAATTTGATAAGCGTTTAGAAGAAGCAGAAGGCAAAGAAATCCTCTATCAAAAAGCAAAATGAAAAATATTATTTTTCCTAAAAATTTAAAAAAAGGTGACCAAATAGCCATTATTTCTCCTGCAGGATTTGTAGAAGAAACATCGCTTCAGAGCACCATCAGTTTGATAAAATCAAAAGGCTACGAACCTATTTTAGGAAAATATACCCTTGGAAAATTTGAAAACGGATACAATTATTCTGGAACCGAAAAAGAAAGAATTCAGGATTTAAATTGGGCTTTCAATAACCCAGAAATTTCAGCAATTTGGGCTTCCAGAGGTGGCTACGGTTGTCAGCATTTATTGAGACACCTCAAACTTTCAGAATTCAGGCAAAATCCGAAATGGTATATTGGTTATTCTGATAATACAGTGATAAACAGTTATTTACTTAAAAATAATTTCGCTTCTATTCACGGACAAACCGTTAAAACAGCTAGTTTCGGGGTTTCTGAAGGAAGCTATGAAGATATTTTCAAAATTTTAGAAGGAAAAAAACTCCAATATTCCGTAGAAAAACATCAACTTAATAAAAACGGAAAAGCTGAAGGAGAACTCATTGGCGGAAATTTAGCTTTAATTTATGCCCTTTTAGGAACGCCATATTCATTTGATTTCAAAGATAAAATTCTTTTTATAGAAGACATTGGCGAGAATTTTTATGCGCTCGATAGAATGTTAATAAGTCTTGATTTAGCAGGAGTTTTCAGAAAAATAAAAGGCTTAATAATTGGCGGAATGACCAATATGGGCGATGCAAAAGAAAATAAAAACTACGAAGAACCTTTCGATGAATTTGCTTATGAAATTATTGCTCAAAGAATCAAAAAATACAACTTCCCTACTCTATTTAGCTTTCCAAATGGACATATTTTTGACAATAGACCATTAATTATAGGAAGTAAGGTAAAGATGGAAGTTGAGGAAAAAGGATTAGTAAAAATTTTATAAACCACAGTGAAACAGAGAATTCACAGTGTTCACAGTGAAAACTCGGAGCTCTCTGTGTTTAAATATTATGGCAGAACACAATGATTTTGGAAAACTCGCAGAAGAATTGGCAGAGCAATTTTTAGTCGAAAAAAACTATAAAATCTTAGCCAAAAACTTTCGTTTTCAAAAAGCAGAAGTAGATATCATTACAGAATTTGAAGGGAAAATAGTAGTGATAGAAGTAAAAGCGAGAGGAACAGATATTTTTATGGAACCTCATGAAGCGGTGACCAAAAAGAAAATTAAATCCATCGTTTCTGCCACAGACGAATACCTAAAATCTCTAAATATAGACAAAGAAGTAAGGTTTGATATTATTTCTGTCCTTCCAGACGAAACAGGAAAACTTAAAATTTCACATTTAGAAGACGCTTTTGAAGCATTTGATGCGAATTAACTCTCGCATTCTGTGCTGATTATGCAAAAATTTTTTAAAAATTAATTTTAAAATCAGCATAATTTGCTAAATCCGCGAGAAAAAAATATTAAAATGAAAACAATATTCATCACCGGTGCAACTTCAGGAATTGGAAAAGCTACCGCAGAAACTTTTGCTAAACAAGGTCATAGATTGATTATTTGTGGACGAAGAAAAGAAGTTTTAGAGCAATTACAAATCGAATTAAGCAATATTACAGAAGTGTACAGTTTGGTTTTTGATGTAAGAAACCAGCAAGAAGTAGAAAATGCCATCCATTCGCTTCCAGAAGAATGGAAAAACATAGATGTTTTGGTGAATAATGCAGGAAACGCTCATGGTTTAGAATCGATATCCGAAGGAAATATTGCAGATTGGGATGCGATGATGGATGGAAATGTAAAAGGATTGCTTTATGTTTCTCAACCAATTATTAAAATCATGAAAGCGAGAAATACAGGTCATATCATCAATATTTCTTCGGTTGCTGCGAGACAAACGTATGCAAATGGTGTGGTGTATTGTGCATCAAAACGTGCTGTAGACGTTATTTCCGAAGGAATGAGAATAGAACTTACAGAATTTGGAATCAAAGTGACTAATATTCAACCAGGAGCTGTAGAAACTGATTTTTCTAAAGTAAGATTCAAAGGAGATGAACAACGTGCTGCTACCGTTTATGCAGGTTATGAAGCACTGAAAGCAGAAGATATTGCAGATGCGATTTCGTATTGTGTAAATGCACCAGAAAGAGTTTCTATTGCAGAATTATGCATTTATCCAAAAGCACAGGCAGAACCGAGAACGATTCACCGTAAATAATTTGTTGATTTGTTAATGTGATGATTCGTTGATTATCTTTGCAAAAATTATCACATCATCACATTTTCAAATTACCACATCAAAAAATGAAAATCCTCCATATAGAAACCTCGTCTAAAAACTGTTCAGTTGCTATTTCTGATGGCGAAGAATTATTATGTCTTTGCGAAGAAGTTTCAGAAAACTATAAACAGTCAGAATCGCTACACACTTTTGTAGAATGGGCTTTAGAAGGCGCAGAAATTTCTTTGAAAGATATTGAAGCAGTTTCATTAGGAAAAGGACCAGGTTCTTACACCGGACTTAGAATTGGCGCAGCTTCAGCAAAAGGTTTTTGTTATGGACTGAAAGTTCCTCTCATTGCTGTCAATTCTCTGGAAACGATGATAGAGCCGTTTTTAGGACAAAACTATGATGTAATCATTCCATTAATCGATGCAAGAAGAATGGAGGTTTATTGCGCCGTTTTTGATGGAAATTCAGGAGAGATGTTGACGGAGACAGAAGCAAAAATCTTAGACGAACAATCTTTCAAAGAATTAGAAGGTAAAAAAATCCTTTTCGTAGGAGATGGCGCCAAAAAAGCGCAAGAGATTTTACAAATTTCTGGAGCAGATTTTAACGAAAATGTGTATCCATCAGCGAAATATCTCATCAAAAAATCGGTGGAGAAATTCAACCGACAAGATTTTGAAGACGTGGCGTATTTCGAGCCGTTTTATTTAAAAGATTTCCACGGGGTAAAGAAGAAATCTTAATCTTTCTTCAATCCTTCCTATTTATCACGCAAAGATTTCTTAAAAATTGGTATAAAATTAAGATAGCAAAGAAGCGAATAAATTCGCCTTTTAAGCGTTTGCTTTTTCATTCGCCAAAGCATAAAAAACTTTGCTCACACTGTTAAGAGTGTAGAAAATTTAATCTTTGCGCTGAGAAAACTGCTTATTTTTTAGATTTTAAATCTTTTGGTTGCAGTGGATCATCTTGTTGCATTTCTTGCAAATTTCTTTGTTTAGAATTATTTTGCTGAATTCTTTCAGGATTTGTAGAGCTAGAATTCACATTCTGAGGCGCAACTGATGGTTCATTTTTCGGTGAAATAGGATTTCCATTATCATCAAACTGTTCCACTTTTATATCACTTTTCAGATATTGAAGCATTTCCTTCGCTTTTATACCTTCAGGAGTTTTCGCATAATTCAGCATTAATTGTTCTAGTTGAAGAATCATGATTTCTTTTCCTGCTGTTTTTCCTGTGTTAAAGGCATTCAACAAGGTAAATTTAGGAACCAAAACATCTTTTGGATATTTCTGTAAAGTTTCTTCAATCAATTTTTTAGAATCATCAAATTTTTCTTCGGAGTAAAGAGCAAAAGCTTGTGTATAGATTTTTTCTACCTCAGAATCAGACGTGGTGAAATCTGCTTTCTTAGGATTTTTCACAAATTCTGCATAAGAAGTGTAAGGATATTTCTCTAAAATCAAATGTTTCGCACGTTCTGCAGCACTCGGATTTTTCTCATAATTCATAGAAAAAATCTGATACAATGCTTGCAATTCTGTTTCTTCATCAGTCTTAGAATCTACCAAATCGTACAATGTTTTGGTGGCTAAAGAAGTATTAGAAAAAAAGTTTTCGTACATTCTTCCCAGACCAAGACTTGCCGTATCTCTGTCTTTTTTGAGCGCTAAAATTTCTTCTGTTTTGGTCGGAATTTTTTCAATGTAGAAATCCGGTTCATATCTTCTAGGATCTGGAGCAGCCGTAATTCCGAGTGCTTCATTTTTAAGATCTTCTATAGAATTCTTTTTGGTAGAAGTTCGCCAATTGTCTGTAAGCGCTCTATTTCCCCAGATTTGCTTAAATTCTTTTTCGCCTTTAGAAATATTGGCTTGATTGGCAAAATAGAAGCCTTTACTTCCATTAAAATCCAAGAAAGAATTGTTGTTATCTGTATTTCCTAGCAAGGCAAAATCTACGGTTTCTACTCTATTTTTGCTTTCTTTTTCTGCTTTTTTACGTTCGAGTTCTTCTTTAGCTTCTTTGGCTTTTATGCCTTCAATATGTTTGTTGAAAAAGGCAATTCGCTCATCATTAGACATTTTAGTCAGTTTCAAAATGCTGTCATTCTTTTTGATGAGATAATAATTTTTAGAAATATCTTTTATGTTTTTGGTAAGCAATTTCAGTTCTTCTTTTGCAGGAGCGTAATTCATTGCGGCATAAGCAGAATCGTAATAAACACCAGCGCTTAAATAGTCATTATCTTCGAAAAACTTTTTCCCGATTTCATAGTAAGCCAAACCTCTAACTTGAGGATCAGATACTTTTTCTTTAATAGATTTCTGGAAAAATTCTTGCGCTTCTTCCTTTTTACCAGCTTTTTTCGCCATTAAACCTAGTGCATAATAGAATTCATTTTTTCTAGAAGCATAGGTTCCTTTTTTACTGATTTTTTCCAAATATTCTTTTGCGCGTTCGTAATCATCATCTTTTCCGTTGAAAGTTTTGGCCATTTCTACTTGAGATTTTACTTCAAATTCAAAATTTCTGGCGTTTTTATAAGCGGTGACAAAACTTTCTCTCGCTTCTTCATTTTTACCAAGATTGGCAAGGATTTGTCCACGAAGAAAAGCGATTCTGCTTCTTAATTTTTTGTTTTTATTAAGTTTATAAGCACTTTCTAATTCTGCTACAGCTTCTTCCTTTTTACCAGCGTTTAAAAGCATTTCCGAATAGAAAATACTCAGTAATTTTTTCTCAGATTTTTTGAGTTTTTTATTTTCTTTTAGCTCACGGAAGGTTTCATCTGCACGATAATAATCTTTCATTTTCCCGTAAGTGTAGGCTTCGTAAACTTTGGCTAAAGAAAGTCTCTTGTCTTTTTTATAAATTTTTTGAACTGTATTCAGTGCGTCAAGTGCTTCTAAAGGCTTATTTTGGAACAATCTTGCTTTTGCTAAAACAAGATAAGCGTCAAAAATAGTTTTGTTTTTTTCTTCGCCCTTAAACATCATCGAATGTTTATCAATGGCTTTTTGAGCCTTCATTTCTGCGATTTCTAAAGTGCTAACTCCAGTATTGGCAACAGAAGCCCCTGTTTCGGTATCATCTCTGTAAAAATCTTCTGGTGCTACTCCTTCTTCGTTATCAGAAACACCTAAATTTTCCATTTGAGCAGAAGAAATTTGCTCTTCGTAAGTGAGTAATTTAATGTAAGGCGCATGAAAATTATCTCTATAAGATTTATCTCGCTGTTTTAATTCGGCATTGAGCGCTTCTTCTCCATTGAACAAAACATTGTAAAAAGTGGTGAAACCTTGATATTTACGATTCAAATAGCCATCTTTTCTTGGCGAACAAGCCAAAAAAACTGCAGAACCTAAAGCGAGAAGTATATATTTTTTCATGGAGTGTTTTAATAACTGAAATTGTCACAATTTATTGTGATTGAGGCATAAAAACATTCAGTAAAAATAAGGAATTTTTTAGAAACCTAAATCTTTTAAAGTTTCGTAAACCAAATGTGTAGGCAATCCCATAATTGTGTAAAAACTGCCGTTGATTTTCGAGATTTTTGCCATGCCTAACCATTCCTGAATTCCGTAGCTTCCAGCTTTGTCAAATGGATGGTAATTTTCGATGTAAAAATTGATTTCTTGGTCAGTAATTTCTGAAAATTCCACATCTGCTACATCAGTTTTAGTGATGATTTTTTCATTAGTTTTAAATGAAACAGCGGTGTAAACTTGATGTGTTTTTCCAGATAAATGAGAGAGCATTTCTACCGCTTCTTCTCTATTCTTAGGCTTTCCGAGAACTTTTCCTTCAAAGGTAACAATGGTGTCAGAAGTGAGCAAAATTTCATTTTTTTCTAAATTTCTATAAGCATCTGCTTTGAGTTCTGAAAGGTATCCTGCAATATTTTCTACGGATAAATTTTCCGGAAAAACTTCGTCACAATCTATAGAAACCACCTCAAAATCAAAACCTAAACTTTGTAAAAGTTCTTTTCTTCTGGGTGAATTAGAGCCGAGTAATATTTTCATTTACGATTTAGGATTTAGGATTTAGGATTTAGGAAAGTTTATAAAGTTAATCAATTATCACATTACCAAATTATCACATCATCAAATTATATCGACTGCGAATCATCATCAACCCAAGTTCCTTGCACTTTCATGACTTGTTCTATCACGTCTCTTACAGCACCTTTTCCCCCATAAACAGGAGAAATATAGTCCGAAATTTCTTTTACTTCTGCCACAGAATTGGGAGGACAAGCTGCAATTCCAGAAATTTTCATCATTTTGATGTCTGGAATATCA
The DNA here is from genome assembly GCA_046296655.1 of Cloacibacterium sp. Classification (GTDB taxonomy): domain Bacteria; phylum Bacteroidota; class Bacteroidia; order Flavobacteriales; family Weeksellaceae; genus Cloacibacterium. Next base: position 58,432 of record JBKBLE010000004.1, on the reverse strand, counting down.
TCTCCCATCGTAAGAATTTCTTCGTTTTCAAGATTGTATTTGGCTTTAAACTCTTCGAATTTTTCTAATTTATGATGCACTTTTGCATAATAATCTGTGATGCCTAAATAATGAATTCTGTGACGAACCATGGGATCATCTCCACCTGTAATCACGCAGATTTTATAGTCTTTTTTCAATGCTTTTACCACTGCAAAACCATCTAAAACATTCATTACTCTGCACATATTTCCTTCTGGTAAAAGATAAACGCTACCGTCTGTGAAAACACCGTCTACATCAAAAACAAAGGCTTTTATATTTTTTAATTTTTCTAAATGACTCATAAAATTTACGATTTGAGATTTGAGATTTGAGATTTGAGATTTTGAAAAAAGTTATTCGTACATCTAAAATCTTACATCTAAAATCAATGATACATTTTCTTTATCGATTCGTTTAAGGTTTTATAGATTTTTAGTTTTTCTTCATCGGTTAATAAAGATTCATGAAGTTTCAGCACTTTTTCATCATTTCTGATGGCTGGTCCAGTTTGTGCTAATTTCGGTTCTAATTCATGAATTTTTTGGGTAGTTTCGTCAATTAATGGTAAGAAATAATCAAACGGAATTCCCTGACTGTCAGAAATTTCCTTGGCTCTCGCGAACAAATGATTCACAAAATTACAAGCAAAAACCGCTGTCAAATGAATGTATTTTCTTTTTTCATCATTGGCAAGCATTACGTTTTTAGAAATTTTGGAAGCCAAATTTTTCAAAATTTCTTCATCATTTTCGTTTTCTGCATCTATGAAAAAAGGAATTTTAGAATAGTCTAAATTTTTAGATTTTGAAAACGTTTGAAGCGGATAAAAAACTGATTTTCTGTAATTTCCACTCAATGCTTCACGTGAAACCGAACCAGAAGTATGCGCTACCAAAACATTTTTGTTTTTGATGAGAGAAGAGACTTCAGTAATCGAAGAATCACTTACCGAAATAATGTACAAATCTGCATCAGCAAGCGTTTCCGTAGAAGAAGGAATGGAAAATTGCTCAGAAATTTTCTGAAGTTCGGTGGTATTTCTTCCAAAAATTTGAGAAATAGTAATTTGAGCTTCTGTAAAAGCTTTTGCCAGGTGAAATGCCACATTTCCAGAACCGATGAGTACAATTTGCATAGAGCAAAGATAAGAAATACAAGTATTTATTGAGATTAAAATTTAAACATTAAGTCTCTATTAAGGGATTAAGTTCATTAAGAAAACATCTCAGATGTTTTAAAAAAATTAATAAAACTATGAATTAACTTAAATCTAAATTTTCTTCAAGATTTGTGAAATTTCTATTTGGTTAAGGCAAGCGTAATCCCCACGGAAACAAGGTTTATTGCCAAAAACAGAACAAGGTCTGCATGCTAAATCTGTAATTTCTACGATGTCATTTTCGGACTGTCCGTATCCTAAAAATCCAGCAAAATAATGCGTAGCTCCCCAAACCGAAACCACTCTAGTTCCCACCAAACTTGCCAAATGCATATTAGCAGAATCCATAGAAATCATGAGTTCTAATTCAGAAATTTTCTGTAGTTCTTCTTTTAGCGAAAGTTTCCCAGCGAGAGAAGTTACATTTTCTACTTCTTGCTCCCATTTTGATAGAATTTCTACTTCCTTTTTTCCGCCACCAAAAAGATAAATTGGATGATTTTTAGAAAGCGTTTTTACCAATTCTAAAGATTTTTCAATGGGAAGCATTTTCCCTGCATGTTGCGCAAAAGGAGCAAATCCAATTCCAGATTTTTGTTGAGATTTTGGGAATAATTGATGAGAAAGTTTCAAGGTAAAACCTAATTTTCTGAAAACATCTGCATAACGTTCTGTAGTTGGTTTCAGCGGTTTTTTAATCTTATTTTCCTTTCTCGTAAGTAATTTTTTTTCGGTTCTTCCTTTGTCAAGCGTTGCCGTTTTTTTGAAGAAAAAACTCAGAATTTTAGTGCGCAAAACATTGTGCAAATCGGCTACAAAATCTGGCTGAAATTCCTTTTTCAGTTCTAAAGCCAATTTTCTTAACCCGAAAAATCCTTTGTAATCATCTAGATTTACGCCACGAAAAGTCAATCGCTCTACTCCATCGAATAAATCGGCAAAGTTTTTTCTTGAAACGAAAACAATCTCTGTATCAGGATTTTGCGCCAAAAATTCTTTAAGAACAGGCACAATCATCGCCACATCTCCAAAGGCAGAAAAACGATATGCTAAAATTCTTTTCACGATTTTAACTGAAATGCAACCGCGTAGAACTTAATTTGTTTGGTCATTGCCATCAAACCATTGGCTCTAGAAGGCGATAAAAATTCTTGCAAACCGATTTTTGAGATAAAATCAAAATCAGAATCCAAGATTTCTTGGGTAGAATGACCGCTGTAAATTCTCACCAAAAGAGAAACAATTCCTTTCGGTAAAATTCCGTCAGAATCTGCATTGAAGAAGAGTTTTCCGTCTCTGAATTCGGCGTCTAACCAAACTTTTGATTGACAACCTTTAATCAGATTTTCTTCTGTTTTTTTATCTTCAGGCAAACCTTTCAGTTCTTTTCCCAAGTCTATAATGTATTCGTATTTCTGCTCCCAATCGTCCAGAAACTCGAATTCTTCTATGATTTCTTGTTGTTTTTCTTGAATAGTCATGGTGCAAAGATAAAAGATTTATCCTTTTAACCTTCAATAATTTCTGGTCTACAACAATAAGTATAAAATTATGAATATAAATCCGATATTAGATTCACCAGGCGTTTTCCATCTTCTATCTGTATTGCTTTATTAGGCAGATTTTTTAAATTATTAAAAATTTCTTCATATAAATGATGAAGATTTTCTTCATTGGTATTTTTTTTCAAGATGTAATCTTGTTCTATATCTTCAATATTTTGATATGTTATTTCATCAAAATATTGTCCTGCTATTTTAAGAGTTCCTTTTTCTGCAATTATATTAAGGGAAGTTTCTTGATTTTTCTTATAAACAGCATTTGTAAAATTTAGCATTATTTTAGTGCCTTTCTTGCTTTCTAAAACTGCAATTACTGTATCTTCGATTTCAGAAATTTCATGATTTCTAAAGGTGGAAAAATCTTTGAATTTTATCTCTAAGTCTTCTTCTACAAATAGAAAAATAAGGTCTAACAAATGATAAAATTGTGAAAATAAAATTCCTCCATCTAGTAGTTTTTTACCTTTCCATGATTCTTTTTGATAATAGTTATGGTCTCTATTCCAAAAGGCATTAAATTGTATATTATAAATTTTTCCAAGTTTTTCGTGGAACGTATTTTGAAGCAAATTTGCAACAGAAGAAAATCTATTTTGCAATACTAGAAAGGCTTTTCTATGGTGAGTTTTGCAAATGGAATCTAGGTGTTGAAATTCTTGATTAGTAAAGCAGAAAGGTTTGTCTATAAGAACATTATACCCATTTTCTAATAAGGTTATTGCATTTTCATAGTGTAAAAAATTGGGAGTAGAAATAATCACTAAATCGACCAAAGGTTTTGCTTCTAGAAAATCTTCTAATGAGTGATAAAATTGCTCTTGAGTTTTGTACTTGGAGTCTATAAGTGCAGATATCTCTATTTCTGAAAATCCAGAAAGTACTTTTTTATGTTTTTCTCCCATAAAACCGAGCCCTAAGATTGCAATTTTCATAATCATTTAGTTATAGATTGGAACGCTTTTTCAAAAAGAGATAATATTTTAGATTCTTCATTTTCCCAGCACAAGTCTTCTGCAGCTTTATTTAATTCATCCAGATAATTTTCTTTTCCAATATTTAGAACATTATTTATTGCATTAGCAATTGTTTCAGGATGATGATCTGCTATGACCTCCCCTACGTTATATTTACTTTTTATTTTTATCATTTCTGGGAAATTAATCATTACCAAAGGCACTCTTGCTTGTATATAATCTGCAACTTTGTTTGGTAGAGAATAGTAATAGCTAACACCATTATTTTCTTCTAAGCTTATACCAACATCTGCTTTTTGAGTTATTGTTCTCAACTCACTTGGAAGTTTTTTTCCTAAAAATTGTACTTTATGAGCAAGATGGTTAGATACAGCAAATGCTTCATATTTTTTTCTCATAGGACCGTCTCCTACAATGATTAAATTAGCATTTTCTATAAACTTCATGGCAAGTATAGCTTTATCTATTCCCCTTGAAGGATTTATAGCTCCTTGATATAAAATTATTTTAGGATTTTGAGTTAAAGTTTTTTCTTGTAGTGGTAGTTTTTTAGGAATATTTCTTACGACTACAGGGGTTACATTGTATTTTTCATGAAACCACTTTGCATAGCTTTCACTTTCCGTCATCATAAATTCAATGTGAGGAAGCATTTTATTTTCTGCAAATCTCCATATTTTTTGCGAAATTTTTCCTTGTATAGCAGGCATTTCAGTAAAGATTTCATGACTATCAAATACCAAAGGAATTTTCTTTTTTTTTGATAATAAAAAATTAGGTAATAAAGTATCTAAATCGTTAGTAAGTAAAACGGTATTTTCAAAACTCTTATTTAGAAGTTTCTGATACAATTTCCAATTAAATTCAAAATATGCAGTTTTTAATGATTTAGAAATTAAGTTAATTTTTTCTACAGTATATTCTCTTTTTACTTCTTGATTACAACCATAGTTACAGCCAATAAGTTCAATAACATATCCATTATCATGTAAAGTTTTACAAACCTTTTCTATTCTCTGATCGGTAGTAAGGTTACTAAAAGCGGTAACTATGATTTTTTTTTTCATTTTAATCGTGTTTTATTAAATGATAAAGCTGTATAACGCAAAGAATTGCGTTAGGAATAATGATAGGCCACAACATTCCGCTGAAAACACCATAAATTACAAAAGCGATACAACCGATAAGATTAATCACTCTAATTTGTTTAATGTTTTTTACCATAAAGCTCAGTACTACAAAGAATGATGCAGCATAACCTACATAATTTGCCCAATTCGCGTCCATTTCAAAAAAATTCAAGACGACAAAATTACTAATTTCCTGCTATTAATTTTGTAAAATAATGTCATAAAGTCATAATATGAGTTTGGTAAAGTATTTGTAACTTTGATTTACGAAATCAATTCATATTGACTTCATTAGAATTTTATTGAGAGAAATTATCATGGAAAATAAATTTTCAGAAGGCTTAACCAAAGTCTTCAAACAAAGTAAAAGCGAAGCAAAACGTTTGCATAGCGAATTTTTATCTACTGAACATTTCTTGCTGGGAATTATTCAGACGGATAATTCTGCTAAAGAAATTTTAGAAAATCTTCAGGCAGATCTTACTCAGATTCGTAGAAAGATTGAAAACATGAATGTAAATACCAATCCTTTTTCAGAAGAAAAGGAAAATATTTCTTTAACCAAATTAGCAGATTATGCAGTAAAAAGAGCAGATTTAGAATGCAGACAATACAGAGCTTCAGAAATTAATACTGTTCATCTATTGTTAGGAATTCTCTATAAAATAGAAGATCCTACTACCAATATTTTAAGCGCTTACGAAATTGATTATGATAGCGTAGCTAAAGAATATCAATCTATGCTTAAAAACTCTGGTCAATTGCCAAAAAGTTCTGTGTATGATGATGACGAAGAGCGTGAAGAATACGGTCAAATGAAAAAACCTACTGGAAATCTAGGAACAGGAAAAAGCAAAACGCCAACTTTAGATAATTTTGGTAGAGACCTTACTGCACTAGCTTCTGAAGGGAAATTAGACCCTGTAATTGGTAGAGAAAAAGAAATAGAAAGAGTTTCTCAAATTCTGTCAAGACGTAAGAAAAACAATCCGCTTTTGATTGGGGAACCAGGCGTTGGTAAATCTGCCATCGCAGAAGGTTTAGCACTTAGAATTATGCAGAAAAAAGTGTCTAGAGTTCTGTTTAACAAGCGTGTAATTACGTTAGATTTAGCAAGTTTAGTTGCTGGAACTAAATACAGAGGTCAGTTCGAAGAGAGAATGAAAGCGATTATGACCGAACTTGAGAAAAACAGAGACGTCATCCTTTTCATAGATGAGTTACACACGATTGTAGGTGCAGGAAGTTCTACAGGAAGTCTTGATGCTTCTAATATGTTTAAACCTGCTTTAGCAAGAGGCGAAATACAATGCATCGGTGCGACTACTTTAGACGAATACCGTCAGTACATCGAAAAAGATGGCGCTTTAGAAAGACGTTTTCAAAAAGTAATGGTAGAACCTACTTCTGTGGAAGAAACCATCTTGATTTTGAATCAAATTAAAGACAAATACGAAGACCATCATAATGTAACCTATACAGACGAAGCAATTGCAGCGTGTGTAAACCTTACTTCGAGATATATTACCGATAGATTCCTTCCAGACAAAGCGATTGACGCGATGGACGAAGCGGGTTCTAGAGTGTATATCAAAAACATGAAAGTTCCTACTGACATCATTGAGTATGAAAAGCAAATTGAAGAAATTAAGGAACTGAAACAAAAAGCGGTAAAAGCTCAAGATTATTTAGAAGCGAGAAAGCTAAAAGATGAAGAAGAGCGTTTGCAACTAGAATTGGCTGTGGCTCAAGACAAATGGGACAAAGAAGTGAAGGAGAAAAAAGAAGTGGTAACCGAAGAAAATGTAGCTGAGGTAGTTTCGATGATGTCTGGAGTTCCAGTAACAAAAGTGGGCAAAAACGAGATGGATAAATTAGCCAATATGGATAATTTACTCAACGGAAAAGTGATTGGTCAAGAAGATGCTGTGAAAAAAGTGGTGAAAGCCATCCAAAGAAACAGAGCAGGATTAAAAGATCCAAACAGACCAATTGGAACATTTATTTTCTTGGGAACAACAGGTGTTGGTAAAACCGAATTAGCAAAAGTAATGGCTCGTGAATTATTCGATTCTGATGATGCATTGATTAGAATAGACATGAGTGAATACATGGAGAAATTCGCAGTTTCTAGATTGGTAGGAGCGCCTCCAGGATATGTAGGTTATGAAGAAGGCGGTCAATTAACTGAAGCGGTTCGTAGAAAACCGTATGCGGTAGTTTTATTAGACGAAATAGAAAAAGCACATCCGGATGTTTTCAATATTTTATTGCAAATTTTAGATGAAGGTCACGTTACCGATTCTTTAGGCAGAAAAGTAGATTTCAGAAATACGATTATCATCTTGACGTCTAACATCGGAACCAGAGATTTAAAAGATTTCGGTGATGGAGTAGGATTCGGAACTTCTGCGAAGAAAACTTCTTCTGATGCTAGAGCGAGAGCAACCATAGAAAACGCTCTGAAAAAAGCTTTTGCACCAGAGTTCTTAAACAGAATAGATGATATTATTATCTTCAATTCTCTTGAAAAAGAAGACATTAAGAAAATTATTGACCTTGAGTTAAATAAACTCTATAAACGTCTGGAAAAACTAAACTACAAAGTAGAATTAACAGACGAAGCCAGAGATTTTATTGCTGAGAAAGGTTGGGACAAAGATTTTGGAGCAAGACCTCTAAAACGTGCCATCCAAAAATATATAGAAGATTTATTGGCAGAAATGCTCGTAAATAAACAATTCTCTGAAGGTGAAACAGTAGTTCTAAAATTGAACGAAGCCAAAGATGCTTTAGAAGGTGAAACCCAAAAGAAATCTAAACAAAAAGCATAAAAAGAAACCTCCGAATTTTCGGAGGTTTTTATTTTTTAAAATATTCTACAATCCAAAAACCACCCCAATATTAGGAACAAAACCACTACTGAAAATACTGCTGTTTTGTTTCCAAAGTACATTATACATTCCGCCAATCTGCAAATAAGAATTGTTGCCCATTCTTTGCATATAACCGCCACCAATGTAAAGTGCAGCTTCGTTTGAACTGTATTTTTCTTCTGAAGATTTTATTTTTTGATTGATAAAATATTCCTGAAATTGAGAACCTAAATAGAAATTTCTGCCCAAATAATAATTCACAAATGGCCCAATTCCAAACAAAGTGGAGTAAGAATAAGATGAGTTTTGCCAATTGAGACTTCCCATTAAACCTGTTTCTAAATTTTCAGAAATTTTATAGCCTACTCTTGGTGCAATATGTACTGCAATGCCGCTATTACTGCCAAAACCGCCAGTTAAACCAGCATAACCACCAAAAGTCCATTTAGAGTTTTGTAAAGAGTTTTCCACTTGAGAAAATGCCGAAAAAGACATCAAAATCAGAAAGAATAGAGATAATTTTTTCATTTTTAGAAAATTTCTATAATTCAAATTTAGCAGAAAAATTCCAAATGAGTTTTTAATTCGTAATTTTGCAGTTGTAAAACTTTCCCTTAACGAAAGCGTAACTCAATTATGAAAATAGTAGTCGGTTTATCAGGAGGTGTTGACTCCAGTGTTGCAGCGTATTTGTTACAGAAACAAGGTCACGAAGTCATCGGACTTTTTATGAGAAATTGGAACGATGCTTCCGTAACTTTAGAAGACGAATGTCCTTGGATTGAAGACAGTAATGATGCTCTTTTAGTCGCCAAAAAACTGGGAATTCCGTTTCAGGTAATTGATATGAGCGAAATCTACAAAGAACGCATTGTAGATTATATGTTTGCCGAATACGAAAAGGGGAGAACACCCAATCCTGATGTTTTGTGCAACCGAGAAGTAAAATTCGATGTTTTTCTAGAAACCGCACTTTCTCTAGGTGCAGATAAAGTAGCAACAGGACATTACGCAAGATTAGATTCTTTCACCAATGAAAATGGGGAAGAAGTGTATCAGCTTTTGGCAGGAAAAGATAACAACAAAGATCAAAGTTATTTCTTGTGTCAATTGAGTCAAAAACAGCTTTCTAAAGCGCTTTTCCCAATTGGCGAACTCACCAAACCAGAAGTAAGAGAAATTGCCAGAGAAATGGAATTGGCAACTGCGGATAAAAAAGATTCACAAGGTCTTTGTTTCATCGGGAAAGTAAGTTTACCTACTTTTCTTCAGCAACAATTAAAAGCCAAAGAAGGCGAAATTGTAGAAATTTTCAGTGATTTTGCTGAATATCACAAAGAAAAGCCTGAATTTTCTTCAAAATTAGAAGAGTTAGAATATTTGTCTGCAAAAATCCATTACAAAAAATCTGACGGAAAAGTAATTGGTAAACATCAAGGTGCCCAATTTTACACGATTGGTCAAAGCAAAGGTTTAGGAATTGGCGGTCATAAGGAATCTTGTTTCCTGATTTCCAGAGATATGGAAAACAATTTGGTGTATGTAGGAGAAGGAAGAAATTTCCCAGGATTGTTCAGAAAAGCTTTGAAAATTGACAATTCTGAAGTTCATTGGATTCGTGAAGATTTACGCCTTAAAAACGGAGAATCTATGGAAGTAATGGCGAGAATTAGATACCGTCAACCGCTAGAAAAAGCCACGCTTTATCAGTTTGAAGAAGGATTTTTCATAGAATTCGAAAATCCACAATCTGCGATTGCAGAAGGACAGTTTGCAGCTTGGTACGTAGGCGAAGAATTATTAGGAAGCGGAGTGATTTCTTAAATTAAATACATAAACTTTGTCATTCCGTAGGAATCTAAACATGAATATTAAATAGTTTAGTAGAGATTCCTACGGAATGACAAAACTGAAATGATTAACATTATTTCACCAACCAATCTTTAAAATCTTTCACACGTTCTCTACTTACCGTAATTTCCTCGGCAGGTTGCGCTTGCAATTCTACTTTGTAATTCGGTGAAGTATGAATGTTTTTGATACAATCTGAACTGATGATAAACTGTCTGTTTACACGGAAAAACGTTTTTTCATCCAAAACTTCTTCCAATTCATCTAAGGTAAAATCTGTTGGGAAACTGCGTTCTAAAGTTTGAGCGTAAACAATTTTGTTTTCAGAATAAAAACAGCAAATTTCTTCAGTTTTGATGACCTTCAAATTATATCCAATTTTTACTAGAATTCTAGACAATTTCGGTTGATTTTCTTTGATTAAGGTTTTCATTTCCAAAGCGTTGTGCGTTTCTTCTGAAGGTAAAAAACTTTTGAATTTTTCAATTGCTTTGGCTAAATCTTCCTCTGAAATTGGCTTGAGAAGATAATCTATGGAATTGAGTTTGAAGGCTTTCAACGTGTATTGATCAAAAGCGGTGGTGTAAATAATGAAACTTTTGGTAGGAACTTTTTCAAAAATATCAAAAGACAAACCATCGCCCAAAACAATATCTGAAAATATCAGCTTAGGATGTTCATTTTTACTGAACCAATCTACAGCGTCTTCCACAGAATGGAGCGTTGCAACCAATTGTAAATCAGTAAAATTGCTTAATAATCTTTCGAGTTTTCTTGCAGCTGGTTTTTCGTCTTCTATAATTACTACTTTCATATTTTCAATTCAAAGTTCAAGGTAAAGTTTGGTTTTCTAATGTCATTCTGAGTGAAGTGAAACGAAATGAAGAATCTATTTTTAAGAATAATTTCATCTCCAAATTAGCTCATTTTTTCAAATTTTCAAATTTCTATTTCTTTCCATCAATTCACGGATTTTCTTTTCTTCCCAGTTTTTTCCGAGGATAAAATTAGGCAAGAAAACGGATAAACCATGCGCAAAAAGTCCAAATCCCCAAAGTCCGATTCCCCAGAATTGATTTTGCTGGAAAAACGTTTCAAAAGAATCGTATTTTATGGATTTCGCGAGAATTAAAAACAAGTTGACCAAAACATAAACCAAAGCGTGAATATAGAAACCTTTGATTTCTTTCACCCTTTTTCTGGCTCTTTCGTATTGAATATTTTTATCGTTTACAGGTTCCATTTTTTAATTTTTTTGTTTGTATTTCTCCATTAATTCTTTGGTTTTTCTTTCTTCCCAATTTCTAAAATAAGGTGTGAATAAATAAATTCCGTAACCCAAAAGAAAAATTCCCCATAAGATTACCATCCAAACGCTGTAATTTCTAGAAATATTAAGAAGATTACCGTCATAATTTCTGCTAACAATGAAATAACCCACTGCTAAATATCCCAAAACCATGTAATAATAGGTTCTGATGTCTTTTACTCTTTTTTGTGCTTTTTTGTAAGCAATTTCGTTGAATTTATCTTGATTTTCCATAGTTATTTCCATTTTCTAGCGTTTTCTTCTTCTTTTTCCATGTATTTTTTGATTTGGCGTTCTTCCCAATCTGTTCCGATTCCAAAAGTCTTAATTCCGTGAGAAATTACACCGATTCCCCAACCTAACATTGGCCACCAAAACCAATGATATTTAGGCGAAGTTTGGAAGTTGATAAAAATTAAAAATGGGATAAAAATGCAGTAAGAAATTAAGTTTCCGTAGAAACCTTTGAGTTCTTCTACGCGTTTTGCGGCTTTTTCGTAAGCCAATTGTTCTTGTGATGGAGTATATGGATTCATAGGGTTCAATTTTTCTGTTAAAATAGGGAGTTTCACACGGAAGAAAGCTTCTGATTTTTCTATGAAGACATTTCTTTCGGTTAATAAATTATATCTCGAAACAATGTTCGCTAAACCAACTCCTGTAGATGTATTCGGCAATTCTCTGGATTGCAAATTATTTTCGATGATGAGGTTTCCTTTTTCTGTAAAAATTTTGATATTCAATGGTTTAGATGAGGTTGCAAAATTGTGTTTAATAGAATTTTCGAGCAAAAGTTGCAGAGAAAGTGGTACTACAAAACCTTTTTTATCTTCCTCTGAAATATTGAAATCAAAGGTTACAGCGTCTTCAAATCTGGTTTTCAGTAGTTCGCAATAGGTTTTGGCAAAGTCTATTTCTTCTTCCACCGAAACCAGTTCTTTGTCTTTCTGTTCCAAAACATAGCGATAAATTTTCGACATCGAATTGGTAAAACGTTGCGCTTGAACAGGATTTTCTTCAATTAAAGAGTCTAAAACGTTCAGAGAATTGAATAAAAAATGCGGGTCTAATTGATTTTTTAAACTTTCGAATTGCGCATTGGCAGATTTGGCGATGAGTTTTTGTTCTACTACTTCTTTTTTGGTAGAGTTTTTCCAAGCCGCCATAAAACCTCTAGCGTGACCAATTGCCGAAATCATAATCGCAAAATTGATGGAAAACCAATTGATGAAGTTCATCTCACCGTTGAAGAATTTTTCTGGATTTTTGCCTTGTATAACAATGAAATTCAAGTAATTACAAAAATAAACCAGTGCGATATTCAACACCAAAGTTCCTACAATCGCAGCAATGGTTCTTTTGCGCGTTTCATCTGTCCACGAGAATTTAGAATCTAGATAATCGTTTAAAAAACCGTTTCCTAAACCTATGAAAAACGTGTACATTCCAGAAATAAGGAAAGTTATAGAGTATCTTTCGAATGTTTTTTCTCCACCATCAATTAAGAAGATAAAAAGACTTACAATAATATTGATGTAGAGTAGGTTAAGTGCCGTTTTTTTGATTACCTCGAGTTTCATTTTCTAAAAATAATATTTTAAAATTATTTTTCGTTTAAAATTTCTTGGATTTTTCTTTCTTCCCAGTTTCTGCCTAAAAATAGCTCACCACCAAAAACCGATAAACCATGAGCCAATAAGCCGAAACCCCAGAAAAAAGCCGTGTAATAATTATCCATGTCATTAAAACCTTTTCCGTCTGCAATTGCATTAGAGAAAATAATAAATACGTTTACCAAAACGAAAACCAAAGCGTGCGTGTAAAAACCTTTGATTCTTTTTACGTGCTTTCTAGCGTTTTCTAGTTTCTGTTCTTGTGTTGTTTTGTACGTTTCCATAGTGTTTGAATTTTAAAAATTAATATTTTGTGATGGGGTTAAATTTCTTGATGTAAAGGTAGTTTTATAAGAGGCGCTTTCAAATTTTAGTTGACTGAACCGTCATATTTGTATACTGAAATGTAATTTAATCCTTAAAGGATTTCAAATCCTTTAAGGATTGGAAATGAAAAAATGTTATTTTTACAAAAAAACTAATGGATTCTTTAGCCTTAATACCTGGAAATTTTTACCATATTTATAATAGGGGAAATAATGGACAAGATATTTTCTTTGAGAATGAAAATTTTATTTTTTTTCTTAACAGATACGACAGATATATTTCGCCCTTTTGTGAAACGATAGCTTGGGTTCTTTTAAAAAATCATTTTCATATTTTAATTTATGTTAAAGATTATGAAGATTTTAATATGAATAACCTAGAATATTCAACAGTGAAAAGTCCCAAACGTATAGATTTGCATTTACAATTTGGACACTTTTTTAATTCTTATGCAAAAGCTATTAATAAACGATATAAAAGAACAGGAAGCCTATTCGAGAAAAAATTTGAAAGAAAAATTGTAAATTCTGATACTTATTTACAAAATCTGATACATTATATCCACTATAATCCTGTAAAACATCGTTTTAAGGAAAATATTTGGGATTATCCTTGGAGTTCTTATGAAAGCGTTTTATCTAGTAAACCCACAAAACTTAAAAGAGAATTTGTTCTTAATTTATTTAAAAACAAAAAAGCCTTTGAAGAAGAGCACCAAAAAGAAAAAAATTATATAGACATTGAAGATTTAATTATTGAATATTAAAAAATCCTTTAAGGATTCTTAATCCTTAAAGGATTGAAATAAAACTATTTCGCTTGAGCAATAAAATAATTTGCTTCACCTTGTCCCCAATTTGGGTCAAGAGAAGATTTTAATTTGTAAGTTTTGAACTGTTCTAAAGCTTTCTTAAAAAGTTCAATTCCTTTGGTTTTGCTACCGCCGAATTGTTCTGGAGTGAAATATAAATCTTCGGCTTCCATAATTGTAATTCTAGGATTTTCTGAGTCTAATTTTTTGGCTTCAGCAAGAGCATTTTGAGCAGCAAGGCCTTCAGTTTGCCATCTTTCCATAGGGTTTACCATCATTTTTAGTCCGTGATTCATTTTTTTCAAAATATAGATTTCTGCATTATTCGGAGAAAGTGCTTCTGCTTTGTCAATGTAATTTTGAGCCTCTTTTGCGACTTCGTCTAGTTGCGCAATTTGGTTTTGTTGCATCAGTGTTCTTCCTTTTTTTATAATAGAAAAAGCGGCGTAATAATACGGTTGCCAAAGTGTTTTTTCTTTGTCTCCAATTCTTGCAAAATCATTGGCTTGAGCAGTGTAATCATCTGGATTAGGTTTTGGCATTTCGATGGTTTGAACTTTCGGCAACATTGCCTTTTCGTAAGCGGATTGAGCAAAGCTGTAAGTTGTTGTAAATGTGATTGCAAGCGCTAAAATGGTTTTTTGTAAAGTTTTCATATATAATATTTTTTAGTTGTTTCAATTTTATGGTTCAAAGATATTTTGAAAGAAATTTTCTTGAAATTTTAGTTCACCGAACTGTAGTTTTTCTTGACTGAATGGTTTGTATGGTCAATTTTGGACTTAATTCTATAAGTTATTATTAATGGCTTCTTGAGTTCTGTCTGTACCAAAACTGATGAATGCACCGATGAATACAAAAGTATTGGTAGGAGGAACGATGGCTCTAGATTTGAGACCATTGCTCGAAAAATTGTATCCAAATTCATTTTTAGTTCCTAGAACGTTATTGATAGAAAGCACCAAAACGGTAAAAGCTCTCGTATCTTTTTTGCCTAAATTCGGTAAATAATTAAGACTGAAATTCACCGCTTGATAATCTTTTACAAAGCCTTGATTTTTGAGAACAGTATTACCATTTTCGGTCACGAAATTGTAATATGGTCTTCCAGAATTATAATTATAAGAAATATTAAATCCTGTTTTCCAATTGGTTACAAATTTTTTAGCCACCACAGAAAGCGTATGTTTTGCAGCGAAATTTGGAAATAAATTTTCGGTGTAATTCAGGTAATCTCTTTTAGAATCTAGGTAAGAATAAGACACCCAATAATCTATATTTTTCAAAGATTTTTTATCTCGCCAAAATAATTCTACACCTTTTGCATAGCCATTTCCGTTATTATTTATAGCGATAGGTCTGTAAAAATCTGTGGTGGTTTTTATTAAATCTTGATATTTTTTGTAATACGTTTCCAATCTCATACTTCTTCCATCTGCTGCTCTTTGAACTTGAAAAATATAATGGTCAGCTCTTTGATAATTAAGTTGATAATTTTCGGTAAAAAATCTACTTTCAGGATTTTGGAAGAAAGTGCCGAAAGCTAATGAACTTGTCCATTCTTTAGAAATTCTGTAAGCCATAGCAAATCTTGGCGAAAAATTCCAGCGGTTGATCGAAGAAGAGTTTTCTGCTCTTGCTCCTATTTTTAAAGATAAATCATTGCTGATTCCCAAATCGGTTTCTGCGAAAAGTGATGTGATATCATCTCTAAATTCATATTTTTTTTGAGCGATGGAAACCCAAGTTTCTTCTTTTGTAGTGTTCAGTTCTATTCCTGCTCTTATTGCCGAAATTTTAAATAATTTTCTCTCAATCAATGCTTTGGCGTTGAAATAATTGCCTTTAGAATCTATATCATTATTGAATGGAGAACTTCCGTTTTGATCTACATTAGAAAAATGAAGAATATTTTGATTGAAAGTATAAGAACTCCCAAGATTCAAAGTATATCTGCCAAATTTTTCTCGGTAAGAAAGCGAGTGAAACGTATTTTTCCCGTTTTGATTGATTTTATCAGAAGAAGTTTCGTCGTCTAAATTGGGAGAAGAAAGTTTCATAGAACTGGTGTCATAACTTCCGTAATATTTGATAAAACCGCCTCTTGACGTTTTAATTCTAAAGTTTCCATTGCCACCGAAACTGTTAGGTGCTTTTTCGAAATCGGTATTGAATTTCAGAATTTTCTGCATGAGTTCTAGGTTAGAATAGCCTAAAGAAATTCCGTAAGAATGCGTTTTTTCTTGATTAACTCGTTGAATTCCGCCACTTGCAAAAATGGGAGAAATCCCAAAATCTGCAGCATTTCTCTCTGGTAAATCGATACTTTCCAAAGCTAAAACTCCAGATAATGCTTGTCCGTAAACTGCAGAATAACCACCACTCGAAAATACATTTCCTTTAAAAAGTGAAGTATTCAATCTATCCATCGCTTTAATTCCCAGCACAGAATTTCCGAAATAGTTGTTGACCAAATTTCCATCCATGAAGAATTTGGTTTCCGTTCCGGTTCCTCCTCTCACGAAAAGACCTTCTGATTCTCCCACTTTTTGAACTCCAGGTAAGGTTTCTAGCGCCGAAGAAATTTGACCATTTGCTCCAGCTGTTGTGTAGACGTCAATGGGCGTCAATAGAGTAGTGGCGCGTTTTTTATCGCTGGCTTCTATGCTTCCTGCAGAAATGACTACCGCATCTATTTCGCTCACCGATTCTTTTAGTTCAGCATTTAGAATAAGGTTTTTGTCTTCAATTTGAATAGATTTTTCGATTTCTATAAATTTAGGATGAGAGAAAATCAGGGTTTGGCTTCCTTTTTCAGAAGTTGCAAACTTATAATTTCCTGTTTCGTCTGTTGTAGCGCCATCATAAGTATCTTTCAGCGTTACAGAAACATCTTTCAGCGGTTTGTTATTTCTTCCTAAAACTTTTCCAGAAATGGTAATTTGAGCAATTAAGGTAAAGGTAAAGGCAAAGGTAAAGACTAATGTAAAAATGCGAGTTTTCATAATTCTGTTTTTGATGAAGCAAAGGTATCTCTGCTCATTTCCGAAAAGAAATAAGTTTTACTGAACCGTAAAAAATAGAAACTGAATCGTAGAAAATTACAAAATAGGAATGCATAAATCTACCAAACACTTTTTCTCAGGGTGTTCTTGGTAATCATTATGGTAAATTTCATAAGGACATTCTTTTCTGAACTGGTGTCCGTTTTCGTTCATCCAAAGGAAAAGTGCGTTCCAAGCAGTTTCGAATTCGGGAAGCGTAATTTCTTGTCGAGAAACGATATATTTCCCTTTTGGCAAAATTTCTAGGAAAACTTCGCCTTCATTTTTGATGGCTTCTTCTAGCAACATTCCTGCGTGAATTCTCACTTTATTGGGAGCAGTAACTTTGAAACTATCGTGATAAACGGTAATCATTTTCACATTTTCTCTATGGAAAATATTTTTAGAAATAGCCCAAGAAATAAGGGTGTTGTAAGTATTTCCTATATTTTGTACACCTATGCTTAATACTGATGCAATCTGCATTTCTGGCATTTCTTTTATTTGGATATTGGCTTTATTTTCCATAAAAAATTTCATTTGTTCTAGTTGGTAAAGATATTGCTCGAAAACGACTTCTTTTTGTCCGATATTGCTGATAATGGTTTGAATTTTCTTAAAATTTTCTGGCGAATTTTTTCTAAAAGCAGCTGGAGAAATCCCAAAGTGCTTTTTGAAGGTTTTGCCAAAAGTAGAAGGACTATTGAATCCTATTTCCAAGAAAATATCTTCTAAAGATTTTTCTTTTTTTAAGGAAAGCATCATGGCAGCTTTTTCCATGCGTTTTCTGGTGATGTAACTTAGCAAAGTTTCACTGGTAACCGCGCGAAAAATTCTATGAAAATGAAAAGGCGAAAAGGAGCCAATTTCTGCGAGTTTTTCAAAAGGAAGTTCATCGTCCAGATGTTGGTCAATGTAATCTAAAACCTTTCTAATTCTTGCTAAATGTTCTTGTGAAGTCAAACGATTATTTTTTACAAATATAGAACTAAAAACCACAGCGCAATGGTCTATTATTGCTCTTATAAAATGCAAAAAACTCGAAGACGAATCCTCGAGTTTTCTGTTACAAAAGTTTAATATGAAGGGAATTTTATTTTTTCGCTTTTTCTGGAGTGTAGATTTCTACGGTATTATTAATTGCGTTATAGAAATCTTTAATTGATTTTTCTTGATCACTCATCATTTCGCCCATGGTTTTATCATTTCCTGGCATTTTCATCGCTTTCATTTCTGGAGTGATTTGTGCTCTTATCGATGCAAAAGGATCTTTTTTATATTCCTCAAAAGAAGATTCAAATTTATCTCTGTTGATAATCGTTACATCATTTCTCGCACCAAACTGTGCCGATAGTTTTTCGCTGTAAGAAAGTTCTTCAAATTCTTTCAGTGGTTTATTTGCGGTTAAAACCCAAGAGAAATTTTTCTCAGCATCTTCTATTTTTACGATTAATCCTGGTAAACCGGAGAATTTATAAGGACCATCAGGGAAAGGAATAGATTCTGTAAACCAAGCCGTCCATTTTCTTCCACCAAATTCTGTGGTAGCTTTTTGAGCTTCATATTCGCCAATTTTTTGTTTATCATTAGAGATTTTCCAGTTGAATTTTGGTTCTTCATTATATCCAAAAACAGAATTCAGCATTCTTTCGCTAAAGTTTACCTTCATGGTAGGATATTCTTTAGTGATTTTATAAGCAAATTTTGGCATTTGGAAAGACTTTGATAAATCTTTGAAAACACCTGCTTTTTGCATTTTTTCAACTTCAATTTTTAGGACAGAATCCTGTGAAACCGTCAAATAATCTCTATAAAGTGACTTTTTATCGGTTACGTCTAGAATCATAACCGCTTTTTGTAAAGAGTCTATTCCTTTTTTGGGTTTAAAGGTCAATTCATAAAAAAATCTGTTTGCAGATTGTGCGTTTGCAAGAGTTACTAAAAACAATAAAGCAAAGCTTAAAGATTTATACCATTTCATTTTTTTAAATTTTATTAATTAGTATGAGATTTTTTACTTTGTTACAAAAATTTATGAAAAAAATTACTCTTAATGCTTTAAAACTATTTTTTATGATTTTAAAATCCACATTTACAGATAATTTATATTTTTGTTTAAAATTTAAGACAAATGAGATTCTTTAGAGCGCCTATTTTAGGAATATTTGCAATGATACTTTTCGTAATCAGTTGTAAAAAATCAGACATTGCTTTGCCAAAATCCGAAGCCAATATAGACAGTATAGCTTCTAAATATTATGAAGGTTACCTGAAAATGTTTCCTCTGGAAGCTACTATGCAAGGCGATAATAGATATAATGACCAATTGCCAAATGCTATCAGTCAGGATTTTATTTCTAAAGAAATCGGTTTCTATACCGAAACTCAAAAAAAGTTGCAAACTCTTGATTATGAATCTCTTTCTGATAAAGAAAAAACCGTTTATGATGTTTTAGATTTTACCTTAAAAGATAAGATTGAGAAATATGCGTATCATCCAGAACTGATGCCTTTTAACCAATTTGAAGGTTTGCCATTAGATTTTCCCTTGTTAGGAAGTGGAGATGGAAATCAACCGTTTAAAACGACTAAAGATTATGATAATTTCTTGAAAAGAATAGATGCCTTTGCGGTTTGGATGAACACCGCCGAAAAGAATTTCAGAGATGGGATGAAACAAAATGTGGTGCTTCCAAAAAAACTGGTGGTGAAAATGATTCCTCAAATGAGAGGTGAAGAAATTATTTCTGAAAATTTTGATAAAAATATTTTCTACGGACCTATCAAAAAAATCCCAGCCAATTTTTCTGCCGCGGATAAACAAAAGTACACCGTACTTTATCAAAACGCCATCAAAACGAAAATTATTCCTGCCTACAAAAGAATGGGTGATTTTCTAGAAAAAGAATATTTACCAAAAGCGAGAAATACAGATGGAATTAACGCTATTCCAAATGGAAGCAATATTTATACTTATCTCGCAAAATCTTGGACAACGACTAATCTTACTCCTGATGAAATCAATAAAATTGGGTTGAAAGAAGTAGCGATGCTAAGAGCAGAAATGGAGAAAGTAAAAACTCAATTAGGTTTCAAAGGAACACTCGAACAATTTTTGGTAAGTCTAAAAACAGACAAAAAAGCAATGCCTTATAAAACGCCAGAAGAAGTAATTGCCGCATTTAATGGAATTTTAAAGAAAATAGAGCCAAAGCTTCCAACGATGTTTACTAAGTTTCCTAAAACACCGTTTGAAATCAGAAGAACCGAAAAATTTAGAGAAGCAAGTGCAAGTGCAGAATACAAACCAGGTTCAGCAGACGGAAGCAGACCGGGAATTTTTTATACGCCTATTCCAGATGCTACTCAATATAATGTAACCAATGGTTTCGAATCTTTATTCTTGCACGAAGCTATTCCGGGACATCATTATCAGGTTTCGCTTCAACAAGAAAATATGGAGATTCCTAAATTCATGAGATTTGGTTGGTTCGGAGCTTATGGCGAAGGTTGGGCGCACTATACAGAAACTTTAGGTCCAGAATTTGGTTTGTACACCGATCCTTATCAAAAAATGGGTTATTTAAGTGATCAAATGTTGCGTGCAGTTCGATTGGTGGTAGATACAGGAATTCATACGGGTAAAATGACCAGAGAAGAAGCGATTCAATATTATCTGAACAATATTTCTGATTCTGAAGAAGGTGCAACTGCCGCAATTGAGCGTTATATGGCGATTCCGGGACAAGCACTAGGCTACAAAATTGGTTCGCTAAAATTTTTAGAATTAAGAGCTAAATATCAAAAAGAACTTGGTAAGAAATTTAGTTTGGCTAAATTCCATGATGAAATTCTGAACCAAGGATGTCTTCCATTATCCGTTTTAGAAAGGAAGATGGAACTTTGGGCAAAGAAACAGTAATTTATTTCTAAATTTTATTAGAAGGGTTCCCCTCTGAAAGAGGGGAACCCGAAAATCTGATTATTTCTCAAAAAGCATTTTCGTGAGGTAATCTTTCTCCTGATTTCCTCTGGCTGGAGAATATTCTCTGCCGTAGAAAATAATTTGAAGGTGAAGTTTATTCCAAGTTTCTTTAGGGAAAAGTTTTTTGGCGTCATTTTCAGTTTGTACCACGTTTTTTCCTTCGGTTAATTTCCATTGTTTCATCAACCGATGAATGTGAGTGTCTACCGGAAAAGCAGGAACACCAAAAGCCTGACTCATCACTACACTCGCCGTTTTATGACCTACTCCTGCTAAATTTTCTAAATCCTCAAAGTTAGAAGGAACTTCGCCGTTATGTCTTTCCAGAAGTTGATTTGCCATGATTTTTAGATTTTTGGCTTTGGTGGTAGACAATCCAATTTCTTTAATCAATTCCTTGATTTCAGGTTCTTCTAATGCTGCCATTTTTTCTGGATTGGGAGCTACAGAAAACAATTTGGGAGTTACTTCGTTTACTTTTTTATCAGTAGTTTGTGCAGAAAGTGCAACTGCAACCAATAGTTCATAAGCATTTCTATGGTTCAGTGGAATAGGAACTTCGGGATAGATTTTTTCTAACTCAGTCATTACTATTTTTGCACGCTCTTTCTTGGTCATTTTCTGTAAATTTGAGCAAAAATAAGAAACTCTCGCTGATTTTGCTAAGCTGATTGTAACCTTTCAAATTTATTTGAAACTTAGTTATCTCAATTTCTTAATCAAGTTAGAGTGTTTTAAATTATAATCTAAAATTTTACTATTATGTTAAAAATAGGTGATACACTTCCTACGTTTCAATTAGATAATCAAGACGGAAATCTGGTTAAATCTTCAGATTTCAAAGGAAAAAAATTGGTGGTTTTCTTCTATCCGAAAGCCAATACGCCAGGTTGTACAGCAGAAGCTTGTAACCTTAATGAAAATATAGAATACTTAACGAAACAAGGTTTTACAATTTTGGGAATTTCTGCAGATCCTGTGAAAAATCAAAAGAAATTTCATGATAAATTCGGGTTTAAATATGATTTATTAGCCGATGAAAACCATGAAGTTTGTGAAAAATTTGGGGTGTGGCAACTCAAGAAATTCATGGGCAAAGAATTCATGGGAATCGTGAGAACTACCTTTTTATTTGACGAAAATTCTGTTTGCACAGAAGTCATCGAAAAAGTAGAAACCAAAAATCACGCAGCTCAGATTTTGAAGTAATCTTTTTTACATTGTCATTTTGAACGAAACGCAGTGAAGTGAAGAATCTGTTCTATATTAAAGAGATTCTTCATTCCGTTTCACTTCATTTCAGAATGACAGATAATTTTATTTAAATATCAGCTTCGAAATACAGTAATTCTTCTGGATCACCCATCCATGAAGAATTTTTTTTGGAATTTTAAACCTAGTTTTTCTAATAATTTTCTGGAAGCGTGGTTGTATTCTACCGTAATTCCGCCCAATTTGGTAATATTGAAATCATTTTTAACCAAATTTTTCATAAAATGGGCACTTTCGTAGCCATAACCTTTTCCTTCAAATTGTTGCAAAAATGCAAAACCAATATCAGGAGCATTATCGGTATTTTCTCTTGCGTAAACTCCACAAGTTCCCATTTTAGAAGAATCTTCCTTTAGAATTACAGTAAAACTTCAGTAACCTAGTCTTTCAAACTGAGGAAAACATCTATTGCGAATGTAGTTTTCGGCGTCTTCTATGGTTCTTACGTTTCTGTCTCCAATATATTTGATGAAACTTTCAGAATTTAAAAGTTGAAGAATAAATTCGGCATCCTCTAAATCTGTAGGTTTGAGTAAAAGTCTTTCTGTTTCGTAGGTTTTCATAAAATTAAATTCCTTTTTTTCCTGCTAAAATCATTTCTATCAATTTCACCTTTCTGTTTTCTCTGGGTTCTGGTTTTTTGGCTTCGGTAATCCATCTCATGTATTCTTTCCGATGCGTGTAAGACATATTTTGATACATTTCAAAAGCTTCTTTGTTCTTTTCGAAAACTTCTAAAACATCTTCAGGAATTTCTACAATTCTCTCTTCTTGGTCTTCCCAAAGTTTCACCGTAACCTTATCCCCAAAAGTTTTCCCAAGTTGTTTTCTTACTTCTTGAGTTAATCCAAGAAGATGACCATCACTTTTCATTTTGGAAAGGCTTCCTCTGTATTCTACTTTTTCGTCAAGCAAAACTTTGATTTTTACCTGACCTTTTTTGCAAACAATTCTTCTGTAGAGAAAGGAAAGTCTACAAAGGCAGCGTTCATAGTGCCATTTTGCTTAATTTCTGCTTCAAAAGTGATGTAATCCGTTGACATTTTTATGAATTTTGAGAAAAAAGAAACGTTTAAAAAATTATGATTTCCTAAAAATAAGAAAATTTGAGTTTTATAAAAGTTTTTTAAAAACTAAACGGATTAAAAAGCAATAAAAAACCTCGAAGAAATTTCTCCGAGGTTAGTTTTAGAAGCAAAAAAGTTGCCTTATTTTCTGATGGTCATTTCGTTTAATAAATAACCAGCTCCGTGATATTTATCCATTATCCAAAGTAAGAATCTTACATCTAGGTTGATGGTTTTTTGCCATTGTTTTTCGAAAACGATATCTCCAGAAAGTGCTTCAGAATTACCATCGAAAGCAAGACCAATTAATTCACCATTTCCGTTTAAGATAGGAGAACCAGAGTTTCCACCTGTAATATCATTATCTGATAAGAAGTTTACAGGCATGTAACCTTTTTTGTCTTTGTATGGACCGAAATCTTTTTTCTTGTATAGATCTAACAATCTTTGAGGTAAGTCAAACTCTGCGTCGCCTTTTTTGTATTTAGCCACCATACCTTTCATATCAGTATAGAAGTTGTCTTTTACGCCATAATATTGTCTGTCTTTTCTGATTGGTAATCTATCTACTTTACCGAAAGTTACTCTCATAGTAGAGTTAGCATCTGGATAGAATTCTTTTTCAGGCATAGATTTTCTAAGACCGTCAAAGTATAATCTTGTGTTTTTAGCAAATTGGTCATCAGCTTTTACATATTTGTCTCCAAACATCATAGCTTCTGCTACCATAATTCCTGAGAATTTGTAAAGCGGATCATTTTCTAGAACAGCTAAACTAGGATTTTCGATGAATTTAAGTAGAGATTCTTTGGTGCTGAAAATAGAAGTTTCTGTTTGGTTGGCTAATTCTGCTGGATTAGAA
The DNA here is from genome assembly GCA_046296655.1 of Cloacibacterium sp. Taxonomy (GTDB): domain Bacteria; phylum Bacteroidota; class Bacteroidia; order Flavobacteriales; family Weeksellaceae; genus Cloacibacterium. The sequence continues at coordinate 34,566 of JBKBLE010000004.1, read as the reverse complement.
TATTTCATCACCGGAAGTTGATAATCAAACGGTACTTTGTTCTTATAAAGAGAAAGTAAAGTTTGTAACATATCTTTTTCTACTACTGGGTGGAAACCATCGTAAGAAGCTTCTACACCAGCAAGAAGTCTAGCTTTCATAGCCGCTTTTCCAGCTTCGTTTTGCTCGATATAAGATTTAAGAGCAGCACCAATTCTGTAAGGAAGAACTGCATATTTAGCATTTCTTTGGAATTGAGTAGCGTAGTTTCTTTCTAAATTTCTATCAGCAATTAATTTGTAATACGCTTCGATTTCTGAAAGAACATTGCCATAAGTAGCTTTGTTTTCAGCTAAGTTTGCCCATTCTTGGAATTTAGCTTCTACTTTTTGTTTGTCTGCAACTGTTCCGTTTTTATTTACAGATTCTATGGTTCCAGCTCTGTTTTTCCAGTAGTTTGCAACAGAAGCGTATTGTGAAGCGTAATCTAATCTGATTTGAGTATCTTTGTCCATGTACTTCTTCATCACATCCATTGCAGATTTAGAAGCATCTACCCAACCGATATAATCTTTAGTCACCAATTGATTGATTCCATAAGAAGTTAAATATCTGTTAGTTCTACCAGGATAACCCATAATCATAGTGAAATCACCAGGTTTTACTCCTTTCATAGAAACAGGAAGGTGATATTTAGGTTTTAATGGAACATTGTTTAATGAATATTCTGCAGGATTTCCGTTAGCATCACCATAAATTCTGAAAACAGCGAAGTCACCAGTGTGTCTTGGCCATTCCCAGTTATCGGTATCACCACCGAATTTACCGATAGATTCTGTAGGAGTTCCTACTAATCTTACGTCTTTATAATCTTGATATACGAAATAGTAGAATTCATTTCCGCTGAAGAAATCTTTTACTACTACAGTATATTTACCATTTTCTGAATTTTCTTTTTGGATGGCTTTGTATTCTGCATCGATTACCGCTTTTCTTTCGTCAGCAGACATTTGAGGATTAAGTTTCCCGTTGATTCTAGCTGTTACATCATCCATTCTTACTAAAAATCTCACATAAAGATTTTTTGCAGGAAGTTCTTCTTTGTTGTTCATGGCGAAGAAACCATCTTTTAAATAATTTTTTTCTGGCGTAGAAAGTGCTGCTATAGCATCATAACCACAGTGGTGGTTTGTGAAAAGCAAACCTTCTTTAGAAACTACTCCTGCGGTACAACCACCATTAAATTGTACGATGGCGTCTTTTAGGCTAGAGTTGTTTACAGAATAAATTTCTTCTGCAGTTAATCTAAGACCTTGTTTTTGCAAGTCTTTTCCGTTTAATCTCTTTACGAGCATCATCAGCCACATTCCTTCGTCTGCACGCATTTGTGCAAAGCTTAATAGAAATGTGAATAGTAAAAATATTCTTTTCATTGATCTAAAAAATTTTATGGGTAAATGTATGAATTAAAAGCGATTTTTGAAAATTGGTATATAATTTGACTGGTCTGTTACAAATTACCTATGATGAAAACACGTTTTTTTATAATCAGCTTATTATCAATTTCATTTTTTATGATGAGTTTTGCTCCACAGAAAGAAGGTTCTTCTCTGAAGAGAAAGTGGATGTTGGTTGAATTTCAAGGATTTACCAAAGAAGAAATCATTCAGAAAAAAGCATATTTAGACTTAACTCACCTGGAAAAAGGAGGTGGTGCAAAAATGGGCTGCAACAGCATTTTTTTCTCTGTAAAATTGAAAAATAATCACAGAATACGTTTCTCAGGAGTTGGTTCTACCATGATGTATTGTGATGGAAACATGAAATTAGAAGAAAACTTCGGGAAATTATTACCTACGATAACCAAATATCAAGTAAAAGGACATTTTTTGACTTTGAAAAATAAAAATGGACAAACCATGAAATTTGTTGCCGAAGATTGGGACTGATAGTTTGATATTGAGTAGATTTGATGTAGATTTTGAAAAAATTCGCAAATTTGAATTAAAAAAAATCATCATATCAACTCATCATCATATTAACACATTATCAAATGAATTTTAACCCAGAAATTCTCGGCTTGATTGCAGGAACATTGTCTTGCATTACCTTCGTTCCGCAAATTTTTAAAACTTGGAAGTCTAAATCGGTGAAAGATATTTCTGTAACGTCTTTTATGATTGTGGTAACCAGTACTTTAATTTGGTTGGTTTACGGAATTTGGAAAGAACTTCCTTCTGTAATTCTCACCAATGTAGTGGTCTGTATATCAGCGGTTATCATGCTTTTACTCAAGTGGAAATATTCTGAAAAGTAAATTCTATAAAAGATTCTTTAAACCTTGAAATATTCTTTTGGAGAAAAGGAATTTTCTTTGAAAGAAAAAACATGAATATCAATCCAGAAGTCTTTGGGTTTATAGCTGGTGGAATTTCCTCCGCGCTTTTTATCCCTCAAATTATTAAAATTTTCAAGGAAAAATCAGCCGAAGAAATCTCTTTGCTCACTTGTATTATAGGAATCATCAGCAGTGTGCTTTGGTTGTATTATGGCGTGGTAAAAGACAGCATTTCTATGATGGTGACCAACAGTATTTCTATCGCCATCACCGTTTTTTTATTGATTTTAAAATGGAAATTCTCAAAATCTCTATGATAGGTGAATATATATTACCTTTGTAAAATAATGTAGTCAGTAAACCTTATGCTCGAAAAAAAAGAACATCAATACGAAAAAGCCGTTTTAGTAGGCTTAATTACACAGCATCAAGACGAAGAAAAACTTACCGAATACCTCGATGAGTTAGAATTTCTTGCTTATACTGCAGGTGCAACTGTAGAAAAACGCTTTACGCAAAAATTATCTCAACCAGATTCTAGAACCTTTGTAGGAAGCGGAAAAGCAGAAGAAATCAAAAATTTTGTGAAAGAAAACGAAATAGGAACCGTTATTTTTGATGACGAACTTTCACCTTCTCAATTGAAAAATTTAGAAAGAGAAATGGAAGTGAAAATCCTCGATAGAACCAATTTGATACTCGATATTTTTGCACAAAGAGCACAAACTTCTTACGCAAGAACTCAAGTGGAACTTGCTCAATATCAGTATCTTCTTCCAAGATTAACCAGAATGTGGACGCACTTAGAACGTCAAAAAGGAGGAATCGGAATGCGTGGTCCTGGTGAAACCGAAATTGAAACCGATAGACGTATTATTCGTGATAGAATTACGCTTCTAAAAGAAAAGTTGAAAACCATTGATAGACAAATGGCGACTCAACGAAATAATCGTGGAAAAATGGTGAGAGTTGCGTTGGTAGGATATACCAACGTAGGAAAATCTACCTTGATGAATGCGCTTTCTAAATCTGAAGTTTTTGCAGAAAATAAACTTTTTGCCACGCTAGATACTACAGTTCGTAAAGTGGTAATTGGAAATTTGCCGTTTTTGTTGACCGACACGGTAGGTTTCATTAGAAAATTGCCGACTCAGTTGGTAGAATCTTTCAAATCTACACTTGATGAAGTTCGCGAGGCTGATTTGCTGATTCATGTAGTAGATATTTCTCACGAAAGTTTCGAAGATCACATTGATTCTGTGAATCAAATCCTCATGGAAATCAATGCGCATCAGAAACCTATGATTATGGTTTTCAATAAAATAGATGCTTTTGCTTATGAGAAAAAAGACGAAGATGATTTAACTCCAGCTACCAAAAAGAACATTTCTCTGGAAGAATGGAAAAAAACGTGGATGGCAAAATCTAAATATCCTACGGTTTTCATTTCGGCTTTGTCTAAAGAAAATTTTCCAGAAATGAAGAAAATGATTTACGATGAGGTTCATAAAATTCATATTTCAAGATTTCCATATAACGATTTCTTGTTTGAATATTTTGATGACGAGGAACGTTAATTTGAAAATGTGTTGATTTGAAAATTTGAAGATGACACTCCACAACCAAATCCTTGAAGCCTTACAATTTCTTTCTACACCAGAAAAGAGAGATTTTTTGCCGTATTTTTTTAAAACAGGTAAAGGTCAATACGCAGAAGGTGACCAATTCATTGGTGTAGTGGTTCCAGATTCTAGAAAGTTGGTGAAGGAATATTGGCAAAAAGCCACTTTAGATGATGTTCAAGAAATTTTGAAATCAGAATTTCACGAGATGAGATTAGTGGCGCTGTTGATTTTGGTAACAAAATTTGAGAAATCTAAAGACGAAAAAGAGAAGAAAACACTCGTTGATTTTTATCTAAAAAATACAAAGTATATCAACAATTGGGATTTGGTAGATTTGTCTTGCTATAAATTATTAGGAAGATATTGCTTTGAAAATCAGAAAGATGATATTTTGAGAGAACTATCTAATTCCGATAACATGTGGGAAAAACGCATCGCTACTGTAGCTACGATGTATCATATCAAAAAAGGAAGTCATGATTTAACCATAGAATTGGCACTGAATAACTTGAATCATTCACACGATTTGATGCACAAAGCAAACGGTTGGCTCTTGAGAGAAATGGGCAAAAAAGATGAAGAAAAATTATTGAATTTCTTGAAAACGCATTACCAAAATATGCCCAGAACTTCACTTCGTTATGCGATTGAAAAACTAGACGAAGATTTACGGCAAGACTTTTTAAAAGGAAGAATTTAAACTTTGGAAATTGCAAAAATCATAACGCATTATTTTTTACACTTGATATTTCCAGTGTTTATAGCTTTTGTTTTCTTTAGAGAAAATTGGAAAAAGGCTTATTTCATTATGTTGGCCACCATGTTGGTAGATGTAGATCATCTTTTAGCTACGCCAATTTTCCAAGAGGGAAGAAATAGCATTAGTTTTCATCCTTTGCATACTTATCCTATGATTTTTTTATACTTTTTAGGCGCAATATTTCTGCGAGGAAATTACAAAATCATAGCAATAGGATTGCTATTTCATATGTTTACAGATTTTCAGGATTTCTATTTCTGGAGATGGTTAATGAAATTATAGTTTTCTCAGTTTGGTATCCATTTCCATTTTATAAGCCATTAAACTGGCAATATTTTCAGCTTTAGACTTTGCAGCTTCTGCAATTTCGCCAGAGAATAATTGGTCTACAGTAGATTTCCAAAGTCTCAGCCACGTATCAAAATGGTGTTTTTCCATTGGCCTTTTTTCATTAATAGGAAAATGAGCACCCATAGGATTTCCGTCAAATTTCACATCAGCAAATAACAATGCTTGCCAGAAAATATACATTTTAGGCAAATGTTTTTCCCAGTTTACTTGGGCGATTTCTTCAAAGAAAAAACCGATTTCTGATCCTCGAACGCTTTCGTAAAAGGTATTAACGAGTAATTGTATATCTTGAATGGTAGTAATGTCTTTCATTTTACAAAAATAGAGGTTTAAAACATCAAAAATTTATGATTTCAGTCAATTAGTTTTAATTTTGCATCATTAATGATAAGATGGATTTAGAATTTTATAAAAATCAAGCTTTACAGAAGCAGAAAGAACACAAAAAGTTTCTAGAAAATCTCAAGAAAAAAACACCAAAAAATTTAGATTATGTAGTGCAGGAAGTACATGATGAGGTTTTCGATGAGGTTGATTGTTTGTCTTGCGCCAATTGTTGCAAAACTACAGGACCGCTTTATACTGAAAAAGACATCGAAAGAATTTCTAAACATCTGAGAATGAAACCAGCAGATTTTGAAGCAAAATTTCTAAGAATAGACGAAGATAATGACAAAGTGCTGCAAAATTTACCTTGTTTTTTTCTTAATGAAGATAACACGTGTTCTATCTACGAAGTAAGACCAAAAGCTTGCCGTGAATATCCTCATACGGATAGAAAAAAGATTTATCAAATCAATAATCTCATGTTGAAAAACACCGTGATTTGTCCCGCTGCATTTACTTTTGTGGAAAAAATGATGAAGACTCTTAGCAAATAAAAAAGTCTCGAATAAAATCCGAGACTTCTACCGTTTTACGGGTCTTTATTTAGAAAAAATCATCAATTATTTAGACTACACCTTGTGCAAGCATTGCTTCAGCTACTTTTACGAAGCCTGCAATATTAGCACCTTTTACATAGTTTACGTATCCATCTTCTTCTTTACCGTATTTTCTACAAGTATTGTGAATACCAATCATAATTTCTTTTAGTCTGGCGTCTACTTCTTCAGAACTCCAGTTTAATCTGATTGAGTTTTGAGTCATTTCTAGACCAGAAGTTGCTACACCACCAGCGTTAGAAGCTTTTCCTGGGCTGAATAATACTTTATTATCTAAAAAATAGTTGATAGCATCTAAAGTAGAAGGCATGTTTGCCGCTTCTACTACACATCTACAACCGTTTTCTACTAATTTTTTAGCATCTTCTAGGTGAAGTTCGTTTTGTGTAGCAGCAGGAATCGCTACGTCACATTTTACTTCCCAAGGTCTCTTACCAGCATGGAATTCTGCAGTTGGGAATTTCTTCACATAATCTTCCGCTCTGTTGTTTCCAGAAGCTCTTAATTCTAATAAGAAATCTATTTTTTCGCCAGTAATACCGTCTTTATCATAAACATAACCATCAGGTCCAGAAATAGTTACTGCTTTTCCGCCTAATTGTTCAATTTTTTTGATAACTCCCCAAGCTACATTTCCGAAACCTGAAACAGTGAATGTTTTACCTTTAACTTCTTCCCCAATAGTATGAAGCATCTGCTCGCAGAAGTAAACCACACCATAACCTGTAGCTTCTGGTCTGATTAATGAACCACCATATGCTAAACCTTTACCAGTAAGAACTCCGGTAAACTCATTTCTAATTCTCTTGTATTGACCGAAAAGGTAACCAATTTCTCTAGCACCTACTCCGATATCTCCTGCAGGAACGTCTGTTTCTGGACCGATATGTTTACACATTTCCGTCATGAAAGATTGGCAGAAACGCATAATTTCGTTGTTTGATTTTCCTGTTGGGTCAAAGTCAGAACCTCCTTTTCCACCACCCATTGGTAAAGTAGTTAAAGAGTTCTTGAAAACTTGTTCGAATGCTAAAAATTTAAGCACTGATAAGTTTACTGTAGGATGGAATCTAATTCCTCCTTTATATGGTCCGATTGCAGAGTTCATCTGAATTCTGAAACCTCTATTTACCTGAATTTCACCTTTATCATCTACCCAAGGAACTCTGAAAATGATTACTCTTTCAGGTTCAGCCATTCTCTCTAGAAGCTTCATTCCTCTGTACTCTTCTTTGGTAGCAATAAAAGGAATAACTGTAACCGCTACTTCTTTTACCGCCTGTAAAAATTCTGGCTCATTTGGGTTTTTTGCTTCAATTTTCGCAACGAACTCTTGTATTTTTTGTTCGATAGTGTTTTGTTCCATAGGTGTTATGAATTATTAAAGACAAATTTAATTTTTTTTTCTATTCTCACAAGGAATATTTTGACTTTAATGAAAATTATATAAATTATGTTAAAAATTTTATTAAATTCATAATTGTAATGTTTCTGTTAAGGAAAACATGATGTTATGTGAAAAATAATGAAATATTAAAAAATTGTGAATTTTTAAATTATAGAATATTGCTTTCCGGAAAGTGCTTTAATGTATCCTTTTAACTCAAAATCAAGCAAAATGGGCAATAATTTATAAGGGGTAATGCCTAGTTTTTCGCTCAAGTCGTCTAACGAAATATGAGGTTGAGAAGCAATCGTGTCATAAATCGGCTGCAAGTCTTTGCTCAGTTTAATTTCTCTTGCAGCAAAAAGGCTTCCTATCTTTTCTTTTTCCTTTCCTAATTGAAGTTCATCTAAAATTTCTTCAAAATTTTGTAAAATTCTGGCTTTGTTCTGTGCGATAAGTAAATTACAACCTTGGCTGTACTTATCATTGATTTTTCCTGGCAGAGCAAAAACTTCTCTGTTGTAATCATTGGCATAACTTACGGTACTCATAGAACCGCCACCAAAAGCAGTTTCTACCACAATGGTAACCGGAGAAAATCCTGCTACAATTCTGTTTCTTTGCAGAAAATGTTCGCGGTCTGGTTTATCACTAGAATTAAATTCGGTGAGCAAAGCGCCATCTTGTTCTAGAATTTCTGCGGCTAATTTTTTATGCTGAGAAGGATAGATGAGATGCAAACCATGAGCTAAAACTCCTGCTGTTTTCAGTTGGTTTTTTAAGGCTTCTGTATGAGCGCAACCATCTGTTCCGAGTGCTAAACCGCTTACAATGAGGACTTTTTTATTTTTTAAAATTTCTAGAAATTCTTCAATGAAATGCTTGCCATAACTCGTCATGTTTCTGGTTCCTACGATGGAGATGGGAGTTAAGCTTTCGTCTAAGCTTCCTTTTTGGTAAAGAATTGCAGGAGCATCATCACAATTAGAAAGTAATTTTGGCAATTCTTTTAAATGGCGAAGATTAATTTTAATGTTATTTTTTTCACAGAAGTCAATTTCCTTTTCTGCGAATTTCAAATAAGTTTCGTTGCCTATTTCTTTCGTAATTTTCGAGCCAATTCCCGGAATTTCTTTGAGCAATTTCTTAGAAAGATGCCAAGTTTCTTTGGCAGAACCTGTAATTTCTACCAATCTCATAAAATTTACATCGCCAATAAGCGGAGTAGCACGTAACGCTATGGAATATAGATGTTCTTCATGTAACATTCTCAAAAATAAGAAAAAATCGCTTTACTTTTTTCTGATTTCGTCTAAATGTTCCCAGATTTCTTCTTTCTTTTTCTGTGGCATTTCTAGAAAATGTTCAGGATGACCTTCGATGTATTCTTGCCAAAGTTTATCGTCTTTTTCGCTGTAATAATTAGGGAATTCCCAAATGAATTTTTTCTTTTTTTCTTGATGTTTTTTTCTGAAAATCAGCGCTAGAGAAATGCCTACCACTGCTCCAGAAAGGTGAGCTTGCCAAGAAATTCGGCTCGGTTCGTCTAATCGATAGAATAATTCTTCTGGAAAAATTCCCCAGATTAAACTTCCGTAATACAAGGCAACCAAAAGGGAAACAGTAAGCAGTTTTTTGTCTTTTCTGAAAATTCCGCTGAAGAATAAGAAAAATGCAAGCATGTACACAATTCCACTCGCTCCGATGATGCAGGTATAAGTAGCTTCTTGTCCGAAAAAATTCATGGGTGGAAGTAACCAAACTACAAGTCCTGTAACAATCCATCCGTAAAAAAATACAGGATTGGCCAATTTAGGATAAAACTGATAAAGCAAGAACAGCAATGCTGCAATCGGTACAGAATTACTGGCGATATGTTCTAAATTTCCGTGTAAAAGCGGAGAAAATATTACGCCTTTTAATCCTTCTGGAACCAGTGGAATAAGAGAACCTTCGCAGTTTTCTACAAAACCGATGTGTTGTAAAAAGAAACCTAACCACATGGCAGAGAGCATGAAGAGAGGAATTATAAGCGCTTTGATGTGGATGGTGTTTTTTAGCATAAATAAAATGTGACTAAATAAATGCCAAGACAATTTTATGGAAAATTTGACTATAAATCCCCGATTTTTTTAAAAATTATAGACAAAAAGTAAGATTTTTTCGTTTTCAAGACTTCCATTCGTTTTACAAATTGTATTTTTGAACTGGTTTTTTAAATTTTGAAAATGAAGAAGTTGTTAATTTTTGTGTTCGGTTGTCTATCTATAAATATGTATTACTCCCAAATTGAGAGTAAAAGAATTCTAGATTCCATCAGCGCAGAAAATTGGAAAAAAAACATTCCTAATTTAGATTCTTTGGCTGAAATTAATCTACAAAAAATAGATGTAAAGCACAAGGATTCCATTATTCTAAAAACCGATAAAATTACTGCGGAACTTGGCACAGAGATTCCTATTACACCGTTTCAATTGATTAAAACCAAAGAAGAAAAAGTTTGGTATTTCTATGGTCAAAATAATATTGTTTTTAACCAAGCAAGTTTTAGCAACTGGAATTCTGGGGGAAATAATAACATTGGGATTTTAGGAAAAATCAATTATAATTTGAGTTTTAAAAAGCGCAAACATTATTTAGAAAATAATTTCCAATTAGGATACGGAATTGTAGCAGCAAGCGGACAAACCACCAGAAAAACAGAAGATTTCATCAATATCATGGCGAATTATGGATATGATTTAGGAAGGAATTATTACTTGTCTTCAGGTTTGCAGTTTATTTCTCAGTTTGCGCCGGGTTATAATTATGTGAAAACGCCAAGTCCGAATTTTGATGACAGAATTTCTAAATTTTTAGCACCTGCATATATTAATACGGGTATCGGTATCTCTTATAATCCTAATGAAAATTTCCAAGTGATTTTTAGACCGATTAATGGTAAGTTTACTATCGTAGCCGATAAACATTTGCAAAAAGTAGGTTTTTATGGTTTAGAAAAAGATGGTCAAAGCCTCAGAAAAGAGTTGGGAGCCATGGTGAATATTTTGTACAGACAAAAAATTTATAAAGACATTAATTTGGTAAATCAATTGAACTTCTTTACCAATTATTTATATCATACAGAGCGAGTGGATTTTTCGTACAACGGTCAATTGAACTTTAGAGTTAATAAATTGATTTCTGCTAATGTAAGTGCAGATTTATTGTACGATCACGACCAAATTAAGAGAATGCAGTTTAAGCAAACTTTAGGTATAGGTTTTTCTTATAATTTAGGCGTAGAAAACCAAGATAAGCCGAAAGTTAAAAAAGTGGTAAAACCGTTTTTATAATGAATTTAAATAATTTAGAAAAATATAATCCACCAAATTATTGGTGGATTTTTTATTTTAAGAAGAAATATTTGTTAATTCATCATTGCAGCAGCTCCCGCTCCAATAATTCCAATGAAAATAATAATGGCATAAAAAGCAAGCAGAATGATAGTCAAAATCCCCATAAATTTATAATGAGATTTTAAAAATTCAAATGCATCTCTAATAGCGTTATTGTCATTGTTTTCAATTGCTTTTTTAGTATTTTCTGAAAATTGATACAAGTAAGAAATTGGGAAATAGTATAAAACAGCAAATGCCAAATAAAGAAGCATCATAAATATTTTACCACCAAAAGGAAAATCTCCATTAGACATTAATGATGACGGAGCAAAAAGCATTACTAATGAACCCAAAACCATTAATCCGATTCCTACAAAACCTAAAATGGCTAAAAACTTAGTCCATTTTGCCGTTTCTTTTAAAAATTCTTTCGAACGCCAATCGAATTTTCGCCGTTCTCTACATGTAAATTGTCTTCCATAAATTATAATAGTTTAAAAAATTAAGCATTCCAAAATTCTCTATCCAGACTTCTGTATTGTATGGCTTCAGAAATATGATGAGAAAGGATTTGTTCTGATTGTTCTAAATCTGCAATGGTTCTAGAAACCTTCAAAATTCTGTCATAAGCTCTTGCCGAAAGATTTAGTTTTTCCATGGCGTTTTTGATGAGATTTTTAGAATCTTCATTCAGTTCGCAGTATTTTTCAATTTCTTTAGGCCCAATTTGAGCATTGTAACTGATGTCTAAATCTTGGTAGCGCACATTTTGTATTTCTCTGGCTTTCAAAACACGCTCTCTTATTGCAATACTGCTTTCGCCTTTTCTTCTGTCTGAAAGTTGCTCGAATTCTACTTTTTGAACTTCGATGTGAATATCAATTCTATCCAATAAAGGTCCAGAAAGTTTATTCATGTAGCGTTGCATTTCAAATTGAGACGAAGTGTTATTAGGATCATCAGGGAAATAACCACTTGGTGATGGATTCATACTTGCCACCAACATAAAACTTGCAGGATAATTCACCGAAAATCTCGCTCTGGAAATCGTCACTTCTCGGTCTTCCAACGGTTGACGCATCACTTCCAGAACTGTTCTTTTAAATTCTGGCATTTCATCCAGAAACAAAACGCCATTATGCGCCAAAGAAATTTCGCCAGGTTGAGGATAACTTCCGCCACCAACTAGAGCCACGTCAGAAATCGTGTGATGCGGACTTCTAAAAGGCCTAACTGTCATCAAAGAATTATTAGTGCCCAATTTTCCTGCCACAGAATGAATTTTGGTAGTTTCCAAAGCTTCTTTCATGGTTAATGGTGGCAAAATACTCGGAACGCGTTTAGCGAGCATGGTTTTTCCACTTCCGGGAGGACCGATGAGAATAATGTTATGACCACCAGCTGCGGCAACTTCTATCGCACGTTTTGCCGTTTCTTGTCCTTTCACTTCAGAAAAATCAAAAGGAAAATGGTCTATTTTTTCTTGAAATTCTTTTCGGGTGTCAAATTCTGTTCTTTCCAGCGGAATATCTTCGTTAAAGAAATCAATAACTTGTTTAATGTTTTCTACGCCGTAAACTTCCAGATTATTGACTATTGCAGCTTCTCTTACATTTTGTTTGGGTAAAATAATGCCTTTGAAACCTTCTTCTCTGGCTTTTATGGCAATCGGCAGAACGCCTTTTATCGGTTGCAAACCTCCGTCAAGGGAAAGTTCGCCCATGATGATGTATTTTTCTAAATTTTCTGCTTTTATTAAGTCTGAAGCAGCCAAAATCCCAATGGCAATGCTTAAATCATAGGCAGAACCTTCTTTGCGCAAATCTGCAGGAGCCATGTTGATGGTGATTTTCTTACCCGGAATTTTGTAGCCTACATTTTTGAGTGCGGCATTAATTCTATAGCTGCTTTCTTTAATGGCATTGTCTGGTAAGCCTACAAGATGATAGCCTACTCCGCCTGTATCTACATTAACTTCTATAGTGATGGTTTGCGCCGAAACGCCATGAATTGCGCTCCCGAAAATCTTTACTAGCATTTTGATTATCCGTTTTTTATAAAAGTAAAAGTAAGGATTTTTTTGAAATGAAAAAACCTCAATTTTTGGTTGAGGTTTTCGTTTGTTTTTATTTCAGATTATGAGAAGAAGCGTCTGTTTTTCTTTACGCCATTCCTGCAATATTTATAAAATTGAATTTTCTGGTTGTAAGATTAAATTCCAAATAAATGTTACAATTTCCTCCATCATGCATATCTGATTCATAATATTGATAGCTTTCTAATAAAAAGGACGTCTTGCAAAAGAAAGCGCTTGAATTAATATTTCATTTCTACTGTTTTTCACTGCAACAATCTGTTTTAGGTATTCATCGAAATTTCTTAATTTTTTATTTTTGAGAAATTCTTTTTTAAAAAATTGATCTATCACTGATAATTCTCGAGTGTTTAAATCGTAATTTGAGTAATCTTGTTGCCATTCACCATTGTCAAAATTCTTATTAAACGTGAAATCAGCATAGTTGGGCAATTTATCCAGGTTAAGATTATTTTTAACAGGTAATGTTGTTTTCTCAATTTTCATTCTATCTGGGTTTTCACCATCAATAAACTCAATAAATCCATTTTTCAAAACTGCTGTTTCTGCGTTATTAAAATCAAGTTTAAAAGGATGAAATTTAATTGAATCCTTATTTATTTTTACTAGACCTTCAAAAATTTCATTCTTACTATGATTGGGCTCTCTTAAATTTTCTATAAACGTGTAAGTGCTGTCTGAAAATATTGTTAAAGTTCTTTTAACTTCTTTAATGTTATTAAAATTTTGCGTTGCGATTAATAATGTTTCTTTCTGTTTATGGTTTTTTCTATCAAGCTTTGAACAGTTTGAAAAAAATAACAAAAAGGTCATTAAAGTTATTTGAATTAAGATTTTCATAAAATTTTGTCTAACACTCAAATATACAAAAGTTTTAAGAACTTAAAATCTCTCTTATTTTCTTTGATTCAAACTCGAATCAAGTCCCATTCAAGTTTTAAGTTTGCTCGTGGTTTGTTCGTAATTTATGGTACTTTTCCGAGCATGATTCGAAGAAAACACGAACAAACCACGAACAAACGTAGAGCAAGACTCCTAAAAGACTGCTTTTTGAGTGCTACTTACTTGGTGAAATTTTTATCAAGAAAAAAGAATATGCACCCAACAAAAAACCCCAACTTGCGTTGAGGTTTTCTTCGAAATTATATTAGAAAAACTATGCTTCTACTTTTTCAGCAGCATGTTTTTTCACGAGTTCTTGTTGTACATTGGCAGGAACCAATTGATAGTCGCTAAATTTCATTGAGAATTTTGCTCTACCTCCTGTTAATGAGCGCAAGGTAGAACCGTAATCGTTCAATTCAGCCAATGGAACTTCGGCCATAATTTTTTGATAATGACCTTCGCTATCCATACCAGAAATCATGGCACGTCTGGTTTGTAAATCTCCCATTACATCACCAGTACATTCGTCTGGAGCTAGAATTTCTACGTGATACATTGGTTCTAGCAATTGAGGATGCGCATTATGGAACGCTTCTTTAAACGCACCAGAAGCTGCCAATTGGAAAGAAATATCATTAGAGTCTACACTGTGCATTTTTCCGTCATATACAGAAACTCTGATGTTTTGGCAGTGTGAACCAGTTAATGGACCTTCTTTTAACTGTTGCATAATTCCTTTTTTAATGGCGCCGATGTAGCGAGAATCTATTGCTCCACCTACGATACACCAGTAGAAAGCAAATTTTCCACCCCAAGGTAAATCTTCGAATTCTTTGCTTTTAATATTTACACCTTCTGGTTCTGGCATTCCTTCGTAGTAGTTTTCAACTCTCATGTGAATTTCACCAAATTGTCCAGCACCACCAGATTGTTTTTTGTGTCTGTAAACTGCTTCTGCTTTTCCAGTGATGGTTTCGCGGTAAGAAATTTTAGGATTTTTCATTTCCATTTTCACTCCGAAATCTTTTTCGAGACGATATTTTACCAAGTCTAGGTGCAACTGACCTTGTCCTCCTATAATAGCTTCGTGCGTATCATGGTCTATCTCTACTTTTAGGGTAGGATCTTCTTCTTTAAGTTTATTAAGTGCAGCAAAAAGTTTTTCGGTTTCTGCTGTATTTTCTACGAAAACAGCTTTTCTCAGTCTGCTTTCTGGGAATTTCATAGGTTCTATTTTTCTATCAACACCTTTAGAATTTAGGGTGTTATTAGAATGTCCGTTTTTAAGTTTTACGGTAACGCCTAGGTCACCCGCAACTAATTTATCTACGGCGGTTCTCTCTTTTCCTTCTGCTACGAAAATTTGAGAGATTCTTTCGAGTTCACCGTTATTGGCATTAATCAGTTCATCACCTGGTTTTATTTCGCCAGAGAATACTTTGAAATAAGAAACTACGCCAACTTGTGGTTCAGATTGAGTTTTGTAAATGAAAATAGTGGTTTTGTCTGCAGCATTACAAGCCAAAACTTCGCCATTTTCTAGTTTGCTACCAAAACGGTCAGCAGGAGATGGAGCGATATCATCTATAAAGCCCATAATTCTACCAGAGCCCATATTTTTAGCACCAGATGCTACAAATACTGGGAAGAAATCGTGTTTTGCTAAACCAATCATTAAACCTTGTGCCAACTCTTCTTCAGAAAGATTACCTTCTTCGAAATATTTTTCCATTAATCCTTCTTCGTTTTCGGCAGCCATTTCTACCAATGCATTATGCATTTCATTGGCTCTTGCCATTTCAGATTCTGGGATTGGTTTTTTCTCTGGTTTACCGCCAGTTGCAGGAAACTCGTACATTACCATTCTCAAGGCATCCACAATTTGGTTAAAACTTTCACCAGAATTTAGTGGATACTGAATAGGAATCACTTTGCTTCCAAATCTATTTTTAAGTTGTTCTAAAGCAGCATCGTAATCTGCTTTTTGATGATCCATCTGATTAATCACGAAAATAGAAGGTGTTTTGTAATCTTCTACATATTCCCAAACCAATTCTGTGCCTACTTCTACACCAGCTGCAGCATTTACCATAATCAGTGCAGTATCTGCTACTTTTAAGTTGGCAATTACTTCACCTACGAAATCGTCAAAACCAGGGGTATCTAAAATGTTGATTTTATTTTTTTTCCAATTCACGAACATTTGATGTGAGAAAATAGTGTTTTCGCGTTCGTGTTCTAGGTCGGTATTGTCGGAAACGGTGTTGTGTTGTTCTACAGTTCCTCTTCTTTTGATGGCTCCACCTTCGTAGAGCATGGTTTCTATAAATGTAGTTTTACCGCTTCCTGAATGCCCGAGTAAAACTACGTTACGGAGGTCTTTAGTGTTAGTGCTCATATCTTTTGAGTTTTAAAATTATTTTCATCTATCACATCTGATTTACTAAAATTCAGACGGAATGCATACTGCAATTCCTTATAAGGCGAAAATTTTTAAAATCAAGAATGTCTTAAAAGGCACTTTGAATGTAAAAATTTAGGATACTAAAATTACAAAAGATTTTAATACAATGTAAAATTTGGAACATGATTTTTGAAAGGTTGGGAATTGTGAGGTGATGGAAGTTGTATGCTTGATGTTAAAAAAAGTAGAAAACATTTCTGTACTTTTTCTAAAAAACTTCTGACTTCTGACTTCTGACTTCCAGCAAAATTAGTTACTTTTATCAAAATTTTTCAAGGAAATGGTTTTAAGCAGAATTTGGAGCGCATTTATTATTGTAGCCATTGTAGTGGCAAGTATTAAATATTTATTTAGCGATAACTACAAAGCAATTTATAATGATTTGGTGGTAGGAAAAAGTGGAGACACGGTTCAAATTGCTAAAGTTCCTGTTCAAAAACTTTCTGCGGAAATTCAGAAATCTTTAACCGAAAATCCAGACACCGAACTAGCGAGAATTAATTACAAAAAAGATTCTACCAATCAAGTGGCTATTTATAGAGTTCAAAAAGCGGATGGTGTAATCTCTACCAGTAAAACTGCTGTAGAAATTTCTCTTGGTTTAATAGGAATTATGACGCTTTTTATGGGTTTTATGAGCATCGCCGAAAAAGCAGGTGGTATCAATTTTCTTTCAAGAATGATACAGCCGTTTTTCTCGAAATTATTCCCCGAAATTCCTAAAAATCACCCTTCTTTCGGTCACATGACGCTTAATTTCGCGGCTAATCTATTAGGATTGGATAATGCTGCAACGCCTTTTGGTTTAAAAGCCATGGAAAGTTTACAAACCTTAAATCCAGATAAAGACAGAGCTTCTAATGCACAAATTATGTTTCTGAGTCTTCATGCAAGCGGATTAACGCTGATTCCGGTTTCTATTATTGCCATTAGAGCTTCTATGAATTCTGCAACGCCAACTGATATTTTCTTGCCCACGTTAATTGCGACTTTCTGTGCAACGATGGCGGCGATGATTATTGTTTCTATCAAACAAAAAATAAATCTTTTTCAGCCTACACTTTTGGCTTTCATAGGTGGAATTTCGGCACTCATTGCCTTGTTGGTTTGGTTTTTAGTAAGATTGAGCAAAGAAGAATTAGATGATGTAAGTAAACTTATCAGCAATGGAATGATTTTATTAATTTTCTTTGCCATAATTGCAGGAGCAGTTTACAAAAAAATAAATGTTTTCGATGCGTTTATTGATGGTGCAAAAGAAGGCTTCAATGTCTGCGTAAAGATTATTCCGTATTTGGTAGGAATGCTGATTGCGATTTCTCTTTTGAGAACTTCTGGTGTTTTTGATGTCATTATTGACGGAATGAAATGGTTTGCCCAAATTGCCAATTTAGACACCCGATTTGTTGACGGTTTACCAACGGCTTTAATCAAACCACTTTCTGGTTCTGGAGCAAGAGGAATGATGGTAGATACGATGAATGTTTTCGGGGTAGATTCTTTTCCTGCGAGACTTTCTGGGATTTTACAAGGGAGTTCAGATACTACTTTTTACGTGATTGCGGTGTATTTCGGAGCGGTAGGAATTAAGAATACTCGTTATACTGTGGGTGCGATGTTGTTGGCAGATTTAGTGGGAATTATTACTTCTATTTTATTGGCGTATTTGTTTTTTGGGTAGTGTTTTTTCTAAATAAATGAACAAGAGAAGCAGAAATGCTTCTTTTTTTGTAACAAAAACCACCAATCTTCGTCTAATTAAGAAACTTTTCATCCTATGAAAAAAATATTTTCACTCTTATTGCTATCAGCATTTTCTTTAGGATTATCTCAGAAGAAATGGAGTTTACAAGAATGTGTAGATTATGCTGTTAAAAATAATTTACAAGTTATTAGCAATCAATATAATGCAGATATTCAGGCTAAAAATCTAGAAATTTCTAAAAGAGATAAATTGCCTTCAGTTTCGGGTAGTTTTAACAATAATATGAGCTTTGGAACTACGCAAGGTTTCCAAGGAAGTATCGGTAGAAATGATAATTTCAATAATAGCGCTTCAGTAGGGGTAAATATGCAGTTGTACAATAACGGAAGATTGAAGAAATCTGCCGAAAAATCTCAATATGATTTAGAAGCGAGTTTGTTAGATGCAGAACGTGTAAAAAATGATATTTCACTTCAAATTGCTCAACAATATTTACAAGTTTTACTGAATAAGGAAGTAAAAAAAATCTCTGATGAAGCCGTAGCAAATGCCGAAAAAGTATTAAGCAGAGCGAAAATTACTACAGAAGTAGGAACCACGCCAAAAACGGTAGAAGCAGAAGCAACTGCAGGTTTAGCAAGAGAAAAACAGCGCCAAAAATCTGCTGAAATAGACATTCAGCGTTCTCTTTTTTCATTGGCGATGTTATTGCAACTAAAAGATTATCAGAATTTTGATGTGCAAGAAGTTCCTTTGCCAAGTTCTTTGGAAGCACCATTGAATTCTACCGAAAATATTGTAGAAAAAGCCTTCGAAAATCAACCGCAAGTAAAAGCTGCTGAAACCAGAATTCTTTCTGCTCAGAAACAAACCGAAATCGCAAAAACTGCCTTTTATCCTTCTGTTTCAGCATTTGCAGGATTAAGCACATTTTATTTCTATAAAGTTTCGCCTACACTTAATCCAACTACAGGACAGGAAATAGATGTAGAGTATGACAGTTTTTTTAAGCAATACAAAGACAATTTTGGACAAAATATAGGTATTTCTGCAAACATTCCCATCTTTAACAAAGGGATTACCAAATTACAAGTAGAACAGGCTAAAATTTCTGAAAGCATTGCTAAAAACACTTTAGAACAACAAAAAGTAGAAGTTCAGCAAAATGTTCAGCGTGCTTATTTTGATGCCAATGCTAATTATGAAAACTATTTGGCCGCTTTAGAAGCCGAAAAATCGACCAAGTTAGCATTAGAATTTGCCGAGAAAAGTTATGAAGCAGGTAGAGCTACCATTTATGACTTGAACAATGCAAGAAATAATTATATCAATGCGCAAGGTTCTGTTTCTCAAGCGAAATACAATTTTATTTTCAGCACGAAACTGTTGAATTTCTATGCAGGGATTCCGCTTTCTTTGTAATACGTGTTACGTGTTGTGAGATACGAGGTTTGAATGTTTGTAAAATTAGTATTTTTGCAGTCTGTAAATCAGAACTCAGAACTCAGAACTCGAATCTCGTAACTCGTAACTAAAATGTCTGTTTCCGTTTTAGAAAAATTTTTGCCAGAGAACGCGCTTCCTTATCTCAAAATTTGGTTTGGGAGCTATCCTTGTCATCTTAAAATTACTAAAAACAGAAACAGCAAACTGGGAGATTACCGAAAATTGCCAGATAAATCTCACCAGATTACCGTCAATGGAACACTAGAGCCACAATTGTTTTTCTTTGTGCTTACGCATGAGTTGGCGCATCTGATTGCTTTTGAAAAATATGGCAGAAGAATTTTGCCTCATGGTGCAGAATGGAAGCAGACTTTTAGAGAAATGTTGCTAGAAAGTTTGACCGTTTATGCAGATGATTTACGTCCCATTATTCAGAAATTTTCTAAATCTCCAAAAGCTAATTTCATGGCTTCTCCAGACTTAGTGAAGTATTTTCATGTGCCAAAAGAAGATGATGAACAAACTTTTATAGAAAATCTAAAAAAAGGAGAGTTGTTCGAGTACAAGAAGGAGATTTTCGTAATAGAAGAAACAACAAAAAAGCGTTATCTTTGCAAAAATATTAAAAGCAGCAGGAAATATTATTTTAGAAATCTTGCTCAAGTTAAAAAATTGAAGTCTGAAGATGAGTAAAACTAAATATTGCGTAATCATGGCAGGTGGAATTGGCAGCAGATTTTGGCCAATGTCTACTCAGAAATTTCCGAAGCAGTTTCAAGATATTTTAGGAACAGGAAGAACCATGATTCAGCAAACTTTTGACCGAATTAAGCAAATCGTTCCTACCGAAAATATATACGTAATCACCAATCAAGAGTACGTAGAATTATCTCATCATCAGTTGCCGGAGATTCCTTTAGAAAATATTGTAGGCGAACCTGTAATGAAAAACACAGCAGCGTGTAACATCTACATGGTGAATAAAATTGCAGATAGAGATGCAGATGCTAACATAATTGTCTTGCCAGCTGATCATTTAATTATTAAGGAAAAAACTTTTTTAGAAAAAGTAGAATTAGCTTTTGATTTAGCGAGCAAGCATGACTATCTTATTACGCTAGGAATTACACCTACACGTCCTGATACAGGATATGGTTACATACAATTTATTGAGAAAAAAGAGGAGGAATTTTTCAAAGTAAAAACTTTTACCGAAAAACCTAGTTTAGAAATTGCTAAAGCTTTTTTAGAAAGTGGAGATTTCCTTTGGAATGCAGGAATTTTTGTTTGGAATGTAAAATCTATTCATAAAGCGTTTCAAGAGTTTTTACCAGAAATGACGCATGAATTTGACACTTGTGAATATAATAATGATAAGGAATCTGTTTGTATAGAAACTATTTATCCTAAAGTAGAAAAAATCTCTATAGACAATGGAATTTTAGAAAAAGCGAAAAACGTTTACGTGATTCCCGCAGATTTAGGTTGGAGTGATTTAGGAACTTGGACTTCTGTCTACGAAAATGCTGAAAAAGATGAGAACAATAATGCAGTTAAATCTAAGCATGTTCTTACCTATAATTCTAAAGGAAACATCATCAGACTTAGAAATAATAATAAAGCAGCTATTATAGACGGTTTAGAAAACTATATCGTGGTAGATACAGAGAAAGCTCTCCTGATTTGCCCAATTAGCAATGACCAGTTGATTAAAGACTATGTTTTAGACTTGAAAAACTTTAAAAAAGGAGAAAAATTCATGTAATTTTTATTCTTTAACCCAATAAAATAAAAAGAGAAACTTATGCTAAAGTTTCTCTTTTTTCGTCTATCCTAATCAATTCAAAACCGAAAGTTTCGTCTTCACTTTTTACGGTTTTAATTTGCTGAGTTAATGCTAACAGTTGGTCTACAAAAAAACTGGTCTCAAAAAACTGTCTGTGAATGGTAGGCAATAATTGCATGAAATAATCACGTCCCACTTTATTATTGTGCAAATCCATTTTGCGCTGCAAAGGCTCATTGGGAAATAAATCTTCGTGCATTTGCGTGATTTTTTCAGTCCAAATTAGCGCTTTTTTCGGGGAAGAAACCTTGCAGCAATACATCATGATTAAACTGTTCCAAAGGGCATGTCTGAAAGCATTTCCTGCACCGTGTAAACCATGTGTTTTGGGGAACAATTTTTCAGAAATTTTGTACGTTTTATAGGTTGCAAAAAAAGTCAAAATTGAGAAAATAGGATGACTAAACCCAATAAGAAATAATTTCAAAAGGTTTTTTAAACTTAAGCTTTTTAAGAGGTTAAAAACAAGTTTAGGTGTCATTTTAAGAGGTTCTTCTAAGGATTAGTAAGTGTTTTTTTGAAAATGTTTCAAACAAAAATCGTAAAACAATTAAGTTTTACGATTTAAAATTATCTCAGAGAATAAATATTCTATTTATTCATCAATAGTTTCACTGTTTTAGAAACCGTTTCTTTAATTTCTGTTCTTTTTACAATAAAATCTACAAATCCTTTTTCCTGAAGAAATTCAGACGTTTGGAAGCCTTCTGGTAAATCTCTACCGATGGTTTCTCTAATTACTCTAGGACCTGCAAAACCAATTAAAGCGCCAGGTTCTGCCATGATTACATCTGCAGTCATTGCAAAAGATGCGGTAATTCCACCAAAAGTTGGGTCGCATAAATAAGCAATGTAAGGCAATTTTTTGTCAGAAAGTTGAGCCAACTTAGACTGTACTTTTGCTAATTGCATCAAAGAATAAGCCGCTTCTTGCATTCTAGCACCACCAGATTGGCAGATAATCATGTAAGGAAGTTGATGTTCTATACAATAATCTACAGCTCTTCTGATTTTTTCGCCCATTACAGAACCTAAAGAACCCCCGATAAACGCAAAATCCATACAAGAAATCACCATGTCTACACCATTTACGTTTCCTCTTGCATTTCTGATGGAATCTTTAAGTTTTGTTTTAGATTTTACTTCTTTTAATCGGTCTGTATATGCTTTTGTATCTTTAAATTTAAGCATATCTACACTTTCTACATCGGGATGTAATTCTGTGAATTTCCCTTCGTCAAAAAGTATATCGTAGAACTCTGCGCTTCCTATTCTCACGTGGAAACCGTCTTCTGGAGAAACGTAATTATTTCTCTTAAGCTCGTCATGTTCTACAATCTTACCAGAAGGAGTTTGATGCCAAAGACCTTTTGGAACGTCTTTTTTCTCTTCGGTTCCTGTGGTAATATTTTTTTTCTTTCTTTTAAACCAATCAAAAGCCATAGTTATTTATTTAAGGTTAAAATTAAGGTTTCGAATTTAGTGAAATCTTTGATTTTAGCCTAATGTATTTACGTTATTTAAATCTTCGAAGGCTTTTACCAATCTATTTACGAAAGTTTCTTCACCTTTTCTAATCCAAACTCTTGGGTCATAGAATTTTTTGTTTGGTTTTTCTTCACCTTCTGGATTACCAATTTGAGTTCTTAAATACTCGATGTTAGAAGTCATGTAATCTCTAATTCCTTCTGTGTAAGCAAACTGAAGGTCTGTATCGATGTTCATTTTAATCACACCATAAGAAATCGCTTCTCTAATTTCTTCTAATGTAGAACCAGAACCACCGTGGAATACGAAGTTTACTGGTTTTTCAGAAGTTCCGAATTTTTCTTGTACATATTTTTGAGAATTGTCTAAGATTTTCGGAGTTAATTTTACGTTTCCTGGTTTGTAAACGCCGTGAACGTTACCAAAAGCTGCAGCGATGGTAAATTCTGGAGAAATCGCTTTCAATCTTTCGTAAGCGTAAGCTACTTCCTCTGGCTGAGTGTACAATCTAGAAGAATCTACATTTGAGTTGTCTACACCATCTTCTTCGCCACCAGTTACTCCTAATTCTATTTCTAGAGTCATGCCCATTTTAGCCATTCTTTCGAAATATTTAGTAGAAATGTCTAAATTTTCTTCAATTGGTTCTTCTGATAAATCTAGCATGTGAGAAGAGAACAATGACTTACCAAATGCTTTGTAATGCTCTTCACTTGCGTCTAATAATCCATCAATCCAAGGAAGTAATTTCTTAGCACAGTGGTCTGTGTGAAGAATTACGGTAGCTCCATAAGCTTCTGCAAGGGTATGAATGTGTCTAGCTCCTGCAATTCCTCCTAGGATTGCAGATTTTTGATTTTCAGTACTAAGGCCTTTTCCTGCGTTAAATGCAGCTCCTCCGTTTGAAAACTGAATAATTACTGGAGCGTTTAATTTAACTGCTGTTTCCATAGTAGCGTTTATGCTACTAGAACCTACTACGTTTACTGCAGGAAGTGCGTAATTATTTTCTTTTGCGTGTGCAAAAATTTCTGATACTAATGAACCTGTGGCAACACCTGCCGGAAATTTTCTGCTCATTTTTCTATTGTTTTATTATTGATTGTTAAATGTAAATTTCGAAATGTAAATTTAGTGAATTTTATACTATTAATACTAATTTCTTTTGTCTTTCCCCCACAGCAATTTCTGCCTTAAAGTTTTGAAAAAGCTCAAGTCTTTTGGGTGCATTAAGATCAGTTGGAAGTCGGCTTTTTTTACTGTAATCACATCATCATTTTTCATGTGATAGAGTCTAGAATCTAGAGAAAGAGAATATTGTGGCACTCTGCTTTCTACTTTTAAAGTAATTTCTATATCGTCTCTTAAAACAATTGGTCTCACGTTAAGGTTGTGAGGCGCAATAGGCGTAAGCGAAAGAATTCCGTTTCCTGGCGAAATGATAGGGCCACCACAACTCAGTGAGTATGCGGTAGAACCAGTAGGTGTAGAAATAATTAAACCATCTCCCCAATAATAGGTGAGAAACTGCTCATTAATATGCGTTTCTATGGTAATCATAGAAGTGGTTTCGTTTCTAGAAACGCTCAAATCATTTAGTGCATAAGGAAAATCAATAGGAGTGCCGGAAGAAGTAACGTGCAAAACGCTTCTTTTGCTCAAATTCATTTCTTTGGTGATGATTTCGTCTATGTGACTGAAGATTTCTTCTTTAGAAAAACTTGCCAAAAACCCTAATCTACCCGTGTTTACACCGATGATGGGAATTTCTAATTCTTTGATAAAATTTAAGGCATTTAAGATAGTTCCGTCTCCACCAAAACTGAAGAAAAAATCTATTTTTTCTTGTTTTACATCTTCGTAGTTAGAAAAAGTGGAAAACTCTTTAGAAAATTCTAAATCTTTGAAGAGCTGTTCATATATAATAGCTTTTACACCTCTTTTGTTAAGTTCTGATATAAACTTACTTAAGTATAAAAATGTATCTAAGTCTTTTTTCTGTGAATAAATGGCAGCTTTCAAAATAAATCTTTTTATAAACTCAAAAATACATTAAAATTCTAAATATTTTTGAAAATATTGATATCGGTCTTTGATGAGTTCTTCTTTTTCGTCGTTATAAAATTTATGAACCACGTGATAACCAAATCGGTCGAAGGTTTCGTCAATAGAACTTAAATTATCATGATTAATTTTCATGGTAACTTGTATTACATCATCATTTACATGACTGATGAACGCTCCGTAAAATTTAGAATTATTGCTTTCTACAATTTTGGCAATTTCGGTCATCGAAAACGATTTTAAGTTGGTTTCTACCGTTAAAACCGCTCCGTTTTCAGAAAATAAAGGATATTTCGACAGTTCATTAAAAACATCATCGTAAGCAATGTATCCTAAATATTCTTCATTTTTATTGATAATAGGAATAATATTAGCGTTAAAAGTATAGAATAATTTTACAGTATCTAATACAGTTCCGCCTTCTAAAATGGCAAAACGTTCGATGTGAATAAGGAGTTCTTCTAAATTTTTATCTGGATTTTCTTCCAAAAATTCTTTGCAGATTCCTCCCAAAAAAAGATTGTTTCTTTGCACAAAAACATGGGTGAAACCAAATTCCGAGGCTATTTCTAATGCTTCTTCTGCTGATGAATCAACTTCAAAAGCGGGAAAATCTTTGGATATGTATTCAGAAATTAACATGTTGCAAAGGTAATTAATTCTTATCAATCAGCTAAATGACGGAAATCATAAAAAATTTTCAAACAATTTTGAATTTTATTGAAAAAAAATTTTATCTTTATCGCCTTTCATTTTTACTTTTTATTAGATTTATTTCAAACTGCATTGCTTCCTAAGGGGTTATGCAGTTTTTTTATGTAAAAATGCTAGCTTTTTTCTTTCTTAGAAAAATTAATCCTCCCAGAATAATTGCACCGCCTATTCCTTGTAAAAAAGTAAAACTTTCTCCGTCTATGATTCCCCAAGCTACCGCTACAATTGGCATTAATAAAGTTACGGTAGACGCAAATAGCGGATTAGAAACGCTCATTAATCTATATTGTAACATCATGGCTAGTCCAGTTCCGAAGATGGATAAAGTCGCTACAAATCCCAATCCTATCATGTTTTCTCTAGTAAAAGAAAACTCGTGAAAGAAATTTGAGAAATATAAAGCCAATAAAGACGGTAAAAACAAGACGTAGAAAAATACAAATGAGGACAAGAGTTTCGCAGGAATATGCGTGAGTTTTGCGCCAACTGTAGTCACGCTTACAGCGTACAAGAAAGCTGCAAAAAGTAATAATCCTATGTAAAATAAGTGTTCTGTATTATTGTCATGTCCCGAATTCATCAATAAAATCACGCCAAAAAAACTGATGACAATTCCCAAAATTTGTCGAGGAGTGGTTTTGGTTTTCCAAAATGCTGCACCTACCAAAATAACGAAAAGTGGCATCGTAGAATTGATAATTCCTGCAATACTGCTGCTGACTTTGGTTTCCGCAATTGGGAATAAGAACATGGGAATAAAATTTCCACATAATGCTGCTATAATCAACCATTTTAAATGTGATTTAGGAAATTTTTTGATGTTTAACAAAGCAATCGGCGAGAGTAAAACCCCAGAAATAAGAACTCTTAGCGCTCCTACTTGATACGGATTAAAATGTTCTAGCGATTTTTTTATCAAAATAAATGAAGAGCCCCAAATCAGAGAGAGCAATACCAATAAAATCCATTTTTCTTTTTCAGGGTTCATGTTTTTTAATTTTTTGGGCGCCAATTTCCTCTCTACTTCGTAGGCAATCTTCGGCAAAAGCATTCGCTTTTTTCTTGATTGTGCTCTCGCTTTTTTAAAATTTGTAAATTTTAAAAAGAGCTCCGCTCAACTCGGGGCGCAATTTCTTTATCATTTTACGTTCTCGTCTGAGAAATTTTGTTTTAAAATTTTCAGAAACTTTCTTTTAGGAATTTCTTTAGCACCTAAAGAAGCTAAATGTTCAGTGTAAATTTGGCAATCAATCAGCTGATAAATATTTTTATATTTTTCTACAAAATAAATAAAACCCGCTTTACTTGCATTGCTCACTTTGGCGAACATGCTTTCGCCACAGAAGATGTGTCCTAAATCTACACCATATAAACCACCGACTAATTCATCATTTTCCCAAACTTCTACGCTTTTGGCTTTCCCATAACGGTGCAGAGTGCTATAAGATTTTATCATCTCATCGGTAATCCATGTTCCGTCTTGTCCTTTTCTTTCTGCGGCTTGGCAATTTTTCATCACTTCTTCGAAACATTTATTTTCGGTAAAAGAAAATTTTCCTTCTCGCAGAATTTTCTTCATGGATTTAGAAATTTTCAAATCTTCAGGAAATAATACGAATCTAGGATCAGGACACCACCACAAAATATCATCTTCAGGGTTAAACCACGGGAAAATCCCGTTCTGATAAGCAAACCAGATTCTTTCTGGAGATAAATCTCCGCCCATTGCCAATAATCCTCCTTCAAAATCATACAAAGCAGGGTCTGGAAAAGCAATTTCTTCGGAATCTAGTAGAAACATATCTTATTTTAAAAACGAAATCCCACTTATTAAAGCAGGATTTCAAATGTATAAAATTTCTATTATTTTAGAAAGGTAAATCGTCATCGTCATCGTCTGCGAAAGGATTTTCGTTTGTTGTAGCTGGAGTAGCCGCTGCAGATGGAGCAGCATAAGTAGGTTGAGCACCGTTATCAGCTACTTTTTCTAATCTCCAAGCCGTAATAGAGTTGAAATATTTTACTTCACCTTGTGGGTTAGTCCACTCTCTACCTCTAATATTGATTCCTACTTTTACAGTTTCGCCTTCAGAAACATTATCTAATAAATTAATTTTATCTGATAAAAATTCTATTGAAATAGGCTGAGGATATTGTTCCTGAGTCAATAAAACTATTTCTCTTTTTTGAAAACCACTTGCAAATGTCTGGGTATCAAATATTTTCTTAACCGTTCCTTGTAATTCCATATCTATTAATCTTAAAGTTGTAAAAGTAATAAAAAGAGAAACAAAAATCTAATTTCTAAGTTTTTTTTTCAAAAAAAAAATTTTTCAAAAAAAAGTTGTGAACATTAGGAAAAAGTTTCTATATTTGCACTCACAAAAAACGAACAAAGTTCTTTAAATACTAGCGGATGTGGTGTAATTGGTAGCCACGCCAGACTTAGGATCTGGTGCCGTGAGGCGTGGGGGTTCGAGTCCCTTCATCCGCACACGAAATAGAAATGCGAAAATAGCTCAGCTGGTAGAGCACAACCTTGCCAAGGTTGGGGTCGCGGGTTCGAATCCCGTTTTTCGCTCTCCATTTTGCCCTGGTGGTGGAACTGGTAGACACGCAGGACTTAAAATCCTGTGTCCGCAAGGACGTACGGGTTCAAGTCCCGTCTGGGGTACATTAAGAAGCTTTCTCAAAAGAGAAGGCTTTTTTGTTTTATAATATTTTAGAAAATTTATTTTTTCTTAAAAGAATAAAGATAAGGTGCCTTATTTGCAGAACCGCTAAAAAGTTTTTCGTGTCTGTCTAAAATATTTAAGCTGAGCATTTTACGCTGAAAGTTGTTTCTTCTGAATTTTTCTCCCAAGATGGCTTCATACAGATTTTGCAAATCTTTCATGGTGAATTTTTCTGGCAGTAGGTTGCTTCCTACAATGTCATAATCTAGCGTTTTTCTAAGATGTTCTAAACCTTTTTCGATGATTTCTTTATGGTCAAAAGCCATCTCTGGTAAATCATGTACATCAAACCAAGCGCAAGTTTCATTGAACGCATCTGGGAAGGTATGAGATAAGGTGTAGTCTATCAATGCATAATAACCTATGGTAACGAATCGCTTATTAATCCAGTGGTCTTTATCTATTTCTATTCCTTTGTTAGCTAATAATTGACGGTGCGGATTGTTTTTTTCGGTTCTGTCTATTCCACCGAATGCGTAGAATTGTTGCAAATACACGTTTTCTAAATGAGTTCTTTCATATAAAACTCTGTGTGCAGCATCGTCTAGATGTTCATCTTCGAAGATGAAACCTCCAGGAATCGCCCAAAGATTGAGTTCGTGATATTTAAGCAATAAAATTTTTAAAGAATTGTCGTGAAAGCCAAAGATTGCACAGTCTACAGATAATTGATTAATAAAGTTTTTGGTATCAATCAATTCTTGTAGGGTCATCTTATTTTTAGAGTCGTCAAGTTTCATGATCATTTTTATTTATAGACATTCTTTCTTTGATGGAAAATAAAGAAGTAAGTATCAGTATCAAAATTAAGGGAATTGAAGCAAATAACAAGTAATAATTTGCTAAATTTTTTTGAAAAATATACGCAGTGCTTATTGAGCCTATAGAACCGCCTAAAGAAGTGAACAAAATGAAGAAGGAAACCATTCTGCTTATTTTCTTCTCTGGGTAGTTGCCTAGGAACTTAGAGTTTAGCATAGGGTAAAGTGGCGCAATAAAAAAGCCAATCAGTGGAAAAATAAACATTAATATCTTTATTTTTAAATCGTTTTCTTGCCCTATAAAAAATGCTGAACAGATGAGAATTATCCCAGAAATTAAGCTGGTGTAAAAGATTTTCATGGGGCTAAACCTATGAATGAGTTTAGAAGCGATTATTCTCCCTAAAAATGAGAAAAATGCCAGTAATGCAGAAGATTGTAGCGCAAAAAAAGAAGAAGAATTGAGGGATTTTTTATAAAAAGTGGGAAGCCACGAGTTGAATATTTGTTCTGCAAAAATAATGAGTGATATAATAGCGAAAAATAGTAAAGAACTTTTGTTCAGTAATATTTTAAAGTCGATTTTTGATTTTTTAACGGGAATGGGTTCAGTATTTTTATGAGTGTGGTGATGTCTTATAATTTGTATGCCTGTCCACAACGAAATAAATCCTACCAACCAAAAACCAAATCTCCAAAATTCTTGATAATCACTGCACAGAATAAGCGCAAACTCCATGTTTACAATGAAAATTCCGAGCATAAAAGCAGCTTCTGTTCGGCTCATGGTGATAGAGAATTCTTTTTCAGTTTTTGTTGTGTTTTTGATGATGCTAAAAACACAGATTTTGCCAATAGAAAATGAAATTCCGATAAGAATGAACCATATTTTTAAAAACCAAAATTCAGTTAAAAAGGGAATACTAAAACTGCAGACGGTACAAATAAATAATGCAAATGCTAATGAAAGGTAGTAACTCTTTTTTTTAATATAATCTACCAAAAAAATAGAAACTAAAGCTATGGAATATCCTTGAAAAATTCTAAAATTCCTAATCCTGTATAAGTATGCAGAGCGTTTTGAGAGAGCTGTAATATGATAATGCTCATAGAATTAAGGAGCATAGAAAAGACTATGAAACTTAACATTAAGTTAACATTATTAAGTGATTTGTTTTTTGAATGTCCGTTTAGTGTCATAAAGCACTAAATTTTATGGTTTAGAAAAATTTGACTAAAGTAACTGATTGATTTTCAATAATATTTAATTTTTATAAATCTTCAAAATTGTTTCAAAATTGCAATTATGCTTTAAAAAGGACATTCAAATAAAAATTAATCATAACCTTTCCCAATAAGCTTTATTTTTTAGAAATTAAACACTATTTTTGGATTTTCAATTATAGAAATGTCAGATATTATTCAACTTTTACCAGATCATGTTGCCAATCAGATTGCTGCAGGAGAAGTAGTGCAGAGACCTGCTTCTGTTGTTAAGGAATTGCTAGAAAACGCCATAGATGCTGGTGCTACTAAAATAGAACTGATTGTAGAAGAAGCGGGCAGAAATCTCATAAAAGTAGCAGATAACGGAAGCGGAATGTCTGAAACCGATGCGAGAATGGCGTTCGAAAGACACGCTACCTCTAAAATTAGAACTACAGAAGATATTTTTCATATCGCTACCAAAGGTTTTCGTGGTGAAGCATTGGCTTCTATTGCTGCGGTAGCTCAGGTAGAACTCAAAACCAAAAAACAAGATGCAGAGATAGGAACCGTTATCTACATAGAAGGTGGAGAATTACAATTTCAGGAACCTGCACAAACTACGGAAGGCGCTGTTATTTCGGTGAAAAATCTGTTTTTTAATGTTCCAGCGCGTAGAAAATTTCTGAAATCCAACAATATAGAATTCAGACATATCATAGATGAATTTCAAAGAGTAGCTTTGGCTCACGAAAATTTAGAATTTTCACTTTATCATAATGATGAGGTGATTTTTAACCTCAGAAAAGGAAGCCAAATGCAGAGAATTGTAGATATTTTCGGTAGAAAATTGCACCCACTTTTGGTTCCTATCAAAGAAGATTTAGGTTGGGTAAAACTCAATGGTTTCGTGGGAAAACCAGAAGCGGCAAAAAAGTCTAGAGGCGAACAGTTTTTCTTTGTCAACGGAAGATATTTTAGAAGTCCGTACTTAAATAGAGCGGTTCAGGAAGCTTTTGAAGGACTGTTGCAAAGCAATTACAGCCCGAGTTTTTTCTTGTATTTGGAACTTGACCCAGAAAAAATAGATGTCAACATACATCCGCAAAAAACAGAGGTAAAATTCGAAGATGAGAACCTTATTTTTGCACTGATTCGTTCTACGATTAAGAAATCTTTGGGAATTTATAATGTAGCGCCAAGTCTAGATTTTGAGCGAAATGAACAAATGGATTCATTTTTTCCGCCAAAAGTAGATGCTGCGAAAAGTTATCACGCTCCTGGAATTCATATCGATAGAAATTTTAATCCGTTTAAAGACCAAATTCCTTCTAAAATTAATGATACAGCGATGGTAAATCTTACCGAAATGTATCAACAAGAATCATCAGCTTTGCCATCTAAAATTAACCTTTTTGATGATGAAGACGAGGATTTAGAAGAAGATTTGCTTAGATTACCCAATGGTTATTGGCTTTTTAACAAAGGCCACAGAACTTTGATGCTCGATTTGGGAAGAATTCACGAAATTGTCTTAGCCGAAAACCGTAAAAATGTTTCTAAAAGTAAGAAAAGCCAAAGTTTGCTGTTCTCTTTAGAATATCATTTAAATGAAATTGAGAAAAATAAATTTCGTTCGATTAAAAAATACTTGCCGGATTTAGGTTTTGATATAGTTCTTGCAGAAGATAATGTGTTGAGAATAAATGCAGTGCCTGAAGATGTGAAAGAATCTCAAGTAATCAAATTTTTAGAAAATCTCTTCGAAATTTTAGAATACAAAACCGAAGAAGAATTTTTAGAAAATTATAACAATCAGTGGATTAGAACCAATGCGAAATCTAAGTTTGATTTTCTGTATAAAGCTGAAGTGGAACAAATTTTGAAGGATTTCATTAAGCTTGGTTTCCCAGAGTTTACACCAAACGGAAACAGAACCTTTGTGGAAGTACCTACAGAAGAATTAAAAAATAAATTTTGACACACCAAAACAATATGTTTCAAAATATAACACCTATCACCAAAAACATTATCATCCTGAATGTGATTGTTTTCATTCTAGCGATGCTTATTCCGCAATCTTATCAATATTTAGCGGCTTTTTTCCCTACATCTCCTTATTTTAAATCATGGCAAATCATCACACACATGTTTATGCACGGAGGTTTTATGCACATTGCTTTTAATATGCTCACTTTTGCGAGTTTCGGGCCAGTTTTAGAGAGATTTTTAGGAGAAAAGAAATTTGTTATTTTATATTTTCTTTCTGGTTTAGGTGCTTTTGCATTGTTTAATCTTTGGGAATATTACCAGTTATACCAAGATGCTCAACCACTTATTGTAGAAAGTTTACAATTTTCGGATATTTTAAAGGGTGATTTCGAAAAATTTCCAGTAAGATTAGAAGGAAATGCACAGAATATCGTAAACATACTTTCTACACCTATGGTTGGAGCTTCTGGAGCTATTTTCGGAGTAATTGCGGCGTTTTCTTTGCTCTATCCTAATGCGGAAATGTTCATTATGTTTATTCCGTTTCCGATTAAAGCAAAGGTTTTATTTCCAATTTCTATTATAGTTTCTCTATATTTAGGTTTTTCTGGAAGTGGAGGGAATATTGCCCATTTTGCACATATTGGAGGAGCGATAGTCGGGTATATTTTGATAAAAATTTGGGGTAGAAAAAGATATAGAATTAATTAATCAGTGGGGATTTTCAGGATTATTTTTACGGTTATTCATTTAGTAATTGTGTTGCTTTTAGGAGCAACAATGCTTAATGCTTATATCCCACCAAAAGTATTTCCTTTTCTCAATTTATTATCATTGGCATTTCCTTTTTTAATGATGGCCAATCTGTTACTCTGTTTTTTTTGGATTTTTTCTTGGCGTAAAAGAGCCTTTGTTTTTTTGCTGATTTCCACATTGTTTTTAACACCTGTTAGAAGATGGATTAATTATTCTGAGCCAAAAAGTGAGAAGGCTGATTTTAAAGTTCTTACCTTTAATAATAAGTATAATGATTATGGTTTAGAAGAAGTAAAAAATTATATTAAATCTTTTAATGCTGATGTAATATTTTTACAAGAATCAGGTTATTCAGGGTTAGGAAATTCTGATTTTGAGGAAATGAAATATTCACTTCATAATAGAGGAATTAGTTTTTTTTCTAAATATCAAATTGTAGAACAAGATACCATTCCACTAATAGATAAAGGGAAATCTGTATACGCAGATGTAATAATAAAAGGAAAAAGAATACGCTTTGTAAATGTTTATTTAGAGCCATTTCAGTTGCATAAATCTATGGTAAAACCTACAGATGATTTAGAGGAGAACGGAGCAAAAGCCAAAAGTCTAGTGCGTAGATTTATGCCGGTTTTCAAAAAACACGAAGAGCAAGTACAAATTTTGAAAAATTTTATAGAGAAATCTCCTTATCCTGTTATTTTGGCTGGTGATTTTAACTCGGTTCCTAATTCGTATGAGTATTATACTATTTCAGGAGTTTTGAAAGACTGTTTTTTAGAATCTGGAACTGGCCTTGCTACAAGTTTTCATGACTATAAAATTCCTATCAGAATAGATTATGTATTTTCTTCGGAGAATTTGAAATCTATCCATTACCAAGTAGACCGAAGTCAAAAACTGTCAGACCATTACCCCGTTTTAGTGAAATTTAGTTTAAAGGATTAAAAAAATGAAGAAAATAGCCTTTTTATTGACCAGTTTTATGTTACTTTCTTGTTGGAAAAATAACAAAGAAGAAGAGCAATTTTATGCAGAAGACAATTCTCCTATTGATACCACTTTGGTAGATTCTGTAGTGGGGCAAACTTCTTTTTCGGCGGTGAATTCTGCTATTGAAGATGCTAAAAAAGCACCTGTTTTAAAACAAGACACCACTAATACTCCCGAACAGAAATTGGCAGAGGAAAAGATAAAAATAGAACAAAAAAAGAAATCAGAGCTAGAGAAAAAATTGGCTGAACAAAACGCTGCTAAAAATGCAGAAAAAGAAAAAGCTCAGCAAGAAAAAAAAGTAAATGAATTAGTTACTCCAGAATAAGAATAGTAATTCTCTAAAATTTTAAGTTCTTTAAAAAAAACAAAAAGTCTCAATTTCATGAGACTTTTTTTGATGTGATGTGAAAATTAACCCTAAAATTTATTTTAGATATATGATTTTGTTGAAGGTGTTTTCGCCTTTTTCTACACTGATTACATAGTCGCTCCTTAAAATAGCATCAACAGGCAGACAATCAGTAAATTAATTGTAATTTTTCTTGTTTTTCTTTGCAGGATTTTGTATCTTGGAGCATTAAAACCTTGCAAATATGTTGGGGAAAAATCCAAAAAAGCAGCCAGAATTATTCCGCCCAATGTTGGTGGA